>JAFRQF010000025.1 GCA_017428765.1 Erysipelotrichaceae bacterium
GGGATATTGAAAAATATATTTACTACTTCAACAACGAACGACCGTCATATTCACTCAATTATAAAACCCCACTTCAGTTCAAAACCGAAATGGGGTTCTAGGCCTTTTTATGAATTGTCTACTTTTTGTTGACTAGTTCACTTAGGCAGCCTTTCTTTTTGGATTGAAGAATGCCTGGCAAAAGAATAAAATGGAGTCATGAGTAAGATCAAAACATCACTTGTTTTAGAAGGCGGCGGCATGCGCGGTGCTTATTCCGCCGGTGCTTTGGCCTGGCTGATCGACCAGGGTATCGAATTCGACTGCTGCTATGGCATTTCGACAGGTGCTGTTCATATGGTTTCTTTCCTGATGAAGTCGAAAGAATTCCTCTATGAACTTCCGGTCAATAAGATCACCGATCCACGGATCGTGGGCATCCGCCCGTTTTTAAGATGCGGCAGGATCGTAGACTATGACTATCTTTTCGATGTGATCCTGGCCAAAGAAGAGAATTATGACATCTCGCCTTTGAAGGATTGCAAAGACGGACAGATCGGCTTGTATTCTCTTTCCAAGGGCAAGACCTTCTATCATTCGACAAAAGACATCTCGATGAAGCTTCTGGAGGCTTCGACCTCTTTGCCGATCCTGGGCACGATCGTAAAAGAAGACGGCGAAGAGTATCTTGACGGCGGCATCACCGATATGATCCCGATACAGAAAGCGGTGGATGACGGATGCAAGCGCCACCTGATCATCACGACCAAACCGGGCGATTACGAAAGAAAACCGGCAAAGCCTTTCGTTGTATGGCTGATGAAGAAATCCTATCCGCAATGTGAAAATATTTCTGAGGATTACAAGATCCGTCACATCAACTATAAGAAGCAGATCAATATGATCAAGGAGCTTGAAGAAAAGAAAGAAGCGGTCTACATCTACCCGTCCAGACATTCCAACGTCACCAGGCTCGGCGGTTCTTTTGAAGAGCTCGATGCCTTGTATAAATTAGGTTACAGCGATATGGAGAACAGAAAAGAAGAGATCCTTTCGCTTTTCAAGAAGGATGAATAAAAAGATCTTTTCCATCTGCCTGATTTTTCTGATCCTTGCAGGATGCAGCGATGCGAAGATCCCTGAAGAAGAAAAACAGCCCAAAGAGGCCGTCATCGAAAGGGAGGAATACATCGCTCCTGTGAAGGATGTTTTTATTTTCGGCGAACTGCAGGAGGAACTGAAGGACAGGATCAAAAAAGCCAACTGCAATTCGGATTATGAGAACTACCAGTTCAAGATGCTGTCAAAGGAAGTCTATGAAGGCGTTTTGAACGATATCGACGGCAACGAGATCAAGCTGGATCAGATGGAGGAATTCTATCTGGAAGTCGTTTCCGTGGACTGTTCCCATTGCAAGAAGCAGTTAAGCGTCATCAACGGCCTTGTCGAAAACATACAGAGGCCTTTCATCCAGTATTTCAATGTCGGGGAAAGGGAAGACATCCTTGCGATGTATGAGGAACAGGGCGTCACTGTTTCCGATCAGCTGACGGTGATCTGCCATGACGATGGATTTGAAGAGTATCTTCGCTATGATCTGGGTTTGAAGATGTATCCGACGATCATCTGTTTCAAAGACGGCAAAGTGAGTTTTTCCTGCGTCGGGGAAGCGAATGAAGACTCTTTTGGAGAACTCACAGCTCTTGGTTTTGATGAAGTCATCGATGCATCGTCACTCTTGGACGGTAACGGGGAGCCGCTTCTTGAAGCATCAAGAAGCACGGATGATCTCTGGAACGATCTGAGCACGGAAAATCAGGAAAAGATCCTGGAACTTGATAACGATGATTATACCAAAGAGCTGACTCTGAAACTGATGGGCAATACCGTCGACTTCTCCGATATACAGAAGTCACAGGGCGACAGGTATATCTCGCAGGTCGATGATTTTGAAAAATATGAAAATGAAAAACTGATCCTTCTTTATACCTATCTGCGGGACAATTCGGAAACGGAAAAGGTGAAGTTCATCAATGAACTCATCGATCAGGATGACGGCAACAGATACATCGTCGTTCTGGTGGAGGGCTTGGAATCTTCCTCTTTCGCTTTGAACAATATGGATGTTTCTTTCCATTGTCCGGTCGTTTCGGTCTTGGGAAGGATGCCTTTGGATTTCTTCAACTTCGGTCTGGTCTCATATCCGACAGCTGTCTTTATCGATAAGGGGACCTTCACCGGCGGCTATTCCAACATCGAGGATAAAGAAAAGTTTGCCTTGAGCAAACTTCTGTTCCTGGGCGATGAGTGCGTCGCCTACAAGAAAAACAACTAGATATCAAACGGATAGCCGTGCGGTTCGCTGACAAAGGAAAGTGTTTCGCCGCTGATCGGATGAGTGAATGTGATGCGATTTGACCATAAAGCGATCTGCTGACCGGCGATCGCTTTTTTGTTGTAGCGCTGATCGCCCCATAAAGGATGGTTCCTGGAAGAAAACTGGACGCGGATCTGATGGGAACGGCCGGTATGAAGATAGACTCTGACCAGAGCCAGGTTATCTTTCCGTTTCAGCACCTCATAATCCAAAGACGCCTGTTTTCCTTTCGGATCGACTTTTACGGTATTGGTGCGATGATCTTTGAGCAGCTTGTCTTCAAAATGGCCGCTATCTTTCAAGCCGTTGTCGCAGACGACCGCGAGATATTCTTTTTTGAAACTGTGTTCGCCGATCTGTTTGGACATCCGGGCTGCCGCTTTGGATGTTCTGGCGAAGACACAGACGCCGCCTACGGGACGGTCGAGGCGATGCAAAAGACCGAGGTAGACTTCCCCGGGCTTGTTGTATTTTTCTTTGATGTATGCTTTGGCGATGGAAAGAAGATCTTCGTCTTTGGAAGAATCTTCCTGCATCGGCACGTTTGCCGGTTTTTCTACGACCAGCAGATGATTGTCTTCAAAGATGACTTTCACTTATACCACCTGGTCGTCTGTCCGCAAGGAAGCACATATGGACTCTCGTCGATCGCGATGCCGATCTCGTCAGCTTCGATCGTGCCGGTAAGGCCTTTCTTCTTACACCAGACATCGAGCGTATTGTACATGACGGTGGAAGAATAGCCGGTCGTATAGGTATTGATGATGAAAAACGAAGGATCATCGCTCAGAAGCTGCAGACAGTTTTCGATCAGCGGGTTGATCTTGTCTTCGAAGCGGAAAAGCTCATTGTCCGGACCTCTGCCGTAGGAAGGCGGGTCCATGATGATGCCGTCGTACTTCCGGCCTCTTCGTATCTCTCTGGCGGTGAATTTCAAGGCATCGTCGACCATGAAACGGATCGTGCGGTCCTGTAAGCCGGAGAGCTTCATGTTTTCTTTTGCCCATTCGTTGATGCCTTTGGAAGCATCCAGATGGACGACTTCTTTGGCACCGGCCTTAGAGGCGGCCATCGAAGCTGCGCCGGTATAGGCGAACAGATTGAGTATCGAAGCGTCTTTTCTTTCCGCTACTTTCTTCATGATCAGATCCCAGTTTGCCGCCTGTTCGGGGAACAGTCCGGTATGTTTGAAATTGGTCGGAGAGACCTTGAACGTCAGGTCTTTATAACGGACGTTCCAGGACTCCGGAAGTTTCTTTTTATATTCCCAATAGCCGCCGCCTTTGTTGGAACGATGGTAGAAAGCATCGGCTTTTTCCCAGAGTTCTTCCCTGGTCTTGGGCCAGATCGCCATCGGGTCAGGTCTTCTTAAAATGATGCCGTTCCAGCTTTCCAGCTTCTCTTTGTCACCGGCGTCTAAGAGCTTGTATTCTTTGAAATTTTCAGACGTAATCATACCTAAATTCTATCATGGCTGTAGTAAAATAGGGATGTGAATATGGAAGCGGCTTTGCGGGCATATCGGCCTTACAATATACAGGAAGAAAAGGATAAGGAAACGATCCTTTCTTTTCTTGAAAGATACGATGATGCCTATGAAAGAAGCAATGAGCTTGCCCATATGACGGCTTCCGCCTGGGTGGTCAATCCGGATAAGACCAAGGTTTTGATGGCCTATCACAGGATCTATGATTCCTGGGCTTGGCTGGGCGGACATTGCGACGGAAACAAAGACTGTCTGGCAGTAGCCATCAGGGAAGTCAGGGAAGAAGCCGGCGTAGAAAACGTCGTGCCGTTAAGCGAAGATATCTTTTCCTTGGAAGTCCTGAGCGTCGATTCCCACTATAAAAGAGGGGAATATGTGCCGACCCACCTGCATCTGAATGTGACTTACCTCTTGCAGGCAGATGAAAAGGAAGACCTGCATATCAAGGAAGATGAAAATTCCAATGTTTCCTGGTTTGGGCTCGATGAGGCGATCGAGCGTTCCAATGAAGAATGGTTCAAGCAGAACATCTATAAGAAATTGAATGAAAAGCTGAGGGAGATCTATGAAAACGATTAAACGCATTGTATTTACCGGCGGTCCGTGTTCCGGCAAGACGACTTTTACATCCCGTGCCCAGCAGGTATTCGGCGAAAGAGGATACCGTGTCATCATCGACCACGAGTCGGCGACCGATCTGATCTCGGGAGGCATCTCTCCGGCTACGATGGGCATGTATGAATTCCAGAAGTACTGCATCGCCTTGCAGCTGAAAAAGGAAGAGATCTGCTATAAGGCAGCCCAGGAGATCGAAGGGGAGAAAGTCCTCATTTTCATCGACCGGGGCATCAATGACGATATGGCTTATGTCGGTGCGACGGATTTCAGAAAGATCCTCAGGGATTTTGACATGGTCCCGGAAGAGATCAACGACCGTTACGACATGGTCGTTCACCTGGTCACGGCAGCCAAAGGCAAGGAGGAAGCCTATACGCTTTCCAACAACGTGGCAAGATACGAGACGATCGATGAGGCAAGATACATGGATGATATGGCGCTGGAATCCTGGAAGGATCATCCGAACCGCGCGATCATCGGCAATGAGAACGAATTCGAAGTCAAGATGATCAAGGCCATCCAGTCGGTCTTTGAATATCTGGGCGAGGGAACGCCTGTCCAGAAGTTCAACCGCTACCTGGTCGAAGTCAACGACGAAGTTCTCGAGCGTTTCAAGAAGGAAGCCAATTATTCGACTTCCCACATCATCCAGCACTATTTACGTTCCGATGACGGCTACGAAAGACGTATCCGCATGAGAGAATGCGCAGGCGATGTCATGTATTCCTATTCGGAAGCCAATTATCTTTCCACACACGAGCGTGTCAAAGTCGACAGAGTTTTGACGGAGCGTCAGTACAATGACTTCAGCCACCAGATCGATACCGACCTCAATGTTCTTGACAAGAAGCGTTATTCCTTCATCGACAAAGGTCTGTTCTTCAAACTGGAAGTCTTCGATTTCGATACCAGCAAGGGCATCCTGACGGTCGATGAACCGGCGGATGGCAGACAGGTGGAGATCCCGGAATACATCAACGTCATCAAGGATGTCACGGGAGACCTCAATTATAAGAATTATTATCTGGCAAAATCACAGAAGCTTTAATGTATGATCACTTATTCGCAATTGAATGAAAACCAAAGGGCAGCGGTCACATCCGATGCCAGCCATATACGTATCATCGCGGGTGCCGGTTCCGGTAAGACCCGCGTTTTAACGATGCGTATCGCCTATCTGATCGAACAGCTGGGCGTAAGACCGTATCATATCCTGGCGATCACCTTTACCAACAAGGCAGCCAGGGAGATGAAGACCAGGATCAACGATATGCTGGGAGATGCGGGGACGGGATGCCATATCTCGACCATCCACTCGTTGTGCATGCGCATCCTTTCGGAAGACATCTCGGCTTTGAATTACCCCAAGAATTTCACGGTCATCGACGCTGACGACCAGAGGCAGATCCTGAAAGAGGCCTACAAGGAGATCGGCATCGACAAGAAGGAATACCCTTATGGGGCAAGCTTAGACTATATCGCCAACAACAAGTACATGAACGTCGATCCTGCCAAGGCGATGGAGTATTCCTATGGGGAGCCCCGCATCGTCAACAAGGCCAAGGTCTATGACTATTACGACAGGCGTCTCAAACAGCTCTATGCCCTGGATTTCGATGATCTGATCTTATTCACGACGAAGCTGTTTGAACTCTATCCCGTCATCCTTGAAAAATGGTCTTCCAAATACCATTACATCCATGTCGATGAGTTCCAGGATGTCGATAAGGAACAGTACAAGCTGATAAAGCTTTTATCAACCGTTCACGACAACGTCTATGTGGTCGGCGATCCCGATCAGACGATCTTCACCTGGCGCGGTGCCGATGTCAACATCATCGTCAATTTTGACCGCGATTTTCCGAATACGAAGACGATCGTCCTCAACCAGAATTACCGTTCGACCAACAATATCCTTTCCGGTGCCAACTCTCTGATCCGCAACAACAAGGCCAGGGTGGACAAGGAACTCTTCTCCAAGAACGGCGATGGAAGCAAGATCATCCACAAGACCTGCATGTCGGAGACCGGTGAGGCCAACTATGTCGTCTCACAGATCATCAAGCTGCATGGCGACGGATACAACTACAGAGATATGGCGGTCTTATACCGTGCCAACTATCTTTCAAGAGAAGTGGAAAAGGTATTGATCGAAAACCGGGTCAATTATGTCATCTATGGCGGTCTCAGATTCTATGAGCGCATGGAAGTCAAAGACATACTGTCGTATCTGCGCATGATCACAAGAGGCGATGACCTCGCTTTCGTGCGCATCATCAATACGCCAAGAAGGGCCATCGGACCTAAGACCATCGATGCGATACAGCAGATGGCCAATGAGAAGGGCATCTCGATGTATGAAGTCATCAAACAGGGACTTTATCCGAAAAACCGCGACACCTTCGATCGTTTCGTCAGGATGGTCGAAAAGTGGAAAGAAGACATGAAGAACGGCGACCTCGAGGTCCTCTTGCAGGAAGTGCTCGATGATTCGGGCTACCGCACGATGTTGGAAAAAGACGGGGAGACCGAGCGTCTTGAAAACATCAAGTCACTGCTCGATGATATCAAACAATACTCTCAGGATTACCCAGATTCCACATTGGATGAATACCTGCAGATGATCGCCTTATATACTGACAGAGCTTCCGAAGAGACGGGCGATGCGGTGAATCTTTGTACGATCCACTCGGCAAAAGGCCTGGAATTTGATGCCGTCTTTGTCATCGGCTTATCGGAAGGCATCTTCCCGTCGGAAAGGACGATGTCGGAAGGGCAGAAGGGGCTCGAAGAAGAAAGAAGACTTGCCTATGTCGCCTACACCAGGGCCAAGAAGCTTCTCTATCTTACGGAATCCAATTCCTTCTCCTATGTCATTCAGGCAGCCAAGCTTCCTTCCCGTTTCATCAAGGAGATCGATCCTGCCTATATCGATAACGTCGATCAGAAAAAAGAGGCTTTCACCTCGAAGATCTTTGATGAGGATATCGTCATCCACGATCAGAAGAAGGAAAAACCGAAAGATCAGGTCTACCGCAACGGTGATGCCGTCATCCATAAGATCTATGGAGAGGGCGTAGTCATCGGCAACTCCGGCGGCGTATTGCAGATCGCATTCGCTCATCCGCATGGGGTCAAGAAGATCCTGGCTTCCCATCCGTCCATCCGCAAAAAAGGAAAGGACGACTATTCCTAAACGAAAAAGTACAGTTTCATCAGGAAACTGTACTTTCTTTTTTCATTTCTTCGAGTTTTACGATGCCGTCCAGATTGGATAAGCGATAGGAATGGTCATCGTGGGTATATAAGTCGATCAGAACATCCGCCTCATGGCTGTAGAACTGCAAGAGCTCTTTGAGATATTCCGATGTGTTGGAATAGTTATACAGGGAATGCAGCTCAAAGATCGTGATGAAACGATCCTGATCCCTTCGATGTCCGTCAAAGTCATAGAAGAGGGTATCGCTGAGGTCTTTGAAATAATCGCCTAATTCTTCAGATGAGAAAAGGTAACGGATGAAACCGTAGTTGTCGCTCTGGTTTTCAGAAACGACTGTGACTTTCACATAGACCACGATGTCAAGCGGCAGCATCGCCATATCCAGTTCGCTGGGTGAAAAGTCCAGCATATCTCTTAAGGACATATTATCTGTTAACATGTTTCTTATTGTACAATATTTGTATGAAAAAAGTTATGAGAAAAGCATTGACGCTGATGTTCGTGCTGCTGATGCTGACATCATGCGCAGGCAGAAAAAGAAAATCACGTACAGTTGACGAAGAACATGACGGAAAGACCTATATCGCTTTGATCGAAAGCTATCAGCCGAGGAAGAAGAATGTTTCCAACACGGTCAATGATGCGAAGTTCGAAACGTTCCTGGATAAGGTCTTCGTCGAATCGATGGAATCGGACTATATGACGATGCATTTCAATGTCATCGATTATAAAAAATACGGCATCGAAAAGCCGCCTGTGGATCTGGGAGAGGTGAAATACGGATTTGACGAAGAAAACTTCCAGTATATGAAAGACCAGCTCGCGGAACTTCAGAGCTTTGACTTCGACAAGCTTTCCTATCGCCAGCAGTATGACTATGAGGCTTTGGAGTACTCGCTGTATGAGACGCTTGCCGACATGTGCTATTACTACTATTCCTTTCCGATCTCTTCCGGTTCCAACGCACCGGAAAACCTGGTATCCAATTTCAGCGATTTCACGTTCTATGACAGGGAATCAGTCGATGATTATATGACCTGTCTGAAGGATATCGACCGTTATTTCGATGATCTGCTTGTCTATGTGAAAGATCAGGCAAAGGACGGCCTGCCGCCGATCGATGCCTGGGTGACCCATACCCAGGATGCCTGCATGAGCACGCTCAACAAGACGGAAGACAACGAATACATCGTCTCTTTCAATGACCGCATCAGTGAACTTGATTTCCTGAGTGACGAGGAAAAGAAAGCATATATCGAGGAAAACAAAAACATCGTCCTCAACGAAGTTTTACCGGCTTATCAGAAAGTCTATGATGAGATGAAACAGTACTTCGGCAAGGCGAAGATCGATGACTACGCGCTTTGCAATCTCGATAAGGATTACGCAAAGCTTCTGTATATCTTGCAGGGTTCCAACAATAAGGATATCGATACCGTTTTCCAGGAGCTCAACGACAACCTCGACTATCTGGAAGCGATGCTGATGTCCTGCGTCTATGACGAGTCTTCCTACAACAAGTACAATGCCTATTACGGCGGAAGCGGAAGCATGTCCCTTGTCGGCAAGGATGCCCTGGAATTCTTACGCAAGGAACTCGTCGGCTATTATCCGGATCTTGGCGATGTCGAGTACAGTGTCGAAGAGCTCGACCCGGATACCGCGCCTTCCACGGTAGTCGCGTATTACTGGCCGTCTCCGGTCGACAACCACAACCAGAACATCATCCGCACCAATCCGAACAACATGGTGCCGGGCTATGAGACCTACGGCACGCTTTCTCATGAAGGCTTCCCGGGTCACCTTTACCAGCACATCTATTATCTGAAAGGCGCACCGCACAATTTCCGTTCCGCGATCGGTTTCATCGGTTATACGGAAGGCTGGGCGGTCAATGCCCAATACTATGCCTACCAGTTCTCGGGGATCGATGATGAATATGCGGCAGCAGCGGTCTTCTTTGAAGATGCCTACTATTTCTTCGTGTATTCGATCATCGATATCGGCGTCAACTATTACGGCTGGTCGGCGAAGGATATCGTAAACCATTTCAAAGACGATCAGGTCTTCTCCTTTGACAACAGCAGTGCCTCCAGCATCCGCGATCTTCTCATCGAGATGCCGGGCGTCTACTGTTCCTATGGTTTAGGCTGTTCAAGCTTCATCACCTTATGTGAAGATACCAAGGCGGCAATGGGGGACAGGTTCGATTATGTATCCTACCATGATGCCCTCATGAAGAACGGACCGCTTCCGTTCAACATCTTACAGACGGCAGTCGACGAATATATCGCCGCTCATTGATACCAGTCCGGAACAGGACTCTGTATCAGGGTCCCGGCATTATCGCCGAAAGCTTGCGTCATATCTAAGACACTGGACACGTTCCAGTGTTTTAATTTGTCGATATCGAAACGATAAGTCCCGTAAAAGGCATAAGAGATATCCTGCAAAACAGACGTGTTCCAGGCGGAGAGGTCGGCATTGAGATACTGGTTTTCATAGAAGATCGAAGATATCGTCTCAAGCGAGGATGTATCCAGACTTTCGATCCCGATGATGCTTGTCAGTTCGGAAAGGGAAGTGGTCTCATTGTAGGCGAACATATAGGAGGCATCTTTCAGACAGGACGTATCCCAGCCTTCGATGTTCAAAGTGGTGAGCTTGCAGTTTTCAAACATGTGTGACATGTTTTCGACGGCGCTTACGTTCCAGGATGAAAGATCAGGATCGCTTCCTAACAAACTCTTCGTGCCGGCAAACAGATAGGAAAGATCTTTGCAGTCCGGTGAGATCTGCCAGTTATTGAGATCGCCGGTATTGGCCAAAGAAGATGCGTTGGCAAAAACACCGGAAAGGTTTATGACGTTCGATACGTCCCATACGCTGATGTGGCCGACAGATGTCAGCCTGCTGCAGCCGGCAAACAGGTAGGACATATCGCTTATCGTGCCTGTGTCCCAGTTTGAAAGATCACCGGTATTCCGCAGTTTCTGACAGGAATAAAACATCTTTGAGATGTCTTCCGCCTTGTTCATATCCCAGGACGACAGGTCTCCGGTCGAAGTGAGCGACAGGCATTGGGCAAACATGTTTTGAAAGCAGACTCCGTTTTTGACATCCCAACTCAGAAGATTGAGCGTCTTGAGCCCTTCGCAGTATTCAAACAGATGCGAAAAATCCGTGACATTTCCCGTGTTCCAGTCGCCGATCTTAAGTGAAGTAAGCAGACGGCAGCCGGAAAACATGTAACTGAGATCCTGCACCGAAGAGGTATCGATCTGCCCGATGCCCTGAATGGTGCTTAAGACGGGGGAGTCCGCAAACATGTGGGAGAATGTAATGCAATGGCCAAGTTCAAGGTCGGACAGATCGATATATGTCAGTGAAGAAAGTCCTCTGAAGGCATCTTTCATGGAGATGTCGGAAAGGATCTTTCCTTCAGACTCGTTGCTGATAAAGATGGTGTCTTCATTCAGATAGGCTTTGACAGACTCATCTTTTGCTTTGGAAACGTCACCGATATATGTCCCTTCGACCGCATCGGTGAAAAGGATCCCTGCAGGATCATAAAGCTGCAGGAATGCGTTGAGTTCTTCGCCGCATTCCAGGATGTTGGAAGAGATGGTATTTTCGATGGAGATGCTGATCGGCAGGGTCCCGCTCCATTCGCCGATCGCAAGTTCTCCGATCTCAAGCCCGACAGTCTTTGTATCATATTCGTCTTTGCGATAGGAAAGCGAGTTGTTGCTGACGCTTCCCTGGATGCTTTGCTGTCCGTTACTTTCATATAAGAGAAAATCCGACGGCATATCGATGTGAAGTATCTGATTTTCATTCAGACCGTTTTCTTTGATGCGCACTTCAAAAACCGATGTTTCATTCAAGTCGACGCTTTTCGGGATCTCGATGACGTATGTGTCCTGAAAGGGGGCCGTCAAACAGCAGATAGAAAGAACGATTGATTTTAAAAATTGATGCAAAACCTCCATATATGATCATGTGCCCCCTTTAGTCAAACAGCGGATGAAGCGTACGATGACGTGTCTACTGATGGATCTGCTTCATCCGCATCTATATCATCCGGCAAGCCGGTTGATGTTTTGGGAAGGATCAGGGATGCAGGCCCTGATCATGAATTAAGAATTGATGTCGTTGAGTGCGATGACGATCGGCAATTCATAGGTGTAATCACCTGCGGAGAGTGCCGCATGGGTAATGGTGAATACGGCCTTGAGATTGTCCTGGTACTCGCCAGTCAGCAGATCTGCCGCAAAGCTCGTTCCGGTCGCTGATACATTGAGCGGATAGCTTCTTGTTGAGCCGGCGATGTTGTCATTGAGGACGTGCTGGCCTTGCGCCGCTTTGACGTCGAGTTTTTTGTCGGCAGCGATACTGCCTTTGGCAAAGACGTTGAAGTCGGTGATCTCGTTGCGTACATCGACACGCCTTGGCAGTTTGACCGAATACTGGGATGCGATGTTGGCATACAGGGTGACACTGGCTTGTTCGCCTGAGACCTCGTTTACTTCTTCATCGGCGAAGATGTTTGCCGGTACGCAGAACGTCAGCAGGGAAAGAAACAGTAATGTGATGATCTTTTTCATATAGCTCCTTATTTTCTGATGAGGATGTCCTGATCCTGCTGTACCCCGGACCATAAGACAGTCTTGTCTTGCAAGTCATAGGAAGAGATCAGATAGGTCAGCGTGTGTTCGCCTGCATCCAGAACGCTGCAGATATCGAAATCTTCCATCTTTCCCGGTTCGATCAGATCGCTCTTGTATAAGCTCTCTCCTTCATATAGGACGTCGAAGCTCAGATAGACTTCGTTGCCCGGCGGGTTGATCAGGTAGATGAATGGGGAATTCAGGTCCAGTTCCAGACGTCCGAATCCCATCAGTTCCGTATAGGCGTCCTCCTGCGTTTTGTTGTCAAGAGGATTGACATAATCGCTTTGCGTGTCGGATACCTTCATCTCGCAACATTCCCGGCTGCTGATCAAAGCCCGGATGCTCAGATAGATCGATACGCCTGTAAGCAGCAGCAAGGTAACTAACAGGATGATGATGATTGTCTGTTTGGTCTGTTTTCTTTCTTTCATCTTTTTAACTCCTTCATTACGTTATTCGTTTTTTGAAGTGCCGATTCCTAGCTCAGATCATCAGAAAATCATTTTTTTCATGAAAAAAAAGCCATATTGCTATGGCTTTTTAGCTAATTTGGTTCGTTGTTTTCAGAAACGCGGGTCGATCGACATGAAGATCTTGCCGTTTCTGACGTATTTTCTTGTCAGACGGTCCGAAAGGGAAGTGTAGAGTTCATAGGAGATCGTTCCAAGCTGTTTCGCGCGTTCATTGACGTCGATATGTTCACCGAACAGTTCGACTTTCGCGCCTTCCGGATGATGATGTTCACACAAGATCATCAGCTGGTCCATGCAGACGCTGCCGACGATCGTGCCGTATTCATCTTCGCACCACACCTTCTTGCCGGTATTGGCCCGATAGAATCCGTCCGCATAGCCTAACGGGATGGTCAGGATGTAGCCGTTTCCGTCGGATGTGTAGTGTCTGCCATAGGAGACGGTCTCACCTTCTTCGAGCTGCTTGACCATCGATACATGCGAGTACAGACTGATGACCGGTTTCAAAGGGGTCTTGTAGGCGCTGAGCCCGAGAAGTCCCAGGCCGATCCTGTGCGCATTGCAGAAGTCGTCTTCAACAGCCAGTGCTCCGTCGGTCGCTGCCATATGGACCAATGGGAAATCGTAATCCAGTGATCTGACGCATTCCTTGAATCTTTCATACTGCATCCTGGAATAGGCGATATCATCGTCCGCACTTGAGAAGTGAGACATGATGCCTTCGATCAGGGCTCCTTTTTCAATCAGAAGATCCAGACACTTTTTTGCCTCGGAAGTCTTTACGCCGATGCGGTTCATGCCGGTATTGAGTTTGAGATGGACTTTTACATCTTTTAAGTCGCACCTTTCCACGAACGGCACGGACAATGTGACGATCGAAAGATCATATTCCCGGATGAGATCCATACTCTCATCAGGCACCTGGCCAAGGATCAGGATGGATCCGTCGATCCCGTGTTTCCGTAAATGGATCGCTTCGTCAAGACTTGAGACCGCAAAATGATCGACACCTTCTTCTTTCAGCGTCTTGGCTTCGATATAATCGATGATGCCGTAGCCGTTGGCTTTGACGACACCGATCATCGTCTTGGAAGGATCGCTTGAAAAATAGCGGAGATTTTCTTTCAGATTGTCCAGGTCGACTTCAACATATGAGTTTCTGTACATAAGTCTATTTTACCTCAATCTTGCCAAAGTGAGTAAGAAACAAGCGGTACCGTCAAAAGGATGATATGACAATGATATAATGGTATTAGAAAATAGTGAACATATCATAATCGATAAGGAGGTGTACTGTGGGCTTATTTGATAAGAAATACTGTGATATCTGCGGCAAAGAGATCGGTTTTTTGGGCAACCGGAAACTTGACGACGGCAATATGTGCAAGAACTGTGCTTCCAAGCTTTCTCATTGGTTCACCGGACGCAAGAGGACCAGCGTGGAAGCCATCAAAGAACAGCTGGCATACCGTGAAGAGAATGCGGTGCAGCTGAAAACTTTTAATCCTACCAAGATCATCGGCGACTACTACAAATTCTATATCGATGAACCGAAGAAGTGCTTCGTTGTTTCTTCACTCAGCACCAAGTGGAGAGAATCCAATCCCGATATCATCCGCTTTGAAGATGTCAGAGACATGAAGGTCACGATCCGGGAAGACAAGGACGAGATCTATTATAAGGATGCGGAAGGCAAGAACGTCAGCTACGATCCGAAACGTTACGAATATGAATATGATTTTCATATGCATATCGATGTAAATCATAAATATTTTGATGATATGGATTTCAAGCTGAATTCCGATCAGCCGGAAAATCCGGGCGATGGCAAATACATGGAACTCGTCGATATCTGCAGGCAGGTCATGAAGATCATCCTGAACAGGGAATACTATGACGACCGGAGCAGCTTTGAAAATCCCAACGGCGGGAATGATGGCGTTTACTCTTCGGGAACTGTTCTGGACGAGGGATGGTACTGTCCGAAGTGCGGCAACAGGAACAGCGGTAATTTCTGTGTGAAATGCGGTGCGCCAAGACCGGCAGACTTTGAGCCGTTCTTCTGCAGCAGGTGCGGGGAAAAGATCTCTGATCCGGATGCACTCTTCTGCCCGAAGTGCGGCAATAAGCTGAAATAATGAGATTTCTCTCTGAAACCGTTTCGCCTTTAGGAAAGATCATCCTGGCATCCGATGGAAGCTCTCTGACCGGCTTATGGTTCTTCGATCAGAAGAACGCACTTAGAGGACTTCAAAAGGATGCGGTTTCAAAAGACCTGATAGTATTTGAAGAGGCAAAAAAGTGGCTGAAGATCTATTTTTCGGGAAAGGAACCTGACTTTAAAGTCCCTTTGTCGTATAACGACACGCCGTTTCGCATGGAAGTGTGGAAGATCTTACAGGAGATCCCGTATGGAGAAGTGATCACATATTCGGATATCGCCGAAAGGATCGCAAAACAAAAAGGGATCAGCAAAATGTCCGCTCAGGCCGTCGGCTCTGCCGTAGGTATGAATCCCATCAGTATCCTCATCCCATGCCACAGGGTCGTGGGCAAGGATGGAGACCTGCATGGCTACGCGGGAGGCCTGGAAAGAAAAGAAAAACTGTTGAAACTGGAACAAGAAAAGCCATGGTGACATGGCTTTTACTTTGAATTTCGTTTTGCGGCTTCTGCAACATGGGACAGCAGGATCGAAGTGGTCGTCGAACCGACACCTCCCGGTACCGGTGTGATTGCTCTGACGAAATCTTTCACATCTTCATAGCAGACGTCACCGCACAGTTTCTGATTTTCCTCATCCCAGTTGATGCCTACATCGATCACGACCTGGTCAGGGTGGGTATATCCTTTTATGATCATCTTCTTTTCGCCGGCCGCACAGACCAGGATGTCTGCCTTGGAGGCGATCTTTTCAAGATCTTTCGTCTTGCGATGACAGATCGTGACTGTCGCATTGCGGTTTAACAGCAGCATCGATACCGGCTTGCCGATGACTAAGGATCTTCCGATAATGACGACGTTTTTCGATTCGATCGGGATCTGATAGTGATCGAGTATTTCGATGACGGATTGTGGCGTACATGGGGCAAAGCCTTTTTTGTTGTTGGTAAACAGAGAGGCAAGCGAGAGTTCGCTACAGCCATCGATATCTTTTTCAGGCGAGATGCAGTTTCTGATGCGTTCGTCGTTGAAACGTTTTGCCAGAGGTCTGAAGATCATGATACCGTCGACCTCTTTATCCTGATCGGCCTGTTTCAGCTTTTCACAGATCTCATCTTCGCTGACATCTTCGCTCAGGACATGCTTGATGACCCGAATGCCTAATTTATCCGCTTTTTTTTCGATGCCTCTTTCATAGGAGAGATCATCTTTCTTTTCGCCGACTCTGAATAAGGCCAGAACAGGAGAGAGATGACCACTTTGTATCGTTTCGATGCTTCTTTGATCGATGGCATCTGCGACCGGTTTTCCTTTCAGTATCTCAGTCATTATCGGTCAGCCTCTTGCAGATATCGTCAAAGATGTTCAGCGCTTTGATCGAATACTCATCGACCATCCTGATCGCTTCGCTTGTATAATTGTCCGCATACTCGCGGTCTTTCATGAGCCTGGTGTTGACCAAGATGTTGACATAGGCACCATATAAGACACCGTGTGCCAGCATGACCGATGTCGCAGCATCGGAAACGGAGATCTTGGAGCCGATCTGTGAAAGACGTTCATCGATCTCGATGATGCGCATCGCATATTTTAAGATCAGGTAAGGGGAATCGGCTGCTTTTCTTAAGCAGTCTTCCATCAGCTGATCGTAGCCCGGAGTATCTTTCGGTAAGGAATACGCCTTGGCGAGAGGCTCAAAAGCTTCCGCGTCCTTGTTGATGCAGTCGAGCAGGTTGATCCTTAAGATCTCGAGCTCCTTTTTGATCTCGGCAAGTTCGAAGGTATATTCCATATATTTCTTCTTGCCGATCGTCAGATTGGTGACCATCTCACCTAAGGATGCCGCCAGAGCGCCGACATTGGCGATGACGCCGCCGCCGCCCGGTACAGGCTCTTTGGATGCGGCCAGGATGGAAAATTCTTCTAATGTCTTGTTTTTCATATCAGAACAACCCCGTGATCAAGCCGTTTTCATCGACATCGATCTTTTCGGCTGCCGGAACTTTCGGAAGACCCGGCATCGTCATGATCTCCCCGGTCAGTGCGACGATAAAGCCGGCACCGGCAGAGACTTTCAGGTTCCTGACGCTGATGCGGAAGTCTTTCGGCGCACCGAGCTTGTCAGGATCATCAGAGAAGGAATACTGGGTCTTGGCCATGCAGATAGGAAGATCGCCGAATCCCAGTTTTTCCAATTGTTTCAGCTGTTTCGGCGCATTGCCGATCAGATCGACACCTTGCGCGTGGTAGATCTTCTTTGCGATCGCATCGAGTTTTTCTTTGATCGTTAAGTCTGTCTCATACGCGAAAGTGAAATCGTTCTTCGTTTCGCAAAGTTTTACGACTTCTTCCGCCAGAGCGATACCGCCTTGGCCTCCCTTTGCCCAGACCTCGGAAAGGGCAACATTGACGCCAAGCTGCCGGCAGCGGTTTTCAATGAGATCGAGTTCGGCTTTGGTGTCGGTAGGGAAGGCATTTATGGCAACGACGCAAGGAAGCTTGTAGACATTGGTGATGTTGTCGACATGCTGAAGAAGGTTCGGCAGACCTCTTTCCAGTGCTTCCAGGTCTTCACTGGCCAGCTCATCTTTCTTTGCCCCGCCGTGATGTTTCAATGCTCTAACAGTCGCGACGATGACGACGGCATCCGGCTTGAATCCGGCCATACGGCATTTGATGTCCAGGAACTTCTCCGCTCCCAGATCAGCGCCGAATCCCGCTTCCGTAACGGCATAGTCACCAAGCTTGAGCGCGAGTTTTGTGGCTGTGATCGAGTTGCAGCCATGGGCGATATTGGCGAACGGTCCGCCATGGACGAAGGCCGGTGTGCCTTCCAAAGTCTGTACGAGGTTCGGTTTCAAGGCATCTTTCAATAAGGCAGTCATCGCACCTTGGGCCTTCAGCTGACCGGCAGTGACCGGTTCGTTGTCATAGGTGTAGGCAACGACGATCCTTGAAAGACGTTCCTTGAGATCGGTGATGTCGGATGCCAGGCATAAGACAGCCATGACTTCCGAAGCGACCGTGATATCAAAACCATCTTCTCTCGGCGTGCCATTGGTTCGTCCGCCAAGACCGTCGATAATGTTTCTTAACTGTCTGTCGTTCATGTCGACAGCTCTTTTCCAGGTGATCCTGCGCGGGTCGATGCGAAGGGCATTTCCCTGCTGGATGTGGTTGTCGAGCATCGCTGCCAGCAGGTTGTTTGCGGCACCGATGGCATGGAAGTCACCGGTGAAATGCAAGTTGATGTCTTCCATCGGCACGACTTGCGCATAGCCGCCGCCGGCTGCACCGCCCTTGACACCGAAGACCGGTCCTAAAGACGGTTCTCTTAAGGCAACGACCGATCTCTTGCCGATCTTGCGAAGACCGTCCGCCAGTCCGACGGTGGTCGTCGTTTTTCCTTCACCGGCCGGTGTCGGATTGATGGCAGTGACTAAGATCAGCTTGCCGTCTTTTTTGTCTTTGAGTTTTTTCAAAAGGCGATAATCGACTTTCGCCTTGTAATTTCCATAGAGTTCCAGATCCTCGTGAGGGATATCGATCTTGTCGGCGATATCGAAGATCATTTCTTTCTTACATGCCTGAGCGATCTGAATATCAGTTAACATGATAAAACCTCCTATCTTCCTTACTCATTATAAGGTATTCGGAAGATATTAAAAAAGAGGGGAGACCCTCTTAGCTTTGTGAACGAAGTTTCTTCAGATAGGAGATCAGTTTCGGTAAGATCGAGGCATAGATGAGCGCCAGGATGATGCCGGCTGCGATCTTCAATAACAGGTTGCCGAATACCAAGGCGAAGGAATAATAACCGTAAAGTTTCGAATCGGCATATAAGGCCAGAAGGTTCAGCGATGTGACCAGAAGTGCCGATGCGATGGAGATGAAGATGATCTGTCTGCGGTCCGTTTCATAGTTTTTCGATCTTGCATAGGCTCCCACCAGCAGTCCGCTCAAGGCATGAGGAAGGATCCATAAAGGTGTGGTAGCCGTGATGCCGTATCCTGAAAAGAACAGCTGGTAGATGAAAGAGCCGACACCGCCGACGATCAGTCCGTCGATCGGTCCGCCAAAAAGGCCGGCGACCAGGATCGGGAATGCTTCAAAGGTGAATTTGAAGTTTGCGATCTTTACGGGCGTCAGAATGGATAACACACAATATACGGCGATCAGCATCGCCAGGCTTGTCAGTCTTCTGGTGTTCATATCCTTGATTATATAACAAGGAAGAAAGAAAAGCCTTTTTATGCATATGTCAGATATGGAAAATGTATTTGCGGATCTGATAGGCAAGAAAAAGAGTGAGTATCTTTTCCGGCGTGAAGGGAAGCCAAAGAAAAGAAAGATAAAGCGAAGAAAGGAAGGCCAACAGGCGGATATGAAGCACAGCCCCAAGAAAGGCCCCCAGATATGCCCATCCGTTGGTGATCATCCAGGCGATGATAAAACAAAGCAGGAAGGTCTTGTTTATATAGATGTCTTTGAATTTCATGATCTTATTTCTGGTTTCCATGTCTTTATTGTAGGAAGAAGGGGATTAAGAAATAAGGAGCTGAAAGATTAAGAAGTCATAAAAAAACTCTCTTTCGAGAGTCATTTTCAAGATGGTGCCAACTACAGGATATGGATCCTGCGGTATATTTTATTCATAAACAGAACAGTGGATTGTTGTTCGTATCGATGATCATCAAGTGCTAAGGCCATTATCAACTGGCAGACCTGGTATGTTTAATTCAGGATTTGACGTTTTATAATCATATTACATCTGCCCCAAGACTCGTCTTTATATTTGAATGCATTAGGAGTATTTTGCCTTTCGGTAAATCCGGCACCCTCATAGCATCTCTTGGCTCTTGCATTTTCAGGAAACACATTAAGCTGTACAGCCAAAACCTCCGAATCAGTAAAGGCGTTGCGAACAGCCAGCTTGGTCATTTCTTTTCCGATTCCTTTACCTCGAACAGATGCATCCACTATGACAAACTTAAGCATCCCTTCATGAGTCTCGTGGTTAAGTGAGTAGCAATAGAATCCAACAACACGTCCTTCATCATTTACCGCAACGAAAGGACTGTCTCCGAATCTCCCTGCTATTTCTGATAGAAAACTCCTAAGTTTTTCTTTTTCGAGAGGATACGGAATCAGATTTGCGCACCACATCATATGTGTTCTTTCATCTGTGATCCACGTCTTGATCCCATCAAAATCATCATCGAGATCAAATGCTCTTATTTTCATTTCTTCTTATCCTTTTATATCGCTGATTATATCATGCGGGTAAAAGACTCTTCTATATTATGAAACGAATGATTTATTAGTTTACGTAATGTGATTGTGGCTAAACATATTTATATTCAAATAATGCTTTTTTATATTTTGAATGAAAATCCCCTATTCTCCACTTTTTTTGATAGAAAAATGGAGGCATATTTTGGAGGCTAATTGTCTCAGACAAACAAAAAACGCCTTAAATAAGGCGTTTTCTTAATACGCTGGTGCCAACTACAGGAATCGAACCCGTAACCTACTGATTACAAATCAGTTGCTCTACCTATTGCGCTAAGTTGGCAGGTTTTAAAGAATGGTGGAGGCTACAGGGCTCGAACCTGTGACCCCCTGCTTGTAAGGCAGGTGCTCTCCCAACTGAGCTAAGCCTCCCTAATTTGATGCTTAATTATCTTATCACATCGTTTCAAAAATAGTCAACGAATAATCTATAATTAATTCATAAATAATCAGGGAGAAAACAATGATACGATGCGCAAGGAAGGAAGATCTCGATGAAGTCTACCGCCTGACCAATTTACTGGAAGATACGATCCTGAATTATGGTGATTTTTCAAAGCTCTATCTTTCGGCTCTTGAGAAAGATCTGATACTGATCGCGGAAGAAGAAAGGGTCATCGGCTATCTGCATATGGCGGTAACGCCGCAGTTTGCCAGAGCCTCTTATATCGGCGAGATACAGGAACTCATCATCGAAGAAGCTTACCGAAACAAGGGCTATGGAAGAATGCTTCTGGAAAAGGCGAAGGACTATTGTATGGAACATGAAATAGGGATCATCGAAGTCTTGTCTTCGACATTCAGGAAAGATGCGCATCGCTTCTATGAAAACAACGGTTTCGAAAACACCGGCTATCGTTTCTTCAATACGGAATGGAAAAAGGGGATACATCATGAATGAAGTCATTCAGACGATCATGGATCGAAAATCAGTAAGAGACTACGAAGATAAAGAGATCTTAGAAAAAGAAAAGAGGATGATCTTAGAAGCGGCTTGTGCGGCACCGACCGCAGGCAACCAGCAGTTATATACGATCATCGATGTCACGGATCAGGATATCAAGGATGCACTGGTGAAGACCTGCGATGATCAGGAGTTCATCGCCAAGGCAAAAATGGTCCTTGTCTTCTGTGCCGATATCAGAAAGTGGCATGAGGGATTTGAGGACTGTGACTGCGATCCGCGAGATCGGGGTATTGGCGATCTGTTTCTGGCGATGAGCGATACCAATATCGCAGCGCAGAATGCGGTCATCGCGGCACAGTCTTTAGGCATCGGCAGCTGTTATATCGGCGACATCATGGAAAACTACGAGATGCAAAGAGAACTTCTGAAACTTCCCGATTATGTCTTTCCTTGCGCGATGCTGGTGTTTGGCTATCCTACGAAGTCTCAGCGGGACAGGACGAAAGTCAGACGTGCTCCGCTTGAAAGGATCGTGAGTGAAAATAAGTATCCGGACATGGATAAGGAATATCGCAAGGATCTTTTCTATAAGGGAAGCGTGCAGTCCTATGAAGAGTGGATGAAGGTGTTCTGCAATCGGAAATACAATTCCGATTTCTCCAAAGAGAAGACCCGTTCGGTAAAAGCTTTCTTAAAACAATTTGAATAAGTCCATTTTTCATATATAATGGCTGGTATGGAAAAACAGAAACTGATCATCGATACCGACTGCGGCAGCGATGATGCGATGGCGATCGCTCTGGCTCTGAAGGATGAAAGGTATGAGATCCTGATGTTTTCGACAGTCGCCGGAAATGTCAGGGCAAAGCAGGCAGCATACAATCTTCTGACGACTCTCAAGATGGCTAATACCTATTATCCGAAGGTCTATATCGGAAGCGAGGAGATGCTGAAGCGCGATTTTATCGGTGCGGAAGACACCCATGGCCAGGACGGTATGGGGGATTTGGGACTGGTCGATTATTCTCTGGAGCCTGAAAAGGAAGACGGCATCGAGATGATGCTGAAGACGTTGAAGGAAAATAAAGAAAAAAGCATCGATCTGATCACACTTGGACCCTTGACCAACATCGCAAAAGCGATACAAAAGGACCCGGAAACCATGCGTCGGGCAAGAAAGATCGTCTCGATGGCTGTGACCGGCAAGGCCGGCGGCAATGTGACCGATCTTGCGGAGTTCAATGTCTGGGCGGATGCCGAAGCCTTTAAGACGGTGATCGATTTCGGGTTTGAAGATCTTCTGTTCGTGGCTTGGGACGCTTCGCTTGGCGATTCGGTCCTGGTCAAAGAGGATATCGATAAGATCAGGGACCTGTCGCCTTTGGGAAAGTATTGCATCGACATCAATGTCTGTCTGCTGAAACTCAACCAGGAACGTTTCCATGAAGACATCCTGGATATGGCGGACCCGGCAGCAATGTTTGCCGCACTTTGTGAAGAAGGCATCGATCATTGCGAGGAGTACTTCCTTGATGTCGACCTCACACCGGGAGAGCGATACGGCTATGTCGATATTGATTATGAACATAAACGGAATAAGGGTCCCAAAGCAAAGATCTGCATGAAATTGAAGGCCGATCTTTATAAAAACTATATTTTTGAGCATTTGAAAGGATGAGCGAAGGCTCATCCTTTAAAGTGATTCGATGAATTTGGCAACGACATCGATGCCGGAGATCAGCGTGCCGATCGAAGAGAACAGATTGGCGAAGATGACGACCATCAGGGTCCTTGTTACCCGGTTCTTCCAGAAACCTTTGAAAGAAGCGGTATCTTCGCTGAGATCTTCGAAGTCTTTGACTTTCGGTTTGCGCAGATACGCCTCGACCAGTCCTGCAAACCAGCCGGCTGCCAGAAGCGGATTGAGGGAAGTGATCGGTGACATGACAAATGCCGTCAGGATCGAAAGCGGATGGCCCAGCGCCAGTAAGACGCCTAATGCACTGAGAGAGCCGTTCCACAGGATCCAGGAGCGGATCTGGGAAAGTCCGAGATCTCTGTTGTTGAAGATGGTGATGGCGATCATCAGAACAAGGATCGCCGGGATCAGATATTTGATATAGGATGCGAATCCTTTTTTCTTCTCTACGACTTCCAGAGTCTTCAGGTCGGTATCTTCTTCGATGTGCCTTGCGATGCCTGCCGCATGGGCGGCACCGATGATGGCGACGACCTTCTTGCCGGGAGCCGTTTTGATCTTCTGTGCCAGATATTTGTCTCTTTCGTCGACCAGGACTTCCTTGACGGTCGGGAACTCTTTGGAAATGTCCAATAAAGCAGCTTCCAGAGCGTCGGCTTCCTTGAGCTTGGCGAGATCTTCTTCCGAGATCTCTTCGTCTTCGAAGATCGAACCGATGATGGCGGTAAGCAGCTTCACTTTTTCCTTGCCTTGCAGCTTCGCCCAGATACGGGAGAAGGTCGTTTTGATCGGACGGTCAGCCAGGACGAGGTTTTTGTGTTTTTCTTCTGCCAGTCTGATGCCTTCGATCATTTCGGCGCCGGAAGTCGAACCCAAAGAGCTGGCCATCCTTTTCTGGAAGGAGGACAGGATCAGGTTGACCATCAGGAATCCGACCTGTTTATCTTTGATGATCTTGACGATGTCGGTCTCCCGCCATGCTTCAGGATCTTTCAGTTTCTGATATCTTTGTTCATCCAGCTCGATGCAGATGGAATCGGGGTCGATCTCATTGACACAGGCATCGACATCTTCCACGGAAGACTTGGATACATGGGCCGTTTTGACCAGATAGATCTGCTTCTCGCCGCAGCTTAGTTCCACTATATTTTCACGCATAAAGATATTATAGCATTGTATAATTAAGAGGTGAAACTGAGCAAAGAAGAATCGATGGAACTGCATTCCCGCCTGGCCGGATTCATTGAAGATGACAGAGTCAGGCAGATGGAAGACTACCTGGCCCATGGCAAGATCTCGGTCTTTTCGCATTGTCTTGACGTTGCGGCGACCTCGTATAAACTCGATAAGATCTTCAAGACGGGCTGCGACCTCGATGTGCTTCTGACAGGTGCTCTTCTTCACGATTATTATCTGTATGACTGGCATGATGCCAGGCTTTTTGTAAATGTGTTCAAGATGCACGGCTTTACCCATCCCGAAAAAGCAAGGGAGAATGCGGTACGGGATTTTGCGGTCGATGAAAAGGTACAGAAAGTCATCCGGTCGCATATGTGGCCTTTGACTTTTCGAAGCTTTCCTTCCAGCAAGGAAGCCTTCATCGTATGCATGGCAGACAAGATCTGCGCTTTGAAGGAGACGGTTTTACGATGGTGAGTCTTTACATGATCTATTTTTCCATCCTTTCCTTTGTCGGCTATCTCTATGAATGTCTGGCCATGCTGATATGGACAGGGGAGTGGGACAACAGGGGCTTCCTGTTTGGCCCGGTGATCCCGATCTATGGTGCCGGTGCACTTGCCGGAACATTGTTATTTCACTACAGTCTGAAAGATCATACGCCGATGATGGTCTTCCTGGTGAGCGTGATCGCCTCCGCTGTTCTTGAATATGTGGTACACTATGGCCTGGAAAAGGCCTTCCATGCCTATTGGTGGGACTATTCCAAAGCGCCGCTCAATATCAACGGAAGGATCTGCCTGCCGGCGTCTTTAGGTTTCGGTGTGGCGGGCTTACTGATCATCTATGTGATCAATCCGTTTCTCATTCCGCTGCTTGAAAGGATACCGAAAGAACTCGCTGCCTTTCTGGGCATGCTGTTTGCGGCAATATTTGCGGCCGATACGATGCTGACGGTCTCGACGCTTTCCGATTTCATCCATCGGGTGGAAAGGATCGATGAGAGGATCAACGAACGCATGGATAATTTCGTTGATAATCACATGGAATCGTATAAAGGCATCGGCGATACTTTCTATACGGCAGTCGACCATATGCAGGAATCCGGAAAAAAGCTCATCGATAAGCGTATCGAAAAAGCGTCCGATTCCCTGGACTTTGCCAGAAGCTATATCCTCACCCGTGTCAAAGGCTTTAAAGGAAACAAAGCCGCCAAACGGATGAATCATATACTCAACAGGATCAAAAGAAGAATAAAGAGAAAAGAAGATGAATGATAAAATCGTCATACGCGGTGCCAGAGTCAACAATCTGAAGAACATCTCTCTGGATCTGCCGCGAAACAAACTGATCGTCATGACCGGTCTTTCCGGTTCGGGAAAGACTTCTCTGGCGTTCGATACCATCTACGCCGAAGGTCAAAGACGCTACGTCGAATCACTGTCGAGCTACGCCAGACAGTTTTTGGGCGGAGTAGACAAACCGGATGTCGATGTCATCGAAGGACTTTCGCCTGCGATCGCCATCGATCAGAAGACGACATCCAACAACCCGCGTTCCACGGTCGCCACGATCACCGAGATCTATGACTATCTGCGTCTTTTATACGCCAGATGCGGTATCGCCTATTGTCCGAATCACAATGAGCCGATCGAAGCGATGACCATCACTTCGATGATCCGTACCATCATGTCGTATGAAGAGGGGCAGCGTCTGGAGATCCTGGCCAATGTGGTCACCAACCGCAAGGGCACGTTCAAGGATTATTTCGAGAAGCTGAAGAAAGACGGCTTCCTTCGTTTATATATCGACGATGAACTCTACGATATCGAAGAGGTACCTGAGCTCGATAAGAACAAGCGTCACAATATCGAAGTGGTCATCGACCGCCTGATCAAAAGGGAAGGCATCGAGACAAGGCTTTCCGATTCTCTCGAGATCGCCCTTCGCCTGGCGGATGGCACGGCAATGGTCAAACATGGAGACAGAAAGGATCTGTTCTCTTCCCATCAGGCCTGCCCGATCTGCGGTTTTTCCGTTCCGACTCTGGAGCCGAGACTGTTTTCGTTCAACTCGCCGTTAGGTGCGTGTGATGAATGTAAAGGTCTTGGCGTGACGATGTCGGTCGACCTCGATTATCTGATGCCGGATATGTCCAAGTCCATCGCCGAAGGCGGTATCCGCTACTATAAGAACATCTACGGTTCCAATAATCTCGAGTGGCAGAATTTCGCGACGCTGTTGAAACATTACGGCATTTCCGAGACCAAACCGCTGAACAAGATGACCAAAAAAGAGATGGACATCATCCTTTACGGTTCCACGGAAGAGATACGTTATACCGTCACTTCGACGGGCGGCACGACCTACAACAAATTCGGCTACATCGAAGGCGTCAAGAACCTGATCGAAAGAAGATTCGAAGAAACACAGTCGAAATTCGGCAAGGAATACTACGGTTCTTTCATGGTCGAATCGGAATGCCAGAAATGTCACGGCGCCAGGCTCAATGAAAAAGTACTGGCTGTCAAGGTGGGCGGCCTCAATATCTATGAATTCACCCGCATGTCGATCGTACAGGCTTTTGAATTCGTTGAAAAGCTCCAATTCGATCCGATGCGTGCACAGATCGCTGTGACCTTGCTCAATGAGCTCAAGTCCAGACTTCGTTTTCTGACCGATGTCGGACTCGACTATCTGACTTTGGACCGCGTTGCCGGATCTTTGTCGGGCGGTGAGGCGCAGCGTATCCGTCTGGCGACCCAGATCGGTTCAGCTCTGACAGGCGTCTTATATGTCCTGGATGAGCCTTCGATCGGTCTGCATCAGAAGGACAATGCCAAACTGATCGCAACTTTGAAGAAGATGCGCGATCTCGATAATACCGTCATCGTCGTCGAACATGACGGGGAGACGATGCTGGAATCCGACTATATCGTCGATATCGGTCCGGGAGCGGGCAAGGATGGCGGACAGGTGGTCTTTGCCGGCACGCCTCAGGAGATCCTGGTCGATGAGAATTCGATCACCGGACAGTATCTTTCTTTCCGCAAACAGATCCCGATCCCTGAAAAACGCAGGAAGGGCAACGGTAAGAATATCAAGATCATCGGTGCGCAGGAAAACAACTTAAAAAACATCGATGTGACCATTCCTTTAGGCAAATTCACTGTCGTGACCGGTGTTTCCGGTTCGGGCAAGTCGTCTTTGATCATCGAGACGATGACCAAGGCGATCATGAAATCCCTCGACAGGGTAAAAGTGCGTCCGGGCAAGGCGAAGAAGATCGATGGTCTCAAGAACATCGACAAGATCGTCTACATCACCCAGGATCCGATCGGCCGTACGCCGCGTTCCAATCCGGCGACCTATACCGGTGTCTTTGATGACATCCGTGATCTGTATGCGATGACCCCGGATTCCAAGGAAAGGGGATACACCAAGTCGCGTTACTCCTTCAATGTGCCGGGCGGAAGATGCGAAGCCTGTTATGGTGACGGCGTCAAGAGGATCTCGATGCTGTTCATACCGGATGTCTATGTGGAATGCGAGGAGTGTCATGGCAGGCGTTACAATGCCGAGACCCTGGAAGTCCGCTATAAAGGCAAGAACATCTACGACGTTTTGAAGATGTCGGTCAAGGAAGCTTTGGAATTCTTCAAGAATCACAAGAGGATCAAAGATAAATTACAGGTCTTATACGATGTCGGCCTAGGCTATATCGAACTGGGTCAGGCAGCGACGACGCTTTCCGGCGGTGAGGCACAGCGTGTCAAGCTGGCTTCCGAACTGCAGAAAAAGCCGACCGGCAAGACGATGTTCGTTCTGGATGAGCCGACGACGGGCCTGCATATGGATGACGTGCTCAAGCTCATCCGCATCATCGACCGCATCGTAGACGGAGGAGATTCGGTGGTCGTCATCGAACATAACCTCGATGTCATCAAGTGTGCCGATCACATCATCGATCTGGGACCGGATGGCGGTGATAAAGGCGGACAGATCGTAGCGGAAGGTACGCCGGAAGAAGTTGCGCAAGTGGAAGGATCCTATACCGGAGAATATTTAAAGAAAGTGTTAGGTGCAAGTCATGGCAAATGAAGAACTCAATAAACGCGTTTATGTCTGGCAGATCAAGGAACAGCTCGATCTGCAGCAGATCACCGGCAACGAAGAATCGCTGAACCGCTGGGCCATCGCTCCCGATATCAACCGTCCGGGCCTGGAACTGTCCGGCTATCTGGAATCCAATGATCTCAAGCGTGTCGTCATCCTGGGTTCGAAAGAATTCCTGTACATGTCGAAATTCGACTACGATACGCAGCGTTCCCGTTTCGAGATCGTCACCGATTCCTTTACGCCGTGCATCATCTGTTCGGGAGAATTCAAGCAGATGGATTCGCTGTTCGACCTGGCAAGGGACAAGAACTTCCCGGTACTTCGTTATGAAGGCCCGACTTATCAGCTGATCGTCGATCTGGTCTCTTTCCTTTCCGAGAAACTGGCACCGTCCGATTCGATCTACGGTGTCATGATGAACATCTACGGCAAGGGCATCATGATCACCGGTAAATCCGGTATCGGTAAATCCGAACTTGCCCTGGACCTCATCGACAGAGGACACATGCTGGTGGCGGACGACCGCGTCGATGTCACCAGAGTCCATAAGAACATCATCTGCACCGCTCCGAAGCTCCTCAAGAGGATGCTGGAGATCCGCGGTGTGGGCATCGTCGATGTCACCAGGACTTTCGGTGCCAATGCCTACCTCAACCGCTGTCAGCTGGACTTTGTGATCAAGCTGGTCAAATACGATGAGTCCATGGAATCCGACCGGCTCAATCCGATCAATGAGACGTTCAACGTCCTTGGTCTGGAAGTGCCGATGCTGGTGATCCCGATCACCGAAGGCAAACAGCTTTCCGTTATCATCGAGGCAGCCGTTTCAAGCTATCTGCTGACAAAGCTCGGTTTCAATTCCAATGAGGATTTCAAGAACCGTTACCGTGAAGAACTGGAGAGAAAAGGAGGAGAGAAACTATGACATTTTTTCCTGACGGAGCGACTTTCGTTGCCTTCAATCTCTTCGGCTTGCATTTCGATATCCGCTGGTATGCCGTATGTATCATGACCGGCGCACTGTTAGCGTATCTCATCGCCAGAAAACATATCAGAAGCGCCAGATACATCGATCCGGATTTCTTTGATTCTTTCTTCATCTATACGCTTTGGGTAGGCATACTGGGTGCCAGATTATGGTATTGCGTATTCTATAATTTCTCGTTCTATTTCTCCGATCCGGTGCAGATCATCCGCATCTGGGATGGGGGACTGGCGATACAGGGCGGCATCGTTGCCGGTGCTTTGTTCGCTTATTTCTATATAAAAAAGAATCACTATTCTTTCATGAAACTGCTCGACATCATCCTGCCTAATGTCATGCTGGCACAGGCGCTCGGACGCTGGGGCAACTTCGCCAACAAGGAATGCCACGGGGCAGAGGTCAACGCTTCTTATTTTGACGGCATCCTTTCTTTCTTAAAGGAAGGCATGTATATCAACGGCCACTATTATGAACCGCTGTTCTTTTATGAATCGATGCTTTGCCTGCTTGGCTGGGCTTTGATCTGGTTCGTGCTTCGCAAGCACCGCAATAAAAGAGGAGACCTGGCCTATGCCTATCTGATGTGGTATGGCGTGATCCGCTTCTTCATTGAAGGAAGAAGGACCGATTCGCTGTATTTCGGTAATTTCCGTATGGCACAGCTGACTTCGATCCTGTTCCTGGTGATCGGGATCTTGGGTTATCTTGGCGTATTTGAGCGTTTCATAAGGAAAGAAAAGCCGTCATTGTTCTTCGACTTTGACGGTACGATCCTGGATACCAGGGAATCGATCTATGAAGCGTATCGCGCGTTGTTTAAAAAGTATTCCGATGAATCGCTGTTCACGGATGCCGTGAAGCAGGAAGTCATCGGTCCGCCGCTTCGTGACATCTTCCCGAAGTACTTCCCGGGCATCGATTACGATACGCTTTACAAGGTCTACCACGACAGACAGATCGAGGTGGCCAGGACTGCCAATCATCCGACACTGAATGCGGCGGAGACCTTAAAGAAGTTACATGAAGAGGGCTATAAGATCGCCATCATCTCGACGAGATCCCACGAAGGCATCGAATCGCTTTTGAAAGATTTCGATCTTGGTCAGTATGTCGATGACATCTGCGGTCTCAAAGATGTCGAGAAACTCAAACCGGATCCGGAAGCGATATTCAAACTGGTAAACAGAAACGGCTGGTACAGAGAAGCCGTCATGGTCGGTGATTCGCTCATGGATGTCAGGTGCGGAAAGAATTACGGCGCTTTTACCGTCGCTTTCCTGAATGATCCGGAAAGATCGGAACAGCTTTCAAAGGAAGCCAATCGCTGCATCAGCGATATGGCCGATCTTGTGGATATCCTGAATACCGTCAATGCTTTCACATACGATGAAAAATAGGGGATGACCCTATTTTTTTGAGCATTCTTCTTTGATATGCGTATATAATAAAAAAAACAGCAGGAGGCTTATATGGTAACAGTATTAAATCATCCGCTAATCACTCATAAACTCGCTTTGATGCGCATGGAAACGACAGGTCATAAGGATTTCAGAGAGAATCTCGATGAGATCGCATCCCTGATGGCATATGAAGTCTGCCGCGATCTTCCGATGGAAGATGTCCATATCACGACACCGATGGGACCATGCGATACGAAGATGCTCAAAGGAGAGATCATCCTGGTACCGATCTTAAGAGCCGGCATGGGCCTGGTCAACGGCATCATGGATCTCATACCGACGGCAAAGGTCGGTTTTATGGGTCTGTACAGAGATGAAGAGACATTGGAACCGGTCGAATATTTTGCGAAGTTCCCGAAAGAACTTCCGGAGGGTATCGTTCTTGTCCTGGATCCGATGCTGGCGACAGGCGGCAGTGCCATCGCGGCAGTCAACAAGATCAAGGAAAGAGGTGCCAAAAACATCAAAATGGTCTGTCTGGTCGGTGCTCCGGAAGGTGTCAAAGCCTTTGAAGAGGCACATCCGGATGTCGATCTGTATCTTGCCGCACTCGACGATCACCTCAATGAGATCGGCTACATCGTGCCGGGTCTCGGTGATGCCGGAGACAGGATCTACGGAACCAAATAATCATGACAAGAGCCGTGAATAACGGCTTTTTTCATGCAAAAGAAAAGCCTTCAGAAACGAAGGCCTTTGATCTGTGAGGTGTGGCGAAGCACGGCTTTGGAAAAGGATTTTGGAAGTGATCTTTCACTCTTGTAGTATTTGCCGGTCTCCTTGAGTATGGCGAATATCGCAAATAAGGCGATGAAGAAGCTCCAGGAATCTTTCGTTGCCGCGATCTTTTTCGTGGTCTCGTTGATATGGTTGAGATGTTCGCTGATCGGTCTGGCAAGCTCTGCGGTATGGTTTGCTTCCTTCAGAGTTTTTGCGACTCTTTGAAGCAAGGCAATGATGCAGCAAAGTATCGCGATGCCAAGCGGGATATAAAGATATAAGATATATCGGTTTACAGTTTCCATATCTTTATTCTACCTCTTTCTCGATGATTTCTTCACCGATCTTTGACGGGGCGATGCCTTTGGTGAATTCTTTGATCTTTTCGATCTTTCCTTCATCGTCCAGGACAAAAAAGTAAGTGACGTCCGTATCGTATGCGGTATCTAAGAGTATCGTATTGTTTCTTAAATAATGGTCGATCTTATTGGCGGTCTCATAGGAGATCTTCAGTTCATATTTCGGAAGACTGACTTCTTCGATGAGGACCGCATTTTTCACGCATTCGCTGACACTGGAGGAATAGGCACGTATCAGTCCGCCGGCGCCAAGCTTGATCCCGCCGAAATAGCGCACGACCAGAGCACAGGCCTCATCGAGGCCTTTTTTATCCAGAACGCCTAGTATCGGTGCACCGGCCGTTCCGGAAGGTTCACCGTCATCGGAAGAACGGCGGATGTTCTTGCAGATCATCGCTGAGCAGACATGGGTCGCATCGTGATGCTTCTTTCGGATCTCGGCAAGATAGTTCCTGTATTCTTCTTCGCTTTTCACGCGTTTCATATAGGTGATGAAACGGGAACGTTCGATGATGATGGTGTTTGTCGCTTCGCTTTTCAAATACATACTTTTATTTTAATGAATTGTGTTAGAATTGGAAATGTTGTGAGGTGTCAAATGAGAAGTCTTGAAGAAATTTTAAGTGAACTCAATGCCGCTGAAAAGGAATATGCACGCAAATGCGAGCAGTACGGCATCGAAGAAAAAAGCAAAAAGAAAAAGACGGATGAAAATGTCCGAAATGATGAACAGTAGGCTATAATGTCCTACTTTTTTTAAGCCGCGTAATGGTATAATAGGTTTGTATTTTAGGAGGAGTTTTGTTATGGCTAAAAAGCTGGTTACAGATTTACAGGTAGCAGGCAAGAAAGTCATCGTCAGAGTTGACTTCAATGTCCCGCACAAAGGTGATGTCATCACAGACGACAACCGTATCGTTGCTGCATTACCTACGATCAAGTACTTACTTGAAAACAATGCCAAGGTCATCTTGCTTTCCCACTTAGGAAAGGTCGACTACAAGAAGTCGGAAGAAGAGATCGAAGCAGCTAAGAAGAAGAATGACATGGCGATCGTCGCCAAGAGACTGCAGGAGCACCTTCCTGACAACAAGGTCATCTTCGTCAATGCAACAAAAGGTGAAGAACTGGAAAATGCGATCAACGGCATGAACGAAGGTGAAGTCGTTCTGATGCAGAATACCAGATATGAAAAGGGTGAGTCGAAGAACGATCCTGAACTTGGTAAGTACTGGGCTTCTTTAGGCGATCTGTTCGTCGAAGATGCTTTTGGTTCCGTACACAGAGCGCATGCTTCCACTGTCGGTATCCCGACCCATTTACCAAGTGCAGCCGGTTTCCTTGTTGAAAAGGAACTCAAGTTCTTGGGCGATGCAGTTGAAAACCCTGTCAGACCTTTCGTCGGTATCTTAGGCGGTGCGAAGGTCGCTGATAAACTGAAAGTCATCAACAACCTGCTTGAAAAGTGTGACACACTGATCATCGGCGGCGGTATGGCTTATACATTCTTAAAGGCACAGGGCAAAGAGATCGGTTCTTCCTTAGTCGATGATGAAAAGCTCGACTACTGCAAGCAGATGCTTGAAAAGGCAAAAGAACTGGGCAAGGAACTTCTCTTACCGGTCGACACTGTCGTAGCAGACCATTTCCCTGATCCGATCGACGGTCCGATCGAGACGGAAGTCGTTTCTTCCGATGCGATCCCTGCTGCAAAACAGGGTCTGGATATCGGTCCGGAAACTGCCAAGTTATTCGCTGAAAAAGTCAAGGCTGCCAAGACTGTCGTCTGGAACGGCCCGATGGGTGTCTTCGAGAACCCGACTCTGGCTGTCGGTACCAATGAAGTCGCTAAGGCTCTTGCTGAGTGCGAAGGTACGACGATCATCGGCGGCGGCGATTCCGCAGCAGCCATCAAACAGCTCGGTTATGCCGACAAAGTCAGCCATGTTTCTACAGGCGGCGGTGCTTCTCTTGAATTCTTAGAGGGCAACGGTTTACCGGGTGTCGATATCATTAACGAAAAATAAGAGGAGATATCATGAGAAAACCTATCATCGTTGGTAACTGGAAAATGAACAAGACTCCTTCCGAAGCTCTTGAGTTCATGAAGGGTATCGAAGAAGTTCTGACTGGTGAAGAGGCTGCCGACTATGGTGTCGGTGCGCCGTATGTCGATCTGGATGTCTGTGTAAGAAATGCCAAGAACCTGATCATCGCTGCTGAAAACTGCAACGAAAAGGATTCCGGCGCTTACACCGGTGAAGTATCTGTTCCGATGCTCAAAGAAGTCGGTATCACATACTGCATCATCGGCCATTCCGAGAGAAGGACATATTACAACGAAACAAATGAAGCCTGCGCTTTGAAAGCAAAGAGACTGTTTGCGGATAACATCATCCCGATCCTGTGCATCGGCGAGACGGAAGCAGAATATGATGCCGGCAAGACTGCCGATGTCATCAAGACGCAGCTGGCCGGTTCTTTGGCAGGACTTGATGCGGATGAAGTTGCCAGAATGGTCATCGCTTATGAACCGATCTGGGCGATCGGCACAGGCAAATCTGCGACCAAAGAGATCGCTGAGGACTGCTGCAAATTAGTCAGAGATACTGTAAAGGCTCTCTATGACGAGGCAACAGGTGAAGCTGTCAGAGTTCAGTACGGCGGATCTGTCAAACCGACCAACATTAAAGAATATATGGCTTGCGAAGACATCGACGGCGCTCTGATCGGCGGTGCTTCACTCAAAGTTGATTCATTCAAGGAAATAATTGACGCTACTAAATAGGAGGAAAAAACGTATGTCTGCAATTATTGATGTTTATGCTCGCGAAATTATCGACTCCCGTGGTAACCCTACTGTAGAAGTTGAAGTTGCTACCGAATCCGGTGCTTTCGGCCGTGCAATGGTACCTTCCGGTGCTTCCACTGGTGAAAGAGAAGCTCTCGAATTAAGAGATGGCGATACTTCCCGTTTCTTAGGCAAGGGCGTTCTGAAGGCTGTCAACAATGTCAACGAGATCATCGCTCCGGCTCTCATCGGTTACGATGTAACTGATCAGGCTCTGATCGATAAGAAGATGATCGAACTCGACGGCACAAAGGATAAATCTCATTTAGGTGCTAACGCAATGTTAGGTGTTTCCCTGGCTTGCGCAAGAGCTGCTGCTGATTTCTACGGCATGCCTTTATACAAGTACTTAGGCGGTGTTAACGGCAAGACTTTACCGGTCCCGATGCTCAACGTCTTAAACGGCGGCAAGCACGCTGATTCCACTGTTGATATGCAGGAATTCATGATCATGCCTTACGGTGCTCCTTCTTTCAAGGAAGCGATCAGAATGTCTGCTGAAGTATTCCATGCTTTAAAGAAAGTCTTAAAGTCAAAAGGTTACTCTACTGCTGTCGGTGACGAAGGCGGCTACGCTCCTAACTGCACAGAAGGTAATGAAGAACCGTTAAAGCTCATCGTTGCTGCGATCGAATTAGCAGGCTACAAGCCAGGTATCGATTTCGGTATCTGCATGGACCCGGCTTCTTCCGAATTCTACAATGCTGAAACAGGCAACTATGAACTGTCCAGATCCGGTCAGGGCGTCAAGACGACAGATGAAATGATCGACATGTACGCTGACTGGTGCGAGAAGTATCCGATCATCTCGATCGAAGACGGTCTTGCAGAAAATGACTGGGACGGCTGGAAGAAACTCATGGCTCGCTTAGGCGACAAGATCCAGTTAGTTGGTGATGACCTCTTCGTTACTAACGTTGAATACATCAAGAAGGGTATCGACCTCCATTGCGCTAACTCCGTTCTGATCAAGCTGAACCAGATCGGTACATTAACAGAAACTCTCGATGCGATCGAACTCGCTAAGAAGAACAACATGACTGCAGTCGTTTCTCACAGATCCGGTGAAACTGAAGATACAACGATCGCTGACTTAGTCGTCGGTGTCAACGCTGGCCAGATCAAGACCGGTTCTATGTCCAGAACTGACCGTATCGCTAAGTACAACCAGCTGCTCAGGATCGAAGACGAACTCGGTTCCGTCGCTCAGTATCCGGGCAAGGATGCTTACTACAACCTCAAGAAATAATTACAATTTCAAAAAGGTACAAGCCGTATGAGCCATTCATGCGGCTTTTTTTGACTCTACGATACGCAGGGTGACATTTTCTTATGTCAAAGTTATCGTAAAGCCAGGAGGTATTTCTATGGATACGATCAAGACCGGCGAACTCATCGCCGAAAAAAGAAAAGAACTGGGTCTGACCCAGGCACAGCTGGGCGAACAGCTTCATGTTTCCGATAAGACGATCTCCAAGTGGGAGACAGGGAAGGGCTTCCCCGATATATCGATCATCGAAGACCTGTGTGAGAAGCTGCATATCAGCGCCTATGAGCTTTTAAAAGGAGAGAAGGCCAAAAACGAGGGAGACAAGGAAGCTTTTTCACAAGGCATCGAGATCTTTCGCAAACGCTTTGAGAAAAAGAGATTTGTCACTTTTGCGATCGGTTTTCTCCTCTCGATGATCCTTGTCGTGACGGCTTTCATCCATCTGAATGCGCCGATCTATTTTGAAGGACCGGAAAAAGTGAAGGTGGAGGAGCTGAATGACGGAAGGCTTGTATTACTGGCGGACAAGGAAGTTTCGGGATGCGATATCGAACATGTGAATTACGAAGGCAGAAATGAGATCTTCGTCAGTTCCTATAAGACACTTCTGAGCTGCCTTGATAAGAACAAGACAGAAAAGATCTATCTGCTGGCACAGGGCGAAAAGACAGATGCTGTATGGTATTATCCGAATGAAGGATCGGATGTCCTGATCTATGGAAAAGAGACGGCAGGAGGCGTAGAAACGCTCAGCCGTTTGATCTACAACTACTGGATCCTGCTGGCGGGCTTGTTTACCGTGATATCGGCTGTCGCATATAAGATCTTGCAGAAACGCTATTATTCGGATAAGATACTCAAATATGCCGTCTTGCCGGGGGCAGGCGCTCTGTTATCGATGCTGATGGTGCTGGCGGGAAAGAGTGACAGGATCTACAATGCCACATATTATTTCAGCGGCATCATTCTGCTGAGTGTCTTGTTGTATCTGCTGGCCTTGCTGCTTCTCAAGCAACTGAAAAAGAAACGAAAAACAAAGAATTTATACGAATGAAAATCGGAACGCACATGCGTTCCAATTTTTTTAATATACGACCTTTTTGTATACGATGATCCAGAGTATGAATTCGACGATCGAAGTGACGATCCAGCTTAACGGGAAGCACAGATAGATCGTTTTCAGCGTCCTATGAAGAGGGAACATCGTGTAGATCCAAAGAAGCCTTACGCCGCAGATACCGATGATCATCAGGATCGTCGGCAGGGAAGAAGAGCCCATACCTCTCAAGGAGTTGACGAAGACATCCAGGATGCCGTTGAAGACCAAGAGGGCAGCGACATATTTGATACGGATCATGCCGACATCGATGACAGCCGGTTTGTCCGTATAAAGTGTCAGTACCAGAGGACCGGAGAGATAGACGGCGACGCCCATGACCACGGCGCCGATGACGACCAAGATCAGTGTTTTTACCATGATCTCCTTGATGCGGTCGAGTCTGCCGGCTCCCATACATTGGCTGGTAAAGGTGATCGTGGCCTGGTTGAAGGCCATATATCCGATATAGACGAAGTTTTCGATATTGGCTCCGGCAGAGTTGCCGGCAACGATATCGGTGGAATCGAAGGAATTGATGCTGGACTGAATGACGACGTTGGACAGTGCGAAGACTGCGCCGGATAAGCCGGCCGGGATACCGATCCTCAGGATCTCCAGGAAGGATTCCTTATCGAAATACAGATGTCTGAGATCGAGTTTTGTCGAATCTTTTTCATTGACCAGGACGCGAAGGACCAGGAAGGCGGAAACGGCTTCCGAAGTAACGGTCGCAGCTGCGGCACCGACGACCGACAGGTTCATGAACTTGACGGTGATGAAGTTGAGCACGACATTGAGTGCACCCGAGAGCATCAGGAAGTATAAAGGCCTTTGCGTATCCCCGCGTGAGCGTAAGATCGCCGAGCCGAAATTGTACAGTAAGAGGAATATGACACCTAAGAAATAGATGCGCATATAGGTCGCGGACAGATCGATGAAATCGCTTGGCGTATCCATCATCTGAAGGAAGAACTTCGAAAAGAACAGACCGACGAATGTGAGCACGACACCGCCCGCAGAAGCCAAGGCGATGGAAGTATGGATGGAATCTTTGATCTTGTCTTTGTTTCCCGTTCCGATGTAGCGGGCAACGATGACGTTGGTGCCGGTCGCAAGACCATTGAACAGGGAAGTGATCAGAAAGACGATCGAACCGGTCGCTCCGACGGCAGCCAGAGCCTGGTCACCGGCAAATTTTCCAACGATGATCGTATCGGCGGAGTTGAACAGCATCTGTAAGATGTTGGTGAAGATCAAAGGGATCGCGAATATGAAAATATTTTTCAATAATGGACCATTCGCCATGTCCATCTTTCTGCTTTTCGAATTCATATAAAAGATTATAGAGGATTCATAGGGGATAATAAATACTATTTTCAAAGATTTTCATTGTTTGGACCTTTATTTATACCTTATTTATATGAAAAAGTTTCGTTGCTGCTACATTAATGTAAATAATTTTCATAAATCTGTAAAAAAGTGAAAAAATCGTGAAAATGTATCATAAGAATCATTGAATTTATGTTTCCATCGTTTACAATAGTTTTATAGTTTTTCTGACAAAGTTGCATCAGTAAACTAACAAAAAGGGGGAATGGGATGCTTAAGTACATAGGAAAAAGATTAGTCATTGGTGCTCTCACTCTGCTGATCCTGTCAACGATCACGTTTTTCGGCGTAAGAGCCATGCCGGGTGATCCGTTCTCACAGGACAACAAAGTCATCGCGCCGGAAACTTTTGAGGCGATGAAAGCGAAGTTCCATCTGGACAAATCGCTCCCTGAACAGTATGTCATCTTCTTGAGCAATGCGATACGCGGCGATTTCGGTGAATCGATCTCCAAGAAGGGGAAACAGGTTTCCGATATCATCGCTCTGCGTTTCCCTGTAACGGCAAAGCTCGGTGCGATCGCTTTCTGTTTCTCGATGGTCATGGGTCTGGCTCTGGGTATCGTTTCCGCTCTGGCGAAACACCGCTGGGTCAATTCACTGATCACCGTAGTTTCGACATTGGGTGTATCCTTACCGAACTTCCTGTTTGCCATCATGATCATGATCCTGTTTGCGGTAAAGCTTGGCTGGCTGCCGATCGTCGGACTCAACGGTCCGCAATACTACATCCTGCCGGTCGCCGCACTCTCGCTCGGCCCGATCGCTTCGGTCACGCGTCTTACAAGATCTTCGATCAGGGATGTCATGCATGAGGATTACATCACATTATCCCGTTCTAAAGGTAATAAAGAGGCCAGGACGATCATCGTACACGGTCTCAAGAATGCATTGCTTCCGGTCATCACATATGCAGGCCCTCTGTTTGCCGGTATGATCACCGGTTCCCTGGTCATCGAGACGCTCTTCTCGGTCCCGGGCATCGGCGCGGAATTCACCAACAGCATCACCAACCGTGACTATACGCTGGTCATGGGTCTGACGATCTTATTCGGTGTATTGGTCATCATTATGAATCTTATTTCGGATATCGTCGCGGCGATCGTCGATCCGCGTATCAAATTAGGAAAGTAGGAAAAAGGTCATGAGTGAAAAGAATTTAGTATTGAGTGATGATCTGTTTGAAAAACTTCCTGAGGATGATAAGAACTCCGAATTTATCGCGGTCGCGATCAAGACGTTTGCCAAAGATGCCTGGGATCGTTTCCGCAGGAATAAACTGGCGTTAGGCGGTCTGATCTTCCTGATCATCATGATCGTACTGGCGATCGTCGTTCCGGCAGTTGCCCCGTATCAGTTCGATACGCAGGATATGGCAAACCGTAACGCACTTCCAAGCTTGCAGCACCTGTTTGGTACTGATAAGCTTGGCCGTGACATCTTCGTAAGAGTCATGTACGGCGCAAGAGTTTCGCTGGCCATCGGTTTCTCGACGGCAGCGATCAACCTGGTCATCGGTATCTTATACGGCGGCATCTCCGGTTATGTTGGCGGCAGAGTCGATATGATCATGATGCGTATCGTCGATATCATCTATGCCGTTCCTTCTTTGATCTATGTCGTTTTGATCCTTCTGGTCTTCGGTGACTCGGTCGGTTCGATGATGTTAGCCATCTGTCTGACATCCTGGATCGGCATGGCCAGACAGGTCCGCACACAGATCATGTCATTGAAAGAGATGGAATTCTCCCTGGCAGCCAAAGTCATCGGTGCCAGCAATTCCCGTATCCTGATCAGACACCTGGTCATCAATGCCTTAGGTCCTATCATCGTCTCTTTGACCATGATGGTCCCGGGAGCGATCTTCACGGAAGCTTCACTGAGCTTTGTCGGTATCGGTCTTAACCCGGCGATCCCGAGCTGGGGCAAACTGGCAAACGATTGCCGTCAGCTGATCTTCACCCAGCCGTTGCAGGTTTTGTGGCCTGTCGCAGCGATCAGTTTGACGATCCTGGCTCTGAATTTTGTCGGTGATGGCATCGGCGAAGCGTTCCAGGCAAGGACGAGATAGGAGGGATCGTATGGCATTATTAGAAGTCAATAATTTAGTTACCAAGTTCAAAACGGATGCCGGCGATGTCCAGGCCGTCCGTGGTGTTTCCTTCAAGCTGGAGCCGAAAGAGGCCTTAGGTATCGTCGGAGAATCAGGTTCCGGCAAGTCACAGATGATGTATTCGATCATCGGCCTGCTGGCCGAAAACGGTGTCGTCGAAAGCGGCGACGTCATATTCGACGGAATGGACATCTCCATCAAGAATTTCAAAAACAAGAGAGATTACAACGATTTCATGCGGAAGATCCGCGGCAATTCCATGGCCATGATCTTCCAGGATCCGATGACCTTCTTAAATCCGGTCTTGAAAATCGAGACTCAGCTCATCGAACCGATGATCAATCATTCCTCTTTGAGCAGAGAAGAGGCAAAAAGAAGAGCAATCGACTTGCTGAAGCTCGTCGGTATCCCTTCACCGGAAAAACGTATCAAACAGTATCCGTTCGAATTCTCCGGCGGCATGCGCCAGAGGATCATCATCGCCATCGCTTTGGCGAACAATCCGAAGCTGATCATCGCGGATGAGCCGACGACTGCCTTGGATGTCACCATTCAGGCGCAGGTCCTCGAACTGATCGAAGAGCTCAAGGAGAAATCCGATTCCGCGATCATCATGATCACCCATGACCTGGGCGTCGTTGCCAAGCTTTGTGACCGCATTGCGATCATGTACGGCGGCAAGATCGTCGAGATCGGTACGGACAAGGATATCTTCTATGATCCGAAGCATCCGTATACGGAAGGCTTGTTGAAATGTATCTCCAATCCTGAGAACGATGATGAAAAAGATCTGACACCGATCGCCGGTTCCCCGCCTGATCTTCTCAATCCTCCGAAAGGCTGTCCGTTTGTCGACAGATGTGAAAAGGCGATGAAGGTCTGCAAGGACTATGAACCGCCGGTAAGCACGATCAAGCAAGGCCACCAGTGTGCCTGCTGGCTCTTGGATGAAAGGGCGGTGAAAAAATGAGCGAAAACAAGGTGATCCTTTCCGTAAAAAATCTAAAGACCTACTTCGATGTCACCAAAGGCATCTTCTCACCGAAACAGATCGTCAAAGCGGTCGATGATGTCTCCTTCGACATCATGGAAAACGAGACGTTTGGTCTGGTCGGCGAATCCGGATGCGGAAAGACGACGCTGGGACGTACCATCGTCAAGCTCTACGAGCCGGAATCCGGTTCCATCATCTTCGAAGGCAAGGATATCGCCAAGATGAAGGGCAAGGAGCTTACGGCATTCCGCAAAGACATGCAGATGATCTTCCAGGATCCGTATGCATCACTCAATCCGCGTATGACGGTAGGCGAGATCATCAAAGAACCGATGATCATCCACAATATTTACGATAACGACAAGGAAAGGGAAGAAAGGGTCGTAGAACTGTTAAAGATCGTCGGCCTCAAACCTGACCATATCCGCCGTTATCCGGCAGAATTCTCCGGCGGCCAGAGACAGAGAGTCGGTGTCGCCAGAGCATTGGCAGTCAATCCGAAATTCATCGTCTGTGACGAACCGATCTCCGCACTGGATGTCTCCATTCAGGCCCAGGTCGTCAATCTTCTCAAGGACATCCAGAAAGAAATGGGTCTGTCCTACCTGTTCGTCGCACATGATCTTTCGATGGTCAAGCACATTTCCGATCGGATCGGCGTCATGTATCTTGGCCAGATGGTCGAACTCGGACCGGCAAACGATGTCTATCACAGACCGTTGCATCCGTATACGACCGCATTATTATCGGCGATCCCGATCCCTGATCCGGATATCGCCAAGAGAAAACAAAGGATCGTGCTGGAAGGAGAAGTTCCGAGCCCGATCAACCCTCCAAAGGGGTGCCCGTTCTGTACCCGCTGTCCGAAGGCGACAGAACGTTGTCATAAAGAGAGACCTGTTCCTATCGAGGTCGGCACTCGTAAAGTGGCATGCCACTTGTATGAAAAGTAAAAGAAAGGAAGAAAGAGAAAATGAAAAAATTATTAGTTTGCTTGCTTTCGCTTCTGATGGTCATCGGCTTGACAGCTTGTGGCAGCAGCAACGGCGGTTCCGGCGGCTCTGAAGGCGGCTCCGGGGAAGCGGAAATCAAGACATTCACCTATTCTGTCGGCGGCGAACCTACCTATATGGACCCGGCAAAGTGCGGTGACTCTGTTACAGCTGAGATCCACAACGAGATCTGGTATCCTCTGTTCTACCTTGTTGAAGACGGTTCCACAGAATACGGTGATTGTGTTGCTTATGAAGTCTCAGATGATGGCTTAGTTTACACTTTCCATCTTGATGAAAACGCAAAATGGTCTGATGGTGTTCCTATCACGGCTGACCAGTATGTTTACGGTATCAAGCGCTGCATCGGTTACGGACATGCCGAAGTCGGATACCTGACAATGATCACAAACTACATCTTAAACGCTGATACTCATCTGAATCAGGCAGTTGCAGATATGGATGATGTCGGTGTCAAAGCGGTCGATGATTACACATTAGAGATCACTCTGAAAGCACCGTGCCCATTCTTCGTATCCTTGCTCCCGACACAGGTCTTCGCAGCATTACGTCCTGAGATCGCTCCGGAAAAGGATTCCGAATGGTCTTCCACTCCGGGTTATCCGACGACCGGCGCATTCACTCCTAGCAAGATCGACTCCGCTAACGAGTACATCCTGGAAAAGAACCCTTACTTCGCTAAGGCTGACCAGGTCTACTATGACAGACTCGTTGCCAAGATCATGCCTTCCATGGAAGCTTCCCAGATGGCATTCAAGACAGGCGAGATCGACTATGACACAGGCGCAGACTCTTCTGTCGTCAATGATCCGTCTCTTGCTGATGCGATCGTCATCAACGGTAACGTCAACTACTACATGAACGTCAACTGCATCGACGGTTTGGAAGCATTACGGGATGTCAGAGTCAGAAGAGCTATCCAGCTCGGTATCGACAGATCCGCATTCGTTACTGCTCTTGATGCCGGTGATGTTTACTACGAACTCAATGGTTTCGTTCCTGTAGGCATTCCTGATTACGACGGTGACTTCCGTACCAATGCCGACAACGACCACAAACTGGTCTACACCGACAAGGAAGCTGCTAAGAAACTCATGGAAGAAGCAGGCTACTCCGAGACCAACAGACTGGCTCTGGAATACTACTACAACCAGAACTCTATGCATGACACTGTTTCAGCCGTCATCGCTGAACAGTTAAAGGATATCTACATCGATGTCACTTTAAAGACTGCTGAACTTCGTACATTCTTCGATGATCGTTCCTATGGCCGTTATGACTTAGCGAGAAACGCTTTCTCAGCCGACTATATGGATCCGTGGAACTATCTCGAACTGATGGCGATCTATGATGACTCTGAAGAATACGGTACGCACTTCGGTGATGAAACTTACGATGCATTGCTGATGGAATCCATGGAGCTGGAAGGCGAAGCACGTTTCGCTAAGCTGCATGAAGCTGAAAACTATGCGATCGAGACCGCATGCTTCAACATCCCTCTGTTCGGTTACGGTACTGTTTCCTTACAGAGACCTGGCACTACCGGTGTCATCAACAACCCGCAGGCTAACCACATCTTCTGGTTCGTCAAGTGCCCTGAATAATCGATATTCAGATCTGAAAAACCTAAGAGAGAGCTCGTCAAGAGTTCTCTCTTACTGCATTATTGATATAAGTTCTGTTTAAAGTCGGAAAAAGAGAAGTTGTATCAATAGGAGGACAGTATGAGACCGATCGAATTAGATCAATTTACCAGATTCCATTTTTTATCATCCTTACATCTTTCCGGTGACAAAAAGAAGATCTTTTTCGTCGATACGAAGATCGACATGGAAGAAAACGGCTACAAGGCAAAACTTGTTTCCATCGATCTTCAGAGTCAGGAAAGCAAGGACGTCACGGACTATGAAAAATCCGTTCCGTTCATGTCTTTGAAAGACGGCATCTTCTTCATCAGGAACGATCCCGACAGCAAGGAGATCGCATCTTCTTTCTACAAGGTCGAAGAAGAAGGCAACACGTTCGCCTTCAAGCTTCCGATCGCCGTTTCGGCTTTGAAAGATCTCGATGATGATCATTATGTCGCCTTATCGCAGACCAACCGTGCCTGTCCGGATTATTATGCTCTGTCCAAAGAAGATAAGGAAGCTTACGACAAAAAGGTCAAAGATAATGAAGACTATATCGTTTTTGATGAATATCCTTTCGTATTCAACGGGGCAGGTGTAGTCAACGGCAACAGAAACTCCTTATTCCTGGTCGATAAGAAAGACTTCAGTGTAAAAAAGATCACGCCGGCGACTTTCGATGTTTCGAGCTTCGAAGTCATGAATGGAAAGATCATCTTCTCAGCCAACGATTTTACGACCTATAAGACCAAATGGGACAAGGTCTACGAGTTTGATAAAGAAAATGGCATCACGATGATCTACAAAGACAAGATGGCCATCCATAAGGTCTTTAAAGATAAGGGAAGGGTCTTCGTATTCGGCACCTTTGCGAAAGATTTCGGTGAGATGGAAGCCGGCAAGTTCTATGAACTCAAAGACGGAAAGATGGAATTGAGAGTCGATAATGAATTCTCCATGTACAACTCGGTCGGTTCCGATTCCCGCTATGGCAGAGGCAAGAACAGTTTCAAAGATAATGAAGACAATTATTTCCTGACCTGTGACAAGGACAGAAGCATCGTCCTGAAACTGGAAGAAGGCGGTTTGAAGAAGGCTGTCGATATCGAAGGTTTCTCCGTCGATGATTTCGTAAAAGTGAATGATGACTTTTATTGCATTGCCATGAAAGATCAGAAACTGCAGGAAGTCTATAAGGTCAACGGAAACGAAGTGAAGCAGCTGACTTCCTTCAATGAAGAAGTATTCAAAGATTACTATGTGGCAAAGCCGGAAAAGATCACGGTGAAAAAAGCGGCCGATATCGACGGCTGGGTACTCAGACCATTCGATTTCGATGAAAACAAGTCCTACCCGGCGATACTGGATATCCATGGCGGTCCGAAGACGGCATATGGTGAAGTCTACTACCATGAGATGCAATACTGGGCATCGAAAGGCTACTTCGTCATGTTCTGCAACCCAAGAGGGTCTGATGGCAAGGGCAACCAGTTTGCCGACTTGAGACACCAGTTCGGCGGCATCGACTACCAGGACATCATGGCTTTCGTCGATCTGGTCTTGGAAAAATATCCGTGGATCGACAAGGAAAGACTGGGTGTCACCGGCGGTTCCTATGGCGGTTATATGACCAACTGGATCATCGGTCAGACCGACCGTTTCAAAGCAGCAGCTACCCAGCGTTCGATCTCCAACTGGATCTCGGAAGTCGGCGTTAGTGACTACGGCATCGATTTCCCGATCGAACAGGAGTTCGGCGATGTGAGGAATTGTGCCGGTGAGCTTTGGGGCATGTCGCCTTTGAAATTCGTCAATAACGCAAAAACACCGACGCTCTTCATCCATTCCACGGAAGATTACCGCTGCCCGGTCCCGGAGGCTTTGCAGTTATATACGGCACTTACCTGCAACGGTGTCGAAACAAGGATGTGCTTATTCAAAGGTGAGAACCATGAGCTTTCCAGAAGCGGGAAGCCGACGCACCGCATCCGCAGACTTGAAGAGATCACAAACTGGATGGACAGCCATCTGGCGCAGGAATAGAAAGAAGGAGACGCTATGACACAATTTGATCTGAGCAGACCGCAGAACTACTGGTTCAATGAGATCGCCAAGATCCCGCACCCGTCAAGACATGAAAAGAAGATCTCGGATTTCATCGTGGAATTCGCCAGGGAAAGAGGTCTTGAATATAAACAGGATCACGTCTGGAACGTCATCGTCGAAAAACCGGCATCGCCGGGCTATGAAGATGCGCCGGCACTGATCATGCAGGCTCACATCGATATGGTCCCGGCCAAGGTGGACGGATCGGACCATGACTTTGAAAACGATCCTCTGGATCTTTATGTCAATGAGGAAGGCTGGTTACACGCCAGGGGGACGACCTTAGGCGGAGATGACGGCCATGGCGTGGCATATATGCTGTCGCTGCTCGATGATAAGGAAGCCAAACATCCGAGACTTCAGTGTTTCTTCACGACGATGGAAGAGATCGGATTATTGGGATCCATGGAGATCAAGCCGGAAGATGTCAAGGCTGACCGCATGATCAATCTTGACGGCGGCGGAGAGACTTCAACAGGTATCTCGGCAGCCGGCGGCTGCAATGTCTACATTCATAAGGACATCGAATGGGTCACATCCGAAAAGCCGACATACTGCATGAATATCTCGGGACTGACCGGCGGACATTCCGGCGGCCAGATCCATCTGGAAAAAGGCAATGCGATCGTCATTGCTGCAAGAGTCATCGAAGAAGCTTTCATGAAGGGGATGGACTTTGAACTGGTCTGTCTCAAGGGCGGCGAAAAAGACAACGCGATCCCAAGAGCTGCTTTCATCACATTCAATTCTTCGACACCGTTTGAAGAGATCAAAGCGATCTTCGAACAGACGCAATCCAATATAAAAACGGAACTGGAGTTCTCCGATCCGGAGATCTGCGTGAGCGTTGAAGAGACAGATAAAGCAGGAAGATATATCAAAGACGGCAAAGATATCATCGATTACGCCTATCTGCAGCCAAACGGCTTCCAGCATCGTTCAATGGCGATCGAAGGCTTGACACTGACTTCATTGAATCTTGGTGTAGCTTCGACAGATGAAAAGGAAGTCTTCCTGGATACGCTGATCCGTTCGGCAATGGATCATGCATCAGACGATCTGAAAGACCGTCTGTGCCTGCTGGCGGATAAATGCAATGTCCGTTTCGAATCACCGATGCGCTACTCCGGCTGGAACTATGAACCGAAATCGGAGATGAGAGAAAAACTCAGAGCGGTCGTAAAGGAATTCGGCGGAGAATTGAGCGAACACGCGGGACACGGCGGAAACGAGTGCGGTGTGTTCAAGGCACTGAACCCAAAGCTTGACATCATCACTTTCGGTCCGATCGGCAAAGATGTCCATACACCGGAAGAAAAACTGGATCTGGAAAGCTTCGAGCGTTCCTACCAGATGTTGAAAAAACTTGTCAGTATGTGTGATTAAGGAGGATAAATACATGGCAAAAGGTATCGTAGTTATTTTGAGCGGAGCCTCTTCCGTAGGCAAAGGCAAGATCCGTGACAAACTTCTGGCAGATCCGGAACTGAATCTGTTCTTCTCGATCTCTGAAACGACCCGTCCGAAGAAGGAAGGAGAGGTCGATGGCAAGGATTATTATTTCGTTTCCCACAAGCAGTTTGCGGATTCCGTCAAAAATAAGGAATTTCTGGAATATACCGAATTCAACGGTTATTATTACGGGACCCCGAAAGCCCAGGTCGATTTCCTGGTCTCCAAGGGCAAAAACGTTCTGATCGAAGTCGAAGCGCAAGGCGTCGGTCCGATCAAGCTGAATATCCCGGAGTCCATTGCGTTCTTCGTCATGCCGACGAGTTTTGAAGAGCTTGAAAAGCAGATCCACGAGATCTACAAGGATGATGAGGCTTCCGTGCAGAGACGTCTGAACAAGGCGAAGATGGAAATGGAGATCGCTCCGCTTTTCAACAACATCGTCTACAACGATGATGCCGATAAGGCAGTCGAACAGATCAAGAAGATCGTGATGGAAGAAATGGAGAAGAGAAACGATGAATAAGTGGCAGCTTGAAAAACTCGCAAGAGTTCTGATCAGGACCGGTGTCAACCTGCAGGAAGGGGAAACGGTCGTGTTGCAGACGGATACGGCGGCGATCGATCTGGCCAGAGAGATCACCAAGGAAGCCTTTGCGGCAGGTGCGGCAAACGTTGAAGCATTCATCGAAGATGCCGAGATCAACCACCTCAAGGCTTTGAACTGCACACCGGAGACTTTGCGTGATCTTCCGGATTGGAAGAAAGAAAGCCTTGATTCCATCCTTCGTACCGGCAAAGGCGTACAGCTCGGCGTCAGAGCTTCCAGACCTTCCATCAACCTTGATGTTCCGGATGAGAATCTGAAAGCCCAGGCTTACGCATCCAATGAATTAAGGAATGTCGTACGTCATTACATCCATCAGGGGTGTCTGAAATGGACGGGCACGATCTATCCTTCCATGGAATGGGCAAAGAAAGTCTTCCCGGAATTCGATGACGAGACTGCCTATGCGAAACTTGAAGATGCCATCTGCAAGATGATGCGTGTCGATGAAGATTCCGATCCGGTCGAAAACTGGAAGAAACATTGCGAAGAGCTGGCGGAACGTTCCAAGAAGCTCAACGACTTCAACTTCAAGTCCTTACATATCACATCGGAACTTGGAACCGACTTAAAGATGGATCTTGTTGAAGATCATATCTGGTGTTCGGCAGGGGAAATGGGTTCGCAGAACGTCAATGCCCCATACGTCGCCAATATGCCGACCGAAGAAGTCTTTACCGATCCGGATTTCCGTACGGTAAACGGCATAGCCTATGCATCCTTCCCGTTATTCATTTCCGGAAAGCTCGTAAAAGATTTTTCCATCACGTTTGAAAACGGCAAAGCCGTCGACTGCAACGCTTCGGAAAACGTCGAATTCTTAAGAGAAGCACTTTTCAGAGATGAGACGACAAGACAGCTCGGTGAAGTGGCGCTGGTCTCCAAGAAGTCACCGATCCGTCAGATGGGCAGGATCTTCTACAACGGTCTGATCGATGAGAATGCCGCCTGCCACCTGGCCTTCGGCACGAGCTTCCCTGACTGCGTTAAGTACGGAACGGCTCTGACAAGAGAACAGCTGATCGAAAAAGGCGTCAACTTCTCCGTTTCCCATAACGACTTCATGATCGGTACCGATGACATCAAGGTCGTAGGCACGACCCATGACGGGACAGAAGTCACCATCATGGAACATGGCGATTTCGTCATTTAGGAGAAGCCAATGATCTCAAAACAGGAATTTCTAGTGGAAGATATTCCGGATGTCGATTCGCTTTCCGATAAGATCTTAGGCTACCGTCAAAGAGGAAAGCTTCTGGATAAGTGGCTGGTCTCAAGACTTGATACGCTGCTTCCGAAACTGATGAAGGATGCCGATATCGACTGCTGGGTTTTGATCAACAACGAATACAACGAAGATCCGATCTTCTGGACGCTGACCACTTACGATCAGATCACCGCCAGAAGGCTGACCATCATGATCTTCCATCTGGAAGAAGACGGAAGCGTAAAACGCTATTCGATCACCCGCTATCCGATGCCCAATTACGAACAGCTTTGGAACGACCAGTCGATCGGCCAGATGAAGACACTGGCTGACACCATCAAAGGCTGGAACGTGAAAAAGATCGGTCTGAACTTCTCGGATGATTTCGCGTATGCCGATGGTCTGTCTTATTCGTTATATCGCGACTTCGTCAAGGAACTTGACGAGGAAGAAAAAGCCAAGATCGTCTCAGCGGAAAACGTTTCCGTAGGTTGGCTGGAAACAAGAAGCGAAGAGGAGATGGCGGCGTATAACGATATCGTACAGATCGCCCATACTTTGATCGCCCAGGCCTTTTCCAACAAAGTCATCCATCCGGGCGTCAGCACGGCAGATGATGTCAAATACTGGATGCTGCAGAAAACGATCGACCTGGGACTTGAGCCTTGGTTCGATTATGAAGTCTCGATCCTAAGAAACGGCAAAGACCATCTCGAAGGGGAGGAGATCATCCTTCCGGGCGATATGCTTCACTGCGATGTCGGTTTCCGTTATCTGAACCTTTGTACGGATACGCAGGAACTCTGTTATATCCTGAAAGACGATGAATCCGATGTACCCGAAGATCTCAAACAAGGCATGGCGATCACCAACCGCTTGCAGGATATCGTCATTGAAGAGCTCAAGATCGGAAGGACCGGAAACGAAGTGCTCAAAGCTTCCCTGGAAAAGGCGAAAGCGGAAGGCATACGTCCTTGTATCTACACCCATCCTCTGGGCTTTCATGGCCATGCGGCAGGTCCGACGATCGGCCTTTGGGACAAACAGAACGGCGTGGAAGGAAGCGGCGATTACCCGGTCCATGACAATACCGCGTATTCATTGGAACTCAACGCGACGGCATATTGCAAGACCTATGGTTGCGATGTGCGCTTCGCTATGGAGTCTGACATCTTACTTAAAAACGGCAAGGTGTATTTCTTAGCCGGCAGGCAGGAAAACTTCCACCTGGTCAAATAACAAATATCATCAAAAGCCCGTTGAAACGGGCTTTCTTAAGCATTTAAGGCGGGAAATTCTGCTGCGTGTGTTAAAATTCTTATTATGTTGAAACGATTCTTTTCTTATTACAGACCATATTTAAAAACATTTGCGCTCGATATGAGCTGCGCTTTAGGCAATTCCGCTGTCGGCGTCTTATATCCGATACTGACCAGATATATGCTCAATGATCTGATCCCGAACCGCAAGTTCGATCAGATCATCATCTTCGGTGTCGTGCTTTTGCTGGCGTATGTGGTGAAGATGCTGATGAAGTATTCGGTCGACTACTACGGCCATATGGTCGGTACGAGACTTCAGGCCGATATGCGCAGGGAACTCTTCGCAAAACTGGAGAAACTGCCGTTTTCTTACTTTGACAATAACGAGACCGGCAAGATCATGTCGCGTATCACCTCCGACTTGCAGGAGATCTCCGAGCTGGCCCACCACGGTCCGGAGATGCTGGTGATGACTTCGTTCTCGCTGATCTTCTCCCTGGTCTATCTTTCCTCCATCAATGTGACGCTGGCTTTGATCATCTTCTCCTGTTCGCCTTTACTGATCATCATCACGGTGATCGTCAGAAAGAAGCACCTGGAATCTTCCAGACGGGCAAGACGTTCGTTGGCGCAGATCAATGGCGATGTCAACTCTTCGGTTTCCGGCATCCGCATCACCAAGGCATTCAACAATGCCGATAAGGAGATGGAAAAATTCGAAGTCGGAAACAAGGCCTTCGTTGAGGCAAAGCGCGGCCAGTATTTCACCATGGCCATTCAGCATGCCGCAACGATCTTCGTGACGGACATCTTCAATGTCGTCTGTCTGATCTCCGGCGGTATCTTCTTATACAATGGGGCGATCAGCTTCGGTGATTATTCGACATTCATCGTATCCGTTTCCTTCTTCACCAGCCCGATCTTGCAGCTGGTCCAGTGGATGGAACAGTTCGATGAAGGCGTGACCGGTTTTGAACGTTTCTGTGAGATCATCGATCTGCCGGTCGAGGAAGACCGCAAGGATGCAAGAGATATCGAAAAGCTCAACGGCGATATCCGATTCGATGAGGTCTGTTTCTCCTATAACCTGGATGAGAAAAGGGAAGTCCTCGATCACATCAGTTTCACCGTTCCGAAGGGAAAGACGATCGCACTTGTCGGTCCTTCCGGCGGCGGCAAGACGACGATCTGTCATCTGCTTCCGAAATTCTATCATCCGCAATCTGGTGTGATCTCGATCGACGGCAACGATATCGAAGATATCACGATGCAGTCCTTAAGAGAAAACATCGGTATCGTCCAGCAGGATGTCTTCCTGTTCTCGGGAAGCTTCGCGGACAACATCGCCTATGGCAAGAAGGATGCGACGATGGACGAGATCATCGAAGCAGCTAAAAAAGCCAATATCTATGACTATATCCTCTCGCTGCCGGAGGGCTTTGATACAGAGATCGGCGAACGCGGCATACGTCTTTCCGGCGGCCAGAAGCAGCGCCTTTCGATCGCCCGTGTCTTCTTGAAGAATCCGAGCATCCTGATCCTTGATGAAGCGACGTCCGCCCTTGACAATACGACGGAAGCTCTCATTCAGGAAGCCCTGAACTCTCTGAAAAAGGGCAGGACGACGATCGTCGTAGCTCACAGATTATCGACCATCAAGAATGCCGATGAGATCCTGGTCGTCGCCAACGGAAAGATCAGGGAATCCGGTACGCACGATGAACTGCTCAGAAAAGATGAGGGTATCTATAAGAGATTATACGAATCACAGTTCCTGGATTCGGATTTCGGAATCGATTCAAAAATGATGATGTCCTAGACATCATCATTTTTTGTCAGAATACTTTGCGATCGTATCGATCAGCCATGTGCCGGCCGTTGAGAAGTCTTCTCTTACAAAGCCCCGGTCTTTGAGACAGTCTCTTCTGATGGCTGCCGATGCTTCGGCTGTCTTGGAGAACTCCCACATGCAATAGGAGATCCGATTGTCTTCCAGGAATGAGATCCAGGTGTCGGCTTCTTCGATATCGATCGGCAGATTGCCGGTCGACGCCGTGATGCCGAATTCCGTTACGAATAAAGGAAGACCTTTTTCAATGGCGATCTGGGCTTTATCCCGCAGCTGCTGTCTGTGAGAAGCGGAATAAAAGTGCAGGGTGTAGAGAAGATTGCCGAAATCCAGCGGATCATTTGCGGCAATGTCGACATCCTGCGACCAGTTCGGTGTACCGACGATGATCGCGGAGTCCGGGTCATTGTTTCGGATGATCGGTATGATGACCTCCGCATAGTTTTTGATATCCTTCCATTCCGTTTTGTTGGGTTCATTGCAGATCTCATAAAGCACATGGACTTCGTCCTTATACTTTGCGCTGACTTCTTCGAAAAACAGCTTTGCTTCATCGATATACTTATTGGGATCGCCGTCTTCGAGGATGTGCCAGTCGATGATGACATACATGTCATTGTTTCTGGCATAGTTCACACCGTCGTCGATGGCTTTTATAAGACGGTTCTGGTCTGCGCCGGTACAATAACCCACGTTTCCCACGCCCCAGGTATACATGGCGAGACGGAATACGTTGGCTCCCATCAGATGGGAGATGTCATGGAAGCATTCATCGTTGATGTAGCGCTCACTTAATGACAAGCCGTAGCTCGAGATGCCTCTTAGCATCACAGGCTGTCCGTTTTTATCGCAGAGTCTTGTATCGATGACTTTAAGCTTGCCAGCGCTCGACGGCCGGTCTTTGCCGTCAAAGGAAGCTTTCTGCGTACAGGCGCTTAATACCAACAGACATAATAGGATGCTCAGGATCTTTTTCATAAAAGCACCTCAAGCCTGTGGATCTTTCCATCCTTCGGCAGGACGATGTCTTTTGTGCAAGGCGCACCGTCTAGCAGGAACGAAGATCTTTCGTTGACTTTGAAATCATTGACTTTTCTGATATCTACGATCAAGGAGGTATCGCGAAGCTTTAATGTATACTTCGATGTTTCTTTCTCGATGATCGGATCGATACGCAAGAGATCACCGTGAAGATCGATTCCTAAGATCTCATAGTAGGCAAGTGTGAGCCAGGAGGCCGTACCGGAAAGGATCGGACCGATGCCTTCACCGGTCTCGGAGTTGTTGTATTGGGTACAGAAACGTGGATTTCCTTTTAAGACATACGGATCTTCCAGCGTTTTGTACGGGAGGGTCTTGCCGATCATGAAGAAGGCAAGATCTTTCAGACGCTTTGATAGCTTTGCATCGCTCACCGTCTTGGCTTTTCTGAGGCAGGCGACCGTGCACATCATTGCGGCATGTTTGAATACACCGCCGTTTTCCCTGTCTCCCGGGAAGTAGAAGGAGGAGCCGGTCACGATGCCCAGTTTGTCGTAATCGACCGGTGTCACCAGCTTCAATCCGGCAGGGGTCTTGAGATGGCGCTCGATGACATCCAACATCGTATCGATCTGTTTTTCATCGGCGATGTCTGCCAGAAGCGGCCAGGAGAAACTGTTGAGATAATAGGTGCCATCGATCTGCGGATCCAGGGAGAGTCCGTCTTTCGATGAACCCAGATAGGAGTATCCGCGTCCGTCATTGATCAGACATCTTGCGTAGTAGTCATTCTTCCAGGCGTTCTTCCTTACGGAATCGTAAACATCATCAGAGATCTGTCTGCACAGAGATTTGAGTTCCTGCAGGGAAGGATCGACGCATAACTCAAAGAGTTCATCAGCTGCGATCTTTAGCAGACAGGCGTTCATCACCGATTCGCTCTGTTCATTTTCAAGCGGAACACCGAAACTCTGTTTGTTATCTTCCAGCTGTTTATGATACAGCTTTTCTTTTTCCGGTCCGGAAAGAACGTTTTTATCCAATCTGAGACAATCGTTCCAGTCTGCGGTATCCAACAACGGAAGGCCATGTTTTCCTACCGAGATCTTTCCCGAATAGACCAGTATGGCTTCTAAAGTCTTGTATAAAGGTCTTGTCTTATCGGATCCGGCGATCCTCACTTCCGTTTTCAGGAAATCATGATCGCCTGACAGAGTGATATAGCGGTAGACCGCCTGCATGAGCCAGAGCTGGTCATCGGAACACATGCCCGGTTCTTTGCCTCGGCAGGTGAAATTGTGATAGGCATAGCCGAATTCAAAGACGTTTTCCGCCCAGGAGAGGATGAGCTTTCTGATCAGAGGATCATCGCCTTGCGCATGCATGTAGTACATCGAAGCGAAGATATCCTGTATCTCCCTGAAGCCGGTCTCACGATAGGACTTCTGCGTCCAGGCAAAGGAACGGGAGACATAGGTCTGATATAAGACCTGGAAGGGCAGGTTATAGCTGACATACGGATCTTCGTAAGGATCATCGTTTTCCAGCCTGATGAAGGAGGAATAGTTTCTTCCTGCTTCTATGACTTCATCAAGCGTTGCAGTCAATGACGAAGGATCCCTGTAGGTCTCATAGAGATGGTTCAGATCGCTGTCAAATTTTTCTCTGACATCCGGATATTCATCATCCATGCCCACAAATGTGTCGATATATGTTTCTTTCTTAAGCGTGAAGGATCTTGCCATGGCAAAAAAGGCTGCCCCTCTTCTGACATGACTGTTGCTTAAGTGAGCAACCATTTCCGGATGATCGAGGCTTCCCGAACCGATGAAGTCATAGAGACTTGAACAGTGTTCTTCCATGCCCTGACCGTCCTGCAGCAGCATCGCAAAGCGCTTTTCGCTGTTGCATTCCTTCGGCTGGTGGTGGGCAGCGATAGCGATCAGCCGGCCGTCTTTATAATAAAGTTCGCTTTCGACAACGACATTGGCATACACGATATCACCGGCCAAAGTTCCCGGATCGGTGATACCGAACATCCCGGTAACGACGATCTTGAGGTCTCTTGGCTCATCTTTGAGATTTTCAATGAAGATGCGTTGCGCTTCCACGGCACTTGGCATATCCTCTTTCTGCGGAAGTAAGAAGATCGTTCTGGTGATCCTTAGACCGCACTCAGTCTCATAGATGATCTTCGTATGGTTCTGTGAGTGTATGCAATACGCTTTCTTCACATTTTCTTTCACATTGAGCGAATAGAAGATCTGTTTTCCGTTTTCGATCAGATAGAACTGCCGGTTCGCCGGTTCGCCGTTTTCATCCGGTGACAGGACATATCTCGTTGCCAGGACCTGCTTTTCCTGTCTGCCGCGGAAGGAGCCTCTTCCCAGTTCGTCGAGAACGGATTTCGGCGTCGATTGCAGGCAATCGGCATATTCGCTGCGATCTCCAAGCAGCAGGTTGACGCCATAGTGGGAGCCGATGTGATATCCCTTGAGATCGATCTTCAGTTCGCCGTTTTCATTTAATTCGCCCGGCGATAAAAGTATGGTGTCATATATCTTTGTGATACGTTTTCTGATATCGTCGTTCAGCTCTTCTTTACTTCCGTTCACATAAAGGAAAAGATCTTCCTCTTTTTTTACGATCAGGACATCGTCTTTGTGTCTGCTGATCTCCTGATAAACGGCAGGATCGGACAACAGATGCAGGCAGATCGGCGCATCGTAGGGAAGACCTGTGAATACGAAGATCCTTTGCCGGCCTGCATCAGAAAACAAGGCGTCCGTATGTCTGTACAGCTGATCTGAAAAGATCGTTTCTGCCTGACGTATCGGATCGACGGATGTGTTCCTGCTGGTCTCGATTTGAAAATTCATAGCTTGCTCCTATAAAAAGGCGGAAGAAAGATTCCGCCTTGAATGTCATTACATGTAGATCTTTACTTCGACGTTCTTCTTTTTGCTTGCAGGGATCGGTCCCAGAGGGATCTGCTTTCCATCGACTTCGATCTTCTTAACGCCTTTTTCAGCACCGGTCTCGTTGATGACTTCGATGTGATACATGCAGCCGCGGAAACGTCTGGAAACGCTGAAGCTCTTTACGTGATCCGGGATGCACGGGTCGACTCTTAAGCCGTCATAATCCGGCTGAATGCCTAGGATACCCTGTGTCAGGACGGTGAAGGTCCAGGCTGCCGTACCGGTCAGCCAGGAGTTCTTTCCTTCGCCGAATGTCGGTGCATCCTTACCGGCGACCATCTGACAATAGACGTACGGTTCGGTGCGATGGATCTCGGAGATCTCTTCCAAGAAGGCAGGGCAGGTCTTTTTATACAGCTCGAATGCCCGGTTGCCGTGACCCATGATCGTTTCGGCAAAGATGATCCAAGGGTTGTTGTGACAGAAGATGCCGGCATTCTCTTTGTAGCCCGGCGGATATGAGGAGATCTCACCGAGATTCAGCTTATATGTTGAATATGCCGGATTCTGCAAGACGATGCCATATTTGGTCTCCAGTCTTTCCTTGACGGAATCCAAGGCCATCTGTGCATGACCGCTTTCCACACCGATGCCGGCCATGACGCACATGCCTTGCGGTTCGATGAAGATCTGACCTTCACGGTTGTATCTGGAACCGACTTTCTTGCCAAAGGCATCGTAAGCACGAAGGAACCACTTGCCGTCCCAGCCGTGTTCCAATACGGCTTTTTCCATATCATGGACTGCTTTGTAGGCTTTGTTTGCTTCCTTGTTTCTGCCTAAATGGGAAAGAAGGTCACCATAGGCTTTGCCATATTTGACGAACATGCCGGCGATGAAGACGGATTCGGCGACCGGTCCCTCGCTTGGTCCGGTGATCTGGAAAGATTCGCCCGGGTGTCTGGAGAAGCAGTTGAGGTTGAGACAGTCGTTCCAGTCCGCTCTGCCGATCAGCGGTAAGGAGTGCGGACCCAGATTGTTCAAAGTATATTCGAAGCTTCTGTTGAGATGTTCTAGCAGGGTATCTGCCAGGGAAGCATCGTTATCGAAATCGACTTTTTCTTTTAAGATATCCCAGTCACCGGTCTCTTTGATATAGGCGTCGGTGCAGGCGATCAGCCATAACGGGTCATCGTTGAAGCCGCCGCCGATGTCGGAATTGCCTTTCTTGGTCAAAGGCTGGTATTGGTGATAGGCACCGCCGTCTTTCTTTTGGGTAGCGGCGATATCCAAGATCCTTTCTCTGGCCCGTTCCGGGATCATGTGGACGAAACCGAGTAAGTCCTGGCAGGAATCGCGGAAGCCCATGCCTCTGCCGATACCGGATTCGTAGTAGGAAGCGGATCTCGACATATTGAAGGTGACCATGCACTGGTAGGCATTCCAGATGTTGACCATGCGGTCGATCTTTTCGTTTTCGGTCTTTACTTCAAAGCCCTTGAGCAGATCGTTCCAGAAATCGCCGAGTTTCTTAAAGCCGGCATCGAATTTCTTGTTCGTATCGTATTTTGAAAGAAGCTTTTCCGCCGGAGCTTTGTTGATGATGCCCGGAGCGATGAACTTCTCTTTTTCAGGAACTTCGACATACGCCAGGGCAAAGATCACATCGAAGCTTTCGTCTGCCTTGAGTTCCAGATGGAAGTGATGCGCACCGATCGGCTGCCAGCCGTGTGCGATGGAGTTTTCGCATCTTCCGTTTTCAACGGCTTTCGGAGAAGCGGGGGAACCATAGACGCCCATGAAGGAATCTCTGGAAGTATCGAAGGAAGTGACTTTCCTGTTTGCCGCAAATACGGCGTAGTGGTTGCGGCGCTCTCTGTATTCGGTCTTGTGATAGATCTTGGAACCTTCGACTTCCACTTCGCCGGTAGAGTAGTTCCTCTGGAAGTTGGTCGTATCGTCCTGGGCATCCCAGAGGCAGAATTCAACGAAGGAGAATAAGTCGAGCTGCTTATCTTTTTTATCTTTATTGGTAACAGTCACCCGCATCAGAAGGATGTTGTCATCTTTCGGTACGTAGAGTTCCTGTTTCGTTTCGACTTTGTTTTTCGATCCGGTAATGATCGAATACCCCATGCCATGGCGGCATTCATAGGAATCGAGCTTGTTCCTGCATGGCTGCCAGCCCGGATTCCAGATGGATCTTCCTTCCTTTATATAGATATGGAAGCCGTCCTGGTCCAAAGGAAGATTGTTGTAGCGGTAACGCGTGATCCTTCTGAGCTTGGCATCTTTATAGAAAGCATAGCCGCCGGCGGTATTGGAAAGAAGTGTAAAGAACTCATCGCTTCCCAGGTAGTTGATCCATGGCAAAGGTGTCTCGTAGTCGGTGATCACATACTCTTTATGAAGATCATCAAAATATCCGTATTGCATTCTTTGTAACCTCCTTATAAATACTAAAACGATTAAGTACAGTATATATTGTATTTTTCGTAAAAACAAGCCTTTAAATAAAGGATTTGGAACCGCTTGCAAAAAAAGTGTTGACATTTTAAAAAATGTGCTATACTTAAATTAACGAAAACGTTTAAGTAGTCCGGAAGGGCTGCAAGAACAACAATTACTTAAAGGAAGGAGAAAGAAATGAAAAAACTTTTAAGTATCTTATTAGCTATGCTTATGGTCTTCTCGCTCGTCGGATGTTCTAATTCTTCTGAACCGGCTCCAGCACCGGCAGATGAGACTCCGGCTGAAACAGAAGAAGGCAAAGTCCTCAACATCTGGACTTGGAACGTTGAATTCTGGGATTTCTTAGGCAAATACTATGCTGATGAAATCGTCGATGAGTACACCTACAAGAAGGGTGATGTCACGATCAAACGTACGACATATCCTTCCGATGGCGGCGCTTACCAGGATGCGCTTGATGCAGCTCTTCTGAATCAGGCAAATGCTCCGGCAGATGAAAAAGTCGACCTCTTCTTAGCAGAAGCTGACTACATCCTCAAATATACGAACTCCGATGCAACGATGGATGTCAAGTCCATTGGTGTCACTGATTTCTCCAACACATACAAATACACGGTCGAAGCTGCTTCCGATGCCAACGGCGTCGTCAAGGGCGTTTCCTTCCAGTGCTGCCCGGCTGCTGTCATCTACAGACGTTCCATCGCTAAGGATGTCTTAGGTACAGATGATCCGGCTGAGGTACAGGCTGCTTTAGATTCATGGGATAAATTCAATGATGTAGCTGCACAGGCAAAGGCTAAGGGCTACTACATGATCCCGACTACTAACGCTACTTACCGTGTCTTCTCCAACAACACGACTTCTCCATGGGTCGTTGATGGCAAGCTCAACATCGATGCTGCTATCGAAGGCTGGATGGATCAGTCTGCTGATTACGTAGCAAACGGCTACACAGCTTACACTTCCAACATCTGGGGTGAAGAAGCTACTTCCGAAATGTTCGCAACAGGCAAGTCCATGTGCTTCTTCGGTCCGGCTTGGTACTTCAACTTCTCAATGGGCAATGCACAGGATCCGGATAAAGGCTGCTTCGGTGACTGGGCGATCTGCCAGGGTCCTCAGGCTTGGTTCTGGGGCGGAACTTGGATCTTAGCTGCTACCGGCACTGATAACCCGACGATGGTCGCTGACATCATGAACACCTTCATCAACAACGAAGAAGTCTGCTCAAAATTAGTCTCTGAAGATGCTCAGTTCTCCAACAACCAGGCAGTCAATGCGAAGTTCGCAGCAGATGAATCTTACGGAAATGCCTTCTTAGGCGGTCAGAACGATACAGCAGTATTCGTAGAACTGGCTAAGAACATCAAGTTCCAGAACATCACTTCTTACGATCAGCTTTGCAACGAAGGTCTGCAGACTTACTTCCAGGAATTCCTCGATGGCAACGTCGACAAGGAAACTGCGATCGCAAACTTCAAAGATTACATCAGAACGACTTATCCGAGCGTCACTGTTGAATAATCTTAAACAACAAGTCTAAATCGATCTGTGGCAGGCCAAGTCCTGCCACAGTTTCTTAAACGAGTATGGAATCGGCTATTCATTTAAGAAATAATAAAAGAGTAGAAAGGGGTATATCTATGGCGAAAAGAAAATCTTCCGGAAACAGGTCGATCTCTTACGCGAAATGGGGCTATATCTTCATCATCCCGTTTTTTGTCGTATACGCGATCTTCACTCTGTATCCGCAGATTCTGACCATCTACAATTCATTCTTCGAATACTACAGGGACGGACTGACGATCGTGGGTCCCCGCTTTGTCGGATTGGACAACTACAAGACCCTGTTCGCCACCAATCATGCCGGTTATGTGCCGATCTTCAAATTCTTAGGAAATACGATATGGCTGTGGGTCTTGGGCGCTTTGCCGCAGTTCGTCGTTGCGATGATGCTGGCGTTATTCTTCACGAGCACCAGGCTCAATATCAAAGGTCAGCAGTTTTTCAAGACCGTCATCTATATGCCTAACCTGATCATGGCTTCCGCCTTTGCGATGCTGTTCTTCTCTTTGTTCTCGCAGGTCGGTCCGATCAACCAGTTTCTGATCTCGTCCGGTATCGCCAGCAAGCCGATCAATTTCTTAGGCATGCAGGTATCCGTACAGACTCTGATCGCTTTAATGAACTTCTTGATGTGGTTCGGCAATACGACGATCCTGCTGATGGCAGGTATACAGGGTATCGATGAGGCCTTATTCGAATCGGCAAGACTTGACGGTTCGACTTCGACGCAGGTCTTCTTCAATATCACGATGCCTTTGCTGATGCCGATCTTCATCTACGTATTCATCACATCGATGATCGGCGGCATCCAGATGTTCGATGTGCCGCAGGTTTTGACCAACGGCTACGGCATCCCGGACAACACATCAACGACCCTGATCATGTACCTCAATAACTTCTTAGGCATCTCCAAGAACTACGGTATGGCAGGTGCGGTATCCGTGCTGCTGTTCATCATCACAGCTTTGCTGTCTTCGATCGTCTTCAAGTCGATCAATCCGAACAGGAAATAGAAGGGAGGAAGAATAATGAAATCCAATGCCAACAGAAGTGCTGAGATCAAACTGCTGATCTCCCGGATCGTGGTCTATGCGATCTTAGGATTCTTAAGCTTCTTATGTCTGTTCTTCTTCTATCTGATGTTCGTCAACTCGACCAGATCCAATGCGCAGCTTCAGTCCGGTTTCACTCTCATCCCGAGAGAGAACCTCTTCAATAACTTTTATAATGCATGGCACGACGGCGATATCAATATCCCGGTCGGCATGAAGAACTCCTTCATCATTGCCATGACTTCGGCGATACTGACTTCCTATTTCTCAGCTTTGACCGCATATGGAACATATGTCTACAATTTCCGTTTCAAGAAATTCGTACATCTGTTCATCCTGGCGATCATGATGATCCCTTCGCAGGTCTCTGCCGTCGGTTTCATACAGCTGGCCTTCAAATACAATCTGACCAACAAGTTATGGGTACTTATCGTACCGAGTATCGCGGCTCCTTCCGTATACTTCTATATGCGCCAATACCTGGAGGCGACACTTCCGATCGATATGGTCGAAGCCGCCAGGATCGACGGTTCTTCGGAATTCAAGATCTTCAATGAGATCGTGCTTCCGATCATGCGTCCGGCCATGGCCGTACAGATGATCTTCTCGTTCGTCGGTTCGTGGAACAACTACTTCATGCCGGCACTGTTGCTCAACAAGCCGGATAAGAAGACCGTTCCGATCATGATCGCAACGCTTAGAAGTGCGGACTATTCCAAATTCGATATGGGCAAGGTCTATATGCTGATGGTGATGGCGATCTTACCGGTCATGGTCATTTACGTGATCCTTTCCAAATCCATCATCAAGGGTGTCACATCAGGTTCCGTCAAGGGATAAAGGAGGAGAAGAAAAATGGCAGAAGTAATTCTTAAAAATATAAAGAAAGTTTATCCGATCGGCGATACGCAAAAGAAGCAGAGAAGATTCTTAAAGAAGGCGAAGGAAGAAAACCCGCAGACCAACAAGGTCAATCTGCAGATCACCGATGAAGGCGTTGTCGCAGTGCAGGAATTCTCTTTGGATATCAAAGACAAGGAATTCATCGTCTTAGTCGGTCCGTCGGGATGCGGCAAATCCACGACTTTACGAATGGTAGCTGGTCTGGAAGAGATCACTTCCGGTGAACTCTACATCGACGGTGTCTTGGTCAATTCGGTCGAACCGAAAGACAGAGATATCGCGATGGTCTTCCAGTCTTATGCCTTATATCCGCATATGAGCGTCTATGACAATATGGCATACTCCCTGAAGATCAAACACACTTCCAAGGAAGAGATCGACCGCAAGGTCAGGGAAGCGGCTGAGATCTTGGATATAACACAATATCTCGACAGAAAGCCGAAAGCTTTGTCCGGCGGCCAGAGACAGCGTGTCGCGATCGGCCGTGCCATCGTCAGAGATCCTAAGGTCTTACTGATGGATGAACCTTTGTCCAATCTGGATGCCAAATTACGGAACCAGATGCGTGCCGAGATCATCAAGCTCAGAAAACGCATCAACACGACATTTATCTATGTTACGCACGACCAGACGGAAGCCATGACTTTAGGCGATCGTATCGTCGTCATGAAAGACGGTTTCATCCAGCAGATCGGCACTCCTCAGGAAGTCTATGATCATCCAAGGAACCTCTTTGTTTCCGGCTTCATCGGTACACCGCAGATGAACTATTTCGATGCCCGCTTAGGTATCGAAAACGGTTCGTATTATGTCGAATCCGACGGATACAGAGTCGTCCTGGATGAAGAAAAACAGGAACGCCTCAAGGCAAAAGGTGTGGGGGAACAGGATGTCATTTTAGGCGTCCGTCCTGACCACATACAGTTAGGCGAGCAGGGCATCAAAGGAAAAGTGGAGGTTTCCGAACTGATGGGTCCTTCCTGCCACCTGCATCTCAATGTTTCGGATAAAGACGTGATCGCGATCGTTCCGACCGAAGGCAGAAGCACGAATTATATCGACAAGGAAGTCAATCTGTCTTTCAACGGTTCGGTCTGTCACATCTTCTCCAAGGAAGATCAGAAGAACCTGGAATACTGATCTCAGACAGAAAGAGAAGATCATGAAGACTTTTGAAGGGTATCATCGCGGCATCAATCTGGGTGGCTGGTTTTCGCAATGCGATCACAGTGAAGAAAGATATGACAGTTTCATCAGAAAAGAAGATCTTTCTTCGATCAGAGATCTCGGATTCGATCATGTCCGTGTCCCGATCGATTATGAGCTTCTTTTGGACGGTTCCTTTCAGTTTAAGGAAGACGGGCTAAGACGCATCGAAGATTGTATCGGCTGGTGCGAAGAGTTCGGGCTCAATATGGTCATCGATCTTCATAAGACGCCCGGTTTCAGTTTTGATGAAGGGGAGAAGGAAAGCGGTTTTTTCGAAAACGAGTCATATCAGAAGATCTTCTATGAGATATGGGAAACTCTTGCCAAAAGTTTCGGCAAAAAAGAACACGTAGCCTTCGAACTTCTCAACGAAGTGAGTGAAAAGCGCTTTGCGGATACCTGGAACCATATCGTAAGAAATGCGATCGAAAAGATCCGCGTATACGCACCGGATTCAAAGATCCTGGTCGGCGGCTATCACAACAATGCCATCGAAGCTTTGAAAGATCTCGATGCCCCATATGATGAAAACATCGTCTATAACGTTCATTGTTATGCACCACTTGTCTTTACTCACCAGGGAGCCTACTGGATCAAAAACATGGATCAGAGTTTCCGCATGAGCTTTGACAGTTCTTATGACCGATACAGGGAATACACAAAGAAAATGATCGCAGAAGACTTCGATGATCATTTTCCATCGAACGATGAGATTATCGATGAAAGATATTTCGATTCTCTGTTTGAGGAAGCGCTGCGTGTCGCCGAAGAAAGAAATGTCGCCTTATATTGCGGAGAATTCGGCGTCATCGACCGCGCTGATCCCGAAGAGACCCTCAAGTGGTTCACCTGCATCGGAAAGACATTCAAGAAGTACGGTATAGGAAGATGCTTATGGTCCTATAAGGAAATGGATTTTGGTCTTACAGAAAATCATTATGATAAAATTAGAAGAGAAATTCTGGAGTTGATCTGAGAAAATGGCATCAATCAAAGATATCGCAAAAGAGTGCGGCGTTTCAGTCGCTACCGTATCGAAGGCCTTGAACGATCAGGATGATATTTCCCAATCGACCAAGGAAAAAGTGCGTAAAGCTGCCGCAAAGCTCGGTTATACGGCAAATGTCGCAGCCAGAGCTTTGAAGACCAACAGGACGTATAATCTCGGCATACTGTTCGCAGATGAAAGAGCGGGCTTCACGCATGAGTATTTTTCTATGATCCTGGAGAGTTTTCAAAAGGAAGCGGAGAAACACGGCTATGACATCACGTTCATCAATCATGCGATCGCCGGTGTCAAGACGACCTATCTCAAACACGTCGAATACCGCAACCTTGACGGTGTCTGCATCATGACGGCAGACTATGAAGATCCCGAGATCCGGGAACTGGCGAATGCCGATATCCCGGTCGTCGCGATCGATTATGTGCTGGATGGCTGCGCGGCAGTGCTTTCCGATAACTCGCAGGGCCTGGGGGAGATCGTCCGCTATGCCTACAGGATGGGACATCGCAACATCGCCTTCATCCATGGCGATGAAACCTACGTCACAAGGGAGAGGATCACTTCTTTCCGCAGCGCCTGCGCACAGCTGGGTCTCAAGATCCCGTCCTGCAACATCGTAAAAGGAAGCTACCACGACATCAAGGACTGTGCGGAGAAGACGGAGAAACTGCTGGATCTGCAAGACAGACCGACATTGATCATCTTCCCGGACGATTATTCCTATATCGGCGGTATGGAGACCATTGCTTTGCGCGGTCTCAATATTCCGGAAGATGTTTCGGCAGTGGGGTATGACGGCATCAATATGGCAAAGATCATGAATCTGACCACGTACGAACAGAATACGGCGGAGCTGGGTCAGCTGGCTGCCAGAAAGCTGCTGCAGATGATCAATGAGCCGCAATTGCCACCGGAGCGTGTCATCGTATACGGAAAACTCCTGGAAGGAAAGACGGTCAAGAAGATCGGATGAGAGGGTGAATATGATCTATACTATCGAAAATGAATATCTGAAGGCGCAGGTCGCCGAACTCGGCGCGACACTTGTAAAGCTGATCGATAAGGCCAGCGGACAGGATCTGGTCCTGGGTTTTGAAAGCGAAGAGGAGTATCTGGCCAACAGCGGTCCCAACCTCGGTGCGACGATCGGACGCAATGCCAACCGTATCGGTGAGGCAAGGTTCAAACTGAACGGCAGGGAATATAAGCTTTCCGTCAATGACAATATGAATCAGCTGCATGGCGGCGGCATCAACGGTTTTGCCTTCAGGAAGTGGGAAGTCAAAGACCTTGAAAAAGACAAGATCACACTGTCCTATTTTTCAAAAGACGGGGAAGAAGGCTTTCCGGGAAACCTTACAACAAACGTCACATATTCTTTGGACAAAGATTCGCTCATCTTCTCTTTTGAAGGGGAATCGGACGAAGATACGCTGTTCAACATCACCAATCATTCCTATTTCACATTGGGCGAAGAGAACATCCTGGAAGATGAACTGTATGTGACGACCGACAGGTATTCACCGGTCGATGAATTCTCTTTGACAAAGGATGAAGTCAAAGACGTCAAAGGCAGTCCGTATGATTTCACTTCCTTTAGGAAAATGAAGGATAACCTGTGCCGGCTGGAACGCGGCATCGATAACAACTATGTATGGGAGAACTTTGAAGACAAGCTGATGGCAAGCTTCCGCAATGAGAAGCTTCAGCTCAATGTCTATTCCGATCTGCCGGATATGCATGTCTATACGGCATATTATCTGGGCGGTGAAAAAGGAAAGTATGGCATCACTTACAAGCCATACCAGGGCATCGCCTTGGAATGCCAGTATTTCCCTAACGGCATCAATTACGGCGAGAAGTACCTGCTGCCTATCCTGAAGAAGGGCGAAAAGATGTCCCATTACATCCGTTACGAGATCAAGACGATCGGAAAGGAATGAACTATGGAATTCTCCAAACTTGTTGAACTCAGACGAAGCATCCGCAAATATGCCAAAGCGGACGTTAAGAAGCAAGACATTCAAGAGATCCTGGACTGCGTCAGACTGGCTCCGTCCTGGAAGAACTCCCAGACCGGCAGATACTATGCTGCCTTGAGCGAGGAAGCGATACAAAAAGTTTACGAGAGCCTTCCTGCCTTCAACCGGAATTCTTCTGAGAATGCGGCATACATTGTTTCCAGCTTTATAAAAGGCATCTCCGGAACTTTGAAACCGGGGGAAATGTCGCAAGAAGGTGACTTATGGGGTGCCTATGACCTGGGCCTGGCGAATGCCTATCTGATCCTGAAAGCCAGAGAACTTGGCTACGACACTCTGATCATGGGCATACGCGATGAAAAAGCGATTCGCGAATACTTCGATATCCCTGAAGATGAGATCCTGCTTCCGGTGATCGCCATCGGAAAAGGAGAAGGTGAGCCGAGAGCCAATAAGCGCAAGGAACTCGACGAGATCCTGAAGATCCTCTAAAACAAGATATGAAATAGCCAAAAAATGAGGAGAGATCCTCATTTTTTCGTGTTTCGATCCAAAAAGAAAGAAAGGGTACTAGGTATCGGACTTCTTCATGACGAATAACGTTATGAAGGAGGAAATACTTTATGAGATCAATCATGGTCGAACCGGAGCGTCTTGAATCGGCTGCCTTAAAGATCGAAGAGGCCAACAGGGATTATGACCGCACCTATCAGGCGATCTATATCCAGGTCGATAAGATGTCTTCATCCTGGAAGGGAAAAGATAATACGGCTTTTACCAACCAGATCAAGGCATTCGAAGATGATCTTAGGCAGATCTCGATCATCATGCGTCAGTACGCGGATTTTTTGCGCAATTCCGCCAGAGCCTACAGGCAGACGCAGGACGAGATCTATGCCAGAGCCTCAAGGCTGAGGACAGTATGACAGGAATATGGAAAATACGATAAGGATCACTCTGCCGGAGGTTTCGGAGACCGCTTCAGCGATCCGCAATCACAACTCGGCTCTCGACGATATCCTGAACTATGTATCCAGGATCATGCACGAACTCAATGCCATCTGGCTCTCGGATGGTGAGGAGATGCTGCTGTCACGCTTTCAGAAATTTTCCGGAAAATTCATCGATGAATATGAAGTCATCGAATCCTATGCCCGGTTTCTGGAATCGGCGGTGAACGATTACGATTCTCTGGAGTCGACGATCGTTGCCAACGCATCGAACTTTGCGTAAGAAGATCGGTATCTGCTTTGCGGGATCTTTACTGACCTTAGGCCTTGTTTCCTGCAAAGCAGAGCCTTCTTTTGTCAAAGAGGAGTATCTTTCTTCACTGGCCTTGAAAAGCGGCATAGGACAGGGCCGGAGCGTTGAAGAAGATCTTTCTTCATTGCGTGACTGGGGCATCATTGGAAATGAGGACCTTTCTTCCTTGAAGGAACCTCTAACCTACGGCTTCCTGGGGGAGACGGTAGATCAGCTCCTCGATCTTGAAAAAGAGCCTCTGGAGTATCTGAAAGAGGAAGGCCTCATAAACGAAAAGACAGCACAGGAAGATAAAGCGGATAGGGAAACGGCGGAAAAGATCATCGATCATGCGGTCGATAAGATCGATCATCCGCTGTTTGAACATACTTATACTCAGAAACTGAAAAAGACCGTAAAGAAACCGGGAGATGTTCTGGAAAACGGCGATATCTTTCTATATGAAGACACGTATCGCATCTTTGATGAAAACAAAGAAGAAAAAGACTGTCCTTTGGCAGATTATGAGGATGTCTATGAAAGCCTGGAAGTGGAGGCAAAGGAATTCCTCGACTTTGAAAAAGCCGACGTCATACCTTACGGAGAAATTTTGGAAGATACTTCCTATATCAACGAATACTATACGCTTTTGACAAGCAATAATTCGCATGTCTTTCATAAGAACGGTTTTAGGATCTCATATTCATTGAATCCTTCCGGCATCGACCTTCATGTATCCAAGGAAGTCAAAGGGTTCAATATCTTTTTCGATGCCTCGCTTCATAACGTGAAAGCCGGCCTGAAATGGAAGGAAGAGAAAGACGATCTGAAGAACTGTTTCTTCACGTTGAAATTCAATACGACGGAAAAGCTCGGCGTATCGGACGGCAGATACGGTAACTATCATTTGAAATTCAAAGACCTGGATGCATCCTCGTTTCAAAGCCTGCTGCATTCTCTGATCGAACCTTTGAAGCAGGATGAAGAAGCCAGCCTGACTCTGTGCAGGGTGAAGATCCCGTTTGCCGACTTGCCGGGTGTAAACATCGTCATGGATCTCAAACTCAAACTGTATGCCTCAGGCAAGAGCGAATTTGTTCTGACCAACAGCCACGAACTGGGTTTTGAGACGAAAAACGGGAAGATCCGTTTCATCAATCAGAACGATCATGACCTCAACTGCATCCTGCAGGCTTCCGCAAAAGGAGTTTTAGGAGTGAATATCGCGGCGGAAACACTGGGGATACGCCTTGCGGACGTGGAAGTTGATGCCGGGGCAAGAGGGCTCGTGCGTTCAACGCTTCACTATGTGAAGGAAGACGGAGAGATGGACAAAGCTTCATCGAAGCTTCCTTATTCCGTACTGAACGATCTGTCTGACGGCAATCCGGATGTACTGGTGTGCGGGGATCTGAGCCTGCACTACATCCTGGATCTTCATTTCAATACTGCCGGTACGAAGATGAACAGGTTCGGTTTTTCAAGATCTTATTCGATACTCAATGAGGAAGATCAGATCTTCAAAAACCTCCATCATATCGAAAACGGCCACTTCGTGGAAAGCTGTACGAGAAGAAAAAAGGACGGCATCGTGCAGATGGAAGAAGTCAGATCGGATAAGATCACGCTTTCTTCCTATGCGGAAGTCCTGCATCAGGGTGAAAGCTATCAGATCGTCGTCAAGGCACTTCCCGAAGGCTATGGAATTGAAGACCTGAGCTATGAATCGGAAGATCCTTCGATCGCTTATGCGAAAGGGGAAGAGGTCTGTGCCGTATCGCCCGGCAGCGTGCGCATCAAAGTTTCTACGAACGATGGGAAATATGTTTCCTACGTCAATATCCTGGTATCCACACAATGAGATATCTGATCATCAGAAACGGAAAGTCGCATCTCTGCGCAAGCGTTGATGAGCGCAATTCCTTTCAGAATGAAGGCATCGAAGTCTATTACCGGAAGGGCGTCTGTTATCTTTCCTGCAAAAGCGGCTATGTCTTGGAGGATGGGGTAAAGATCTGCCGGCTGGCAGAGCGAAGATACCACATCGAATCTTTGGATGGCTTTCACAGCTTCGATCTTTATGTCTATTCAGATGATACGGGAGCGGAAAACTATGGCTTCTATCAGAACCGTGATCTGAAGATCTCACATCTTGATGATGCGGACATCATCACCGCAGATCCGTATCTTCAAAACGGAAGTTTCTATCTTCGCGACGGCAGGATCGATTCCGATCTGGATTTTTCCGTGAATGAACGCCCTTATGAAGGCGGAAGGCTCAGACAGGGAGACAGGATACGGATCCTTGGTCTGTGTATCTACTATTACACGGACTTTCTCTATATCAATTCCTTCCGTGTCAGAAACAGGATTCCTTCCTATGCCGTAAAGCCCGTATGTGTGCGCTATCTGCCGATGAAGAAGGAAAACCGTTTCTGTCCTGCAAGACAGAGAAAAGGTCTGATTATCCCGGAACTGAAGAAATATGAGCCTTATGAAAAGAAACAGAGCGTCGATCTTTGGCGAAGCATCCTTCCAAGCCTCATCATGTCGCTGTCGGTCTTTCTGATCTCCGCTTTGGGATTGCACAGAAGCATCTCCCAGGGCAAAGGAATTCTGGATTCATTGGCCTATGTGATCTCGCCGATCGCCATGTTTCTTGCCGGTGTCGTACTTCCGATCTGTTTTCATCACAGTGAAAAAAGAAGGGAAGAAGATGCTTATGAGAAAAGGGTGACGGAGTATCTTGCATATCTGGATGCCTATGAAGAAGACTTGAAAGGAAGGATCGATGCTTATGTCTCGGAAAGTCGGGATCTGTATTTCTCTTTGAAAGATCTTTATAAGGATCCTTTCTATCTGAAAAAAGAGGAGGAAGACTATCTGTGTCTTTCTCTTGGATTTTACAGACAAAGCTATGCGTTTCCTTATGATCTCTCGGAAAGACGCATCGATAAAAGACTTGAGAAGATCGCTCATCTTTTAAGTGAAGTCGGACCTCTGCCTTTTCTGCTGGATCTCAAAAAAGACAGATACATCAGCTTTCTGTGCAAGAAAAGCGAGAAAGAACACTTCTTTCTGCGTTTTCTTTTCGAACTCGCCTACAAGCACAGCTATGAAGATCTTTCCATCGCCGTCTATGACGATGATCTTTCCGCCATCGGAGCTTTTTATGATCTTCCGCATATGTATTCGCAAGGGCAGAGACTGTACTTCGATGAACAGCGTTCTTTGCAGGAACTCGATCTCAGAAAGCTCGATAAGCCGCTGTATCTTTTTACGAAACATAAGATCGATCTGAAGTTTCTCAACGAAAAGATCTTCGTGCTTCAGTTCTGCGATGATGAAAGAAAGATAAGCAGACATTCCAAGACGATCGTCGATCTCACAAAGACAAACGGCATCCTATATGGTGAGGAAAAAAAGAGCTTTTCTTATACATTGGAAGATTACGACATCCTGACGCGTTTTCATGAACTGGGGATGCATAATAGATCCTTTTTTCCGAAAAAACAAGTCAGTTTTTCCGGTCTGTTTAAAGATTTCGACATAAGAAAGAGCTATCTGGAGAGCCATAAGAAACTGCGGGCTGATTTTGCGCTGAGCGATGGCCATGTACTTTATTTTGATCTGCATCAGTCGGCTTTGGGACCGCATGGTCTGATCGGAGGAGCTACCGGGTCGGGGAAAAGCGAACTGATCATCTCGCTGCTGCTTTCTTTGTGCATACGATACTCCCCGGACTACCTGCAGATCGCTTTGATCGACTATAAGGGATCTGGGATCCTCGATTCGCTTTCTCACGAGGGAAGAGCTTTGAAGCACATCATCGCATCGCTGTCCAATCTCGAGGGAAACGATCCGGAGCGCTTCATCATCGCTTTGAAGAACCTCTGCCGCTACAGGCAATCCGTCTTTGCCAGGATCTCAAAGAAAGCACTTGTGTCGATCAGTGACCTTGATGATTATCTTTCCTTAGGCCCGAAGAACTACGGTTTTGAAACGATGGCACATCTGCTGATCGTGGCGGATGAATTTGCGGAACTCAAGAAGGAAAATCCGCAGCTGATCAGAGAACTGATCTCGATCGCCCGCATCGGCAGGAGCCTTGGCATCCATCTGCTTCTGGCTACGCAGAAACCCGGCGGCTGCATCGACGAGGAGATCTGGTCGAACAGTCATTTCAAGATCTGTCTGAAGGTTTTGGAAGAGAAGGATTCGCAAGACATCATCCATTCCAAGGATGGAGCGTATTTAAGAAAAGCCGGTGAATTCCTTTTGAAGACCGACGCTCTTGTAAGCAAGTGTCAGGCGATCTACGCCAAGAATGATGTGGATGGAAACAGCCCCTATGAAGTCGGTATCTATCGGAACGATCTGCAGGACGATAAGAAGATATCCCGTTCTGCCGGAGACAGTGAAAAGGAATGTGCCTGTTTTATCAAGAAGATCCATGCGGTCTGCAAGGAACTGAACCTTTCGGCAAGGATGCTTGATTTCAGGCCTCCTGAGGCCATGGAACGGCGAAAGCTGGCAAAGGGGAAGTGTATCGTCCTTGGCGAGATCGACGATTATCTGGGCGATAAACGCGGTCTGCTGGCATATTCCCTGAAGGAAGACGTCCTGATCTGTTCCTCGAGAAGAAATGAGGTCTTTTCCTTGTGCAATACGCTGAACGAGAACAAGAGAGACTTCCTCTTCATCGGAAGAAAGACGATCTCCTATGGTTATTGTGCAGGATCTTATCTTTACGAAGAAACGCAAGAGATCCTGAAGGTCTTCTCTTTATTGGAGAAGACTGACAGGGAATTGACTGTTGTGATCGAAGATCTCAACGTTTTCTTAAACTATGATGAACAGCACTTTTATAAGCTGACGGACATTTTGAAACGCAAAGGTGCAAACATCAGTTTCATCTGTCTTTCATCGAGCACCTTACTGCCGTTCCGGCTTCTCGATCATTTCAAAAACCGCGCTTTGATCGCCTGCCGCGACAGCAACGACGTTCCGGCATTCTTCGGCATGAAAAGTGCCTACAAAGGGGATTCTTTCTTCATGAAACAGGAACCGATGAGCTTCGTGCCGATCCTGATCGAAGAAGAGATCAAAGAAGAAGTACGCACGCTTCCTTTTCTCAAGCGGCTGCCTGAGATCGTAGTTCCTGAAAGGGAAGGTGACACCTATCTGATCGGCTATGATGTCCGAAGCAGGGAAAAGATCTTCCTGTCGGGAAAACTGTATGTTTCTTGCGAAGAAGACGGGCTTTCAAGGATCTATCAGACAGCTTATGAGGAAGTCGAAGTCATCGATAAGGAGAGTTTCCGTAAGATGAGGGAACCGTTTCTGTGGATCGGTCCGGGCATCCGATACCAGCGATCGTTTTCCGTCGATCTGAAAACGGATCTCAAAGAAAACGAAGGTTTATTATTCAATGAAGGGAAAAGGATACGTGTGAGGTGCATCGATGAACCATAGGATATCGTTTCGGCTGATGGAAGCCGTAAGCGGCGATACAATGGAGGTCTTTCTGGATGAAAGACTGTCATTTAATGAGAATTTTAAGATGCTGAAAAGCCTCTGTGACAAAGATTACACTAAAGCGGAAGTCTATGATCCTTATAAAAAAGTATTCCTTGACAGGAATACCTCGTTAAGTGAATTCGGGTTTCAGGGATTCGTCTTTCTGAAACTGTTTCTCTAGTCTTGTGCTCCCTGATAAGACAGAGTATACATGACGATCTCGGCATCGGCATTGAACCTTGCGTCACTCGTCTTGCGGCCAAGGCCGGTGGTGATATCCAGGGTGACGCCGTTACGGGTCGTCTTGCCGCGGAAGTATTTCTTGCATCCGTATTCTCTGTCAAAGGAAGAAAGGATCGGGAAGAAGATCTGACCGCCTAAGGAATGTCCGCTCAGCAGCATATCGACATTGTAGCCTAAGATCGAATCGAAGATGTCGGGGCAATGGGATACGGCGATCGAATAGTAATTGGCATTGCTGTTAAGAAAAGCTGCCGCCAGATCGATGTTTCCCTGATAGAGCGAATCGATGCCGGTAAGATTGATGTAGGAAGACCTGTCAAGACAGATCTGTACCGATTCGTTGTTCAGTACTTTGAAGCCGGCGGATGCATAGATCGCATCGACGCTTTCTTTCATGAAATGGTCTTCATCGCCATAGACCGCATATTTGCCATACGGCGCATGTAAGCCTTGTAAAAGGGCACTCAGATGAGCGATCTGTTCCTGGGATGGCCTGTCATCATGATCGAGCAGGTCACCGCCGAAGACGATGATGTCCGGCTTGAAGGAATCGATCGCTGAAACAAAGGATGAGACATACGCTTCATCAAGAAAACGGTTGAGTTTGATATCGCTGAAATAGGCGATCAGTAAGCCATCGCATCCTTCATGGATCTTTTCGGAAGAAAGATATTCTTCCCGTATCCTGAACTGTTTCGTATTGACTTTGAGGGCATTATAAAAACAGCCTGCTATGAAGACTGCGACCAAGGCAAAGACGATAAGAAGCTTTTTGACCATACTGTAATTATAGCTTAATTGATTCACATAATTTAACATCATTCAAACATAAAATCTCTCAACATCATTTCGTATCATGAAGATGCAAGGAAAGTGAGGCCTTGCCGATACCAGCCCCCAATTTCATTAATGTATCGTAAATATTTATCCCCTTAAATAATCTTAAGACTGGCTCCGTGGAAGGAGCCTTTCTTATGCTAGAATGAAGGGGTGAAGAAACGTAAGAAAAAAAGAAGATTGAAGAAAAATCTGATCATAATTCTGGCTTTCCTGTTGCTTGTCAGCATCGGCGGACTTGTTTTTCTGATACGTGATTATATCGAAGGAAACAAGACCTCTCCTTATTATCTGGCGGGGGATCATCCAAGTCTTGTCATCAACGACAAACAGGGCGTCGGCCATGACTTCGTCAGAGGAAGCAAGGTCGATATCAAAAATAAGAAAGTGATAGTCGATGATGTCGAATACCGTCAGTTTGAAATGGATGGGATCACTTATCTTGTAAGTGAGGATATCCTGGTCATGGATCGTCGGGATTGCGTGAAGGAAAGCACGGTCTACGCCTTACGGGACCACGTTTTAAGTAAGGATGCCGGGGATTTTCATATCAGCGGTTTCGTCAAGAAAAAAGATGAACTTGCGATCACCGGCTATCATGAACTGTTAAATGACGGAACTGTCGATCATTATGAGGTCAACGGGCAGGGTTACATCCCGGCAAGGTATGTGGCTGAAAGCTACTATGAGACCAAACTCGATGATTCGATCTATGCCGATGTCTATTACGGACAGGGCGGCGATCCAAGAGCGATCGACTACTACGAAAAGGAAGACTTCACCCCAAGGACTAAGATGCCCGAGCAGGTCAATGCCTTATATATCAATGCCGAAGCGATCGAAAGTGCGGATGCCTATATCGAAGTGGCGAATGAGTGTCCGGGGATCAATGCGTTCGTCGTTGATATCAAAGACTGCTACGTCGATACGCAGCTTGCCTATGATTCGCCGGTAATGAAGACCTATGCGCCTTCGACTTACAATATCCCGAACGATTATGACTCGTATAAAGAAAATGTGAAGAAATTAAAAGATGCCGGATACTATCTGATCGGACGTATCACGGCATTCAAGGACGATTCTTTTGCGGTCGATAACCCTGAGGAAGCTTTGATGTATGAAGGCTCCTTATACCGCTATGGTGCAGTCAGATGGCCAAGCATCTTCTCAAGGAAGATGTGGGAGTATGATGTGGCTCTGGCTCTGGAAGCGGCAAATGAGATGGGTTTTGATGAGATACAGTTTGACTATGTGCGTCTGCCGGAAGATGTCGAAGATGTGGAATTAAGAAACACCTATGACGAGACAAGAGGCCAGGCGATCACCAATTTCCTTCGCTATGCGGCCGAATTCCTGCATGATCAGGGGATCTATGTCTCTGCCGATGTGTTTGGCGAGATCAGCGGAGACGATGATACTGGCTTCTCGGCTTTCGTATCCTATTACGGACAGTTCTGGCCGGCCATCTCCAACGCTGCGGATGCGATCTCCTCGATGCCGTATCCCGATCACTTCTCTGCCTATGCCTATGGCATCGAAGCACCATGGTACGAACCGGGCGAGCTGATGTACCGCTGGGGCAAAGCGACGTATTACGCACAGGAAAAGACCTACGATGCGGCAAAATGCCGTACCTGGATCATGGCCCAGGATTCCGATCCTTATGAAGTCTACTATGATCCGGGATTCATTCAGCAGCAGATACAGGGCTTGCGGAATGCCGGAGTCTGTGACGGCTATATGACCTGGAGCGCTTCTTCCAATCTGAACCGCTACTGGCACTATTCGTCCGTGCTGGATTGACTTTTATAGATGATATAGGTGATGGGAGAATCCATCTTATCCTGATGATAAGCTTCAAGTATCTGAAGCTTATTTTTCTTTATGAAGTCATCAAGAAGATAATACTCGTCATATCCGCCGATCTGACGAAGATAGAAGGTGATGATAATATATCCCTTCTTTCTGAGCAGGCCATACGCCTTCCTGAAAGCCTTCAATGACTCGTCTTTCTGCGTAAAGGTCTTTTCATCGGAACCGGGCAGATAACCGAGGTTGAATATGAACAATGAAGCCTCATCCTTTTTCACATAAAGATCGACATCGCCATGGCTCGCATGATGGAATTCGATGTTGTCAAAATCTTTCGTCTTTTCTTTCGAGCGGCGCAAAGCTTCTTGAGAGATATCAAAGGCGATGACTTTACCGGCAAGTCCTGCCAGGAAAAGCGTGTCGTTGCCGTTTCCTGCCGTCATGTCGACGACGGTATCCGTTTTGCCGATCAGGGGCTTTATGTATTTGTGAATGAAGGTATTGTTATTCATAGAGCCTTCCCTGATAGGTGTCGTTCTTACGCATGAGCTTGTCGATGTCGTTTAAGATGGTCGTCTTGTTGAGCAGCCACGCCGGCGTGATCAGATCTTCCTTGATCGGATCGCCGGTGAGACGTTCCACGATGATCTCCGGCGGCAGCAGTTCGAGCTGTCTTACCACAAGATCGATGTATTCTTCCCTGGAGATCAGCTCAAAAGGCTTTTCTTCATACATTTCCGCAAGTTTCGTGCTTTTGATGACGTGTAACATGTGGATCTTGATGGCCTCAAAGGGCAGATGAGCGATGTCTTTCACCGTCTGCAGCATGCCTTCCTTGTCTTCAAAAGGCAGACCGTCCATGACGTGGACGCAGGTCTTGATCGACGTCTTCTCAAGACGGTATAAGGCTTCTTTGAGATCATTGAAGTCATAGCAGCGGTTGATGATCCTTCCGATTTCATCGTTCGATGTCTGTAAGCCCAGTTCGAGCCATACCGGTTTGATCTTAGCCATCGCATCAAGGTAATCGATGACATCTTCTTCAAGGCAGTCACATCTTGTAGCGATCGAGACTTCGGCGACCTCGTCCATTTCAAAGAACGGAGCGCTCATCGCTTTGATCTTTTCCAGAGGCCCGTAGGTATTGGAAAAAGACTGGAAATAGGGGATGTACAAGGAATCCGGCCATTTACGGTCCATGACTTTCTTATTTGTCTCGTATTGTTCCAATATGGATCTGGTCAGTGCAAGATTGGAGTCACCGCTGCCGGCTTGCGAACAGAAGATGCAGCCGCCTGTGCCTTTTGTCCCGTCGCGGTTCGGGCAGGTGAAACCGCCGTCAAGGATGACTTTGGATACCTTGCGCTTGTATGTGGTCTTGAGATAGTAATTGAACGTATGATAACGTTTCTCGTTGAATGAATATCTGAACGGATTTTCCATAACGGTATCAGAAAAGACAGATCGCTCTGTCTTTTTATTGATTATTGAATATCACCTTTCGATGCATCGGATTGCGGGAATCTGTCCGCGATCCTCAACAGGATGAAGCCCAGTAAGAAGAAGATACACAGCATGGCGACAGCCAGGTTGATGCTTCCGACTTCAAAGGCCTTGCCAAACAGATTCAACGCCATCTTGCCGGTCTCAGGATCGCCCTTGGCGGTGACGATACCGATGACCAGGGAACCGAAGACCGATGCGCCTTTGGAGAAGATATCATAAAGTCCGAAGTATTCGCCGGAGTTCTCATCCGGGATGATCCTGGAATAGTAGCTTCTGGAAAGCGACTGGATGGAGCCCTGGAAACAGCCGACGATGAAGGCCAGGATGGCAAAGTCGAGCATCGTGTTGATGAAAAGACCATAGAGGCTTCCTACGAAGTAACCGCCGATACAGACCGACAGAAGGGTGATCGTCTTGTATTTCTTGGACAGTCTTGCGAAGACCAGAGAACCGATCCAGGCAACGACCTGCGTCAGAAGAAGGAAGATGATCAGAAGGATGTCGTTGTTAAGACCGACCGCCTTACCGATGGTGACACAGTTGTCGATGATCGTTCCGACACCGTCGATGTAAAGGAAGAAGGCGAGCAGGAAGAAGAAGACTTTCTTATCCTGTCTGATGATCCTTGCGATGGTAGTCAGGATCTTTTTGAAAGCGGCTGCGATATGCGGCTTGCCTTCGACGTAATTGATCTGTTTGTAGTTTTTAAGAAGCGGCATCGTGACCATCAGCCACCAGCAACCGGTGATCGCAAAGGCCAGGATCTTGGATAAAGATTCGGAGATGATGTTTAACATCAGCGGGCCAAGCGCCGCACAAGCCAGAGACAGCGTGAACGGGATGCAGGAGCCGATATAGCCCCAGGCATAGCCATAGGCGGAAACGGCATCTGATCTTTCGTCCGTTGTGACATCGTTGAGCATCGAGTCATAGAACGTCAAAGATGCCGAATAGAAGAGCCTTGTCAGCATGTACATGAGCGTAAAGACGACCCAGTTCCAGGCAAAGCCGGTGATGATACACATGGTGACACCGATGAATACCGCGCTCTGGAACAGGATCTTCCTGGTATCCTTGTGATCGGCGATGGCACCCAAAGCCGGTCCGACGAGAACGAGTATCACGGTGACGCCCGCCTGTACGTAGCCCCACATGGAAGTCGCCGTCAGCTGGTTGGCTCCGGTGGCTAAGACGAGGTTGGAGAACCATACTGGGACAAGGGAACACGCCAGCATCGTAAAGGCGGAATTTCCTACGTCATACAATACCCAGGAGAATTCTTCCGGGGTCAGATCCTTGAAGATCTTGGACTGATTCAGTTTTTTGAATAAGCCGTTCATAAATCCTAACTCCTTAAATAACTAAATGATCTTTTCTGGTATATAATTCAATTCTTCTTCATACGGAAGGACTTGGATATCGTCATCTTCCGGATCGAAATCATGGTCAAAGTAGGCACAGAGCTCGCTTCCGTTTTCCAAGGCATTCATCAGATCTTCCGCCAGTTTCGGATAGATCTCCAATGCGTTGGCACGAAGTTTATCGAGGCGCAGATTGGAATCTCTGCAGGAAGGAAGCTCACTGGTCTGTACGAGCAGATCGCGGTAAGCTTTCAATCCGAGCCTGTTAAGTATACTTGCGTAAGCCTTCCTCTTGAAGTCGGAATGGCAGACCAGGGCATGGATCAGGAAATGGTGATAGCGGCAGGTGCGGTAGATCTCTTTGCCGCTGAACGGAAGGAAACGGGCGATGATCGCCGCATCTTTCTTGTCCGGTTTCAGGGATTCGGCGCGGTCGGTAAAGGCGACGTTGCGGCCATCCTGGCGCATCATATGTCCGTCATATTCGGCTTCGATCTTGTTGTGGGAAAGATCCGGGGTGAGGGCATCCTTGCGGTTGACATAGCCGTGGCATTGGGAATCCAGCGTGTAGTGGGAAAGAAAACCGAGGATATATGATAACATGGCCTCCTTGTCGTCGGGGTTTTCGTTATAGACTTTCACGCAATGCGAAAAGAATTCTCTGCCGGGCTTATGATGCATGGCTGTGCCGTATCTCGGCAATTCCTTATGGGCCAGATCATAGAAAAGGATATCCGGCCCGTGGACACCGAAGTCGTAGATCTCACGATGATTGTTGACAGCGTTTTGAAGTTCAGATGGAAGCGTCTTGATGCAGTCGCTTCCGAAACGCCAATGTGCATAAGTTGTAGGCATATCTAAAGAATATTTTATCACATAATCTGAAAAGGCTTTCATAATAATGACAGGCTGCGGTCATTTGAATTGCGAAGCAGGGTAGCCGGTGCTAACATGGATTTACAAAAAAGGAGAAAAACAACATATGGCAAGTTTCTATGATTATTCAATATTGTCCGCCAAGGGCGAAGAAGTAAAGATGGCCGATCTCAAAGGCAAGGTCGTCATGGTCGTCAATACAGCGACGGGATGCGGCTTCACTCCGCAATATGAACCGATCGAGCAGATGTACAGAGATTATCATGAAAAAGGATTGGAGATCTTAGATATTCCGTGCAACCAGTTCGGTCAGCAGGCTCCGGGTACAGACGAAGAGATCCATGAATTCTGCACGCTTCATTACAACACGACTTTCCCACAGATGAAGAAGTCGGACGTCAACGGCGCAAACGAACTTCCTTTATACACCTTCTTAAAATCTGAAAAGACATTCGAAGGTTTCGGCAAGGGCATCGCTGCTGTCGGTCTCAACCTGGCCGTCAAGAAGATGAACAAGGATGCCAAGGGCGGCGATATCCGCTGGAACTTCACGAAGTTCATCATCGACAGAGAAGGAAATGTCGTTGCCAGATTTGAACCGACGACCGATATGAAGGCCGTTGAAGAGTGCGTTAAGAGCCTTTTGTGAACCTCCCATAAGCTAAAGACTTATGGGCTTCTTAAGAAGTCTGATATTTAAGCTTTGTTCACCTGAATCATACAATACAGTATGTTTGCGAATACCTGGTCTATGTATGTGCGTGTATTCTATTTCCTGTATGCAGTATTTGTATTCAGGCTATCCTTATTCTTAATGGGCTGTCCACATGCCCTCTAGCGTATAGGACACTCAGGTCCGCAACGTTACTTTTCTTTAGGATATTTAATGCACCATTGATATCCGCATTGAGATGCATTCCTTTTGAGGCCTGATAGAGACCTCTTTTTATTCTTGTACCGGAGAACACATAATTCTTTGTATGATCATCGTTATATGATGGCATATCATCTCTGTCAAAGAAGGATGCTTTGCTTGTATAGGATTCTTCCTGCCTGATCAGATGGATTCCATAGTATTCAGACAGATATTCAAGCTTTTCTTTTAATCTTCCATAAGGAATGTTGACAAAGTTCTGGTTGTTTCTTCTGGAAAGTCTTGATCCTTTCTGAAATGCAGGATCATAACCTATGACGATATTGCCGATATTATTATCCAAGCAGTAATTGATGATATGCCTTGCACATTTGGAAATATAGTCATTGATACGATTGTTTCTGTTTCTCTCTAATGATGATTGTTGTCTTGTCTTAACTGTTATCTTTTGCTTATCCTTTATTGACTGCAATCTTGCATTGTTCTTGTTGTACCACTGATTGATGCTTTTAAGTCTTTTGCCATCCAGTATGAATGATCTTCCTTCATCGCTAACGCATGCTGCCAGATTGTTTATCCCTACATCGATGGATAATGCTTTGTTAAGATCTAACGCTTCTTTGATATGAAAACCTGCTTCATAGGTATACTGTAATTCAAAGAACCTTCCATCGGACTTGGGAATGATACGGATCTCCTTTATTTTCTTATCAAGAAGAATTGGCGGCAAAACAATCTCAATCTTCTTATGCGTTTTTCTGAATGAATTGCTCATGGGAATAAGAAGCTTATTACCATTTAACCTCACAAAGCCTATTACTAAGGTAAAATAGCCCTCCTTTCTTAAATACTGAGGCAATTTAATATCTCTATATGAATATCTTCCTTTCTTAGCTAACTTAAGTAAACCAAAGAAAGCCTGGAAAGAGCCATCTACTTCTTTTAGGATCTGCTGGGCCATATTGCTGTTAAGCATCTTATAGTTTTCGGAAGTCTTTAAAAGATGATAATTCTTCTCATAGTTGAGATATTCGCTTTCATTGAAGTAATACTGCCTGCAGTTATATAGTCCTTCATTAAAAAGATTCTTGGCATAGCGACATAATTCAAGAAGAGTATCATATTCATATTTTGAAAGCCTTGCCTGCTGTCTTACAGTCAGATACACAATTCTCCTGTTTAACCTCCTTTCTATTGAATCTGATTCAAGTTCAATCATATTATACCATCTTACTTGAAATATAATCATGTGAGATTATGTTATTATTCTTTCA
>JAFRQF010000001.1 GCA_017428765.1 Erysipelotrichaceae bacterium
AGCTCGGGGGTCGAAAGCTTTGCCTCCCACTTATATACCGCTCCTGCCGTCACCCCCAGCGCCTCGGCAAGTTGCTCCTGGGTCAGCGACCGTTCCTTGCGGAAGGCGCGGATGTTTTCTGCCAGCATCATCTTCATTTGCCCGCCTCCTTTGTACTTCTGTAGATGATTGTACAGCATCGGAACCGGGAATTGAACGGACCAGTCGTATCAATCGGATTTTATTTTTCCTACTGGCAGTAAGATTTTCATGCTTTGCGGATAAAAAAAATAATAGAGCAGCCGTCTATAATGATCCTATGCACATTTCGCAACACAATATATTGTTATCAAATTGTTATCAGCACTGATAACATAAATACAGCAGGCACTCCGAAGAATGTCTGCTGCTTAAAGCTATTCAGGATAACTCAACACATTTCAAGATAAAATGTGCATTATTCCCACTCATTGTTCCAATCGTATTTCTGTTGGTTTTTAATTATAACCCATAGCGCTTTCTCTCTTTATTATTACTATTATCAATATTGTTTTGTTTTATCAAAACTTTTTTACTCATTTTTTACTCATTTGTTTAATCAATTTTTGCTAGTAATAACTGTCTTTGTTTTTTATTACATTCTTCATGACTTTTCGACTGGTCATTATAGAATCTAAATATTGGATATTTTTTGATTTCCTATTTTTCTTCTTCTGTGATAAGTTCTAGTAGTCTATTTACTTCTGTTAATTTATCCAGCAAAAATTTACACCAAGTTCGCATGCGCTCCCGTTGATCCGGATTGAAGATCGGCTTATGTCGTTGCGAATACTTATACTGTTGTTTATGATGCGGCAGGCCCTTGGTCTGCCGTTTCTTTTCTTTACTCCCGTTTGATGGTACTGACTTTCAAAGTAGCAAGATCGTCATCTGCTTCGCTGCCTGATCTTTATAAAGGCCTGCGAGATTCTATATATGAAATCTTGATATATAAATTCTACAATTGTAAAATAAAATTGTACTACAAATGTAGAGGTATTTTTATGGAAAAGATCAGAAGACTTCCGGACTCCGAATTTGAGATCATGAATATCCTGTGGGATCTTGAAGACCCGATCGAACGAAAACAGATCGAAGAGAGACTATTTGAAAAACACCAGATCGCTCTGACGACCCTTCTGACGCTTCTGACAAGATTATCGGATAAAGGTTTCATACGCATCGAGAAAAAGGGTAGAAGGAGCTCTTATTATAAGCTGATTGACAGAAAAGACTATCTGTCATCACAAAGCACATCTTTCTTCAGACAGTTATGCAATGGGGATATGAGAGTCTTTGCCAATGCCTTGTGTGATTCCGATTTAAGCAAAGAGGATCTTCGTGAATTAAGAAGGCTTCTTGAGAAGAAGAAGTGATGTTTGTCCGGCTGTTCATTTCGCTTTTTATCGTCCTTGTCGTCTATTTTGCTTCTTCAAGGATCGAAAAGAAGTGCACGATGAAGGAAAGGTGTCAGACTATTTTCAGTCCCGCTTGGATCGTGAGGATCCTCATCCTTTATTTCGTGCTTCTGCTCATGGGAGAAAGGGGAACCATCCTGCTAAAGGGCATCTCTTTTCTGTTTTCCTTTGCGGTCACTTCTTTCATCGTCTTCTCTCTGCTGTCTGTTTCTGCTGAGAGTCTTAGAAAAAGATATGAGGCAAAAACAGTCTATGCTTTGTGGCTGCTGCCGAATCTTTTATACTTCAATTTCTATTGGACATCTTCACTTCCTGTCTTTCGTCCCTTATTTGTTTTCTGCATCAGTCATGAAACGCTGTTCCGTTATATCATGATTGCCTGGTTTGTGATCGGTTCCCTGATACTGATGGGCAATATCATTTCTCATTTCCGTTTCCGGAAGAAGCTTGATGAAAGTCTCTATGAACTAAGAGACGAACGCATCCTTTCCTTATGGAATAAGAAGCAGGAGGAATATGAGATCAAAGAAAGCAAACGTATCCCGATCTATACTTCGCCTTCGATCTCTTCTGCCATGACGGTAGGCGCTTTTTATAGGAACACCATCCTGGTCCTTCCGGAGAAAGAATATACAGATGATGAATTGGATATGATCTTTTCCCATGAACTGGTCCACATCATCAGGGAAGACGGGATGACAAAACTCTATATGGCGATCTGTAAGGCCTTCAACTTCTTTGATCCATTTATTTATTCGGGGACAAAGAAGTGCTGCCAGGATATCGAGCTTGCCTGCGATCAGATCGTATTGACCGATGCGGATGAAAAGACAAGAAGGGATTATGGAAAGCTGATCCTGTCTTCCGCTGGTGAAGAGGAGGGTTTCACATCCAATCTTTCCGCTGACGGAGAATCCATGAGATACAGGCTCATGAATATCCTTGAGCCAAAAGAAAGAAAAAAGGGTGCCTTCTTCTTATCTGTCTGTGCATTGATCGTATTGTTGATCCCGGATATGTTTGGAGTGGCATATCATAAGCAGAATGCAGAAAAGCTGTTCTTCAATGGGAACATCGATTATGAAAACGCTAGTGTCCGACAGGAAGGGTTTGAGATCCCCGGCATCTTTTACAGAAACGCAGATAAGCAAGCGCTCATCTCCTTTCTTTCTAAGATCGATGTATATGAGATCTATGCGTCAAAGAACTTTGATGGAGAATCTGTCTGCGTAAGATATCTGATGGATGATGAATATAGGGAGATCGAATTCAACAGCCGTTTCATCGTTTTTCATGATCAGGGAAAGGATAGAACGTATTATGTCAAAGAAGGCATCGATATGGATCTTGTGAAAAAGATGTGTGAAAGATAATGTATTGAGTGATTTGCTTGATGTTTTGAAATCATTACAACCGTTAAAAAGGCACCGGCGTTATTGCTGGTGCTTGTTGTTTGTTTCTGGTTTATTCCCACTCGATGGTGCTGACAGCGTTTCGGCTTTGCATTTATTGCAAATGTTAAACACCCAGTAAAGACACAGGGAAACAGAATGCGTTATCATTTATCGCCCTTACTGCATCGGTGTTGTCGATTACCATGCCGCGCTTTATCGGCATCTTGTATTTCTCCAGTACATTAAAATTCTTTGTTGGTTTGGTTGGGGAAACACCTTTCTTGATCTCTACCGGATACAGCGCTCCGTCTTTTACCAGAAGGATATCGACTTCTTTTTTGTCTATGTCTCTGTAGTAATACAAATACCGTCCCGGATCTACACCGTTGTTCTGGAAGCTCTTTATCACTTCACTTACAACATAAGTTTCAAAGAACGCTCCGTTCATAACACCGTCTTTAAGCATTTCTGCAGACGGCCATTTACACAGATAAGCACATAGTCCCGTATCCATAAAATATAATTTGGGAGCTTTGATGATCCTTTTTGACATATTGGACATATACGGCTGAAGCAGACAGATTATCCCTGAAGTCTGAAGTATCGAGATCCACCTTTTGCACGTATCGACATTGATTCCCAGATCCTTTGAAATATCGCTGTATACAAGTTCCTGAGCCGTCCGCAGAGACAGTATTTCAATAAAACGTCGAAACTGCAGTTCGCTTGATGCTGAGATCAGTTTTCGAACATCTTTTTCGATATACGTATCGATATAAGCCTTGTAATACGAATTTCTTTCTGATTCTCCGGTACATATATCCGGCATGCCGCCTTGAAATATATCCTCAAAAACCGCAATACTGCTTTTATAGTAATGCGGGTATTCACGTTGTTTTCTCAATGACATTTCAAAGTCAACTTCGAACAAAGAGCCCTCTATGCCTCTCTTCTCCATCTGCGTAAATCCCGACATGTTGATCACGGCAGTTCTTCCGGCAAGAGATTCAGATATCCCCTCCTGAAGTTCAAATTGATTTGACCCCGTCAGAACAAACATAAGCCTTCTTTGTTCACCGTTTCGCATCCAAATGCGCCGCTGCTCATCCACGATTTTTTTGATTTCGTTTAAAAGACCCGCTTCTTTCTGAACTTCGTCTATGATAAGCGGCCATGGGTGGGACTCAAAAAAAGCTTTTGGATTGCTGTGAGCCAATGTTAATTCATCAAAATCATCCAAGGTCACAAAACCAAACTCATCTCCAAACAGATGATCGACCGTGGTCGTCTTTCCCACCTGTCTGCTGCCAAACAAAGTGATCACCTGAAATGATTCTGCTGCCTTCAAAAGAATCTTCTCAACATCTCTTTTCATATACATATTATTTCCACCGCCTTTCTAAGCGAAGAATAACATATTAATGCGATTAAAACAATAGTTGACTACTATTTTAATCGCAATTTTGCTGTATCTCCTTTATTAATAAACAAAAAGAAAGAGCCTTTTTCAGCATGAACTTTAAGGCTCTTGTGTTATGGTTTCTTTTATTCCCATTCGATCGTTGAGACAGGTTTGTCAGAGAAATCCCAGAGGACTCTGTTGATGCCCGGAACTTCTTTGATGATGCGGTCTCTGATCTTGTATAAGGTCTTATATGGGATCTCGTAGGATTTTGCGGTAACGGCATCCTTAGTGTTGATGGCACGGATGACTGCCGCCCAACCCATATAACGTTTGCCGTCTTTGATGCCGGTGGACTTGAGGTCAGGAATGACACAGAAGTACTGCCAAGGTCTGTCTTTGAGTTTGTCGATCTCTTCTCTGACGATAGCATCCGCTTCTCTTAAAGCGTTGAGTCGATCTTTTGTGATCGCACCGACACACCTGACGCCGAGGCCAGGTCCCGGGAACGGCTGACGGTAGACCATGTTCTTCGGAAGGCCTAAAGCCTCACCGACGACTCTGACTTCATCCTTGTATAAGTATTTGACCGGTTCGACCAGTTCGAAGTTGAGTTCTTTCGGAAGACCGCCGACATTGTGGTGAGCTTTGACACCCTTGGATTCCAGGATATCCGGATAGATCGTGCCCTGTGCTAAGAATTCAACACCTTTGAGTTTCTTGGCTTCTTTGGCAAAGACGTCGATGAATACGGCACCGATGATCTTTCTCTTGGTCTCCGGATCGGCAACACCTTTGAGTTCCTTTAAGAACTTGTTGGAAGCATCGACATATTTGAGGTTGGCGCCCAGGTTCTCTTTGAAGACTTCGATGACCTGTTCCGCTTCGCCTTTTCTTAATAAACCGTGGTTGACATGAACACAGATCAGCTGCTTGCCGATCGCTTTGATCAGTAAAGCTGCAACGACGCTGGAATCAACGCCGCCGGACAGGGCCAGCAGTACCTTCTTATCGCCGACCTGTTCCTGAATTTCCTTTACCTGTGCATCGATGAATTTCTCTGCTGCTTTTTTTGTGGTGATCCTTTTCAGGCTCGTTGGTCTTTTATCCATTTCCTCTTCCTCCGCTGTTATTCTTCAATAATACATCATGAGCACCGCCTTCAACGATCGAAGTCGATGAGATCTGTGTGAGTTTCGCTTTCTTCTGGAATTCCGGGATGCTGATGGCACCGCAGTTGCACATAGTCGATTTGATCTTATACGTCGTAAGACGGACGTTGTCTTTCAAGCTTCCGGCGTATGGCACATAGGAGTCGACACCTTCTTCGAAGGATAACCCTGTCTTGCCGCCCAGGTCGTAACGCTGCCAGTTTCTTGCACGGGCAGAACCTTCGCCCCAATATTCTTTATAGTAGGTTCCATTGATCATGACCTTGTTGGTCGGTGATTCGTCGAATCTCGCGAAGTATCTTCCCAACATGACGAAGTCAGCGCCCATGGCCAGAGCCAGAGTGATGTGATGGTCATAGACGATGCCGCCGTCGGAACATACCGGTACATAGACACCGGTCCTCTTGTAGTAGGCGTCTCTTGCCTTGGCGACTTCCATGACTGCCGAAGCCTGGCCTCTGCCGATGCCTTTGGTCTCTCTGGTGATACAGATACTGCCGCCGCCGATACCGACTTTGACAAAGTCTGCGCCGGCATCCGCCAGGAATTTGAAGCCTTCTGCGTCGACGACGTTTCCGGCACCGCACTTCACTTTGCCTTTATACTTTTTATGGATCCAGTCCAGTGTTTCCGCCTGCCAGTCAGAGAAGCCTTCGGAAGAGTCGATACAAAGCACATCGACACCTGCTTCCACCAAGGCAGGAACTCTTTCTTTATAATCTCTTGAGTTGATGCCGGCACCGACGATGTAACGCTTGTTTTCATCAAGGAGCTCATTCGGATGATCCTTATGGAATTCGTAATCCTTGCGGAAGACGAAAGCCTTGAGATTTCCTTTCTTGTCGACGATCGGCAAGGTATTGAGTTTGTTTTCCCAGATGATGTCGTTGGCTTCCGACAGCGAGATGCCGTCCTGTGCCGTGACCATCTTCTTTAACGGGGTCATGAATTCTTCGACCTTCGTATCCATTGGTGTGCGGGAGGTGCGGTAGTCCCTGGAAGTAACGATGCCGAGAAGTTTGCCGCTTCCGGTACCGTCATCCGTAACCGCGATCGTGGAATGGGAAGTCTTTTCTTTCAAGGCAAGCACGTCTGCCAGAGTGGCATCCGGTTTGATGTTGGAATCGCTTGGTACGAAGCCGGCTTTATAAGACTTTGCTTTGCGGACCATTTCTGCCTGCGAAGCGATCGGCTGGGCACCGAAGATGAAGGAGACGCCGCCTTCCGCCGCCAGTGCGACCGCCAGGTCGTTGCCTGAAACTGACTGCATGATCGCCGAGACCATCGGGATGTTCATGGTCAGAGAAGACTTTTCTCCTTTTTTAAACTTTACTAAAGGGGTACATAATGAGACGTTGTCCGGGATACATTTCTTGGTCGTATGTCCGGGGATCAGAAGATACTCATTAAAGGTATGAGATACTTCACTTAACAGTTTTGCCATTCATCCTCCTTTTAAAACAATGATGCTTCAGCATAAACTGAAGTATCATTTTTTGTTTTTCTAAATTATATACTATTAAGCCTTCGCTTTATCACCGAGTGTAAGGATCAGATTCAACAGGATGCCTGCGATCGCCGCACCCGCAACGCACGGAACGTTCAAAGAGAAGAACGGGATCGTTCCGCCGAACGCATACTGACCGCCCAGGCCGATGATACAGACCAGAGCGATGACGGCGATGTTCTTGGAATCGAACATCGAAACTCCCTTGTCGATCAGGATCGCGATACCCTGTGCTGCGATCGCGCCGAAGCAATAGACTTCAATGCCGCCGATGACTGCCAACGGGATGCCATAGATCACCTTGATCAAAGGTGTGAAGCAGGATACGACCATCGCGATGATCGATGCGACCGCAAGTACCGGTACGGAGAAGACTCTGGTGATCGCCATCGTTGAGATGTTTTCGCCATAGTTTGTTCCGGCCGGACCGCCCACGATACCTGAGACCATATCACACAGACCGTCGCCGACCAGGTTGTCGCCCAACAAAGAGACCATATCATAACGGCCTTTGCCTTTTTCCCTGGCGACATCATTGATGTAGATATCCAGCTGATAAATATGTGCAGTGGATTCCGGTATGGTCGCAATAGCGATCGGCATGATGCCGATGAGTGCCTGCGCGGAGAACCTCGGGAAAGTGAATGCCGGTAAGGCGAAGAAGGAACCGTCTCCGAGTCTGAAGGAAGATGCGGCCAGTGCTTCCGCCGGAACGGAACGGAACAGGTTGATGCCGCCGACAAAATAGATCAGCGCCGCACATACGCAACCCGTCAGCACACCCAGCAATAACGGTAACTGTGATAAGAGACCTTTGAGATATCTGGAATAGATACAGGTCGACAGGAAGGTGATGATGCCTACGCATAGCCAGGCAGTCGCGACGGCACTTCCCTGCGTGACATCGAGTCCGTTGATCGAAGAACCGATACCCAGGAAATCGTTCATCGCAGAACCGGCCAGTGTCAGACCGATGACCATGGAGACTGAGCCGGTGATGGAAGCCGGAAGGAACTTCTCGACTTTTTCCGCGCCGAACCTTTTAACGATCAGTCCGGCAGCGATCGAAACGAAGCCCGACATGATGATGCCGAACTGCGCTTTTGAGATCAGTTCCGGCGGTAAGATGCCGGTCGCCTGCCAGGCGGCGATCTGTTCGGCTGAACCTTCTGCCATTGCCATGGATGAGACGGCGGACAGATAAGCGAAAGAAGAACCGTAATAGAGCGGTATCCTTCTCTTTGTGATCAAAATAAAACACAGGGTCGCAAGTCCGGAAGCGAAAATCGTCGTAGAGACTTGAAATCCTGTGATGAGAGCGACAGTGATGGTGGCAGGAAACATGACGATGACCTGCTGAAGTGCATAAAGAAGCAGTTTCCCCAATGATGGAACTTCATCCGGCAAGTAACCGATCTTCTGAGACTTTACTGACATAAATAACCCCCTTTTTTTAAAGAAAAGATCCCCTTATTTCGGAGGATCCACACCTTTTTCGGTCTTCTTCTCCGAAAAATCCTATTTGAAACAGAATAACAGATAAATCCGGCCAATTCAATGTGATTTTTGGAAAAAAAGAAAGTTTTAAAGTATAGTTATAGTTAAGGAACTAGCCCCTTGCCGAAGCGTTCGACGGGGCTTTTTTAATCGATCCGCGTCCAGACGACCGTTTTTCCTTCTCCTATGATCGTGAGTGTAGCGTCATTATCCGAGAGCAGAGCAACATAGCTCCCGAAGCCGAGATCGATGCTGTTTTCATCCAGGGCCTTCAGCGCAACAAAAGGCATTGCCGGTGTTTCGGGCACCACGATCACATCCAACGTGACTTCCGGTCCCGCTGCCTCAAACAGTCTTCTGTTTTCCAGCCGGCTTTCTTCGCTCAAACGGATCCAGAAATTCGGAACGGATCCGCCGCCTTGCGAAATGATCCAGGTATAATCGTTTTGCATGTCTCCGAAATCGAGATAATTCCTTCCTCTCCACGCCCCAAAGAAGCGATGTATCAGCGTCTCTTTTTCATCTTCGTTCATATAATCATTAAAGACAGCCTCTTCTTCGAGTTTGGCTTTTACCGCATCATTCTCCTTCATTTCTTCGATCGCGTGATCCGGCACATCACCGCCAAGAGCGATCGGATCGACGGTGATCGACATCTTTCCCTGCGTATCGGTCAGTATGACCGCTTTTTCTTGCGAGGACAGAGAAACTTCCTGTCCGTCCTTTGAGGTGATCAGGGCTTCTCCTTCGATCAGCAGGACCTCGCTTCTGTTTTTCCGGGTCTTGATGACACCTGTCGTGCCCCTGATGGAAAGGGACATGTTTTCCGTTTCGAACTTCAGTTCCTCTTCTTCGCTTAAGGGTTCCTGTACACAGAAAAACAGATCACCGCTTTGTAAGCTGATCTTAAGTTTCCTGTCGTTTTTGTTGATCGTGACTTTGGAAGACTCGTCAAGCTTGAGCAGTTTCACCCGATCAAGATCCACCCAGCCGTAACTTTCCTTTAACGTCTCTATGCCATAGCCGTCAAAAAGATTCATGCCGGCAACAGCGGCGATCTTTTTGCCGGTGTCGTTTACCTCGATCGTCCCTTCGTATCTTTCCAGTTTCATTTCGCTCGCCTGCGCAGATGAGGGAGAAGAGGAACAGGAAGAAAGGAAGATCATTATTAAGAAGATTAGGATCAGATGTTTTTTCATAGACTATGTCCTTTTTCTTTTTTCATTTTATCGGATTTTTGTGCTGTTATATAATGAAAGCAGAAGAAGTTTACAGATAATCATCATACGAATATTCTTTTTTGATGCAGAAAGGCAGATCAATGAAAACAGAAGAATTAAAACGAAGGCTCTTGAACGGATGTAAGAAGCTCAAAGAAAACGAAGAGGTCCTGACACAGATCGATTCCCATTTCGGGGATGCCGACCACGGACTGACGATGCGGAAGATCGCTGACGGGATCACGGAGGCGGTCGCTTCTTCTGACAGCCGGGTCAAAGGCCTTTTTGACAATGTTGCAGAAAAAGTGGGTCTTTTGAACGGCGGCAGTGCCGTTCCTTTGTGGAATTCCTGGCTGCAGGGGATCGCCGACGTTTCTCCGGAAAGCGAAGAAGCTTCTCTTCAGGAGCTGAAGGAGATGTTTGCCAACGGCATGGAGGAATTCGATTTCATGTCCGGTGCCAAGGTCGGTGACAAGACCATCATGGATGCCTTGAAGCCGGCCAGCGATGCGATCGAAAAAGCGGATGATGAAAAGTCGTTGTTCGCAGATGCGGCAAAAGCGGCAAAAGAAGGAGCGGAAAAGACAAAAGAATTTACAGCCAGATTCGGCAGGGCAAAGAGCTATGGCGAAAAGACGTTGGGGACGATGGACGCCGGAGCTCTTTCGATGTCTCTGTTTTTTGAAGGAATGGCTGAAGAATGATATTCGGAAGGAGAAAATGAATCATGATGAAGAAGTTTATCAATGATCCTCAGACCGTAACGGATGAGGAACTTGAAGGTCTGGGGCTGGCGTTTTCGGATACCGTCATCGTTGACGGACATCTGATCATTTCCAAAGATCTGGAAAACGCCGACCGTGTCACGGTCGTGACCTATGGCGGTTCCGGACATGAACCTGCGCAGAAGGGCTATGTCGGAAAAGGCATGCTCGACATCCAGGTCGACGGCGACATCTTTGCCGCACCGAGCGGACAGCTCGTCTTTGAAGCTTTGAAGCGTGCCGACAAGGGACACGGTGTCTTATTGCTGACACTCAACTATGCCGGTGACCAGCTGGCAGGCAAGCAGGCGATGCGTCTGGCACAGAAAGCCGGAATGAACGTCAGACAGGTCATTACCGACGAAGAGATCAAATACGATCCGAACGGCGAAGACAACAAGAGAGGGCTTGCCGGTGCCGTTCCGATGTATCATATCGCCGGTGCTGCCGCCAGGGAAGGCAAGAACCTGGAAGAAGTCGCAGAGATCTGTGAACGCTATGCGAGGAACATGGCTTCGATCACTGTCAAAGTCAGCGATGCCACCCATCCGCAGAACGGCATGAGTTTCGGCGATCTGCAGGATACCGACCAGATGGAGATCGGTGCCGGTCAACATGGCGAAGGCGGCGGTACAAGGGTACCGATGATGTCTGCCAGAGACACCGTTCATGAGATCGCTCCGCTTTTATGCAAAGCCATCGACATCAAAGAAGGCGACAAGGCCTTCGTCATGATCAACGGCTGCGGTGCGACGACTCTGATGGAGATGCTGATCCTGTATAAGGACACGGTCGCTTACCTCAAAGAAAGAGGCATCGCTGTCGTTGGCAACATGGTCGGTGAAGTTCTGACCGTACAGGAAGCAGGCGGTTTCCAGATGAACATCGCCAAGTGGGACGATGAGATCGAAAGACTCTGGAACACACCGGTCCACACACCTGTTTTCTTCAAAGAATAGATCGTAAAACAAATCGAAAGAACCGTCCTTTCACCGGGACGGTTTTTATATGTGCATAGTGGTACCGGATATGAAAAATGACATATAATAAATATAAGTTATTTAAGGAGGATTGTTTATGGCAGAAAAGAAAGAAAAGAAATATGTTGCCGCCAGTGAAGATAGCAAGAAAGCAAGACAGACCAAGCAGGTCCCTAACGAGGACGTCGTCCGTGCCGTCAAGGAAGCCGAACCGGTAGGAAATGCGAAACCGCTCCGTATCGGTGCCGTTGCCTTATGGGTACTGGCTCTTGTGTTCGAAGTACTGGCACTGATGGTCTTCTTAGGCAAAGTCGACCTCAGGTTCATCCCGCAGATCCCGCAGCTGATCATCTTCCTGGTATTGGATCTGATCGCCGTCATCGTCGGTGCCCAGCTTTGGAAGAAAGCCAACCACATCGATCCGGTATCTGAAGCAAACCAGTTCAAGTTCTGGCTGTGGAACAACATGGGCGTCATCGCCATGGCCATCTGTTTCTTCCCGTTCATCATCCTTGTATTGACCAACAAGGAAGCGGACAAGAAGACAAAGACGATCGCAACTGTCGCAGCAGTCATCTGCCTGCTGATCGGCGGTGTCGCATCCTATGACTTCAATCCGGTATCCAGCGAAATGAAGGAAGCCGCGATGGATGTCTTAGGCAGTGAGACGGTATACTGGACGACGTTTGGCAAAGTCTACCACACACATGATGACTGTTCCCACCTCAACCAGTCCGAGACATTGACTTACGGTACGGTCGAAGAAGCGATCGCAGCCAACCGTGTCAGACTGTGCAAGACCTGCGCAAACAGAGACGGCATCTCCGGTGTCGCGACCGAAGGAAATTAAACAAAGCCAAAACAAAACGGATCCGCCATCTGAGTGGCGGATCTTTTTTTATGATCTGATCTCTTCTTTATGAAAGATGTCTTTTCTGGAAAAATAATAGATCAGATAGACGATCGAAGTGACGATCCAGGAAAGCGGGAAAGCGAAGACCGCCATGACCGGATCATCGATCGGATAGAGCGTGATATAAGCGATCCTGGTCAGACAGATCGTGAAGATCGCAATGACCAGAGGTGCCTTTGTCATGCCGCAGGATTTGAATATGGCGGTAAGCGGATCGATCGGTGCATAAGTGATGTAGGAGAACGCGATGATCTTCAACATCCTTGTTGCGATAAAAAGCGGTTCCTCATCTTTTAAGAACAGAAGAAGGATACTTCTTCCGGCGAAGTAAAACAAGACACCGAAGAGGATCGCGCCGATCGCTTCCACGATGATGGAGACCAGGGTGACTTTTCTTACGCGCCTCAGATTTCCTTTTCCGAAGTTCTGTGATGCCAGTGTGATCGTCGCCGTCGTCAAAGCGTTGGAGAAACACCAGAACAAGGAATCCACTGTGTTGTAAGCACTGTAGGCCGCCACGGCATCCGTTTCAAAGGAATTGATCTTGAACTGGATGACGGCATTTGGTATGGCAAACATCATGCTCTGGATGGCAAAGGGAAGTCCGATCCTGAAGGTCTGTTTCACATCTTCTTTATCATAGGAAAAGTCTTTGAGATCTCTTTGGTATACATCGCTTGTCTTATCAAAAATAAACAGAATAATGAACGCGCAGATCGCATGCGACAAAAGAGTCGCCAGTGATGTTCCAAAGACACCCATCTTAAACAATCCGGCAAACAGAAGGTCCAGAAAGATCTTGCTGAAAGCCGTCAGTCCGATGAATAACAGCGGTCTTCTGGAATCGCCCAGCGCTCTCAAGATACAGACACCGGTCTGGTAGACGAAATAGAAAGACAGAGAGGCCAGATAGAAGTAGAGATAGGTCAGTGACAATGGTCTTGTATCTGCCGGCTCTTTCATAAGGTCGAGCCAGAAAGGGGAGACCAGGATCAGAAGGATCGAAAGGAAGATTCCCAGAAAGATCGACAGGTTGATGCCGGTCTTTGCGGACCGGTTGACTTTTTCCATATTTCCCCGGCCATAATTCTGAGCGACCAGAACGGTGATCGCCGAGGTGATGCCGCCGATGAAATTCAGTGTGATGTTGATCAGTGAATTTGCCGAACCGCCGACAGCTGCCAGCGCCTGCTTGGAGATGAGCCTTCCTAGGACGATGTTGTCGACGATGCTGTAAAGCTGCTGGATGAGATATCCCAGGAAAACCGGAAAGAGGAACAGCATCATCTGTTCGACGATCTTTCCGTTCAGGATGTCTTTTCTCGGAAGTCTTACGGCCGCTTTCATGGTAAGACCATTTTACGCGTGCGGGCTTCTTCCTTGCAATATTTTTTGCCGAAAGAAAACACCCTATAACAGGGCGTTCATCAGATACTCGATCGTTTCCGATCCGTCGTTCACTTTGAAGCGGACATTGGCATCTTCGCCTAAATAAATTCCCAGGTAATATTTATACAGCTGGGCCTGTCCGATCAGGCTGCGCAGATCCGTCGTCTTATCGTAATAGAACATGACGTCCGCGCTCTCTTTTCCCAATCTGCAGATCTCGCTTTGCGAATCCGGGAAGAAGCGATAGCCTTCTTCTTCGAATGCTTTCAAATTGCGTTTTGCCTTTTTGTTTTCTTTTTCGCTTCTCGGGATATCGCCGATCTTTTTGTGTGTTTCCAGCAGGGCATAGAGAAGTTTTTCTCTGCTTATCGTTTCGCTGTTTTCATTCAGTCCGCTCCAGAGGTCCTTGGAATCGTTGGCCAGGTCCAGGAGGGAGAGGACGACTTTTTCCGGTTTGAGATAGATGTAGGATTCCACGTTGTTGGAGATCTTCATCCCGCATTCGCTCAGATAGACCGGCTGAAAGAAGGTGACATCTTCCAGATAGAATGCCGAGATCTTCGCCGGCAGTTTTTTGTCTTTGGAAACTTTCCGTATCGCTTCCTTGAATTCTGTCAGGGATACATAGCCGTTGTAGATGCCATACCTGTCCCACATCGAACGGATCGATGCGGCAGCGATCGATGACACTCTTCCGAATCCCACGATGCCTTTTTCTTTTTTCTTCCGGTGTTCCTTGTCTTTGGACAGAAAGAAAACCAGATCACCTTCACCGAAATCGGAAAAGCTGATGTTGGCAGACAAGCGCCAGAAGTTCATCGTCTTATGGTTGTTCAGGCGATGGAGCTCAAGCATTTTTGAATCGGTTACGTAAGCTATCGCGGACATATTACAACTTAATTATAACTCAGTATACTTCGTCGTATATGTAAGTTCCGTCTAAGATCGACATGAAGACTTCGCTGATGTCGTTTGCGACGAACGAGGATTTGTCGACCAGATAGATCCCGAGCTCTTCGCCTTTGGCGTAGGTACTCGGGTACTTGCGGTCGAGCTCTTCGAAGACACAGAGTACCGGTACCGAGAGCACGTTGCCGAAGCGGTGGTTGTGGACATAGATCTCGTTGAGCGCTTCCGTATCGACCTTGGAAGATTTGCAGGAAACAAACAGCAGCTTGTTGTCCTTGATGATCAGGCAGTCGATCTCGCAGCGGACAGGGTACTTGTATTTCTCGTCCGCGAAATCGATGACCGTCGACATCTTCACATCATCGAAGAGTCCCGACTCCGTGAGCTTCACATAGAGATAGTTTTCCAAGAAGGCACCGGATACCGCCACCATCTCCTGCAGTTTCCGGTTCTTGAAACGCAGGCGGCACTTGTCGTCGATCTTGAAGAGGTCTTCGATGTTTTTATAGGAATTGTCGGAAACGATCGCATTTCGGTCGCTTTCCGAAAGTTTATAGGTATTGAATCCAAGATTCTTGGAAGAGTTGACGATCGAATTGACCTTGGTGATGAAACGGGTGAAGGCGCTGTAGGTATCGATGTTCTTTTCCACTACCTGCATCAGGGTCTCTTTCGTTTCTTTGTCCGAGACGGGCTTGTGCATCGTGGACTGTATCACACCTCCGCGCAGCGTCAGTACATCTTCGATCTCCAGCTTGAAGACCTTCCTTGTGATGATCGTGTGGCTGCGGTAATCTTTGATGCAGTTTTCTTCATCATCGTAGTAGACGAGCCTGTTGTCGCGCTTCGATGCCATCTCAAACAGCAGCAAGGAAAGATATCGGGCACCGCCGACATCGATGATCAGATCTTCGTTGTTGTCGATGATCGCCTTGATCTGTGCTTCATCATCAGTCAGTTTTATGAAGTGCGTCTTTGCCTCACAATACTTGTCGATGACTTTTCGTATGTTTAAGAAATTATTTTTCGGAACGTCATGGTGGTAGACATAAAAAATCTCATCAACACCCAGGGTAAGGGCACTGACGACATTGTTCAAAGGATCCACATCATCATATACGGTCAGTATCTTATTCATCCTGGATCTTTCTTCTGTTGTCCATCGCTTTGATCAGCGTCAGATCGTCAGCATAATCCAAAGAGGCACCCATCGGCAGACCGTGTGCCAGTCTTGTCACCAGGACACCTTTGTCCTTCAGGATCTTGTCGAGATACAAAGCCGTCATCTCACCATCCATCGTAGGGGAGGTGGCAACGATGACTTCCTTTACCGAGCCATCGATCCTGCTGAGCAGTTTTTCGATATTGATATCTTCCGGATAGATCCCTTTGGAAGAAGAGATCAGACCGTTAAGGACATGATACATACCCTTGTAGGAACCTGTTCTTTCGATCGCAGCCACATCCTGGGGATAGGCGACGACCATGATCGAAGAATTGCTGCGGGTCTTGTCTTTGCAGAAAAGACACTCGTCCTCGTCACTCAAAAAACCGCAGATCCTGCATTTTTTGATCTGCTTCAGTCCTTTGAGCGCATCGATCATCTCTTCGACCTGTTCGCTTGATCTGTCGAGCATTGTAAAGGCATAGCGCTGTGCCGTCTTTGTGCCGACGCCCGGCAGTTTCTCAAACGCCGAACAGAGTTCTTCAAACTTTTTCGGATACATTTCTTACAGCGGAAGTCCCATCGCTGAAGCCATGGAGCCCAGCCTTTCTTTCTTCATCTCATCTGCTTTGCCGATCGCATCATTGACAGCGATCATGATCAGATCTTCGATCATCTCTTTGTCTTCCGGATTCAGGATGGAAGGATCAAGATTTACGGCAAGTACCTTGTTTTCACCGTTGACTGTAACTTTGACTAAGCCGTTTGATGCGACGCCTTCAAACTCGGTCGCGTTGATCTGTTCGGTCGCTTTCTCAAGCTGTTTCTGCATGGCCTGTGCCTGCTGCATCAGTTTATTGATATCCATCTTATTCCTCAACTTTCAATGTGTCACCGAAGAGGTCTTTCAGTTTCTCTTCCGGTGTCTTTTCTTTCTTTTCTTCGATATTGTATTTTTCCACAAAGACCGGGGCCGGGTTCCTTCTGGCTTCGATCGGTGTGTTCTTGTACATTTCGATCAAGGCACGTTTCTTATCCTGGTCGATCGCATAGACCATCTTATCGATACCGAATTCCTTGTTCAGGAAACGGTAGAGGTCGCGGTTTGCGGAAAGGGTATTGATGTTGTCGGCCTGTGATCTGCTTCCGGAAATGATGATCGCATCTTTGTTGGATGCGAACAGCTCCGTGCCGATCAGCATCTGATAGAATTTTCTCTTCTCCGGTTCATAGGCATAGAGATCGAGTTTGTTGTATACGATCTGGTCGGAGATCTTGAGATCCTTGTTGGCGTTGAGAAGAAGGGAAAGCAGATAGTTCATATCCGTTTCGATGACCTGCATCTCGGGATCAGGTTCGCTCTTTTCTTCCTGAATATCTTCCTTTACGGGTTTTGTTTCAATAACTTCTTCTTCAACAGTTTTTATTTCAGGTTCTTTGATCGTTTTTGTTACCCTGGTAACTGTTTCTTTCGTTGTTCCTTTATCTTCCGCCATACGGATCAGGCAGAGTTCCAGGTAGACTAAGAAGTTCTGACTCTGTTTTTCCCTGGCGATCAGCTGTTCAAGATCGCGTATATCTTCAAACAGTGTTTCGTTTGGAACGACATTGATGATGTTCTGTGCTTCGGCTGCCGTGATCCTGGTCAGGAGTCTTTCTTTGCCCTGGTCGGAATAGATGAGTACATCTTTGACGATCTCGAGCAGATTGGCTGCCAGTCTTTTGACATCGGCACCGGCCGTATAGATATTGCGGACTTCGGATATGACTTCCGAGATCTGATGATCGTGGATCTTGAGATAGAGTTCCACTTCTTCGGCGACAGAGGTCAGTCCGAAGATGTGTTCGACATCTTCAAGCTTCAGTTCATCCGGATTGTAGGACAGACACTGTTCCAGCAAGGACAAGGCATCACGCATGCCGCCTTCCGCCATGCGGGAAAGCTCTTCCGCAGCCTTTTCTTCATATGGGATCTTTTCTTTATCCAGGATCTCCATCATCCTCTTTTTGATCTCATACAGGGAGATCTTCGAGAAGTTGTAGCGCTGGCATCTTGAAAGAACGGTCGGGATGACCTTCTGCGGATCGGTCGTTGCCAGGATGAAGATGACATGTGCCGGCGGTTCTTCCAGTGTTTTGAGCAGGGCATTGAAGGCCTGCGTCGTCAGCATATGGACCTCATCGATGATATAGACTTTGTATTTGCCGATCAATGGGGCATAGGGTACCTGTTCGATGATCTCACGGATGTCGTCGACACCGTTGTTGCTGGCGGCATCGAGTTCGATGATGTCCGGATGGTTTCCTTCCAGGTAGGCTTTGCAGTTGGGGCACTCATCACAGGCTTCGCCGTTGAAGTGTGAACAGTTGATCGCTTTGGCAAAAAGCTTGGCGATCGACGTCTTACCGGTACCCCTTGGTCCGGCAAAAAGATAGGCGTGGGCGATCTTGTTGTTTCTGATCGCATTCACCAGTGTTTTGACGATATATTCCTGTCCGACGACCTCGGAAAAACGGGACGGTCTGTATGTTCTGTAAAGTACCTGATATGCCATACTCCCATTATACCTCATCGCTTCTTAATTGTTTGAAATAAGGAAAAAGATCCTTGCGGACCTTTATTTATCGTGTTTTGTATTTGCCTGGGAAATAATTTAACGCTTATTTCTGAAGAACGTCTTCAGGATCTGGGAACATTCCTCTTCCATGACTCCGCCTTCGATGCCGGGGTAGTGATTGAGACCTTCGATCCTCTTGAATTCCACGTTGGAGACCAATGCTCCGCCTTTGGGATCCCTGCATCCGAAGACGATGTTGTCGATCCTTGAATTGACGATCGCTCCGGTACACATCATACAGGGTTCCAGAGTGACATAAAGATCACAGCCTGTCATGTTCCAGTTGTTCAGTTTCCTGGCTGCTTTGATCATGCATTCGATCTCCGCATGATAAATGGCGCAGTTCTTCTTTTCTTTCCGGTTGTGTGCTCTTGCGATGATCTTATCATCTTTGACGATCACACAGCCGACCGGAACTTCATCTTCTTTGAATGCTTTCAAGGCCTCCTGATAGGCCGCTATCATAAATCTCTTATCCATAAATTCAATAATATAAAAATGGTACACACAAACAGAGGTTCGTATGGCTGCTTACTTCCGTACCTGACCAAGTTAGTAACGTGATTGTTGTACCATCATTATTTTAGCTTAAGTTTTGTTTTCTTTCAATCATCAAGGATGCTGCGGTCGAATTCATAAAAATCATTGATCCGCTGCCGTATCTCAGGAATATCCGGATTGTTTTCCTTTTTTATGACGACGATGTTCTTACATCCCGCTTTTGCGCCGTTTCGTATGGAAGTGGGGGAGTCATCAAAGATCAGACAGTCTTTGATATCGACATTCAGTCGCTTTGCGCCTTCCAGGTACATGTCTCTCTTGTCCGTCATGATACCGTCATCATAGACGACTTTCTCTTTGTCGAACCACTGACCTAGTTTCAGCTGCTCAAAATAGAAGTCTACATTCACATCCAGAGAAGCTGTGCACATCGTGAAAGGGATCTTCCTTTCTTTCAGTTCTTCCAGCAGTTCTTCTGCACCGGAGATCAGTTTGTTTCTGTTCAGCGAACGGCAGATCTTATGGTAGTATTCGGTCTCTTTGCGTTTTGCCCAGTACATGATCTTCTCTTCATCATGCGGAAGGCCGAGGATCTCAAACATCTTCTCGACGAAAGGGTAGTTCCTCGTTCCGATAAATTCTCCGTAAAAGGATTCCGCATCGATCTTTCCCTGGGACAATTCGTTGATCATAGCCTTCCAGGCCATATCATTGATGTCATCATCTGCAAACAGAGTCCCATTATAATCAAACAATACTGCTTTTATCATAGTTTCCATCCATCAATTGTTTCACGTGAAACATTTTTATCTTCCTTAAAGAAAAGGATAGGGGATCTTCATCATTATCCTCTTTCCTTATATATATTAGTATAGGGAAAAGAAAGGAATGTTTCACGTGAAACATTCCTTTTGATTTTTAACTATTTTCTGACGATCTTCTTCTGTCCGCCCATATATGGCTGTAAAACTTCAGGGATATCAACAGAACCGTCTTCGTTGTAGTTGTTCTCCAGGAAGGCGATCAGCATTCTAGGTGGGGCAACGACGGTGTTGTTCAGTGTATGAGGCAGGTAGTTGCCTTTTTCACCTTTGACACGGATCTTCAGTCTTCTGGATTGCGCATCACCGAGGTTGGAGCAGGAACATACTTCAAAGTACTTCTGCTGACGAGGAGACCACGCCTCGACGTCACAGGATTTGACCTTCAGGTCAGCCAGGTCGCCGGAGCAGCATTCCAGAGTTCTTACCGGGATATTCATGGATAAGAACAGATCGACGGAATATCTCCACATCTTGTTATACCATTCCATGGATTCTTCCGGCTTGCAGATGACGATCATTTCCTGCTTCTCGAACTGGTGGATACGGTAGACACCGCGTTCTTCGATGCCGTGTGCACCGACTTCCTTACGGAAACAAGGAGAATAAGAGGTGAGGGTCATCGGAAGTTTGGATTCGTCGTTGATCGTGTCGATGAAACGGCCGATCATGGAATGTTCAGACGTACCGATCAGATAGAGGTCTTCGCCTTCGATCTTGTACATCATGTTTTCCATCTCTTTGAAAGACATGACACCGGTGACGACTTCCGAACGGATCATGAACGGCGGAACGCAATAGATGAATCCCTTATTGATCATATAGTCTCTTGCATAGGCAAGGATCGCAGAATGTAATCTTGCGATATCACCGGTCAGATAATAGAAGCCGTTGCCGGACGTCTTTCTGGCGGAATCCAGATCGATGCCTTCGAAGCTTTCCATGATCTCTGTGTGATATGGGATATCGTAATTGAATTCTCTCTTGGTGCCGAACTGTTCGATCTCGACGTTTTCGGAATCATCTTTGCCGATAGGGACGGAAGCGTCGATGATGTTCGGGATCACCAGCATCCTCTCTCTGATTTGTGCTTCGAGTTCCGGTTCTTTCTTTTCGCATTCTTCGATCTCTTCACCGATCTTCTTGACGTTGGCTTTGACTTCTTCCGCTTCGTCTCTCTTGCCCTGAGACATCAGAGCACCGATCTGCTTGGAAGCGGAGTTCCTCTGGCTTCTGAGTTCATCGGCTTTCGTACGCAAAGCACGGTATTCTTCATCGAGTGCTTTCACTTCATCGACAAGGACGAGCTTCTCATCCTGGAACTTCTTGCGGATGTTCTCTTTGACCAGTTCCGGATTCTCTCTGATAAGTTTGATATCGATCATAAATTCCTCCTGAAAATAAAAAAGGTGAGCACAAGGGCGCAGCTGCGCGGTACCACCTTTACTTTTAACTTTCTCCCTTAACGCAGGATGACGTGCCGGATTAAGGCATCAAATAAGGCGGATTCATCGAGCCTCCCCTGATAAGTTCCACCGACCCTTATCTCTCTTGAAAGTTCTGGCTCAATTACTGTTCCTTAACTTTTACATTCAAATCATATCACAAAGCAATTGAATATCCCAAAGAATTTCAAAACATTTCCTAGGTAATATATTGAAATCATCTCTAGATAAAAAAGAGATCCCCTTGTTAGAAAGGGGATCCTTGTTTATTCATCAGATTCAGAAGCTTCCGTTTCTTCGACAGGAGCTTCTTCTTTTGTTTCCTCATCGGAGTGTGCCATCAGCGAGACAGTGGAGACGACGGTGCCTTCCTGCGGTTTGATCAGGCGGACACCTTGTGTCGCACGGCCCATCGTTGAAACTTTCTCGAGATGGATACGGATGATGATACCATCATTTGTCATGATCAGGCAGTCCTCATCGCCGTTGACAGCTTTGAGTGCCACCAGGTCGCCGTTCTTCTCATTGATGTTGATGGTCTTGACGCCCTTCGCACCTCTGGAAGTCAGACGGTACTCTTCGACCGGTGTCTGCTTGCCATATCCGTTCTTGGAGACGACCAGGATCTTGGATCCTTCCACATCGGTACACATGCCGATGACTTCGGAGCCGTCGACATTCATACCTTTGACGCCTGTCGCATTTCTGCCCATCGCACGTACACCTCTCTCATCGAAACGCACGGCCTTGCCATTCGCTGCACCGATGATGATCTGTGAATCACCCAATGTCGGTCTGACGGCAACAAGTTCATCATCTTCTTTCAAGGAGATGGCGATCTTGCCGTTCTGACGGATCGATTCAAATTCGGAAGCCGGTACTCTCTTACATAAGCCATTCTTCGTGACGAAGAAGAGGTAGCCCTTGATCTCCCATTCACGGTTGATCGGAACCAGTGCCTTGACCTTCTCATCTTTTTCGATGTTGATGATGTTGATCATTGGGATGCCTTTCGCATTGCGGGAAGCTTCCGGAATATTGAAGCCCTTGATGCGGTAGACTTTTCCTTTGTTGGTGAAGATCAGTAAGAAGTCATGCGTTGACATTGTGATGTTCTGATCGACGACATCATCTTCATTCAGGCTCATGCCTTTGACACCTCTGCCGCCTCGATTCTGCAGACGGTAGGTATCGATCGGCAGACGCTTGATGTAGCCGTTGTTGCTTAAGGAGATGATGACGTCTTCCATCGGGATGAGATCTTCATCTTCCACCGAGACATCGCCGTCGATGATCTCGGTACGTCTCTTGTCACCATATCTTTCCTTGATCGCCGTCAGTTCATCTTTGATGATCTGTAAGACACGGGAATGATTTGCCAATATATCTTTGAGATCGGCGATCTCAATATATAATTCATTGAGTTCGTTGACGATCTTCTCTCTGGACAGACCTGTAAGTCTTCTTAACTGCATATCCAGTATTGCTTTACCCTGGACCTCATCGATGCCGAACTCTTCATTGAGTTTCATCATCGCTTCGTCATCATCTTTGGAACTGCGGATGATCTCGACGACGCGGTCGATATTATCCAAAGCAATCTTCAATCCTTCCAAAAGGTGAGCACGCTTTTCATCTTCGTTGAGATCGTATTTCGTTCTTCTTCTTACGACATCGATCTGATGATCGATGTAATGCTGAATGATCTCCCGTAAGGATAACAACATCGGTCTGTTGTTGACCAGGACGTTGTTGTTGATACCGAAAGATGACTGGACCGGTGTGAGTTTATACAGCTGATTGAGTACAACTTCCGGCTGCACATCCTTTTTCAATTCGATCTCAATGCGGATACCGTTGCGGTCGTTGGAAAGGTCTTTGAGTTCGGAAATACCGTCAATGATCTTTTCTTTGGCCAGCTGGTGGATCTTTTCGAACATCACCAGTTTGTTGACAAGATACGGGATCTCTTTGATCGTGATCTTGTGTTTGCCCTGATGCATGTCTTCGATCTCGACTTTCGAACGCATGATGATGGATCCGCGTCCGGTCTCATATGCCTGACGGATACCGGATCTGCCGACGATGTAACCGCCGGTAGGGAAGTCCGGTCCCGGGATATATTCCATCAGTTCGGTCGTCGTGATTTCCGGATTGTCCATGACGGCGATGACGCCGTCGATCGTTTCACCTAAGTTGTGCGTCGGCATATTGGTCGCCATACCGACAGCGATACCCATCGAACCGTTGACCAGAAGGTTAGGGAATCGGCTTGGAAGGGCGACCGGTTCTTTGTGTCTGGCATCGTAGTTGTCGCGCCAGTCGACCGTTTCTTTCTTGATATCCTGAAGCAGTTCCAGGGAGATCTTGGACATACGTGCTTCGGTATAACGCATCGCCGCAGCACCATCACCATCCAACGAACCGAAGTTACCGTGTCCATCGACCAATGGATAACGGTAGGAGAACGGCTGAGCCATACGGACCATCGTATCATAGATCGCCGTATCGCCATGCGGGTGATATTTACCCATAACTTCACCGACGATATTCGCCGACTTGACATGCGGTTTATCCGGCAGGAAACCGGCATCATACATTGCCCATAAGACTCTTCTGTGGACCGGCTTCATTCCGTCTCTTACATCCGGCAGGGCACGGTCGATGATGACCGACATCGAATAACTTAAGAAGTCTTCACGCATCTCCGAAGAGATGTTGACTTCTTTCATATTTCCGTGATTGAAAAATCTGTTATCTAATTCTTCCATGCGGCCTCCTTAAATATCCAGGTTCTTGACGAAGTGCGCATTTTCAACGATGAAGTTCTTTCTAGGTTCGACTTCATCGCCCATCAGCATCGAGAATACTGCATCGGCATCGATCGCATCCTTGATGGTGACACGCTTCAAAGTTCTGTGTTCCGGATCCAGTGTGGTCTCCCAGAGCTGGCTCGGGTCCATCTCACCAAGTCCTTTGTAACGCTGTACGTCATACTTCTCGTCGCCGAAGTCGCGTTTTGCCAGTTCGAGCTCTTCATCGGAATAACAGTAACGCAAAGTCCTTTGACCTTTGAATAATTTATATAGAGGAGGCATTGCCAGATAGACATAACCTCCTTCGATCAGCGGACGGAAGAAACGATACAGGAACGTCAGCATCAAAGTAGAGATATGTTGACCGTCGACATCGGCATCGGTCATGATGACGATCTTGTGGTAACGCAGTTTGGAAATATCGATATCCTTGCCATAGCCGCAGCCGAAGGCTTGTATCATCATACGGATCTCAGCATTGTCGAAGATCTTGTGTTCTCTTGCCTTTTCGACGTTGAGGATCTTGCCTCGTAAAGGCAGGACTGCCTGGAAGTTGGAATCTCTTCCCTGCTGCGCGGAGCCGCCGGCGGAATTACCCTCGACGATGTAGATCTCACAGATCGACGCGTCTCTCGAAGCACAGTCTTTCAGTTTGGTCGGCAGGTTGCCAGAACCGAAATCATCTTTTCTTCTGACACTTTCCCTGGCTTTCTGCGCAGCGAGTCTTGCCTCGGATGCGGATTTTGCCTTTTCAATGATGATCTTGGCGACATCCGGATTTTCCAGAAGATAACGTTTTAAGAAATCACCGAAAATCTTGTTGACGACCGGGCGGACTTCCGCGTTGCCAAGCTTTCCTTTGGTCTGACCTTCGTATTGGGGATCCGGGTGTTTGACGGAGATGATCGCCGTCAGTCCTTCTCTCAAATCATCGATCGAAAGATTGGCATCATCTTTCTTTAACTGGTTGTTTTCTCTGGCGTAGGCATTGATGACTCTTGACAGTGTCTGTCTGAAGCCATCCATATGCATGCCGCCGTCCGGTGTGAAGATATTGTTACAGAAGGAATAGACCTTCTCGGTATAGGAAGTATTGTAGCGAAGGGAAACTTCCACAGCGATCTGGGTCGCCGCATCCGCCCCGTCACAATATAAAACATCTTCAAAAAGTTTTGTTTCGCCTTCATCGAGGAATTCGACATATTCTTTGATACCGCCTTCATAACAGAAGGAATGGGTACCTTTCATTTCATCGTCTTTTTCCCAGTTGAACGCAAAAGCGATCCCTTTATTCAGAAAGGCCATCTGGCGGATCCTGTTGAAGAGGGTCTCATAATCATAGACCGTTCCTTCTTTGAATATTTCAGGATCAGCTTTGAAGCGTACGATCGATCCGGTGTCTTTGATATCACAGATACCGATCTCTTTCAAAGGCTGGTCGACTTTGCCGCCGTTCTTGAAACGGATAAAGTAGACCTTGCCACCTTTATGAACGGTGACTTCGACCCATTCCGATAAGGCATTGACGACGGAAGCACCAACGCCATGCAGACCGCCGGAGACTTTATAGGCACCGCCGCCGAACTTGCCGCCGGCATGAAGCACGGTAAAGATCGTTTCCACGGTGGAAACGCCGGTCTTCGGGTGGATCTCGACAGGCATGCCTCGGCCGTCATCCTTGACGGTGACGACATCATCGGAATCGACGGAGACTTCGATCTTCGTCGCATAACCGGCTAAGGCCTCATCAACGGAGTTATCGATGATCTCCCAGACCAGATGATGAAGTCCGGTCGAAGAGGTCGTACCGATGTACATGCCCGGTCTTTTCCTTACGGCTTCAAGACCTTCCAGTACTTGTATATCATCAGAAGTATAGTTGTCATGTTTGATACTCGTATTAGACATCATATTCCTCCTTTAATTCGATCAGTTTGTATTTCTTTTGGATATTCAGATTTTTGATATCGGTATTGGTGATGATGACCTGGGTGTCATCAGGGATGATGTTCAATAATCTTTCCTGATTCTCTTTGTCCAGTTCGGAGAGGATATCATCCAATAAGACGATCGGCGTGACCGATGACATGTACTGGATGTATCGCATCAAGGCAAATTTGAAGGCGATCAGGACCATACGCTTCTGTCCTTGCGAAGCAATGGAATTGAGTTCATAGCCGTCCATATAGAAACTGTAGTCATCATGGTGGGGACCGAAAGTCGTGTAGTGATAATAGCGGTCCTTTTCCTTGGCATCTTGGATCTTGTCTTCGACATCTTCGATCTCGCAGCACTTCTTATAAGTGACAAGGATCTCACTGTCCTTACCGGAGATCAGCTGATAATAATCGGAGATGTGACGGTTGATGATCGCAAAGAACTTCTTTCTTTCATCAAGGATGATCTTGATCATCGGTGCCATCGATTCTTCGATCACTCCCAATAGGAGCTCATCGATCTCCAGTTCCTTCAGCAATCTGTTCTTATCTTTCAATAAAGAGTTGTATCTGAGTAAAGACTGAACATAAGTTTTGGAGACTTTAGAGACTTCGATGTCGACGAGCTTTCTTCTCTCGCCCGGAGACTGGGTGAACAGTTCAAGATCGCTCGGTTTGAAAAGGATGGCATTGACTTCGCCGATGAACTGCGAAGTGCGTTTGACCAGGCTGTTATCGATATAAAGGGACTTGCCTTTTTTATTGATGACGACCTTATACTCTTTGTCGGGAGTATTTAAAATGATGCGGGCATATTCCTGTCCCTTACGGATCAGGTCCGCATCGTTGTTCGTCCGATACGATTTGGTGTTGGAAACGACGATGATACTTTCAAGGATATTCGTCTTGCCGGTACCATTCTTTCCGATGATGATGTTCAGATGAGGATCGAATTCAAAAAAATTACGCTTGTAATTACGATAATCGCTGAGACGGATCGTTCTTACTGGCATATTCTGAAAGCCTCATCATCGATCTTCACAAGATCGTTCTCATAAAGTTTCCTGCCTCTGCGGTCTTCTTTTTCTTCGTTGACGAAGACTTCGTGTTCCTTTAAGAAGAACTTCGCTTCCCCGCCCGAAGAGATCAGATCACAGATCTTGAGAAACTGTCCGAGACTGATGAATTCATCATCAATCTTCACTTCTTTGATCACAGCCATATACGTTTAAATTATAGCATTTTTGGCCTTATTTTTCCATTTTCGGGTCATTATAAAAACACGTGCTCCACCTAATAAAAATAAGAACCCGTCTGTAACGGGCTCTTTTTCGGTTTATTTTTGATTTTCTGTTTTTTTTAACGATAAGTTCTTACCGGTGAGATCAGCTGAACAAGTGAGTCATCATCTTCTCTTTTGACGACCATCGGTTTGAGTTCGCCGGAGAAATTGATCGTGACGGTGTCGGCATTGACGGCCTTCAAGGCATCCTGCAGATACTTACCGGAACAGGAGATCTCGAGCGGATCGCCTTCATAGGAGATGACCGGTATCCTTTCAAAGGAAGATAACATCGTCTGATTGGTGGATGTCAGTTCCAGTTTCTGCGAGTCGATGCTCATCTTGATGGTGTTCTTGCCATCCGCCTTGATGAACAGAGTCCTGTCGATCGCGCGGATCAGGTCTTTGGCGGAGACGACCAGCTTCTGGGCGAAAGATGCCGGGATGAGTCTGGAAGTATCCGGGAACTCATCGTCGAGAAGTCTTGTCTCGATGATCGAATTGCCGAAGATGAAAGAGATCTTCTGGTTGTCGATGGCGATCGTGACTTCTTCTTCATTGACGATGGAATGGCAGATCTCATTGAGATACTTGGAAGGGACCGTGATGTTGAAATCGAGGTCCTGGTCGATATCCAGTGTCTTGGAAGCCAGACGGTAGGAGTCAGTCGCATTGACATAGATCTTATTGCCGGCAGCCTTGAAGTTGACGCCGGTCAGAACAGGTCTGGTTTCCTTGTCTGAGCAGGCAAAGGAAGTCTCATCGACGAGCTGCTGGAAAAGGGCAGTTTTAAGTTTGAATGGCGAATTGTCGCGGGTATCGAAACCGATGTTCGGATATTCGGAGGCATCCATGCCGTTGACTTTGAATTCGGAATTGCCACCGGAGATCTTGATCAAAGTGCCGTCGATCGTTTCCACATTGATGAAATCGGAATCGATCTTCCGCACGATCTCCAGAAGATATCTTGCCTCAAGGACGTTTTCTCCCGCTTCGTTGATGATCAGCGCATTCCTATCATTATTATTGATGGCTGTACGGATGGAGATGTTGGAATCCGATGAGACCAGGACGAGAGAATTTTCGCTGACACTGATCTTGATACCGGACAAGGACGGCAACGGTGTTGTCGAAGATATGGCTCTGGATGAAAGTGACAGAGCATCCAGAAATTCTTTCTTTGCGATTTTGAAATTCATGCGCGCCTCCGTGTGTTTTGTTTTATTACCATTTCATAAAAATTATCATCATTACCTTGTGGAAAATTGTGGAAAACTTTGAAACAGTCTGTATTTATACTTAAATCTTACCATTTTTAAAGGTGTAAAGAATGGTGGATACTTAATGGATACGTCCTTCGATCTCGTTGATCGCCTTGAGATACAAAGGATCGGTTTTGATCTTCTTTTCCACAGAAGCGATGCCGCTCATGACTGTGGAATGGTCTCTGCCGCCGAATTCTCTGCCGATATCATCGTATGTGGCATCCAGCAGCTTCCTGCACAGGTACATCGCGATCTGTCTGGCATTGGAGATGTTCTTGGTACGGTTGGCGGATGTGATCTGTTGTTTGGTGAGGTTGTAATAATCACATACCGCCTTACGTACCGTTGGAATAGCTAATTCGTTCTTTGATTCCTTGATCTGATCCTTGAAGGCTTCGATCGCCAGTTTCAAAGTGATGCGGTTTCCTTCCTCCAAATTAGGGAACATCGCCGAATAAAAAAGGAGCCGGTTGACCGCTCCTTCCAAAGACCTCACGTCCTGGGAGAAGTTGGTGGCAAGATAATTGAATACTTCATCATCGATATCGTCGATGGAAGATTTGTTGTAACCCGGATAATTGGCGACTTTCATCTTTAATATATTGATGGAAGTCTCGTATTCTGGCGCTTCGATGTTGACATTGAGTCCCTGATTGAAACGGGAGATGATACGATCGGAAAGTCCGCGGATCTCGCCCGGTGTGCGGTCGGAAGTGATGCAGATCTGCTTCTTGTTATTGATCAGTTCGTTATAGATCGTGAAGAAAAGCTCATTCGTTTTGTCTTTTCCCGCAATATTCTGGATGTCGTCGATCAGAAGCAGGTCAAGATTCTCGAAAACTTCCTTCAGTTCGTCAAAACGGTTCTCCTGCGAAGCTTTTTTGACATTATCGACGAATTCCAGTCCGCTCAACATGCCGATATTCTTTTCCGGGAACATCGCTCTGACCTGATTGCCGATGGCATTGAGCAGGTGTGTCTTGCCAAGTCCCGGATTTCCGTAGATGAATAACGGATTGAATATGACACCGAGATTGGAAGCACAGGTCATTGCCGCAAGCTGGGCCTGGGCGTTGGATCTGCCGACCACGAAATTCGCAAATGTCTGATTCCGGTCGATCTTTCTGGTAAGAAAATCATTTACTGCCGGGTTTTTCGGAACGCTGTTTGACCTAGTATTAAAATCATCCTGCTGGATGACCTTGATCGACATGTGTTTTCCCATCACTTCTTCCAGGCAGCTCTCGATCAGGTCGATATGTTCGGACATGATCGCAAAATTAATGAAGGCCGGAACGGTGACGATGGCTTCATTGTCGTTTAATGATACAAGTTTTGAATCGAAGTATGGCAGTACACTTTCAGCGATCTGACCGGAGTCAGCTATATTCTTAAGGGTCTGCGACCACTTGTCATTTAAGTAAAAATCGATAGTTGTCATTTTAAAAGCCTCATAGAGGTAAGTTCATAATAACATAAGTTTTCCACAATTTTAAGCTCGTAAAAGGAACAGTTTTCCACAATCCACAATCGTTTTCTCACAAAAAAGCTATTATTTCCACACCGATTCTTAGTTTTCCACATTTTTCCACAATTTGAATTTTGTTGAAAAAATGTTGGATATTTTTCCACTTCTATTTCCACTGTTGACAAATGTGTAAGACAGAAGTTTTCCACAATCCCTTTTCTTAAAATATATATCGGAAAACCCTTTAAATAAAGGATAATTTAAAGTTTTCCACATTTCAACAACACGTGGAAAATGCGAAAAAGTGGATGTGGAAAACTATGATTTTTTATGAATTGTAAAGGGAGTGTAAAAATGAAAACGCTTTCCAGTATTCAACAATTTATTGTGCATTGTGTAAAATATAGACATGAAACGCACCCAACAATGCATACTGACCAATATCTGTCTTATATATAAGGATGATGAGATCCTAGTCGTCGACCGAAAAAAAGAAGACTGGCCGGGTCTGACCTTCCCGGGCGGCCATGTGGAAAAAGATGAAGACTTTCAGGCTTCCGTCATCCGCGAGGTGAAGGAAGAGACCGGTCTCACCATAAAAAGACCGATACTCTGCGGTATCGAAGAATTCAAAACGAAGGAAGAAGACCGCTACCTGATGCTGTACTACAAGACAGATAAGTTCTCCGGAAAGATACGCTCATCCAAAGAAGGAGAGGTCTTCTGGATCAGAAAAGAAGATATAGATAAGTATAAGCTCTCTTTGGATCTCAAGCGCATCTATAAGATCATGATGAGCGATGAACTCAGTGAACTCATCTACTATGAAAAAGACGGAAAATGGAGGTCGAAGATCGTATGATCGAAATTACATTGGATTCCATCAGAAACATCCGCGATCTCGGTGATACGATCACCAGAGACGGAAGAAAGATCAGAAGAAATAAATTTATCCGTTCCGCTCATCTGGGAAGACTGAACGAAGAGGATCTGAAGTATCTGAAAGAGAATCATGATTTAGATACTATTATCGATCTCAGGACTTATCGCGAAACAAGTGAGGTACCCGATCAGTACTATGATCTCAAGTACCTGCATCTGCCGATCGTGAAGAATTTCGAAGACGGCATCACACATGAAAAAAAAGAAGTCCGCCGCTTTCCTGATCTGACGGATACTTATATCGATCTTGTATGTAAGGAAGACTATCTGTCCGGCTTCCGCGATGTACTCAATACGATACTGGACCGGGATGAAAAGCAAGGCGCCGTGCTTTGGCACTGCTCGGAAGGAAAAGACCGCTGCGGGATGACCAGTGTGATGGTGGAGATGTTGCTGGGCGTGGATGAAAAGACCATACGGGAAGATTATCTTTTCACCAACAAAACCAACAAAGCGAAAGCGGAAAAGATCTACCGGAAGGTATTTGAAGAGACCGGTTCGGAAGAAGTCGCCGCTTCCATTTACAGAGCCTTCATCGCCGATGAGAAGTATCTGGATGCCGCATTGAACAATATGGGCGAAAACTTCTTCGAAAAGAAACTGAAACTCGATCCGAAGAAGATTGAAAAATTCAAAGAAAGAAACCTGATTTAAAAATTCCTGTCCGCAGACAGGAATTTTCAGTATTATTTTTCTTTGATCAGATACATATCCGAACCGTAATCCAAAGGGATGCGGATATGTTTTTCATAACCGGTACCCAGATACAGAGGATCCAGGAAGATCCCTTCCTTTAAGGCGATACCGCTGGCCGTATATTTCTGAATGTAAGACTTGAAGCCGTCTTCTTCGACCAGGATCTTTTCCAGATCCTTGTTTTTATCTTTCTGTGAATCTGAAGATGGTGTGACGTGTCTGCCGAAATCTTTTCTGTTCAGGATATAGGACCTCGATTCGATCTTATAGACCACATCTTCTTTCAGACCTTCGACAAACAGTCGGTCATAGACTGGTACCGCATTGACCATACGGCGGAACTTGCTGAGGATGATCTCCTTACCTTTGACTTCGAATACTTCATAGTCACTTTCTTTATCGATGCGATAGAAGTCTCCGTACTGGAAGGTCTTCCGGTGTTTTTTATAATATGTGATCTGATTTCTGACCTCTTGTTTTTCAAGAGGTGTCAGATGACTGAGATCGAGCTCATAACCCAGGCAGCCGTAGGCTGATACCGCAAAGCGGGTATGAAGCGGCGTCTTTCTCAATGTCTGGGAATGCGGGCAGGCGGAGACATGGGCACCCATCGCAGAAAGCGGATAGAAATAGGAGAGGCCTTTCTGTATATCGAGACGCTCGATCGGATCGGTGTCATCGGAGGACCAGATCTGCGGCGAGTAACATAACATACCTAGATCGAAGCGGTTGCCGCCGGAAGAACAGGATTCAAACAGGACGTTCGGTCTTGGTTTGAAGATGCGCTCAAGTATGTCATACAGAGCGATGATGTAGCGGTGATTGTAGGCACCGGATACCGCATTCATCATGCGGTTCATGTCCCACTTGATGTAGTCGACATGATTCTCATCGATCAGCCTCGATACGTTTTCGACGATGTAGTCGCCGACTTCTTTATTTGTAAGATCCATCAGCAGTTCATGGCGCCCGAAACGGAAGTCCCTTTCTTTTTCCTGCAGGGCATATTCCGGATGTCTTTCATACAGCGCGGAATCCGGATTGATGGCTTCCGGTTCCACCCAGATGCCAAACAACATGCCTCTGTCATGGACTTCCTTACTTAAAGAGGCGATGCCGCCGGGGATCTTGTCGAGGTTGCAGTCGTAGTCTCCGAGACCCCGTCTGTCACAATCTCTTCTGCCGAACCACCCGTCATCCAGAACGAAGAGTTCGATGCCCAGATCGGCAGCCGGGATCACAAGTTTTTCGATCAGGTCTTTTTTATGGAAGTCGAAACCGAAGCCCTCCCAGGAATTGATCAGGATCGGACGTTCCTTGTTTTTCCACTTGGAAGTGATGATGTGATCATTCACGAAGGAATGGAAGTTCTGTGAGAGTTTATTGAGACCTTCGTAAGAATAGGTCATGACCGCTTCCGGTGTTTCGAAACTCTCTTTCGGATCAAGATCCCAACAGAAACGTTCCGGCGAGATGCCGCCCTGTATCCGGACGAAGCCGTATTCGTTGGAACTTACGGACGTGTAGTGGTTGCCGCTGTAGACCAGATTGAAACCCCAGGCCTGGCCATAGGATTCATTGCAGTCCTTTTTGCGTAAGATGATGCCGGGGTTGTTTTTGGAAGAAGAGAAGCCGACTCTTGAACCGATGGTGTAGGTGCCTTTTACGATCTCTCTTTCCTGTAAGTGCGTCTCCTGGTCCCAGGCACCGAAGAGCGCCATCGAGACAAGATCGTTTTCTTTCAGATCGATGGAGTAGGACATCATCTTGTGAAGGGTGACTTTATGATCGCTGTCATTGAACAGTATCGCTCTTCTTGAGATGATGTTTTCCTTATAATAGACCGCATAATACAGATCAACTCTGACGGCAGCCTTCTTATCCTTCAGATGAACGACAAGTGTCTGATCGCATCCGTAGGAAGAAGGAAGCGTTTCGATCGAAACATCTTTGTTCAGTATTTCATAGCCTTCATATAAAAGATCGAGGGTATAGGAACCTTTGTTTTCGATCTCGATCGAAGCTTCATTGAAGTCCCCGTTTCCATAGGTTCCGTATTCCTGCGGGAAGGAATCCATGGAAAAGACATCGTCGTTTCGATCATAGACGATCGAATCGCCGTGCGATACATATTTTTTATAGGTAAAAGCTTCCGCGTCGCTTAAAAGGCAGCGTCTTCCGTAGTGGAGATGTTCCGGATGATGATGTTTATCGATGCGGAAAAGATAGGAAGTATCTTTCGTGTTCAGTAGGAATGTATTGTTTTCAAATCGTACAGTGTCCATAGAATACCTGCTTTCTCATCAATATTTTAACGCGAAGAGAAAGGAAAGAAGAAGATGCAAAGACACAAAGAAGAAGAAAGAATACAGTAAAATATAAAAAGAAAGATCGGAGGCAGATGACATGATCAAAGGGATCATTTTTGATCTGGACGGAACGACGCTGAACACGTTAAAGGACATCCATGAAAGTTTCAACAAGGCATTCAAAGAATACGGGCTGGAAGAAAAGTCACTGGATGAAGTGCGGATGGGAGTAGGAAACGGATTTCGCGTACTGACGAAAAAACTGATTCCGCAGGACATTCAGGAAGAGCTGGTCGAAGAGATCGCTCTGTACTATCAAAAGACCTATGCGCAGAATTACTACAAGAACACCCGTCCGTATGCCGGGGTAAGTAAACTTCTCTCTGAGCTTCAGAAACAAGGTGTAGTACTTGCCGTCCATTCCAATAAGAGCGATGTCTTCGTCAAGGATCTGATCGCCCGCAATTTTCCTGAGATCCGCTTTACGGAAGTCTGTGGTTCTCTGGATGGCGTCGCACTCAAACCGGACCCGGAAGGCGTATACCGCATCCTGAAACTGATGGGGCTTTCAAAGAAGAAGTCCTCTATGTCGGAGACAGCGAAACGGATATGAAAACGGCGAAGAATACCGGTCTTAAGTCCGTCGGTGTCTTATGGGGCTTCCGTGATGAAAAGACATTAAAAGAAAACGGTGCGGATCACATCATTGATGATCCGAAGGAACTGCTGACGATCGTGAAGGAGTATGCATGAAATGTCCGTACTGTGAATCCGAAATGGAAGAAGTCTACTTACAGAGCGCCCAGCAGATCTATCTCAACCGGAAACATCCGCGCATCTTTGCCTCGGGAGATCTGAAGACACGCACACTTTCCCGCTTTTCCCTCATCAAAGCACCTTTCGTAAAGGCATATCATTGCGAAGGCTGCGAAAAGATCATCATCGATCTCAAGGAGCCAAAAAAGAATGAAACAAGTACTCGTAAACGTTCCCTTAAACGATAGCCAGAAGGAAAGATTCAAAGCCATCTCAAAGGACTATGAATTTATCTTCAAAGATGAAATGAAAGACACGAAAGATATCTCGGTCATCATCGGCAACATCTCTGTGACAAGACTCAAAGAATTCGAAAAACTCGAATGGCTGCAGACTTCGGCAGTCGGTGTCGACAAGTATATCAAAAAAGGCGTGCTGAAAGAAGACACGATCCTGACCAACGCCGTCGATGTCCACACCAAGGAAGTGGCGGAACACTGTCTGGCGATGCTGCTGGCGATGGTGAAAAAGCTCTATATCTATCACGATGATCAGAAGGCCCACATCTGGAAGGATGAAGGTCAGGTCAAAGAGATCTCAAAGCTGAAAGTGACGATCGTCGGTCTGGGCAATATCGGAAGCCACCTGGCAAAACAGCTCAAGGCCTTAGGCGTCTATGTGATCGGTGTCAAACGCACTTTGATCGAAAAGCCGGACTACATCGATGAACTGTATACGAACAAGGACCTCGATCTTGCGATCAGCGATGCCGATGCGGTAGTCTCGATACTTCCGGGCATCAGGGAGAATGAAGGAATTTTCACGTACGAGCGTTTTTCCAAGATGCGCAAGGATGCGATCTTCATCAACGTCGGAAGAGGAAATCTCTGTTCTAGTGAGACGGTCAGAAGGGTACTGAATGATAAGCTGATCGGTGCAATGTCTCTGGATGTCTTTGAAAAGGAACCTTTAACAAAAGATGATCCTTTGTGGGAACAGGAAAATCTGATCATCACGCCGCATGCGGCCGGAAACTATCATCTGGATTCCGCATTCGAAGCTTTCCTGGATCTCTGTGAAGATAATTTAAGAAGATACATCAGAAAAGAACCTTTGCGCCATGTTGTCGAAGAAAGGGAATAAAGGCACAGAAGCGCACTATAATAAAGTAAAGGAGATCATATATGGAAAATAATAAATCTTTGCCTAATGAAGATCTTGAGCAGGTATCCGGCGGTTATACATCAGAAAAAAGAAGCGATTACCCGGGCGTGCAGTGTCCGTTCTGCGGAAACACCAAAGTGTATTCGATAACGATCTGGGAGATCACGGCCGGCGGCAACAAACCGACTTGGGGTCCTTACCAGTGCGAAGTCTGCGGTAAGAAATGGAAGGGTACCCGCGTAGGAAGCGGAGCCTCCACGACCTGGAAAGACGTCGTTGAAGTAAATTAAGAAAGAGCTGTCGCAAGACGGCTTTTCAATTGCGGCAGAAGATGAATGTTATCCTGGTAGGTATCCTCTCTGATAGAATATAGTTGAACGAAGAAACGCATATCATATCAGGTCGGAGGTACTAAGATGGCACATGATGTTTTCGTTTCCTATTCCCATAAGGATGCTTTCGTAGCCCAGGCGGTCTGCGCAAAACTGGAAGAGAAGCAGATCCGCTGCTGGTATGCCCCGCGGAATATCGATGCCGGTGATGAATGGGCATCGGCGATCATGAAAGGCCTAAGAGCGGCGAAAGCAATGATCCTGATCTTCACCGATTATTCCAATGCCTCCGTTCAGGTCAGAAGAGAAGTGGATAACGCGATATCCGAAGGTATCCCGGTGATACCTTTCAAACTTACCGAAAATGATCCCTCCGGCGGAATGGAATACTATCTTTCCACCCTGCACTGGCTCGATGCGGTAGACAAGCCTTTGGAAAAATCGATAGATGAACTGACGGTCATGGTCAGAAACATCCTTGCCGGCAAAGACCTCGACAACAAGGACGACTGGAAAAAGACGAAAAAGGGAGTGAAGCTGACCGGCAGGGCTTTGTTCAAGCTTATTGCTTCGATCATTCTGCTGCTGGCAGGGATCTTTCTGCTGGTCATCTTTTTTGACAATCCGTCCATTCATTCCACTGCCCAGCTGATCATTCTGGGGATCGGAGCGATCTTAGCGATTGTTGCGGCATATCTGATCTTTACGATTTTTGCAAGCCATCGCTCTTCCAAGTCCTGGCTGTATTGTCTCGGCGTCTGCCTGCTGGTCGGACTTGCGACCATCGGCCGTTCGATCGTCATCGAGATGAATGCGCCGGAGATCAGCATCAGCGTAAAAGACGATGCGGCAGGTATGAATATGGCCAACTATTCGATCGCGGCAATAAAGGACGATCAGGTCTATTATGCCGATATCGTCGAAGGAGTACCCGGGATCTATACCGCTTCTCTGGATGATTTTTATGAAAACAGACAAGGGACACGCCTTGTGCAGAATGTCGAAGCCGATAATCTCACCCTGACCTCCGACGCCCTGGTCTACCGTGACATCAGCAACGACCGCAGACATCTGTGCGTCTATGATCTGCAAAGCGGAACAAACAGGACATTAAAGAAAAACGACACTTCCCATTATTACGGCAGCCGAAACACCGTTCTGTTTTCTTTGGACAGCTTCGGAGCAGGCACAAGTATTCTGATGGAAGATGGAAGCTATGAAACATCGATATCCGATCTTGCGTGCAGCGATCTGTATATCTATAGAGGCGAGATCTATGCGATCGATCCGGAAAGCGGCTTATGCAAGGTCGGTTTTGCCAACAACCGGAACATCCTCTCCGCTTTGATCCGCAACACCTTCATCATTCATGAGGATGTGATCTATTTCAAAGGATCCAACGGTAAGGGGGTCTATACGGCTTCTCTGAAAGAGCCGGAAACGGCGGACAAGCTCAGTGATAACGAATGCAACGGCATGGTGGTCTATGAAGACAGCCTGTATTACATCAACAGTGATGACAATTTCACGCTTTATAAGATCTCTCTGTCGGATGGAAGCGAAGAACAGATCGACAAAAGAGCTTTTTCCTGCATCAATATCATAGGTGAGAGTCTCTATCTTTTTCAGCCTGACGTCGGATATGTCAGAATATTGCTGAAGTGACCTGAAAAAATGCATCGTTTTTGAATAGGATACGTTTCAAGAACAGCGCAAAACAGGATATACAGCAGATGAAGGAGGATGACAATGAAAAAGATCATAGAATGGATGAATGAAAAAGTGGCACCTAAGACGGAAGCTCTGACAAAGAACGCCTGGATCTCCGCCATACAGGAGACCATGGTATCGACGATGCCGGTCATGGTCATCTCTTCCTTTATCACGATACTTTCCATCGTCAAGGACTATATCCCATCCTTTCCCGATCTTTCCTATCTCTCCCAGTTCACGATGGGTCTTTCCGCTCTGATGGTGTCCTATCTGATCCCGAACATCATCTTGGAAAAGATGGAACTGCCCAAATACAGAAGGCAGGCCGGATTCATGGGTGCTTCCCTGCTGCTGGCGATGTCGAAAGCGGGTCTCAATGATCAGGGAATGTTTGCGGTAGATCCGCAGCGCATCGGCGCTTCCGGCATGTTCGTGGCGATCGTCGCCGGACTCTATGTGGCCTTCATCATGAAACTCTTCTCTTCCCGCAGTATGTTCTCGCAAAACACGAAAATGCCTTCCTTCCTGGTCGACAGCTTCGACTCGATGGCTCCGATCCTTCTGGTGGCACTTACGGCCTTCATCTTATGTGAAGTGCTTGGCTTAGACTTATACGCGATCGTCAATCTGATCCTTTCACCGCTCGTCAACATCGCACAGAGCCTGTTTGGCTTTGTCTTCATCAGCTTCCTGATGGCCTTCTTCTATTCCTTCGGCATGAGCCCATGGTTCCTTACCCCGGTCTACTATACCGTCGGTATGGATGCCATCGCCAAGAATGCGGCAGCTGTGGCAGCCGGAGGCAAGGCAACACTGATCTTATCCAATGAGACGTTCGGCGGTTGGATCTGGTTAGGCGGAACGGGCTGCACGTTAACGTTATGTATCTTGCTGCTTCTATGCAAGTCGGAGAAGCTCAAGGGTCTTGGAAAGACGTGCGTGGTCCCGGCGATCTTCAACATCAATGAGCCGATCGTTTACGGTGCGATCGTTTTCAACCCCTTGCTGATGATCCCGATGTGGATCAACCCGACGCTGATCGCCATCATCACGTACCTTGTCATGCGGGCAGGTCTTGTGGATATCCCATCTTCTTCCTTCTTGCTTTGGTACATCCCGATCCCGATCCTGACCTACCTGACCAATCACGACTTCCGTGGCGTCATCCTGGTACTGATCCTTTTGCTGATCACGGCAATGATCTGGTATCCTTTCCTGATGGCCTATGACAGACAATGCCTGGCGGAAGAAAACAAAGAGAAGAAATAAAACCGAACAATGCTATTTTCATCGCATGAAAATTATATATAATGTTTACGATGAAAAAAGACGTTAGTTTACTGATCTGCGATATCGACGGAACGATCACGGAAAAGGGCGGCAAGCCGATGGAAAAGACCGAAGAAGCCCTGCGCCGTTTTCATGAAGAAGGCGTGCTGATCGGCCTGGCTTCCGGCAGACCGGTCGACTGGCGCACGATCAACAAATTCAAAGAATGGGGCTATGACTTCGATCCGGACATCGTCATCGGCTTCAACGGCTGTGAGGTCTGGGATGCGAAGACCAAAAAGAAGAGAGAATATTCTTTTCTGAAAAAAGAAGATGTAAGAGAGATCCTGGAATACATGTGGCCGCTGGATGCCAATCCGGTCGTCTATGAAGACGGCTATGATCATGTCTTAGCCAAACGCAGCGACCACATCATCGAAGCCTCGATGAAGCGAAACGAGGGAACGGTGGAGTTCTGCGATAAGGAGCGTTTCTGTCTTCATGACATCCCGAAGATCGAATTCCGCTACATTGAAGAAGATGTGGAAGACATCGTGATGAAGACGGCCAACGCCCACAAGTCAGATAAATATATCTTCTTAAAATCTTTCTATGGAACGCTGGAGTATATGAAGCCGGGCATCGACAAGGGCGTCGCTTTGAAAAGGATCTGTGAGGAATTGAACATTCCTTTGGATAAAGTCGTTGCCTGCGGCGATATGGATAACGATATTGCGATGTTAAAAGCTGCCGGAACCGGCATCTGTCTTCTGAATGGATCGGAAGCGACAAAAAAAGCCGCCGATCACATCACGGATGAAGATGTGCTTCACGACGGCTTAGGCAAATATTTATTAAAAAATTATTTCTAAGGCAATAATCCCGCAAGAGTGTCGATGAATTCGTCGGCATTTTTTGTTTTCAGTACTTTGGCAAGATTGTCCGGGTCGACCAGGATCATCGAGATCGGCTCGAAGAGCTCATTGAACAGATATCTTTCGTTGATGTTGAAACAAAGCATCATGACAAGTTCCACTTTCTTATCATCCCAATCGATCGGGTCTTCGGCGATCAGGATGTTGATGCCGGTGCGGATCTCATGCATCTTCATGGCGTGCGGTATGGCGAAAGTGCCAAAGGCCGTCGAAGAGATGGCATCCCGTTCGATAACTTCCGCTTCAAACACATCACCGACATAGCCGAGGGCTTTGAATTCTTCCGCCATGCGGTGTATGGCTTCTTCTTTTGTCAAAGGCGTGTCAACGACGTGGAAGAGTTCCTCTCGGATCAGATAGGAAAGATGTTCACGGAACTCTTTTTTCTTTTTGATCGAACGGATCTTTTCGATGGTATCGAAGATGCTTCGATAGTCGCCCTCTTTGAGAAACGGCGAAACGATGACGACCGGAACATCCGGCGAAACGGAAGGACGCATCGTCGAGATGATGAAGTCGCAGTTCGCTTTGGAAAGTTCCTCTTCCTGGGTGAGGATACCGGCAATGATCAGCGCTTCGGAAAAACGCTTGGAGATCTCATCGGACAGCCTTGTATTCAGATTATAGTAACCCGGGCAGAAGATGTAGGCCGTCAGCTTGTTGGAGATCGTATTTTGTAATTCGACTGCACCGCCCAGATGGAAGGCGATGTAGGCGATCTCGTCGTCGTTGAGACTGATGCCGGTACGTTCCTTGATCAGCCTGGCGGAAACGACCGCCTCATCATAGATCAAAGGACAGTTTTGCTTGATCGAATCGGTCAGCGGATTCTTGGAGAAATAGCCGCTGTCTGCCCGTATCAGCAGGTTTTTGATATGAAGTGCGAAACGCACGAAGAATTCCGGCTGATGGAGGTCGAAATAAAAGAACGTTGAAAAGTCTTTGATCAGCTGTTCAGTGAGCGAATAGATCTCTTCGCCGACATATTGCCTGACGTTGTCGACCGTGACAGTCTCGTAATCGAGGTTGGAAGCTCTTGACAGTATCAGCATCGCGAACTCGGCGACTTCCACCTCATTAAAACGAATGTTGAAGTGTTCTTCCAGTTTGGAAACGATGGATCTGGCCAGGTCGTATTCGTGGGAACGCAATATGGAAGAGGTCTTCGAGCTGATGGTCGCCGCATAGCCGTTGCGGATGCGGTCGATCGTGATCGTTGCGTGTAAGACAAGGTTCTCGAGAGAATAGTCGTTGATGAAATAGTGGTATTCTTCAAAACTGCTTAAGATCGACTCTTTGATGAAAGAGACATCGATCCCGGCAAAAGATTCCGACATCTTCTCATAGTTGACGAAGTTGTTGTGCGACTCGGAATATAAGAGGGAACTGAGAAGTTTCCTTTTGTTCTTCTCAAGACCGTTGATGATCAGTACGTCGTTGGAGTTGACCAGTTCGAGATTGGCATCGCTCAAAACGCGTCGGACACCGACCAGGTCGTTTTTCAAAGTGGAATAGGAGATGAAAAGCTCATCGCAGAAGTCATACGTGTTGACCAAGCCCCGTTTGATCAGCGTGTTGATGATGTAGTTGATCCTCTCATCTTTGGTCTGTGGGACGACGGATTTGGATTCTTCGAGAAGTTCTTCGGCTTTTTCTTTGTCGATCAGGTAGCCTTTCCTGGAAGAAGCGATGGTTCCGGGAAGGGTCTCGTTGATCTCGTTGATGTAGGACTTGATGGATCTCGGTGACACGTTCAAAGTGTTCGCCAGCGTCGAAGACGTGATCGGCGTATCGCTTCCCTGTAAGATCTTGATGAGCTGTATCTGTTGGTTCCTCATGCCCTTATTATATATGTCCTTTATAGAAATCGTCTGCGTTTTGTCAGCTCAGGCTTCATGAAACCGCCTTTTTCTGAGGAAATCTGTACAAAGAAAGCGGATTAAAAATTATAATGAAAACAAGAAGGAGTAAACACAATATGAAGATCCTGATGATCAATCATTTTCCTTTGGCCGGATCGGGGAGCGGAACGTATACGCGCAACCTGGCCGTTCATCTTTCGCAGCTGGGACATGAGGTCTGCATCATCCTGCCGGAAAACACCGACGCCTATGAGGAAGTCGAAGGCATCAGACTTCATCCGGTCTTTTTCACACCGGGCGAGGACGTTGAAAAACAAGAGAATGAAACGATGGGCGATTCCATGGATAACGCTCTGCCGTTCAATTTCCCTTGTTTCACCACCCACCCCCGCAGTATCAACAATTTTGCCAACCTTTCCGAAAAACAGTTAAAGATGTATACCGGTGCCTTTTCCAGAGCGATCGATCAGGAGATCGAAAGCTTTAAACCGGACATCATCCATGGCCAGCACGTCTGGATCCTGCCGGCTCTGGCAGCAGGCAAGGGCATCCCGCTGGTGCTGACGGCACACGGCACCGACCTGATGGGTTTTGACAAGTGGCCGCAATTCCGTGATTATGCGAACAAGGCGATGGATGACTGCTTTGCGGTGATCTCCATATCCAAAGACAACTGCGCTCTGATCGAGGAGCGTTTCCCGAAACACAAAGACAAGATCGTCATGATGCGTAACGGCTACGATCCGTCGATCTTCTACATGGAAGATACCGATGTCGATGCGCTGATGAAAGCGCATGGCTTGAATAAAGAAGATTATGAAGGAAAAAAGATCGTCACCTTTGCCGGCAAGCTGACCAATTTCAAAGGCGTCGATGTCCTTCTGGATGCGATAAAGTTATACGAAGACAAAAAGCCTGAGACCGTGACGCTGATCGTCGGCAATGGCGAAGAGTGGGATGCCCTTCACAAACAGGCGAAAGATCTTGCGCTCAAGAGCGTTCATTTCTTTGGTAATGTTCCGCAAAGCGAATTACGCAAGGTGTACAACATTTCCGATGTAAATCTGGTACCTTCCAGAAGGGAACCGTTTGGCCTGGTGGCGATCGAAGCCATGGCATGTGGGGCACCGGTCATTGCGACCGACCAGGGCGGTCTGCCGGATTTCGTTAATGAGGAAGTCGGCGGTCTGGTGCCGGTCGAAGACGCTCAAGCCCTGGCGGACAAGATCCTGGATGTCCTTACCAGAAAGGAAGGCGAAGAAAGAGAAAAGTGGTGCAAAGATATCGCCTTGTATGCCAGGAACCATTACGCGCAGGACACCATCATCAAAGAGCTCGACGATCTCTATAAAAGGGCTTTGAACAAGAAATGATAAACAGAAAAGGGCTTGTAATGAACTAGTCAACAAAAAGTAGACAATTCATAAAAAGGCCTAGAACCCCATTTCGGTTTTGAACTGAAGTGGGGTTTTATAATTGAGTGAATATGACGGTCGTTCGTTGTTGAAGTAGTAAATATATTTTTCAATATCCCCAGGGACATCATCAGACTCGTCCAGATGAAAATCGATGAAAAGTTCCTCCTTGATCCAGCCGTTGAGTGATTCGTTGACCGGGTTATCGGTCGGCGTCCCGGCTCGACTCATGGAACGCTGAATGTTAAAATCTTTTATGAGGTCGTTATAGGCCTTAGAAGAATAGACTGAGCCTTGATCCGTGTGCAGCGTAATCAAATCTTCAGGCTGTTCTTTTTTTATTCTTTCAAGGACCTGTTTCAGACCGTTGTAGTAAGACCTTGTATCTCCTTTACGTGTCCCCAGCCCATAGCCCAGGATCTCCTTGTTCCAGGCATCGAAGTATAAGGTCAGTTCATAGACCGCTCCTTTGACATAGAACTGGGTCATATCCGATACGATCACCTGAAACGGTCCGCTCAGTTTCTTCCAGCCTTTCCATACCAGATTCTTGAACTTTTCGCTTTCTTCTTCAGGTTTCTTCCATTGATAGTGTTTTCCTTTGGAACGTATATCTTCGTACTTGCAGAGTCTGCGTACATAATCATCGGTAAATATGATACCGTATTTGTTCTTTATGAAGGCATTGATCCATCTGTAGCCATGAGACGGATGCCTGTCATGGACTTCCTGAATGAGCTTTAGATCCTCCTCTCTCTGAAGCGCTCGTGGACTGGGGTTTCGTTGTCTTTGTTTCCACTTATAGTATCCCGATCGATTGACATCCATCAGTTCGCACAAGAGGGTAACGGGATATTCATCTTTCAGTCTGTCGATGATTCCGTATTCACATCGAAGGTAGTAACGAACTCCTTTCGATCCCCACCTCCTTTCA
>JAFRQF010000026.1 GCA_017428765.1 Erysipelotrichaceae bacterium
TGATGACTCGAATATTTAAGAACAATTTGTTCTTGGTTTTAAATGAATTGACGTTTTGTTTAATTGCTTCTTATTTAGTTTTCAAAGATCGAATCGCACTTCCATATCGGTGATCCTTATCGGATCTCCCTTGTGGGGTGCTCATTTATACTATCAGAATGCATAGCTGAAGTCAACAACTTTTTTCATTTTTTTTAAATTTTTTTGTTTTGCCGATTCTGCCGTCAACTTCAGCCATTTCTGCTATTCTTTTTCGAACACCAGTTCGAAATACTTCATGATGTAATCATTGATATAAGAGAACTGGAACGGTCTTTCTTTCTTCTTTACCATCTCGACCAGTTCGTCCTTCGCGCGGACGCAGATCTGCTTCACTTCCTTGGAATAATTCATCTTCTGGCAATGATATTCAAATTCATTCTCATCCAATACCATATAGGTATCATCCGGAAAGACTTTGACATCCAGATCATAGTCGACATTCTTGATGGCTTCCCCATCATAGATGGATGGCGTCGCGACATTGCAATAATAGTAGATACCGTTCTTTCTGACCATCGAGATGATGTTGAACCACCTGTCCTTATAGTAGAAACAGATGGCCGGCTCTCTGGTGAGCCAGCGGCGGTTGTCCGCTTCCACGACCCAGGTGTGATCCGTCACCACGACATAACAGTCTTCAAGTATGTCAACGACCAGTGCCTTGGACCAGGTCCTGTGCACCGCACCGTTATGCTTGAAGGACTGAACGTATACGCTGTCTCCTATCTTCAATTCGCACATGAAGATATCTTACCATATTTTTTTGAGGCGTTCGCAAAGTAATGGAACGACGATGATCGCACAAAGCGTCGTCGGGATCATATAGCTTGCATTATAGGCAAGCGAAGCCCAGAACGGCGTCTCCCAGACGATCGTTCCGGCAAGTGTCGAGGACAGAAGACGGACCAAAGAAGTGACCAGTATGCCCGAATAGAAATAGGAGAAGTTCGGGAATAAGGATGCGATGCCATATGCCGAGTAGGCGATCATATAATCCAATAAGAAGCTTGCGATGCCATACCAGGATACCGAACCGATGACTAACTGCAGGAACACGGAAACGACACCGACCAGTGCGCCTTTCTTCCAGCCTAAATGATAGGAACAGATCAGAAGTGCGATCGGACCGAAGTTCAGCTTGCCGCCATTGGCCATCTTGAACAGGTTCAGCATATCGGAGACTCTGTCGAATACGACAAACAGAGCGCAATAGATGGCCATCAAAGCCAAAGTTCTGGTTTCAGATTTTTTCATAAAAAAACACCTCCATGAAAAGGTGCCTTCCCTACGCTGGCATTATCCAGATCAGGTTACGGGTATGATCTCAGCCTCTTGGCACCCCACGTAACTATTATAAACCAACATAAGTCATTTTGAATTGATATGTTCGATAATTCTTACGACATCATCATAGTGCCAGTACTGATCCAAGGAATACTGACCATAGGCGTTGCCTGTCATGACAAGATAGGATTTGCCTTTGTCTTTGCATAAAGCGATGATGTTCTGACCGGCTTCCGGCGTATAACCGGTCTTGCCGCCCAGGACCGTGAAATCGATGTCCTTCCTTGCCAGGCCGATCGTCGTGTACACCTTCGTGCCGTCATCCATGATATGATCGATCGAATTCAGGATCTGTCTGCCGGTCTCGTTCTTCAGAAGATCCATCACGACCAGATAGAGATCATCGAGCGTCGTGTAGTGATCATCGTCATGAAGGCCGGTCGTATTGACAAAACATGTATCCTTGGCACCGAGTTCGCTCATGAGCCGGTTCATCTGTTCCACCAGATCGATACCCTTGGCATTGAAATAGTTTTCCAAAGCGACCGCCGCATCAGCGCCGGAAGGAAGCGTAAGACCATATAGCAGATCAAGAATCGTATAAGGATAATCTCTTTGTATATAGGCAAGAGAGGCATCTTCATCGATCAGAGCTTCCACCTGATCGTAAGTGACGTAAGAATAATCATAAAGATCATCGGTCAGATGAAGCACCGTATCCAGTGTCGCAAGCTTGGTCAGAGATGCCGGATACATGCGCAGATCGCTGTTTTGCGAATACAGGAAATCCATATCCGACATGTCGATGACCAGATATTCTCTGGAATGCAGTTCCTCATCGAAGGCTTCCGTCTCGTAGTCCATCGCATTGATCTGTGAAGTGTCCATTTCAAAAGTTCCTGAAGAACAGGAACATAAAAGGAACAGACAGATACATACGGATAAAAGCTTTTTCATTTAATTCAGTTTCTTGTAAAAGTCATAGGATCTGAGTTTCAGATCGCTGTTGGTCAGATAGAAATCCATCAGCAGCGAAAAATCCTTGAAGGAATATTCAAACTGCTTCAGCACATCATAATCCTTGAACTCCCCTTTGATGATCAGACGGAAACGCTTGAGAGTATCCGGACTTTGCGTCTGTTCGCCATTGAGGTGATCGATACAAAGGAATCCGCCATGGCGGTTGGACAAGGCGACGACCTTTTTGTTTCCGCACAGCGCACAGCCATCCACCACCGGCATGATGCCGAAGCGTTTGACGATATGGGATACATACATCGAGCCCAGCAGATAACGGTTTTCCCTGTTCATGTTGCGGAAAAGAAAGATCAGCGGTTCAAACAGATCGATATCCTTGTTTTTTAATGTCAGTTCGCAGATCAGATCCTTGAACGACATCATCTGTATATCCTTATCTTCAAAATAGTTTTCCAGCAGCTTATAGCCGTGAATGGAAAAAATGTCCTTCCCATCCTTGTAGTCGATGATGAATTCATATAAGCACATCGGCAGGAAATGATTCTTGCTGGAAAGCTTCTTGGCTGCCTTGCCGACCAAAGAGATGACCCCGTAGTCTTTGCTGATGACCTGCATGAGCACATCGGCCTCTTTGTAATCGGATTGATTCAAAACGAAAGCGGTGATCTTATCATTCATCCCTGTCACCTGAGAAATATCCCAGATCGAAAAGCTGTTTCTGCGAATTCAGCCAGTCTTCCTCCACTTTGACATACAAAGAAAGGATGATCTTCTTGTGATCGAAAAGCGCAGCGATATCACTGGTTGCCTGATCGTTGATCTTTTTCAGCATCGAACCGTTCCTCCCGATGATGATGCCCTTATGCGTATCTTTGTTGCAGATGATGGTCGCTTCGATCTGGACCTTGGAAGTCTTTTCCCTGATCTCTTCGATGCGCACCGCAACAAGATGCGGGATCTCTTCCCTGGTATTCAGAATGATCTTCTCACGGATGATCTCCGAGATCCTGAATTCGAGATTCATATTGGTCTTGACGTCTTCCGGATAATACCGGATCGAGTCGCTCAGATATTCTTTGGAAGTCTTCAGAAGCTCATCCAGGTTGCTCGAATTGAGTGCCGAGATCGGAATGATCTCCGCGAACTTGTAGTTGCCGCCGGCATAGGCAAGACGCTTGATCAGCTGATCGGAGTTCAGTTCATCGATCTTGTTGACCAGAAGAAAGATCGGACTGTCGTAGTGTTCGAGTCTTTCAAGGATCTGCTTGTCTTCGTTCTGCAGACCTTTGTTGCCATCGACGATGTAATAAATGATATCCGCACCTTCCGCTTGCGATATCGCTTCCTTGTTCATATAGGAACCTAAGGCCGTCTTGGCCTCGTGGATGCCCGGGGTATCGATGAAAACGATCTGGCAGTCATCTTCATTGAGGATGCCTAAGATCGCATTGCGGGTCGTCTGCGCTTTTTGCGTCGTTATGGCGATCTTTTCCTTTAATAAGGCATTGATCAGTGTGGACTTTCCGGCATTCGGACGTCCGAGTATCGCAATAAAACCCGACTTCATCTAGTCAAGATCCTCACTGGAAAACTGGAACGGCAGAAGCTTGTAGATGTTGGTCTCCATGACCTCTTTGCCGTTGGAAAGGATGATCGGTGTCCCCTGTTCAAGGAGTTCCGAAAGTACCTGACGGCAGATGCCGCAAGGCGAACCGATCCTTTTGCCGTCGCTGACGATGGCGATCGCCTCGATATCTTCCTTGCGATAGCCTCTGGAATAGGCCGCAAAGATCGCACTTCTTTCCCCGCAGTTGGTACCGCCATAGGAGGCATTTTCGATATTTGCCCCATAGAAAGTCGTCCCGTCTTTGCACAAGACACAGGCACCGACATGATAATTGGAGTATGGTGCGTAGGCGTTGTCCATCGCCTTGAACGCTTCTTTGATCAATTCTTCATGACTCATTATAATAACCTCCTGATCACACAAAGGATGCAGACACACAAAGCTCCCAATGAGCTGACAAGCACCGCCGCCGAAGACAAGTCCTTGATCGTTTTGATCTTGGGATCCTTTTCCATATTGAGATAGTCACCGATCCTCTCGATCGCCGTATTCATCACCTCGCAAGAGATCACCGTTGCAATGCAGATGATGAAAGCCAGCCATTCATAATGATCCAGCTTTATGATGATGCCGCCGATCACGGCCAGCAGCCCCAGTATACATTGCGTACGTACGGCCTTATGGGCCAAAGCGGTCCTCAGCCCTTCGAAAGAATCCGCGAATTTCTTCACTTGAGATCTCCGACGATCTTTCTTTGCAAAGCAAACATCTTTTCTTCATCTTCCTTCGTCATATGATCGTATCCGAGAAGATGAAGCATGCCGTGCACGAACAGAAAGACGAACTCCCGTTTGACGGAATGACCGTATTCTTCCGCTTGCGAAAAGACGCGGTTGCGGTTGATGAAGATATCGCCAAGCTCGACTTCATCTTCATATTCCACAGCATCCTCATCATCGAGCAGCGCGAAAGAAATGACGTCGGTCACCGCATCTTTCTGCCGGTAATCACGGTTGATCCGTCTGATGGTGATCGGGCCGACCAGGATCACGGAAAGAACGTAATCGTCTTCCATGCCGAGCACTTCAAGTGTTTTATCATAGTATTCCTGCAGCAAAGGATAGTACTGTTTCAGATCGTTGTATCTGGTCTTATTAATGATATTCAGCATACCTACATTATACTTGATTTGGACCTTATTTAATGATATATTAAGTTAGCAGTCTATGATATAGAGTGCTAAAACCATGCTAAGGAGGTTATACTATGGCAATAAAAGAATTTAAGACCGAATCCAAGCGTCTGCTGGATATGATGGCCAACTCTATTTATACCAATACCGATATCTTCTTAAGAGAACTGATCTCCAACGCATCGGATGCTCTTGATAAAAGACACATCCTGTCACTTACAGACAATGCGATCAGCTTCGATGATCCCAAGATCCATATCGACGTAAACAAAGCCGACAGGATCATCACGATCAGCGATAACGGTATCGGCATGGACAGAAAAGAACTCGAAGACAATCTCGGAACGATCGCAAGATCCGGTTCCTTCGAATTCAAGAAAGAACTCGATGAGAAACAGGAAGCTGACATCATCGGACAGTTCGGTGTCGGATTCTATTCGGCATTCATGGTCGCCGACAAAGTCGAAGTCCGTTCGAAAAAAGTCAAGGAAGACAAGGCATATCTGTGGACTTCCGATATGAACGGCTATGAGATCACAGCCTGTGATAAAGAAGAACCGGGCACGACCATCACCTTACATGTCAAAAAGAACACCAAAGAAAAGAAATACGACCAGTACCTGGATACCATGCAGCTGCGTACCCTGGTCAAGAAATACTCCGACTTCATCCGCTATCCGATCGAGATGATGGTCGAAAGCTACGACTACAAGGAGGATGGCAAATCCGAGAAAGTGAACAAGCTCGAGACCGTCAATTCCATGCAGCCGATCTGGAAGAAGAACAAGAAAGACATCAAGGAAGAAGATTACGAAAACTTCTACATGCAGGAATACTATGACTATTCCAAACCGCTGAAGACCATCCACTACAAAGTGGAAGGAAACACTTCCTATACTGCCCTGCTGTTCATCCCTTCGCAAAGACCGTTCAATTTTTATACCAACGATTACAAATTGGGCCTGAAACTGTATTCCAGAGGCGTTTTCATCAAAGATGAAGCCAAAGAGATCGTATCCGATTACTTCCGTTTCATCCGTGGTGTCGTCGACTCCGATGATCTGAGCCTGAACATCTCCAGAGAGATCCTGCAGCAGGACTATCAGATGAACGCTTTGAAAAAATCGGTCGACAAGAAGATCAAGTCCACCCTGGAAAAGATGCTGGAAAAAGAAAGAGAAGACTACGAAAAATTCTTCGATGCCTTCGGCTCCCAGCTCAAATACGGCTGCTATGACGGATTCGGCGCCAACAAAGATGTGCTGATCGACCTGCTGATGTTCAAGTCATCTGCAGAAGATAAATATGTCACATTGAAAGAATATGTCTCCCGTATGAAGGAAGGACAGAATGAGATCTATTATGCCGCCGGCGAATCGATCGACAAGATCCGTCAGCTGCCGCAGATGGAAAAAGTCCTTGAAAAAGGCTATGAAGTCCTCTACTTCACCGATTCCGTGGATGAGTTCCTTACTTCCATCATCATGGAATATGACGGCAAACAGTTCAAATCCATCCTGAAAGGTGACCTCGACCTCGATACCAAGGAAGAAAAGGAAGAACTTGAAAAGAAGAACGAAGAAAGCAAGGACCTGCTTTCCAAGATCAAGGAAGTCCTGAAAGACAAAGTCTCCGAAGTAAGACTTTCCTCAAGGTTAAAGACCTATCCGGTATGTCTGGTCTCTGACAACAACCTCTCCATCGAAATGGAAAAGATCCTGAAACAGATGAACCAGGATGGCGCAAAAGCCAACAAGATCATGGAGATCAATCCGGATCATGAACTGTTCATCGCTCTCAAGAAGCTCTACGAAGAAAACGGAGATATCTCCGAATACGCACAGCTGCTTTACGATCAGGCCGCATTGATGGCGGGACTCGAACTGGAAGATCCGGCCGATTATGCTTTGAAAGTATCCAAGCTGATGTTAAAGGCATTGAATAAATAATATTTATTAATAAAGGATAGATACTGCCGCTTGACACGGCAGTATTTTTTATGGTCACAAGCTGTTCTTCAATAAAAAAAGGTACCTTTTCAGGTACCTTATCAGCTGATGATGTTGCCCGGGTCGTCGTTCAGGATATCGAGTATGGAAAGTTTTTCTTTCTTTCGATTCTGTTCTTCTTCCAGGACTTTTCTGACTTCCAGCAGCTTCTCGTTGCACTCATATCTGAGTTCGAGTTCCTTGCCGGAGATGTCGTCATCGATCCTCTTGTATTCGCTAACCAGGCTCGCAAGTTCCGCATTCAGGATCTTGCGGTCACGGATCAGGGAATCGAAGCTTTCTTTCAGAGCCTTGGACTGCTCGGAGAACCTGTCTGCGCTTTCCTTGAGAGCTGTCTCATGGAGCTGCTGCAGGCGTCTCTTTTCTTCCTTGTAATCCGCAGTGACGTTGAGATCTTCATTGTACATGTTGTCGATGAATTTCTCCTGCTCACTCTTGGCTTTGCGGATGTCGGCATTCAGAGAATTCTGTCTGTCTCTTTCATCCTTCAGCATCGCCTCATATGCCTGAGAAAGACCCTGTATCTCTTCTTCATACTGTTTCAGTTTGTTCTGCTTGCCGATCTCGAGCTCGCCGATCTGCTTGGAGATCATATCGATCGAATCGTTTCGCTTGCCGGCCAGTCCCGCAAGGATCTCGCTGTGCGCTTTTTCAAGAGAATCGATCTTTTCTCTGAACAGTTTGGTTCTGGCAGCCAGGTCATCTTCACCGGACTGCTTGGCATCCTTGATGAGCTCCGGCCTGCTTCTTAACAGCGTATCGTATTCCGACATCGTCGAAGCGATCTGCGTCTTGATGTTGTAGACACGCTTGTTGTGGACATCCTGCAGTTCCTGCGATCTGTCCTGCAGCTGCTCGATCTGATCGGTGATGTTGTCGATGTAGTCTCTCGTGCTTCTCACAAGATCCTCAAGCGCGGTCTTCCTCTCGTTCTGGTAGGTCTCCAGCTTGGAGAGTTCGATGGCCTTCTTGTTTTCCAGATCGTTGATCTCATTTCTCAGATCATCGCATTTGCCGTTGACTTCACCGATGTATTTTTCGTATGCGTTCTTCTTTTCATTGAGCACGTTGGCATAGCCGTTCTTGATGTTTTCGATCTCAGAAGCGATCGCTTCCTTTTTACGGTCGAGTGTCATCGTGAGCTCATGACGCTTGAATTCATTGGCCTTGACGAGTTCATCGAGCTCCTGCTGGATGGACTTGGTCTGATCGAGTGCCGCATTGTAACGTGAGATGCATTCTTTCTCCGTCACCTGCTTGCGGGCAGCGATCTCTTTGATCAGGGCATCGAGAGAATCCTTCTTGGTATCGAGTTCCTCGTTGAAGGAACGGATCTTTTCGTCGTATTGCTTTTCGGTCTCGGACTGCTTGTCGCGGTACTGTCTTTGTACCTCGTCGTACTCGTCCTGCAGCTTGTCGGAAAGCCTCTTGAGTTCCATGGCATTGGTATCTTTGATCTGCTGCAGCTGCTCAGAGAGATCCTTACGGAAGTCTTCGAGTTCCTGCTGGCGTCTTTCGTATTCGCCCTGCAGTTCGTTTTCAAGATCCTGCGCCTCTTTCTTGCTGTGATCGAAGTTCTCCTGAGCAAGTCTGAGCTGCTCATCGGCAGCCGCCTTTTCTTCTTCGTTCTTGGCGACCTGCTGTGCCTGAGCATCGTCGATGCTGCTTCTTCTCAATGCGATCCTGGCAGCCGTATCGTTGTATTCACGCTGCTTGGCCGCATACTCATCACGGATCTGCTGCAGCTGGCTGGACGGGATCGTCTCATATTCTTCGGTGATCTTTAACAGATCGTTCTCCTGCTTGGCAGCCATCTGGGAGAGCTTTTCATTGCGCTCGTCTTCCATCTGACGGATCCGGTCTTTGAATTCGGCTTCCTTGTCTTCCGTCTCTGCCTTGATGCGGGAGATCATCTCCAGAAGTCTGCTTCTTTCCTCGTTCATGGCCGCGATCTTATCGGAAGTCTGCGTATTGAGTTCTTCCAGCTTGCTGTCGATCGAGTCTTTCTCTTTTTCGTAAAGATCTTTCTTTTCTTCGTAACTGTTCTGGGCGGCTTTGATCTTTTCATCAAAGTCATACTCCAGTTTTGCCATCTCGCTGTTGTGGGCATCGAGAGCTTCCTTCAGCTGGCGCTCGTGCTCGACATCAGCTTCGTTGCGTCTGGCGGTGAATTCTTCTTCAAGTTCTTTCACCTTGTTTTCAAAGTCGGAATCGGCCTGTTCCCTTCTTGCAGAGAGCTCATCGATCTTCGACTTATAGACTCGGTTGTTTTCGGCGATCTGCGCTTCCAGTGCCGAAAGCTTGTTGGCCAGTTCGGTTCTTGCCTCAGCGGCGTTGTTGAGATAGGATTCCTTATCCTTTTCAAAGTTCAGGATCCTTGCCTGATAATCGCTGTAGTAGTTCTGGGCATCCTTTTCGATACGGATGATCTCTTTGTTCATCGTACCGATCTGGTTCTTGGTATCCGAGATCTTGGAATCAAGATCGGAGCGGATCTGATAGTATTCCTCTCTTGTCTGAGCGAGCTTACGGTCGTAGTCGTCCTTTCTTTCCTTGATCTGGTTTTCGTTATCGATCCTGGACTGCTCGAATTCCTTTTCCAGCAGAGTGCAGGTATCATCATATTTCCTGCTTAAGGAATCGGTCTCGGAGCGTATGCTGTCGACTTCGATCTGCATCTCCTTGAGTTTGTTTTTATAAAGCTCTTCGCGCTTGCCGAGACGTTCGCTGAGGAAGGCGTTGCGGCTTTCCAGCTGCTTTTCTTCCTCACTCAGCTGGTCGGTCAGCGTATTCAGATCGCTTTGATGTTTCGCTCTTTCTTCTTCCAGTTTCCTGTCGAGATCGGCAAAATAGGATTCATATCTTGCCCTCAGATCGTTTCGTAAGGAAGCGAGGTTCCTCTTGAGATCATCGTGCTTCTCGTTTTGCGAATCCTTGAGGAAGGCAAGGAGGTCATCGAGATCCTTGCTCTGCTTCTCGAATTCCTTCTTCTGTGCGGAAGCAGTGAGCTCGAGCTCTTCCTGCCTGCTGATGATCTGCGCATCGAGATCCTCATTCTCTTTCAAAAGTCTGTTTCTTTCCGCTTCAAAAGAAGACTGGGCGGCTTCATAGGACTTCTGATTCTCTTCCTTTGTTTTTTCCAGAGTCGAAAGGATATCGTCCTTCTTCTTCTTTAACGCATCAAGTTCATTCAGACAGCCGGTATAGATCGCCTGAACGCTTCCGACTTTATCGTCTTCCTGCACCTTGAGCTCGTGCATATCGTTATCATGGAGATCGGAAAGCTCTTTGAGCTTGTCCTCATGTTCTTTCCGTAAAGCGGACAGGGAAGCTTCCAGATCGCTGACCTGCTGCTGTCCCCTGCTGATGAGATCGGACTTCTTGTTTTCCAGTTCCGTTCTGACGTTGTTTCTCTCTTCGATCAGTTTCTCATAGCGCTCCTTCATCTGGTCCATACGCAGATTGAAGTCATCGCCCTGATCTTTCTTGGTCTGTCTGAGCTTGTTCAAAGAGACCTCGATCTCGTTCCTGTTCTGTTCGAAAGCGGAAACTTCTTTGTTTTCTTCTCTTTCGATCAGCTTGTTCTTGGTATCGATGATCGTTCTGACCTTTTCGTCGATCTGGTCTTTGCGTTTCCTGCTGAGCTTGGCAAAATCGGCATCCTTCTTTTCGAACGCCTTGACCTTATCCATGATCTTTGCCTTGTCGTTGGAGATCGACATCATCGTCTTCTCGTGGGAATCATCCAGAGAAAGCTTGAGGTCTTCGTATTCGCCGTTATAATCCTCGGTCTGCTTCTGGACCTGCGCGATCTGTTTGTTCATATCGCCGATCTGGTTTTTGGCATCGGCGATCTGTACTTCGATCGCTTCGATCCTGGAGGCATACTCTTTTTTTAAAGATGCGATCTCGTCTTCGTTTTTCTGATTGATGTTCTTGACGATCTGCGCATTGGCTTTTTTGGTATCCTCGATCTTCTGTTTCAGAGAATCGAGTTTTTCTTCGTTGTCGTGATTCAAAGAGAAGATCTCTTCTTCCAGCTGTTTGATCTGTTCATCGCTCTTGGCAGCCGAAACACGGTACTGTTCGTCACGGTTCTTAAAACGGTTGTCTAAGAATTCCTGACGGCTGGAGAGAAGTTCCTCTTCCTTGGAAAGGTTATAATTGAGGACTTCGAGTTCTTTATTGCGCTTTTCTCTTTCACCGGCAAATTCTTCATCGATCTTGCCGAGATACAGGTCATAAGTGTCCCTTACTTCCGGTTCGAGTTCATCGAGCTTGCCGCGCAAGACATCGAACTTCGTGTTCCTGGTATTGTTGAGCAGCCGGATCAGCTTGTCAAGGATCTCGGAAGTCTTCGTGAATTCTTCTTCTTTTGCCTTGGAATCGGCATTAAGTTCTTCGTTCCTTCTTGCGATATCGGCACTTAATTCTTCATTTTCCGAAAGGCTTCTCGTCTTTTCTTCTTCGTATCTTCTGCCAAGCTCTTCGTACTGTCTGGAATGATCGAGCTTCATCTGTTCGAGCTGGCGGATCCGCTCGTTCTTTTCCGACATCAGCGCTTTGATCTCGGAATTGAAATCGCTGAGCTTCTCTTTACGATCGGCGATCATTTCTTCCTGCAAGCGCCTTTCCGCTTTGAGTTTTTCTTCCTGCAGCGAGCTCAGTTCCCTGAGCGCTGCCTCATGATCGGCTTTGACATCGGCAAGAGCAGCTTCAAGCTTTTCATTTTCCTGCTTGGCAAGCGCCTTTGCCTCATTGATCTGATCTTCGAGTTCGTTGCCTTCCGCATCGTTTTTCGCGAGAAGTTCATCGTGGGCGGCCTTGATGGCTTCCATGCGTTCATTGAAAGCTTCCTCTTCCGCCTTCTTGGTGGCTCTGAGCTCTTTCAAGCGCCTTTCGATGTTCTTTCTCTTCTTATCAAAAGCCTCTTCATCTTCCTTTTCTTCCGAATCGACCAGGCTTTTCTTTTTCGCTTTCAGCGTGTCGATCTTGGAAAGGATCTGGGCATTGCGTTCCTCATGAAGCTGTTTGGCTTCTTCTTCCTCTTTGCGCAGCTTCTCAAGTTCTTTGGCGGTCTTCTTGTTTTTCTTCTCCAGGTCCTGATAAAAAGAATCCTGTCTGGCGTTCAAAGCAGCGATCTTCTTTTCATGATCCGCATCGGTCTTCTCGATCTCCGACATCGTCTCTGAGATCGACTCCGAGATCTGATTTATCTGTTTCTTTTTCTCTTCAATAAGCTTATCGAGCTCCTCAACTGTCATTGAGGAGGTTAACTGATCATCATTGTTCTTTTTTCCGCCAAAAAAATTCATTGGAGACCTCCAAATTCATACTATACAAAAATTATAACAAAGATAGGACCAAATTTAAACGTATCGAATTTTTTGCTGTTGCATTTTTAAATCTTTATTGCTAGAATAAATAGGCACGGAATATTATTCGCACGCGGTTCCTTAGCCAAGTGGTAAGGCAATAGACTGCAACTCTGTGATCACCGGTTCGAATCTGGTAGGAACCTCCAGCAATGGGGATGTGGCGGAATGGTAGACGCGAGGGACTTAAAATCCCTTGGTAGAAATACCGTGTGGGTTCAACTCCCACCATCCCCACCACTCTTTGCAGTGATTCTGTGCTGCGCCAAATGCTCAACAGGCACGTTCTGCTGAGTGAATCCAACATTAGATCTCTCGTATCGGGATGTAGCTCAGCTTGGTAGAGTGCTTGATTTGGGATCAAGATGTCACAGGTTCGAATCCTGCCATCCCGACCATATTTGTTAGGCGCATGATGGCGAGGTAGCTTAGTTGGCTAGAGCGATCGGTTCATACCCGGTAGGTCGTGGGTTCGAGTCCCACCCTCGCTACCACTTATTTGGACCCTTAGCTCAGTTGGTCAGAGCTACCGGCTCATAACCGGTTGGTCGAAGGTTCGAGTCCTTCAGGGTCCACCAATTAACTCATGCAGGAGTACCCAAGTGGCTGAAGGGTCCGGTCTTGAAAACCGGTAGGTCATGCAAGTGGCGCCTGGGTTCGAATCCCAGCTCCTGCGCCATTCACATCGCGAGGTAGAGCAGTCTGGTAGCTCGTCGGGCTCATAACCCGGAGGTCGTTGGTTCAAATCCTTCCCTCGCAACCAATGGTTCTGTAGCTCAGTAGGTAGAGCAACGGACTGAAAATCCGTGTGTCGCCAGTTCAATTCTGGCCGGAACCACCATTTGATTGAAAAAGCCCTTAAATAAGGGCTTTTTTGATGCTTTTATCTATTTTGGGCACACTTTGGGTCCACTTTTACCTAGGTTTTTGCGCTATATATTATATAAGGATAAGAAAAAGAGGCAGGTTTTACCCTGCCTCGTACTACATCTTGTTGATATTGGCCATGATTTTAGCAACCTGGTTCTTTGCATCACTCATGTCGGTGACACCTTTTAAAACATTGCTGTAATCAACCTTTTTACCGGAGATCGTGTTGTTTGCATTGATCTTCTTCAATACATTAATCAGCGCCTTTTTCAACTTCACAATCTGCTGCTGTTCCTTCTTAGATGTGGTTCCAGAAGAAGAACCGGATGATCCGTTTGAAGATCTCCCGGAAGAATTATAACTTGTGTTTTCCAATTGTACTGTCTCCCCTGTGCCAAAGTCCTGGCCAAACACTTTCTTATATGCCGCCGCTAGTTTCTCATATGAGTAACCGTATACTGTTTTGGTCAAACCAAAGTCTGAAGGCTTGAGATCGTTCTTCTTGATGTATTCATATACATCATCAAGAAGCCCCGCATCTGCATAAGCATCTGCAACTGACAGCGCTTTTGAATTACTTACGGTTTTTCCGTTTTCATCTTTTACCGCTGTAGCATTTGCGTTTGCAAATTTTAATGCAAGCTTTTCCTCATCGGATAAGTTCATCTCGTTTATCCTCTCTGCAAGAGCCCCGGAATAATAAGAGTCATACAGATAGTTTTGAGACTTCGCATCCAATCCGGAATTGCGGATCGCGTTTATCGTCGCAGCCTTATAGTCTGCCGTTTCACCTTCCGGCGTATCCGCCTTGATATCCTTGCGAATATTGGCGATCGCATTCTTGGTGTAGTAGTAATCGCTCTTCTGATCGGCATTGAGGCCGAGTGCATCCAGATCGCTTTCCTTATCTTGCTCAGATTTGGTCCATTCATCATTCCCGTTCTTGTAATATGAGATTCCGTTCACACTGCCGTAATAGGATCCCATATCAATTTGATCGTATGTATCTAAGCCAAGTTTCGCCAGGTCATCGATCTTGCGCTGAACTTCCCTTGCTTTATCGTATTTCTGAGCATCCGTCAAAGAATCATCTTTATAGATGGATCTTCTTTCCGCATACAGATCATTCATCTGTTTTTGGATCGAATTGATATACTTGCTGGCAAGTATAGATTCATCTGACGCGTGTTCTTTTTGAGCCATCGCCGTTAGTTCCTCATCAAGAGTAAAGAAATCGGTCACATCCTGGTTCTTGAAAACACTGTCGGTTGTAAACTTATCGACCACAGGTGACAGAAGCGCACTGGTGGCTTTTCCTCTTAAGGTTCCATCATCCAGTCTTGTTTCCGCCTTCTGCGTCAGCATTGGAAGAATCGCATCTCCTGCTCCTCCTGAATACTGATCAATCAGATAATTAATCTTCTTCGGTGAATAATTCAGCTTTTCCCCAAGCCAGATTGAAATTAGATCGGTCGATTCATCATACTGATCGGCAGGATCTTTTTTCTGCATATAGGTCGATACGATCGGATCGCCATACCAGGCTTCGTTCTTGACCATCTGCATCACCGGCGAAAGGATATTGTTGCCTCCGACATCATTGATACCTATCTGTTCCCAGACATTCAGCAATGAATCAAGAGTATTCTCCCATACCTTTTTCGCTTTCTTCGCAGCAGAATCATCGCTTGCAAGTTCGACGCCGTTTTCATAAAGCCCGGTCATAATTCCCTGATATGCATTGGCGATTCTGCCCTTAGGGATTCTGACGAACTTGCCATCGTCGTACTTCCAGAGTATGTAGTAATTATCTTTGATATAGTCTGACAGTTTGTCATAGTCCTCGTCATCCTTGTGCAACAGCCCATTGAGGATTACAAGAGGAATTCCGGAAAGAAGCGTCGCCTTTGTCATATAAGAAACAATGCCCTTCCAGCCTCTTGAATCATACGCGTCCTCGATGTTTCTGATCTGTTTATCAAAACCCTGGATTGATGCGTTAAGGAAATTGAAACCGTTGCGGTTGAGCCACTTGGCGTAATCACCACCTCGCTTGAAATTGGTGGTAACTTCAGCAGCGTTGTACATCGCTGCCTCGATCGAATCGCCATGATCAAGAGAGGACATGAATTCCGCAAGTCTCGGTGCCATTTCTACGAGCTGGTTGAACTTTACGAAATTGCCGATCGTTGCATTATAGAACTTGCCATGATCGTTCTGATTGACTCCGGCCTCGGATGAATATGTCTGGTATTCACCGCCGTTGGCCTTGTAGATTCTTGCCATCTGGCCGTTTGTGATCAGCTCTTTATAAGCTCTTGGCAGGTTGAAATACGTGTCTCTTGCATACTTCGAATTGAAACCGATGTCCTGGAAGTCTTTGAAACCGTTGGTCAGCCAGAACACCGGGTTTGCGCCGGTGATCATATTTGTCCTAAGTTTCGTAGCCCAAGCCACAAACGGAACATTTGCCGGCAGATCAAACGGAGTCTGCGTAGGACCGAGAGCATCGTAGATATGTGCCGGGATTTCAACGATGTGCCGATCGCCCTGTTCATACCATATTAATGTTGCTGGCGTATATTCGTCTGCTTCCTGTACCACCGCTTCTTCGCCTTGAATAATGTTTTCATCAAAGCTTCGATCTTCATTGAAAAGATTCGTTGGAGAACGGGAAGCTCTGACATACTCTTTTGCAAACTTGTTGAATAACGAAGATTTGTAGATCTGTTTCGTGTGTTCAGCCATTGCATAATCCAAAGGCTGAATCGGGCTTGAACCGCCTGTACGCTCATACAGCGTTCCTTTATTGGAACTAGTTACCTTCGGATCTGCTGTTTCCAAAACACTTCTTTCATCCACTTTTTCCATGGCTCGTTTTGTCGGAACATAATGCGGATACATCTCTTTCCATCTGTTAGCAGTTTCCTGGCTGATAACTCCACTATCCACTTGCCTTTGAAGCAGAACATCGTTGAAGTCATAATACTTTTGGGCTATGTTCTTCCATTCCGGATGAAGCAGCTCATACTGATTTACGATTTCCTGCGACTTGATCGAAGGGAATCCAAAGAAGACGTCCTTGCCAATCTTGGCAGCATCCACATTGTGCGCATGGTACATGTAATAGTCAAAGTCGTTCTTCTCGTTTGCTGGTATAAGCTTAGAGATGGACACAAGACTATCACTTAGTTTCTTACCATTCTGATCATAAATTCCGTCAAGGATAGCTTTGTTAGCCATATTTTCAGAACTGAGCAGATAATCGTAAGAATCGGATAGTTTTCTATCTTTCATATCCCGGATCGCTATGCCCTTGTCAAAGATCTTCTGTCTGACTTGATACAGGATATCTTTCATGCTTCTGAGAGGCTTTTTCTTCTCGACGTCTTTAAGGACCTCCGGAACCTGCTCTTTGGCATTCTCGATCGTCAGTCCTTTCAGGACTTCTTTTTCCATAAGGTCCAGAGCTTCCGGCGCATAGTTTCCTACAGCCGCTTCTTCTGCCATCTTCTGGATCGTTCCATCCGGGTCTTCTTTGATCAAAGCTTCCAGGCTTTCTGTGCTTAACTTATAGAGATCTTCAATAATCTCTCCAGTCTCCATATCGTACTTGATCCCGTTTAATGTTTGAGAAACAGCATTTGAGTCACCTGTCGCATCTTCATAGACCAATCTGTCGATCAATCTGCTTTCATCCGCATTCAAAATATTGGCAACATCCGCCGTTGTTCCATATTCATCCAGGGTTTCGTTTTCGATAGAATCTCTCAGATACTCGATCGTTTCGTTTAGCTTTCTGCTGACGATCTGATCAAATTCCTCCTCAGTCAAATCCCCCATATCAACCGGATTCATGTATAAATATTTTTCGCCAAGGCTCTGGATGTAATCCCTGATAAAATTCTTTGCATCCAAATATGAATTGCCGACAATAGAATTGTCTTCGTCCAATATATGGTATTTATCATTGATTTCGGCGAGAGTCTTATCCCATCCATCTTTGCGCAGAAAATTACCTCCCATTATTTCTCTGATTCCTTGAGCAACTTCATATGCTGGATTTGGAATCTTTGAGTAGGAAGACTCTATAACTTTTTCTCGAAGCGCATCATAACTATCAGTTGAGATTTCCCCGTTGTTTCTGATGTCGTCAATTATATTTTGTATTTCCTGTTTAAGGCTCACCCTTCTTGTCTTGTCCTGGAAAGCATCACGAAGCTCTTTCCTTGCGACAGAGTTCAGTTCATCAAAACTGACGCCTTTAGAAAATTTCAGGTTGTCTAAATTGTTTATCTTATTAGACCTGTCACCTTCAATCTTCGGATCATATTCAATCGTATTGATGCCCAGACTGGAAAGCCTTTGCTTCAAAACTTCACTTGAATCATTTGGAATAACAGCTGTTTGAATCTCATTTGGTGTAACAATTCTTCTAGGCTTTGCCTCGAAGTATTTTGTCGCCATCTTACTAAGCGGTTCTTTGAGTTCATAGATATCATCAACGATTTTCGACCAATTATCATCACTGATCTTCATGTATCCAAATTCCTTCTTGGCATACGACAGCATAGCTTCTTTGTTCGATCTTTGAATGATTTCCTGAATCGCATCAGAAGCATCACCAAAATAGTCAAAATATGGATCTCTTTTTGATTCTTGACTATCAATAATTTCAGAAATAACCTGTTGCGTTCTTTCCTTTAAAGCATCATATGAGGCTGTGGCTTCTTCAGAATTGACATCCTGGATCATATCTTCATTCGCAATAATGTCGTTAATGGAACTGAAAACCTTCTTTTGCGTTGCTGCGATACTACCGAATGTTGATCCCCCAAATACGCCACCTTGTACACCTCTGGCTTCATCTTTGGATTCTTTAAGCATGTATTTAAGAATATTGTCAAGGTTATAGTCATAATGAAGCTGTTTGAAAGATCTTCTGCCGTTGTTTGTCAGATAGTCTTTGCCATTATAAATTCCACTTTGAACTTCAACATCCTTAAACAGGTTTCTCAGCCAGTTCATGTAGTCTTCTTGATTTTCGACCTCAAATCTAGCATTGTTTTCTACTCTCATGGCTGCGTTAGGATCGTTGATCAGCTGTATCATTTTGTAACAAAGGTTATCAAGACTTGCAAAATACAAACCTTGAGTATTTGGGTCGATGTCTCGTTCGTTAATCAGAGAATCTCCAAACTTCTGGGTGTTATATTCAGCAAGAGCATCCGTTACCTCTTTAGCAAAACCCTCCGGTCTGTTAGACCATCCATCTTTAATCGTTTCAGCGCCAAGCTTATTAATAATGTATCTCAATCCATCATTATCGGTACGAGTAGACAGATTAACTTCGCGCATAGGCATGGAAATCTCTTGGCCGTTGTTGTTCATATACAGGTATTTCAAAGAATTACTGTCTTTAAATGCCTCAGCTATGTCACCATTTGTATCTCTGATCGCTTTAGATAAAGCGTCCGGATCTTCGATTTTATATAAATCGTTATCAAGATCTCGAAGCATTTTTCTATCAAAGCCATTCATCTGTTCTAAAGCACGATAAACATTTCTAAGCTCTTTGCTGTCAACATCGTAATCAACAGAAGGATACGTTACAGTCCAAGCATCGCCGCCATATACTTTGTTTTTAGATGATTTAGGATCGATCGTTGATTTGTCAAACACAAGCGAGATCTTACCGTAATCTTCATGGCTCATGGAGTCTTTGCTTATCGCAATGGAAGGCATTGCAAAACCGCCTAAATCTAATGATTTTAAAAGGTTTTTCTCATTCAAATTATGAACGGCCAAAAGATCTTTTCGTCTGCCAAGATCTTCTAATTTAAGTCCTTTAGAAAGCTTAGTTATCTCTTTCTTGACTTTGGGATCCATATCTGAAATACTAGAAATAGCAGAAGGCAAGTAGTCGTTGGACAATTGGAGTCCTAGGATTTCTTGCACAATCTGCTTTTTTGTTTTCCCAAAAGGATAAATCTGCTTGTTTTTTGATAGAACGTTATTGAAATATCTAATAAAACGATCTTTTCCATACATACTAGTCACAAAATTTGTATCAATAGATACATTGTTATAGTAACCAGTGCCGCTTGGCTTAATCGAAACAATAATAGCTTTGCCGTTTTTGTCGGTAGCCCTTAGTATAGCAACAATGGAATTGTTATGACTCTGGTACACTGCGATCGGATCATCCAGAAGACGAGGCAATGCACTTATCACCCTTGCTGAAACATTGTGCTGGTTCCCGCTTCTGCCAATTCCCAATCCGCTTTTCACATGATTAACTGTCATCAGCATCGGGAGCTGTTCATAGCCAGCCAAAACCATCCAATCAGGAGAAGTGCCTCTGACTTCTAAAGCGTTTGAACTATCGTTGTATGAGCCTTTTTCGATTAGTTTTACTAAATCGCCAAATTCCAATCCCTTGCTGTAGGAAATCCCGTCTTCCAAAGATACTCTGTTATCTTCCGCGTCTTTAAAAGCTTTCATAAAATTGTGTTCAATGCTTCCTACGGCATCAGAGAAGCCCAAAAGATGTTTGACATCTTCGTAGATCCTCGTGGCAAGTGAATTGCTGTATTTTACCATACGATCAACAAACTGCATGTTTTCAAGAAGGCCTTGTGACGCAATTGCGACGAGCTCTTTTTCAGCTTCCGAATCTGAAAGGTTCTGAATTGTAGAGTATTTTCTTTTAATAACTCCGATCGCAGTTTCGTAGTTGTCGCCCATATATTCTTCCACAGATTCTCTGAGTGCAGAATAATACTTTGATGCCTCCATGCCGTGAGTATACTCATGCAGCATTGTTGATAATGCGCCTTGTTTGGCGTTCGGATTAATAACCGTCCTGCCGTTTATATATACTCCATCAACGATATCTCCATCAGCATCCACTAAGTTCGCGAAAGATACTTTCCTTCCCAACGATTGAGCGTATTTCGCTGTGATGCTGGTATTGACCTTTGCTTCCGGTGATAAGCTTTCATAATCAACAATATCCATATCGATGTTCTCTGCCGCCAATCTTTCTCTACCTTGAGCATAGAATTCATCTGTTTTCTGAAGCATCTGTTCCTTCAGTTCAACGATCGGCTCAAGTTTTGCAGTAAGATCGGTCTGAGCAAACTTCAGCATTGTCTCTTCGTTTTCCTGAAGGGAAGTGTTGATTACATCGCTGTCAGATGCCGAAGTAAAAGCCTTCGCATATGGATTCCGCGTTTCATAATCACTGATCATTTGATTGATTTGGTCGATCTGAGTTCGAATATAAGCCTTGTCATTTGAATTGAAAGCAGACGAGTTCATCATCTGATGGTAAGTTTCTTTGATAGATTGCATCTGATTGACATCCTTTTTGGTATCGATCGTTAAACCTACTAGTCCGGCTCCTCCGCCAAGCATTCCTCCAAGGCCACCGATCAGCATCTGATATCCGATATCTTTTGCGTCGAGACTGTCGAAGTATTCCTTCATCGTCATTCCACGGCCTTTAAGAATGATCGAATCAAGAAGCGGATCGATGGTTGCCTCGGTACCTTCTTCAATAGCTTCGGATCCAAAGGATTTCGCAAGATGTTTCATCGTATATCCAATGAGGTTTTTTGTCATTTCCTGGCCAGCCTGCGTAGAGAAAATTTCAAAGAACGTTTCACCACCGATTCTTTCCGTTGTGTCAGCAAGCGCGGCGGCAAAACCAGCACTCTCTAAAGATGTCCAGAAATCATACCCTTCGTTCATCCTGTTTTTGACCGTAGATCCGAATATCGACATGTCGCTATACAGTAAAGCTTTGTCGCTTATCGCTTTGCTGACAGTTTCGCTGGAGCTCATATCGGCGAAGCTCGCTCCTTTTGTAGCCATGGCTAGAGCCACAGAATAAAGATAATTCGCTTCGGATGTGTAGATCTCCTGGATCGTCCTTTCGATGCCTGTGGCGCCCTGCCTTGCGTTCTGTAAGAGCTGTTCCGAATTGTCTATGACGTAATTGCCTATAGAGTTTGGATCATTGGCATCGTAATCTACACCTAAGAGGTTGCTCGCGGCTGCATACAGGCTTTCATAGCTCTTTGCCATAGATCCTGCGTAGTTCTCCAAGGACCCGCCAACGGTCGCAAGAAGTCTCTCCAAACCGTTATAATCCTCAGCTATGACGTAATTCTTGAACTGGTTAAGTTCTTCCTGTGTCGCTCCTTTTTCGTTCAGCTGATTATAGTAAGAGGTATATAAGAGCCTGTTCTGATCAGCTTGAATGTTTTCAAGTTCATCAAGTTGTGCCTTCAATTCTTCACTTCTTGTTGCTGGATTTGCCATTTGCTGTTTGACCTGTTCGATCTGGTCGGTATAATCGATCAGATTGCCATCCTGGTCCATTAACTTCTGAGCATATGTCTGATCCGACTTGATTTTCTCAGTAACCGGAGATACGCTTGTGAGTTCAGCGAAACGATCATCAAGCTGTTCCTGCTGATAGTCTTTAAGAACGCCAGTCACTTTCTTTTGTGCTCCTTGAATGATCGGAGTAGTTTTTTCAACAACGCCCTGGATCGGGGTCGACATGCCGGCCTCTCTTCTTGCTTTATTGAAAGAACCCATTATATTAGAGAACGCAGCCGCTCCCTTTACAATACTGTTTCTGATTTCTGCGCCGGCATCATTCACTTGCTTTAAAGTGATGTTTGCTTTCGGAGAATTCCCGCTATATGAATTGTTGCTGGAATCGCTGATAAAGGGCTGAGAATAAGACTTCTGTTTCGTAGCGCTGTTTCTAATGACAGAACTGTTATTCTTCAAGGAAGATGTGTAGGGCTGATTATATGCTTTTACAGTCTGCCTCTGAGCACCGGAATATGTACTGGTATTTCTGTTTTGATTTGAAGAACCAGCACTGGAAGTATACGGACCCGCGCTGTTGCTGCCAGAAGACAGGCTTCCTTTTCCTTTTTCTTTCAAATAATCATAGATTTTCTCAAAAATATTGGCCATTTCTTACCTCATATACGAAAAAGGGAAGTGTGAAACTTCCCCTTGTTACATGTGAGCCAATCTAAACTGCAAGAGTTGATTAGCATAATTGTTCATGATATTAGCTTTGTTGTTTTCTGCTTCTGCTTCCGCCTGTGTGATCAGGTTCATAATATCGTTGACCGCTCTTGTCCTGGATGAGTTCAGGTTCGATGTCTGTTTATCATATCCCATATTCATATTGAGCTGTTCCTGCCTTCCAAGTCCGGAATCAAGCTGGCCCCGGTTTGCCTGATTTTCTCTGATAACACGCCTTGCCTGATACTTTTTCACCTCGTTTTCATCAATCAGTCTTCCATACTGATCTTTTACTTCAGCAATCTGGTTATTATAAGTTCCTTTTGTCGCTTCGAGGTTTTTCATGATTGCAGCTATCGCGGCATCTCTTGCGGCTGCGCTTTGCTTCTGAAATTCAGCGAGTAATTCTGCATAATAATCATGACTGGAATATCCGTCTCCACCCCCGGATGAAGAACCACCCCCGGAAGACTGGTTTATCGAATTCGCAATATCTCCCGTGCTTCTTTTTATATCAGGCAACGGATTAACCGGAAGGCCCGGTGTACGGATTCCTCCTGTACCGCCACTGATCGGTGTTCTAATGATTGCCATCTCTTTCCTCCTATCGTTCAATTAAATAAGCATCAAGCTCTGTCTTGCGTCTCTTCAATTGGTCTGTGTGATTGTTATCAATCGAATGATTCAGCAGAACATTTACCGACAGCAAGATCTGCTTTGTATCTTTCTCCAATTGCGCCAGACGTCTATTGTCGTTGTCTTGATGTTCCTCGATCTTTTTAAAACGTTCTTCAATTTCTTTGTCCCGATCGTTATATGCTTTAACCGGTTTCAAGATCCAGGTAATGCCTGCTCCCAAAGCCATTGCAATGCCAAAGAAGGCCGCGATTTGACCTAATGTTATATTTTCCATATGCCCTCCTATAACTTTTTAAGTCTGTCTATGATTGCTGAAATATCTGACAAGCCTTGCATAATAGCTACGTTGTTGTTGTGCTCAGCTCTCATTCTTCTGACAAACGCATTCACCGATTCTTCAAAATCGTCGCCCGTCGGTTCAGAAGGTTCTTCTTTCTTCAGATACAGATTCGCCCATGACGGATCATGAGCGATCCAATAGCCTTCTTCTACTTTGCACCATGTATAACCATCAGCTTCAGCTGTTTCAAGCACATCATAAATACCGATCGGTACATAGCAGCCTTCATTGACGATTGGTGCATCTTTTCCGTAATTTGTTCTGCATCGAAGCCCGGTATCGAAAACAACGATCTGGGATTTTTCTGTATCTCTTTCGGCCCTGATGTCTTTTATAGGAAGATATTGAAAACCAAGTAACTCTCCAACACCAGGAACACCTCCAGGGATCTGGCCAATTTTCAAGACGACTTTATCAACAAGCCTCCAGAAACGATCGTTTCTTAACGTCTTATCTTCGTCAAACCTTGAATCTGAAATAAGGCACGTTCCGTCATCGTTTACTCTTTCAATAAAAGCAACATGAATGGACCCATTCGTTCCGGAGAAGCACGCTACAGAACCGTTTCTAAGATCTTTTCCCGTAGGAAGAATTGAATGTTGGACCCAAGTATCTGCCATTGGAAAGCCTTTGACATCAATGTCCTTGAATAACCTCAGATCAGTTTTTTCACACGCTTCCTGTGCGCGGTCATGACAATACTTTGTACAGTTTGGCATATCGTTCTCGGTCCCTGCCGGCACATAGTATTCCGAATTCAAGACGGGCTTATCCAATCTTTCAAGATACATTTATCCGCCTCTCTTCTCTTCGCTTTCTGGCTCAGAACCTGAGTTCGTGTTTTCAGCAAGTTTCTTGTAATAGTTCGAATTCCATACTACGATACACGAATTATAACAAGTCAGAAGTGCTGTCAGAATAATATGAATCGAATCAAGATTAGGAACATTGAGTTCCTTCATAATCGTTACAGCACATGTAATAAGGGCAGGCAAAATCACCTGCCCGATCGTTTTCAACAAATCATACCTGTTCATAAGCCCTCCAAATCAAAAGGGGCATCATGCCCCTTAAGCCTCTTCAACCGGGAGAGTATACGGCTCACCGACGATCTCTTCATATTCCGCTGCCGTGATCATTTTCGGAACGGCCGAGAATACCATGTCCTTCGTCCATAAACCCTTGTCATACCATGTCTTAACTTTTTTGAACCATTTTGAATGCATCGTTTATTCCTCCTCTTCTAACAATGTATCCGTAACCAAAGCGGTGTACATGACCTGAGCTTCGATTGATTCTTCCCACGTCGGAGGCTCCGGCTGTGGTTTTCCATAATCAACTCCGATTTCCCAGAATGTATCAAAATCCGCTTCGATTTCTTCCTTAGTGGCACCAGTAATAAAAAACACCTCGTCATATTCGAAGTGTTTTCCATACTCGTCATCGATCTCAGCAATGTTCTTCGCCATACGGCATTCGCCGTTCGGAAAATTTATTACCGTTTCCGGTCTGATAGAACTGTTTACCTTTTCGTTTAGCATTCTTTCTTTTCTCCTCTACGCTGATCTTTTTCGCAGCATATTTGAATATCTTTTTCAGACAATACTTTTTCGAAACGTTTATTGAATTGGAATATAAAAAATAGCCCTTGTAGGAAAGGATACGCTGACACTGGCGCATCGTCAGAAACCCGCCTTGCGACTTGTATCTTAAAGCCATCCTTCTGGCTCTGATAAAATCTCTCCCTCTGATCTCGACGTGGCCTCCTGCATAAACAACATATCCCATCATATCAATAGGATCATCATTTATATCGTGGATCTGCCAGTTTGACTTTATGGTAAAACCAAGTTCGTCCCAGAGGTAAGATTGAAGACCTCTGACAGCGCTTTTAAGTCGTTTTCGGTTGGACCCGATCAACAGCATATCATCCATGAAGATCAGCATGTGTTCGACGCACTTATACCGTTTTCCCCGTCTTTCGTAGTGCAGATCTTTAACATATCTGTAAGCAAACGACAGCATATACTGAACGGCCCATTGTGAAACAAGAGACCCGATCATGAACCCGGTATAACCCTCAACCTGATGCGATCTTAATAGGGATTCCCAGAGCCATAAGACATCTTCGTTTCCGCAATCCCTTCTAAAGAACTTGAGAAATGCTTCTATATCAGCCGATGGATAGCATTTTTCGATATCCGTTTTGACATGATATCTGCATTTTCTGATGTATCTTGCATTATGTTTTCTAGCATATCTTGCCGCATCATCGTCCTTATCGATCCATCCCTTGATCATTTTCATGCCATAGATCTGCCCTCTTCCTTTGATGGATGAGGCCTGTTCCGGAAGGATCCTGCAATCGAAGATCTCTTTTGCAGAATAAAAGGCAATATAGTCGAAGATCTGCTGCATCGCCGATTCCTTTCCTATCTGTCTTATCTTGCCTGTTGATTTGTCGATCTTGATGCGGATCTCCACTTTCCACAAATGAAGATCTCTTTGTTCGATCCTTGATACGCATTCCTTAGCAATCTTTTCAATGATCGGATCGATCAGGTCTTTATCTTTGGTATAAGAAAAAAGATGATAATCTTCATTCGACATGCCGAACTTAATAAGAAGGTTCTTGAAGTCATAGCGCTTCACATGCCGGGAGATCACATCTTCGATCGCGGGAACCAGGTTGTTCCAGTCTCTGAGATTTACCTTTTTGCACTTACGTTTCATCTTGTTTTTGCGAACCGGCTTTCATTGCTTACTGACCGGCGGTATTCTCGCAAGCACCCTTTTGGGTTATTTCCTCCGCAGAGAGCATCCTGCAATGTGTGTGTTTGATAACTTAACAAGTTTGCCGAGCCACGATGTTCCAGTTGGCGTTCGAGAGAGCGTTGTTGCCGTTCAAGTACGACAGGCCGCCGTTGGCAGTCCCGTTGTTCAGATTGCCGAACGCAAGCCAAAGCACAGCCAAAGACCCAAAATTCATTGCAGAACCCTTTACATTTTATATTCCGTTTTTTTTTTTTTTTTGCAAGCCCCTTCCGGGGCAAGGGAGGGGAAAATCCCCTCTGGACGTCTTTACGCCGTCCATTCACCCCTATTACCGTTACAAGATAGCCGAGCCACGATGTTCCAGCTGGCGAACGAGAGAGCGTTGGTGCCGGACAAGTCCGACAGGCCGCCGCTGGCAGACCCGTGGTACAGATAGCCGAACGCAAGATATTCCCTTAAGCCGGAAGTCGTGTTCTGACCATTCTGGTAGAAACCATCTTTGTGATAGGTAGATGAAGATCCACCCACAAGGCACGGGAACAAGAAACCCTTATCGGATAAAGACTCTTTTTTGATGTATTGCCATCCATCTGCTGCTGCGATCTTCGGACACGTTCCTTCCAATGAATAATTGGCAACGGCGTTTTTAGAATGTTTCGAAAGATCGTTTACGACATTTAGATAGTAATTGTCTGCATCCTGAGAAAGGATCACATCTGCAAGAACTTCGTTTCCACCCACGGAGTATTCGATGCCCTGCAGTTTCGCCGGATACTTTCCATTATCTGGAGTAGCTGGCGAACCGTCGTTTCCAAGCACATTGTCGCATGTTCCATTAGGCCAGTGAAATGTCGAAATGATCGTATTGCCTGCGGTCTCTGTGCCATCACCGACCGTGTCGATATCTTCATCAGATCCTCTATCAAGGTTTAATGCGACATATGATACACCACCGATAGTGACCGTTTCTTTCGATATGACTTTGCATCCGGCCTGTCCGGAAATGTCATAGTTGGCAGCTGTATTTCTGTCTTTGGTTGTGCCGTTATAGGTGCCGATCAGGATCGAAGATCCCTCGATGATGTTTGCCGCCTGTGCAGAAGTAAGAAGGACCCTTTTCACTCCTGTTTCACCTTTAGCAACGCAATACTGGTAATTGTAGTTTAAACAGCCCTGAAGAATACCGTCTGCGCTCAAGGATGCATATTTGACCATGAACATCATTTTCAGGAAAGTAAGATCGCAAAGACATCCTCCGCAAAGCCCGTTGTTCATGGAATTTTTCCTGTCGACCAATACATTCTGTGACATCCAAGCTGTAGGAATCGCTCCGGAATAGGACGTCAGTTTATTATCTACGACCTTGCTCATGTACTTTGAATGAAGGACCCATTCTCTGACAGAGCCATCCTGCTCAACCGCTTCCGGATAAGGAACGCAGAGGTCATATCCGTTCTGCATATGGGAAGACACGCCGATCTCATATTCATTGTCTTTTTCGTTTCGGTAATAGAAACCGGACTGCTGCAAAACCCCGACAAGCTTCTCTGGATTATCTCTTTCAAATCCGGAAGTAATTCCATCGATCGCAGTGATAATCGGCCTTTTGCTTTCAGGATCGTACCGGAAATTACAGTCTACAACTGTGAAAAGCGGCAAGCCTTCATAATCGTCCGTATTTTTTTCACTGTTTGTGGAAGGAACACAGTTAAGACCGGCGTTGTCACCGGTCTTCATTCCGGTTGAAACGGAGGATTGCGCAGGTTGATTGAACCTGACTCCTCCGCACCAGTAATCTCTGGTTGCTTTATACCATTGGTCGACCATTTCGGTAATGCCGATATCACTTTTGGCGTTTACACCCCTTAGATCGAACCATTTTTTCATTTCCTGATCATAGGAATCTTTTGTGCCATCAAATTCGAACTGGAAGCCTCCGCACTTCGTCCAAGAGCCATCCGGATCATAGAAATAGGTGTCACCGGTATCCAATTCATGGAATAGTGAATTTGGATATACGTCTTCCGTTGGTTTGCTGTCTGTTGAACGACCCTGATAGGTGATATCACCGCTCAAATCGTATCTGTTTTGTGTAATCATTCATCCTCCTCGACAACATCTATCAGTGTGTCTGTCATTAAAGCTGTATATGTGACCTGCGCTTCAACAATATCGAGCTGTGTCGGCTTTGCCGCTTCCGCTTCTCTTTGTGCAATGATTTCTGCTTTCTTTTCCAGATCTTCAATAAACTGGCCGTTTAAAAACTTTGTCCAACCTTCGCACGCGTCGGGATAGTCGGACATCTGGCCAACGAAATCTCCACCTTCAGAAACAACAGAAAAGCCATTTACATATCCGTTTTCATCGATACTGATTCTATATTTGTTAATTACTTTCATATCACTTCAATCCATAGATGGTATAAACCATCTTCCCATCATTTTCATTGCCGAATCCATAATAGGAAATCGATTTAAACACCTGCCCCTTTCTTACCGGATATAGTATTTTCGTATCCGCATCTCTCGGGATTCGGGCGCCATCGATTTCAAACGTTCTGTGTGCAGAAGATGTCGAAATTCTAAGCCATCCGTCATTTTCTATCGTATGGGTCGCCCCGGCTTCGGTTAATCCTGTATCGTAAGTTTCCACTACATTGGCATAATCACATCCTGCCGGGATTGCCCATGTACCGTCATTGCGTAAAAATTTATCAGTAGCTGTCGTATCGATCGACGGTCCTCTTTTTATCGCATTGTTGCCGGCGGAATCAGAAATCAAAAGCTTATCTCCTGTTGCAAGAGCACTTTTGTCGACTGTAATTGCGCCTTCGTTTGTGATATTGCCGTGAACGTGAGAAGGAACATCAGCCGATCCAGTGATCAGATCGTTCAGCTCTCCTTCCGGTTCGGTCCGATACTGCAATTTATTTTCGCTCGAAACAACCAACTGTATTGCTTTATCAGAAGAGTTTACCGGGATCGTTTTATTAACATAGTCCTTTACCTCTTTCAATGGGTAAGACAATTGTTTTCGTAACTCCAGTTCACTGGATGGATCCGGATAGCCATTCGCAGCAGAAAAAGCAATATCTGCATTTGACGGATCAAAAGCTCCGTAACTAAGTTTATCCATTTATCCTCCTATCTAACATTCTTTATTACTTGATATTGAATGCCAACGTGTGCAATTGACATATCCTTATCGATTTCACTATTTTCAAAACAGAACGCAGCCAGCTGAATCTTTTTCAGATTGCACTTCCTTCTGAAAACTTTTGCCCAGCTGTTCATTGACCACCTGAAATTTGCCCATGTAAAGTTTTTCCACATAACTCCATTCCCGAATATTTCAATCGGATCCGGATCAGCTTCAGGAGAAGCAATTTCGTCTGTATAATATGACAGATTGACGAGCGTGTTTGTATCGCCTCTGCATTGTATGAACAGATTTTTTACGGTCTTTAAGTATTCTGCATAACCGAAGTCAAAAAACGGTGTAACGTATTTGCTTTCAATCGCTTCGCCGAAATCATTAAAAGAATTATCAACAATAACGACTTTGTTCTGATCGTTCCTCGAAGACTGACTCGGAACATAAAATAAGTTATTTCCGTTCTTTATAAAACAGCTGACATAGAAATTGTTGAATAAGAACCATCCAAGTGCTTTTTCACTCGCTGTTTTTCCGGAAGACAGATAATACGGTCTTGAGGAATAATCCCACATAAAGCACTCGCCAGTTGTTTTGTTCGCAAGGAAATACCTTCCATCCCAGTCGACGCTAACAACTTCTTCCCTGTCCGTCCAGTCAAGAATTCCGGATACACCAAAATTATTCTGACGGTTGATATTTCTTGAGATTGGCCTGACATTTCTTTCATCAATGATGCTTGTTGACACCAGGCAACACACTCCTTCTCTTGTTGACAGCCAGGTCAGCTGGTTGTTGATCAGCTGAATCGTGTTCGGACAGTCACACCCGATCGATGAATTAACCACCTGTGATCTGAATGCTCCAAGACCGATCTGCGATTCGTCCGTAGTTGTGGATGAAGTCTGCTGATAATACGTCAGAGAATAGATCTCTGTCGGCTTAAAAATCAGTAATACGTTATACTGCTGACCAAACCCGGTGATATCGTCCGCGCTGTTTCCTACCTTTGCGTAATTGATATACGGGAAGTAGGAAGCATCATAAACTTCTGAGTAATAGTATGTGGATTTGCCTCCGCCGGCGAGAAACAATCTCGAATTATTGTTGCCGCCAAAACAGGAATAATACTTCGAATTGACGATTTGGGAATGATAGTCGTCCCATTCGGCGTCATGCTTATAGGCTGTGATCTCAACATTGTTTGTTCCTTCAAGCGGCGCGCTGACAAGAGTTACCGTGCCGGCAGTGTAATCGACTTTGAATGTTTTTGCAGAACCCAGGCTCTCATCGTAAGTCCAGTCTTCATCGTCCACCTTTACACTGGGCTGAATCCTGTCAAGATCCTTATCCGTCAGAAGGAAAACCGTGCTGGTTCCATCGCCATGGAATATATTCTGAAAGCCTGTACCGATCATATTGTAAGGTTCCATTGTGTCTCCGGATGTACCATCCGGTTTACGGTTTATTACAACGGTCGGTATGTATGGCTCGACCTCTTTCCATGTGGTTCCATCGTAAGAATAGATCGAATCGCAAAAGTAATAGAGAAGTTGATTAAACACCGCAAACAGGCCTTTTTTCTCAGGAAGTGAAGATGCGATCTGTGTGTTTTCCTTATAGATTTTTGTGCCCGAATGAATGTATATCTCGTTTCTGTAAACAGCTGCCGCATAGATTGTGTCATTATAAGTTGAATAGTATCTTTGACCATAGCGTTTCGAGAAAGCGCCATTCCGATACATCATATTGATCATATAAGGGCTCTGATCCGGGCTCTGTTCATATTCAAGATCTTTCAAATTCAAACCGCCGGCGCCGGGAGTTTCGATGCGCAACATCGAATCGGCTCTGATATTGATATTCGGCGTCTGTCTAAGAGGCATCCTGGTACTCCTCCAAGCTTAAAAGCTTCTGCGAAAGGACCCTTGCGTTATTGTATTTTGTATCGAATATCGACCATTTTTGAAGGTCATCATCGATAAAGAAAGATGCCGCAAGCCCTAGCGGAATCACTTTGAACACATATTCATCTTCATAGGCCAATTCATCTGTTAAGGATGTCACCTGCTGAGGCGATTCCAGCTTGCTTTTGCCGTTGAAGATCCTGCAAATATTGTTCTCTTGAAACAGCTCCATCAGTATCAGATTCAAGTTCGGAATCACATAGTCGTCATAGACCTTGGAGGTCCCTTTTTCAAACATCAATCCTTTTGTTTTGGCATATATTTCGTTTACTGTTGCCATAGATACCTCCTTGCGAAAAAGAGGGAGATTGCTCTCCCTCAATACTATGCAGCGTTCTTATGAACGTAAACGCCCTTGACCTTCTGGGCAAGAACGAACGCATCATACATAACACGGCCCTGAAGAGCTGCACCATCAATATCCGGATGCTCTTCCAGAATTCTCAGTGTTTCGATCTTCTTGACAGGCATTAAGGCACTTGGGTGAGCAACAATGAAGGATGTCTTTGCAGGCATGTAAGAATCCGGGACTCTGATGATCTGAACACCCTGGCATTCACCGACAACACCTTTTCCAACAGCGTTTGAACCGAGCTTTTCAAGATTGAGGAATTCCGGAGCTGTGACAAGCTTGGAGAATTCAGTCGCAGAGATCCATGAAATCAAACCAGTTGCCGGAACCTTCTGATTGACTAATGCCGCAACAGCAGAAGCATAAGCTCCGATGATGTTGGACTTGGTGAGAGCAAGAACGGTTGAAACCTGTACATTACTTGTAGAAGCATACTTGGACAAAGCCCATGTATCCATTTCAGGGATCAGCTGCTCATCAACTTCCATCCTCATGACAACACCGGCTTTTTTAACAAGCATCTGAGATTCGTTGTTGCCCTTATCGATTGCGAGGTTGAACGATCTGTCTCTCTCGATATCGTAAGTATTCAGTGTATCCTGTACTTCCGTCAGCGCACCAAAACGCGCAGCCGTGGAATCAGAATCACCGATATCATAATTGTTTAAAGCAACGGTAACAGGCGTGATGGAACGGACTTTCTTAGTACCGGTCCAGTCGTATTTTGCTGTGCCTTTACCGAAAACAAGAGATTCAAAAATGAATCTCTTTTCAATATCCGATGCATATTTTAATACAAGATTAACAGCCATTGTATTCTCCTTAAAGCCATTCGGCTTATTCGTTGAATCCACTTAAAAAAGCGTCTTTTTCGACCGATCCAATGCTGGACGTATTTCCCAAAGACTTTGCTTTATTGGATTCGTTTTTCTTGCTGATCTTTTCTTGAGACTGTCTTGCTTTTTCCGCTGCGAGCCGTTTGTCTGCTTCGACCGATTCATAAGCCTCAAGCAGCGTGTATCCATCTTTCATGAGGTCATAAACCTGCGGATCCAGATTCTGAGGTTCAAGATCCGGATACCTTTTTTGAAAGATGTCGATCTGCCTTCCAATCTCGTTTCTTTGTGCTTCCTGATTCTTCTGTTCCTGAGCTTCAGCATTTCTCAGATTTTCAGTTTTTCTTTTGCTTATGCGGGAATTGGCCAGCTCCTCAAGAGCACTTTCCTCGGTATTAGGAAACTGCTGTTTAAGCTGTTCCAGCTCCTGATCAAGTTCAAGCCGGTCTTGTACGCTTTCAATGTTTTCCAAAAAGGAATCGACCGTAAGGCCATTCGCTTTTGCAAGCTTCTCCAGTCTTGAATTCAGCTGATCGAATTTGCCAAGAAGATTGTCGTAATTCATTCCTTTCTGAGAGAGAGTGATTGCTTCTTCTTTGGAAATGTCCATTTCCTGCTTGTTGTACTTGATCTTTAAAAACGGAACATCCGCCCCGTCCGATTCAGTTGAACTATCATCAGTGTTTTGGTTGGCATTTTCTGATACTTCAGTTGAATCTGAAGATTCATCCTGTGGCTGATCATCAGCTGGTGTATCTTCTGTCCAGTCGTTGAATAAACCTTCTTCGCTGATTTCGGAGTTATCAGCAACCTCATTTGTCTGAACCTGGTTTAGTTCTTCCATAAAATCCTTTCCGTGCTCTGGTAGGCACATATAAAAAGCACGCCTTCGCGTGCTGATTACCTATTTATGTTTTGTTTTACTGAGGAATGATCGGCCCTTGTGCCATCGCAGCCATTTGATTTGCTTCTTTAACCTGCTCTGCGTATTTCTTCAGCTCTTCCTTACCCGGAACATACTTATCCGGGCAGACCTTCAGGAAGGTTTCAAGGTCGATCTGCTTACTGGCAAAGAGGTTGTTTATGGTATTTACCTGGGCGATCTCAGAATACTGAGCAGATGAACCGATATCGATATTAAGGCGATAATTAAGGCCTCTCAGCTCATCAAAGTCAACCATGACCGGTTGTTCATTTTCTTTATCAAACAGCTTCCTTTGGCCATAACTTGCGGTCATAATGTCAAAGATGTTGCGGATCGTATCTTCCCACATGTCATAGAAGTTTTCTCTTTGGATCTCCAATGGGACAGAGGCAGCTTCCTGTAGAGCGACGATAGCTGAAGTATTATCTGGCTTAACATTGCCCAGCGCGGCGTCGTTTACACCCATATTCTTTTCCATTTCCAATTCGGTCTGTGTAATCAATTGAATAACTTGGTTCGAAAAATCCGGAGCTTTTGAATAATCCAAAAATTTGCCAAGAAGATCCAGATTTGCCAAGCCGATATCCTTAGAGTCGATCGCCTTTTTTGATAGTTTCGATACATCATATAGCGTCTTCGGAAAGGCCGATTTGATGGCGTATTCATGAGCGTAGTAATAGCATTTGTTGATAAATACCTGATTTACGATGTTGCTTGTCATTGGAGAATCAAACAAATACGAATTCTTCCTGTTGTCCCAGCCGAATCTTGAGATCGGATATCTTGTATATCCAAGATTTGTTTCCGGGATAATAACAGCATTCCTGGTTGTTTTGGTGAAGAAGACGGCTTTTCTTTCTTCAACTGTCTCTATAAGGCTTTCGTTTCCTTCTTCGTCAAGAACAACACTGACCTTTGCTTCCTTGATTTTCTTTTTATAAAACCTGATCAGCACTGTGCAGAGTTTGCCATCAGAATCATCGTCATAATTTGTGTCCTGATCGCATTTAATCTGCTCGATCTGATCTTCCGGAACGCCTCTTTCCTTTGCTTCTTCCTTGACCTGGCCTAGATATTGACGAAGGACAATGATGATAAAAGGCTGTTTCTGAATGTCGCTTGAATATGGGTTGCCAAACAGGACTCTTGTCATCTCGACGATCTGATTTTCGATTCGACCTTTCGATTCCTGCCCGGTCTCATAATCCGGTTCAAAAGACTGCATCATATATGAAGCACCATCGACAAAGGCATCTCTGATCATCAATCTTGCGTTTTCAATGATCTTCTGCTGCTCAATTACATCTTTTATCTCGTCGGAAACAATATTGAGATACTGATTTATATCTTTGGATCCGAGCGGGTATTTGATTGAAATACCTACATCGTTGCTGGAAAGCATTGAAATCTGATACTTTCCGATTCTTTGAAGACGGTTCATTGTAGGCGTCGCCTGATTAACTTTGCCTTCCATATGTCCCCACTGGCGGCCATTATAGAAATCTTCGTTTTTCTTTACGATCTCAAAAATATTATTCTTGAGGAGATATTCATTGATCGTCTCGTATTCATTCCATATCTTTTCGGGAGTTAATTCGTTCATTCAGATCGACCTCTCTATGGGATTCTTTCCCGGTGTAGTTTGCGATCGCGATCAAGTCTTTCACATAAGCAAGATTGTTTTCGTTGATCTCAACCTTTTCCAGTTCTTCGGTTTTCTTCTTGTAGCCTTCCCGAAATCCGTATTTGTATGCAGACAAAAAAACCGCAGACATGATCGTCGCGGTCAAAAAAATCATTATTATTTCCATTGTTACCCCCAGAATTCAAGCATTTCATTGCTTTCTTCGTAGTATTCTTCATTCTTTTTTACGGTAGGTTTCACATAAGAAACCTGTGTCAGACCCTCAAAAGCAATAGCGATCGCCATGACTGTATCGTCGTGTGCACCTTCCTGCGCTTCGAGCTTGCCCTTTTCTGTTCTGACAAAGGCCAGCATCTCTTCCAGCGTGATTCGATCGTTAAACAGCTCTGTATGCTCTCTGACGATCTCAACAAGGCGGTTAAGGATCTTCATTCTCGACCATCTGTCAGTTCTGAAACCATACGCTTTTTTATACTTTTCCAAAGCGGTATCGTTGATCCTTCTGACATACATATTGGTGTAGCCTAGCTCTTCCAATTGCGTGATCGGCAGTGAATCAAAGTTGACTTCGATCGCCAGCAGAGCATTTCTGTAATACTTGCCTAAACAATACATCTGTTTTGTCCATAGATCTGAATCCATCTGCTGTCTTAATATCGCTACCTGTTCGCCATCCTGGGACAAAACCTGCCCGACAAAATAGTCTGAACCTTCGCCGGCTGTATCTCCTCCGATGCAGTAATTGATGTCTTCGGGCTTCTTGTAGATCTTGATCGCACCGAATTCATCATCGATCCATCTGATGTTGGAGATCTCGATGCGGTCATAATCGTATGCAAAGTAACCAACAGCGACAGGATCCGGGATCTGTTTCAACCGTTCGTTAATTTTGTTTTTGTTGAAGATCGAATTGCCAAGCACACCCCAATTGCCGAGACAGTAGACGTCATAGTAGTATGGATCGACCGTCTTGAACTTCTCCAGGTTCGCTCCATCTTCCGGCGTAAGATGCTCATTATTTTTATAAGTAGATTTATTTACAGTGATATCAGGGCTTTTTACATCGATAAAACGCTTTTTAAGCCAGTGATTCACGTCGATCGGGTTAAAGGTGATGACGATCTGCTTATATCTGCCTTCACCTCTTAAACGGACATCAAGCTGATTGAAGTCGGATTCTTCAATCTCGGAAGCTTCTTCTGCCCAGATGTCAGTGATGATGCCGTTTTCTGTCGTTAGGGATTTTAAACGCTCGGTGTCGTCACATCCGGAAAACAGAATAATGTTGCCATTCACTTTGCAGGTGATCGTCATATCCGTCTGATTGATCTTGAATTCGTTCCGCATGTCCCAGGCACGAATAACCTGCTTGAATAATGCAAACGTAGACTGCCGGTTGGACTTCTGGGTCTGTCTGACGACCAGCAGGTTCATCCTGGCAGTCGGCTTGCGGATCTTTGTTATATATCGCTGAGCAACAAAATAGCTTTTACCGGATGAAGCTCCACCATAAAGGACCAGATACCTTGTTTTGCACCAAAGAAGATCAAAATAATGTGAATTGTACACACTTTGGTTAATCAGGTATTTCAAGTTCTGTTCCGTCTTTTCCTATGATCCTGATGGTGTTGTCGACACTTACCTCGTTTGCGACACTTGTTTTATCTTGCCATCCCCAATTATTCTTTAGATTGAAGATCACGCCGGTCTGATTCTTGAGCGTTCCGTCGATCAGCTTTTCTTCTAAGGAAATCTCAACGAGCTGTTTTGCCCGTTTGATCGCCGGTCTGAATTCTTCTTTATATTCGTAGTTGATCAATTGCTGCCTCGTAAGGTCACAGGCAAAGGCAAGGCCGGTCACGGTGTATGGCCTTCCTTGGGCATCACAAGCGGCAAAATAATCATCGATCTTCTTTTGCAGCTGTTCGACTTCGGAATATTTAGGTGGATGGCCCACCTTTTTCTTTTTCTTCTCAGGTTCCTTTTTCTTTGTTTTCTTGGACTTTTTTGGTTCGGAAGGTATGGTTGCCTTCTTTGCCGTTTTCTTTGGCATATAACCTCCTTTAGCCTATGGTTGGGCTATTCTTCTTCGGTCGGTGCCGTCTCTTCCTCCTTTTGCTTCTTCTTTCCAATGACCTTATGACATTGTGGACATTCCCACCAGTTATCGCGGTCTTTATTCTTTTTGACCATGTTCGGCCTGTTAGGACAGAATGGACATTTCATAGCGCTCACCTCATAAAAAAGACAGGTTTCCCTGTCTTGATAGCTTTTTACAATATCACGTTAACACACTTGATATGGTTAACGCGTTCTCATTTTCATAGCATTTTAGCCAATTTCCGCTCAATTCGATTAAAAAGAGCCGTTTTTGAGACGTGATTGCTTCGTGCTACAAAATCATATCCAAAGCCGAGAAGATAGATCCGATCGATCAACTCTTTAGTTTCCGGATCCAGACCGGATAATATGGACTCGATATAAGAAATCTGTCGGATTCTCAGATCTCGGCGCTGTTCCAGACGGTCAAGCTCTGTTCTTATCCGATAATATGTGTCAGTTTCCGGCCATTGTTTTACTCCGGATGAATGGCTTGGTTCCTTTTGCGGGTTGACGCCGTGGACATTCTGCAAAAGATATTCGTTGTATTCAATCAGCTTCAGCGTTCCCTGAAGATTGATCTTATAAAAGTTATAATTCTCCAGTTCTCTCTTGAATGCTTTGACGGCTTTTTTGTTCAAAGAATACCACCCCCTATTTTTATGCGTCTATTTATCTTTTGTTACAAAAACAAGGATATTGCCAGGAACAAAAGCCCGGAAATAAGAACAATCATTGATAAGAAAATTAACAGAAGTAAAGCAAATGGCAGCTCTTCATCTTGGCCGTCATCGAAATCGATATCATCACCAGTCATTTAGTTTTATCCTTTCATTGGATAGACAATGTTTTGGATTTTCTTGTAACAGTCAAGATAGATTTCGCCTTTTGCACCGTTATAAGTCACTTCATAATATGTGTCGTCATTTTCTCGTCTTGTGCATAACAATGCCTTGTTGTTTCCTAATGTTTTACACGCCCAGACCACAGTGACTTCTTCCGGTTTCAGATCATTTTCAGCATAGTAATTGACCAGACATCTGATCGCTGCATTGATAAATTCCATTCCATCCATGTTTTTATTCCTCCTGGTATCTTGTTTCTTTTTCTAACGCTTCCTGCAATCTCATGATGGCATCCCACATTTCGTCCGATAATTCATATCGCTCGTGTAATTTTGCAAACGCTACTATTTCTTCCGCATCTTCAATTGCTATTTCAATCATTCTGTTTCTCCTCAATCTCCCAATCACACGGATTCTGATGTTGTAAATAACAACCAACGTAATCAATATCCGCACTGTAATGTACTTCTCTTACTCCAAACGCACATCTCCTGCACTGCGTCTTCACACAGTAGTTATGGATTTGCTCTAAGGCTTTAATCGGTGGTTTCATTCTGTTTTTCCTAAATCAAATAACAAATAATTACAATTATCAGACTTATCCATATTGGGCTTAATACCCACCACCAAGACCAATCAATTACGCCACAGAGCTTCAAGATTATGAATACAAGAAGCAATGCGTCTGTAAAATCAAAATCGCTACGTCTTTCTTTCATTCTGTTTCTCCTTCTTTTTTAACCATCTGATTTGTTCTTCTAATCTATGAATTTTTTCATACAGCCACGAGGGCGCGATTTTGTGTTCTTTTCTGTACGAATGTTCCAACTCACCTTTCCACATATTGAGGTCAGATCGAAGCTGTTCTATCGTTCTTGGCTCAGTTTTCCTGTTTTGTATTTCTAAATATTCAAGTATTTTTGCCTTCAATCTTTCTTCGGTCATTTTTTTCCTCTAATTGCTTCTTCAACCATTCAGAAGAATGAATAATATTAACGATCTCGTGTCTGATATCCTCTGTGATTCCGCTACCAGCTATCTGTTTAATATAATCGATAATTTCAATGGCGTATTCTTCAGCGGTTTTACTATAACGATATCCGTAGAAGCCGGTGCTATGCAGGTACTTTTCTATCATCCCTAGAACATTATGAGATTTTATGTATTCCTCTTTGTGATCTTGGTACATAGCACTGTCTTTTACCTTCATTGCAAGTTTTGTTCCCAAAGCTCTGCCTAATTCGTAATCATCGATTTTGTTATTCAGATATGCTTTGGCTGCTTCTCTTTTGTCAGAATAGAACGGCGTTCTGTCCGGATCCAGCTGCGAATATACAATGAACTGATATATTCTCAGTGGATCTTCGATTTCTCTCCATGATGCCTTCTTTTTGGCTCTTGGATTGATCTCATTTTTCTCCGGATCGTAATAGAGCAATCCGACATTTTCCGGAAGTTCTTCTTTTTTTATCATCCCGGAAGGACAGACGAAATAGAACACATTGCAATACTTCAGATATAGATGCCACTTATTGTCATTAAGAAAGTCGGATCTTGACACTTTGATCTCATAACCAGTCACTGATGGGCTTGTGTAACTTTTTTCCACCATCAGACCATCAAATATCAGAAGCGGATCATTTCCGTGAAAATACGATCCGCCGGTCCTGACCTCAGTTCCGAACCATCTTCCAGGTCTGTTATTCATAGCAGCTAGAGCGATCTTGATTTCGTCAGCTGTGCACTTTCTGACCGTCATTCTGTTTCTCCTGCTCGTACATCACACCTTTTTGAAGCAAATCCAACACTCTGTTTGCACCAAGAAAACAGGTGTATCCAAGATCTCTTATTTCTGAATTTAACGTTTTAGTAATTGCATCAGCAATATCACGATCCATTTTTTCTACAAGTATTTTTATGATTTCGGGCGTATTCGCGATTGTTAACACTCTAAAATCTCCTTTATTTCATCGATGTTCCAATCCTCTGGATTCTTTTTATACATATATTCAACAATGTTCAGCAACACACAATTTGTGTTGCCTTCTTCTGTCCAATAGTTGCAGTTATTACAGTAGCTGTCATGCTGCCGGCAATAATGAATCAATTGATTAAGCTTATTTAGTATCTTGTTCATTTTCACCAGCTTCTGCTTCTGCAATTTCAATTCTCAGCCTGTCCAATTCCTGCATTATGATATCCGCTTCTTCCTTCCGGCGCTCTTCCGAAATCAAACCCTGGTTATACACTTCCATTAAGTGACTTGCATATCGTTCAAGAAAATCAATCTGATCCAATATTTTCTGTTCCTGGTCAGAAACAACTTTCGGAATCGGATAGAACTGGCTGATCTCGCTTTCTTCGTGTTTCAGTGAAATAAAAAATGCAGCAATACCCATAGCTATATAAAACAGGCAAAAGCCCAAAATAATCGGATCCACAGGTAATTCCTCCTTATTGAATTGTGAATATAACAAATTAACATAACTCCTTATTCTGTTAACTCATTGAAACGTCAAGTACCCTCGCTGAAAGCCTTATTTTAAGCTTCCTTTTGTTATGTGAGGGCGATTTTTCCTCTGACAAATTAACAGGTTTCATTTTTGTTAATTTGTGCTCATTTTACTCGTTCAATCCCCAGGACGAGGATCCCCGGGCCTTTGTCACGATCTCATCCTCAAGACAGATATATTGCTGCGTGATGGAAGGATCGGAATGGCCGAGCATCCTCTGTACAAGATGGATATCGTGCGTCTCATCGTATGTAAAGCGGCCATATGACTTTCTTAAGGAATGGCAGCCGATCGAATATCGGATGCCAGCCTTGGCTCCAAGCTCCTGGATAACCTTGTACGCCTGCACTCTGGTCAAAGGCTTATTGGAATTTTTGAATGTCTTGAAGATATATTCTCTGTCAGTGATATCAAGCCACTTAATGTAATCGTCAACGATCTTGAAGACTTTCTCATTCAGCTCATATCTCTGGATCTTCTCTGTCTTGAATTCCGTAATCCTTACCCTCCCGCCGGAAATATGTTTCGGTGTCAGCTGAAGAAGCGTCTCGATACGACAGCCGGTATTGCATCCCAGGATCAGAATGACGTAATTGCGATACCAGCGCATGTAATCGTGACTGTCTGGAGATGCGCGATCTCTAAAAACAAGTGCCAGGCGGCACATCTCGTTGAAATCCTTGAGCTTGAAAGGATAGACATCTACCCTTCCTTCACCATACGAGTGATAAACTCTCTTGCCGATTAAGCATCACCTCCTGAAGCAAAACATTGCTTTTGCTGTCGCGGATCTGTTTTGAAAGGATCTCAAAGTCTTTTTCTTCGCATCTGTAGGTCCTTCTGATCCGATCTGCGCATTCTTTTAAAGTTTCCAGGTAAAAATACCTTTCACCGGTTTCGCCTTTAAAACGCCATTTAAAACACACTACCGTCATATTTTTCCCATCAATGTCAGCAGTTCTTTTGCCTGGCTGTCATTCAGTTCTTCGTTTTTGGAAGCGTCATATACCGGCAATTGCTCTTCTTTTTTCTGCGGAGTGCCTTTTTCCCATACGGCAATCAGTTTCTGTTTCCAGTTGATGATCTGATTTCCTTTGGAATCTTTCCAGTTCCCGGCCGAATAGTAATCGAAAAAGCGTTTCGGATCGACACCGTTATTGCGCTGCACGCAAAAAGCGGCGATCTCGTCAATGGAAGGCGGCGAAAATTTCTTCTTTGTATTCTTCTTTTTCGTATTGGATTCGGATTGGATTGGATTGGATTCTAGCGGTGACTCACCGTGACTCACGGTGGATAACGGTGGATCACCGTGGATTATGCATTTTTCGGGCGGTTCAGGGAATTTGGAACGCTTTGCCTGTATACGCTGATGAGTGCCCCATTTCGGAAAACACAGGTACGATTCTCCATCTACTTCGTAGAGGCTAATCAAGCCTATGCACGCCAAATTGGAAAGTCCGTCTTCAACGTTCTTCTTCGTCACAGAATCCCTGAGCGGGAATAAATATCCTTTCAGAATCGCCGGATCCGCAGATCCTCTTCCATAGTCATCGACATAAGTAATCAGATACAGCCACAATCTGAATTCAAAATCCGTCATCCTGTTTACATTTTTGCTTGTACGGATGGTTTCCTCAATTATCCTGTTTGGCATAACGGAATCCTTTCATCAGTAATAACGGAAATATGGCTGATCTGCCGTATAGTTTATTTTGAAATGCTTTGCCCATCTGCCGACAAAAGCTCTGACATCTTCTTCCGGAGTTTTGTTATGTTCCCCACGGACCTGGATCACCTTTTCTTTCTTCAACTCCAGCGTGTAGAACGGCGTCTCCGGATCATCCTTTTTTCTGATAAACATGATCTCTGTTGTGCCGGCGGCTACGTTCTCGTCGTATGTCCGGACACAATGGTGCAGCACCGAGCTTTCCACGTACAGCTCATTTGGTTCCTTAACAGGTCTGATCAGATACATTCCTTCCGCAAATGTGTACTTTGCGAACGCTTCATACTGCTTAAGGAACCCTTCGATCATCCTTTTAGTGGCGGTCAGCTTTACCTGCTTGCTGACTTCTGCATGTGCTTTTAGGAAATCGGCAGGATAAAGCATCTTTCGATCGGTGATTGCGCCGAGCTTTACCAGATCCTTCAGATAGTCTATGTAGTCGTTGCAGAAGAAATAAGTATGGCGCTTGGAACAATACTCAGCTGTCTTTTCATCATTGATGACCTGAATGATGCTGTCATCTTTCGTGAATTGCTGGCTATATTGCCTCAGCAGTTCCTTCCTCTTTTGGTTCAAAGCAACTTTGGCTACGATCTTTCTGATATCGGAGTAGCCGGTCTTTCGGCACACAAACAATTCCTGGAGGCCGAATGTCGGTTCCTTCAGAAGCGGCAAACATTCCTGTTTGATCTTAAATACTTCATGAAGTGACTTTTTTGAAGTATCAAGATAGCGGATGTACTGCACCCACCAGCCTAGGCCAGCCTTTGACAAGAGCTCGATCTTCGGATTGTCTATGTATCTGCAAATATAATCGAAGAACGGCATATCGCAGTCTTTGTTCCAGCCTGTGTAATGAAGGCTGTTTTGTTCCAGGAATTCTTCAGGGTTTATCATCGGCTGATCATAAAATGTCCATATACTATCCCATTTCTCAAACCGATCGGGATGCACATCGTAATAAACAGTTTTGTTTCCGTTGTAGAGATTACACGACACATAACCCAGATACATCTTGTGATCATAGAATCTTGCGATTTCCTTAACCATAATGTCCTCGTAAGACCGAAACTGACTTGCGGACAGAAATCCAAACACTCTTTTGATCGGCTTGCCATTGTACATTTCCATTCTGCTTACAAACCTGCTGGTCTTGAGAGTTTTATTTGTCTGAAAGTCTGTGCTGTTCCAAATAAAATCCTTTATTCCCTTGGGCAATGGCCATTGTTTTAAGATACTGATCATAGAGACGGCCACCCGAACAGTGAAGTCTGTTCCCCGTTAGAAACATGTTTCTCTTTCTCAAGGCTCTTTTTAAGCTTCTCAGCGGCTTTTTTAGCTTTGGCCTCCGCTTCCTTTGCCTGCTTTTCTTTCTCTTCTCTGGCTCTCTTTTCTGCCTTCTCCTGTGCAATCCTGGCGGTCAGTTCAGCATTATTGATGACCATCTCTCTTACTTCTTCCGGATCGATGAAGGCAACTTGGCCACTGCCGCATTGTACAGCCCTCTCTCTGGCTACTTCCGTAATCTTCTTGATGATCTCGTCCGGATCTCCGGGAAGATGGTTTTCAGTCAGGACATTTACTACAAATTCTTTCAGTGTTGGCATGCAGCATCCCTCATAATCTCTATGATCTGTTCATTCTCTTTTTTGATTCTCAGATAATCCATCGAAAGAAGATCGAACAGTTTTTTCAGCTGTTCTTTCGCCAGGCTCATATCCTGCCGGACAAACAGGTTTTCTGAGAATCTTAATACAAAGTCTTTTGCAATGCTTTCCGCTATTTCCGAAGCAGTAAGCTTATCGAAATCATATTCGATAAGGACCTTCTTTAAATCCTCGGCCAACGCTTTTTCATCAACCCTAAGTTCAAAGACATCTGGGATATCTTTGAGAACGTTATTCAGCTTCCTTGACATATTTATCCTCCTTGATTCTTGTCGCATCATAGATTTTCTCAGCCTGATAAAGCTGAATGATATCCTCAAACGAATACCCGGAATTGATCAGGATGGTCAGCGTTTTATTCGCAAAATCCGAAGCGATTGCTTTATAACGATCAAGCTTTTTTTCAAGACTCTTTATCGTGAATCTTTGTCTGTGTGACAGGTCTTCTACTTCAAGAAGGCGTTCATATTCCTTCATCGGCAGCGTTTTAAATTTTTCCTTCATATCTTCACCGCCAATCCAAACATCAACGGAACCGACAGCATCATCATGATCGCCCCGGCCATAGACGGATAGCCGTTAAAAAGGACATATAAAAATATGCCTACAGGATAAAGAAACAGTAAGATTAACACTTTGATCGCATCTTTCATAGATGACTCCTTTCTGGTAAAATAGGAGTAGATATTTTAGGTATGATATCTACTTCGGGAGCGGATCGGGCTCCCCCTTTTTTTTATCTTTTCAAGCCGGCACAGTTCGATCATCAATCATAATCAAGGAGTTTCATTACAAGATTTTTTGACGTCTATTCCAACGCAACTTCCGGCGGTATTGGCTTGATCTCGGCCTATTCGGAACTGTGCTCGCTTGAAGAGATAAATTCCTTTTCCTCTTCACAATCGCAGATGATCAGATCGGGTTCTATGGTGTAGCTGTAGGAACCGTTTGCCTTTTGATAAGCAACAACGGTTCCCTGAACCTGTACAAGATGACCGAGAAAACCAGGTTCAAACAGCTCACCGTTTACCCACATGTGATCTATATAAAACTCACCGACGCCGTTTTGTTCCGGCACAGTGATGTTTTCCAGAAGAACACGACGATCGTATTCATAAGAACCAAAGCGTGATGCCGTAGCAAAAATCATAACCTTTTCCAGGAAATGCTTTCTCATGCTTTTGCGATATATACTTTTTCCGCTCATAAAACCAACTCCTCAATCTGATATCCTTCATATTTGAAGCGTGAAATCCCATAGTCTTTTTTCTTCCAGCCTTTGCGGTAACGACACAAATCCTTTGACCAGCCATCATACAAAGAGGAGAAATGGTCGATCAGTTTATCAGCACATTCTTCTGCACTCATATCGCCGATCGGCTTATGGAGATCAAACAAACGGTGCTCGTCCTCATCAAAGCCCTGGTAGCATCCAAAGATGTTCCATTCCTCGCCAACGCCGCCGCATCCTTTTGACACAAAATGGCAGCAACACATTTCCGGAGTGATCGGTCTTCCTGAGAAAATGGATCTTCCACCTTGCCTATACCAGACTTCGATCTTTGTTTTCATGCTGATTTGATGAGCTTTCGCCTGTTTTGATTTCATGTGTGCGCCTTCCTTTTTAGAAAATGAATCGGCTTATGAATGCGATCATACTGAATTGATGGGAAAGTATAGAAGTAATGTCTTAATAAGCCGATTCAACTGTGGTTTACAGCCACACATCCGGGCATCACAAACAAACGGGTGATATGCCGATCAGTAGAATTAGGGAACAGCCGCTTAGTCCAGGGCTTAAGACTGACCGGCATCATTTGTTTGAGAGAACAAGAGATTTCTATCCTTCCTTGGAACAATCAATCTTGTGATCTCCGAGGTGATGCCCAGGCGTGTGACAATAAACCGGTCACAGATATCTTTCCTTGAAATACTTCATCGGGATCGCCCTGGGCATCGTCTTAAAGAGCATGACACCTTTGCTGTCGAGCTCGTCATAGAGTTCTTTGAACAGCTTATAAGCAAGTGTTTTCCCAACAGGAAGAACCTGATAAACTTCATTGGCTGTAATATACGGATTCTTCAAGATGCGGTCTCTTTCGGTTTTGTCTATTTGTCTCATGAAAACTCCTTTAGCTAACTTTTTGTTAGCGATAAGAACAAAAAAAATCTATGATATATTGTCTGTTCACAACAAAACAGTAAGTGGATCTATATTAGCGAGCTTGCATATCATCAAAAGCTCATTCGATTTAAATTTTCTTTTTCCGGATTCTTTCATCCAATAACCATTTCGGCTAATCCCGAGCAGGTCTGCCATTTCTTTCATACTCAGCTTCAAAATATTAAGCCTTATCTCTCTGATGGTGATGATGGTCTTATCCTCCTTTCGCTTAAGAATATGATAATACATTTGCTAACTTTATGTTAGCACTTTTTATTTAGATGTCAACATTTTGTTAGCAATGTGTGTTAGTATTTTGTTATATAGAGAAACGCAATGGATAAGAAAAAGGAGATCGATGTTTATATCGGATCTAAATTAAAGGAAATGCGTGAAGCAAAAAACTTCTCTCTTAGATATGTGGCAAATAGAATAGGAAAATCGAATGTTACTATAAGTCACTACGAATCCGGGAGAAATGCGACGGATCTTCCGACATTAAAGAAATTATGCAACTTATACGATGTTGATATGTTGCAATTTTTGTCTGATATTTATGACAAGCTTTAGGAGAATGTATGCCCGTATATAAAGATAAAGAACGGAACTCCTGGTATGCTCGATTCAACTACACGGATGCCGAAGGTAATAAGAGATCGCTGAAATCAAAACGGTATCAGACGAAAGCAGAGGCCACAAAGAAGCTGGCGGAGATGCAGGTCGAACACCAGCAGGTCTCTTCCCGGATCACGTTCAATGATGCATTTGAAGAATATATATCGGAACAAAGATCGAAAGTTAAGCCGACGACGCACATGCATTATCAGGCGCTTTATGATCACATTAAAGATGATCTCGGAAATGTAGTAATTGAGAAGCTGACAGTTCCCCGGTATAAAGCATTTAAACAATATTTGGACAACAGGCTTGTCGGCAAAGACAAGGATGTTTTAATGTCGACCTCCAGGAAGAATCGCTGCCATCGTTTTGTGAAGACTCTATGCCATCTTGCATATCAGAACCACGGAATCAAGAACGATGTCCCCGATCGTGTCGGCGGTTTTGTCAATCCGATCGAGATAGAAGACGAGGATGAAGAGATCGTATTCCTCACGCAGGACGAATTTCAGAGCTTCCTGAAGGAGTTTGATAACGACATGGTTTATCATACCCTTTTCTCTGTTTTGTTCTTCCAGGGAATCAGGATCGGCGAAGCGCTGGCTTTAACGTGGAAAGACATTGACTTCGACAGGGAAATGATGAAGATCGACAAGACTTATACCAGCAAGATCAACAGATCGTATCAGACCGGCGAGCTGTATATCACAAAACCAAAGACCAAGAAATCGATCCGCACCATCCCGATCGAGCAGTCAACGCTGGAGGATCTGAAGAAACTCAAAGGCTATTATTCTGCTTTTGAGGAGTTTGATGAATCCTGGTTTGTGTTCGGCGGGATCCGGCCGTTAAGTGAGACAAGCATTGCCAAAAAGAAAGACGACGCTTGCAGCGCCGCCGGTGTGACAAGGATCACCCTGCATCAGTTCCGGCACAGCTGCGCTTCCTACCTGTTTGAGATCGGAGCAAAGCCAACGGCCGTGCAAAAGTATCTTGGCCATAGCAAACTGTCGACGACCATGAACATCTATACTCATCTGTATCCGGAAGATCTGATGAATATACACAAGAAAAAAGGAGGATTGTAGAGAAAATGGCAAGCGATAAGAAACTGTTGGTCGAAAGGCTGATTGACAAGAGCAAAGAAGCATTTATATTTGCAATCGAAATAATAAACCGGCCGACCGCAAAACACAGGACAGAAAACTTCGTTTTCAATTTGTGCAATGCGTGGGAACTTGCTATGAAAGCAAAATTGATCATCGAAAATGGAGAGGCCATCATTTATCTAGATCATAAAAAAGATAGAACTATTTCTTTTCAAAAGTGTCTGGATCTTGTTTTTACCGACTATATGAATCCAGTAAAAAGAAATATCGAAGTCATCCAGAAACTTCGTAATAAATCTACTCATTTTATTACACCGGAATATGATGATCTATATCTTTCTGTTTATCAAGCCAACGTTATCTATTTTGCAGATTTTTTGAAAAAGGAATTTAACGTCGATATAAACAACGATTTGCCATCGAATTTTTTGACTATTGCTGCAAATCCGAAAGCGATCGATGACATTCGTTTCATAGAAAGAGTGGATGCGAAAACATTTGAAACTTTCCTAAAAGAGAAAAAGGAGCTGAAGAAATTAGAAATATCAGAAGGAATCTGTGTCTCTTTTGAAGTAAGAATGAAAAACGTAAAGAAGAACGAGGATTTCACATATAGAATAGATCCGAACGCAGATCTTCCTGCACAAATCATTGAAAGAGTTATGGATCCAAGCAATTCACATCCTTACCGCATGAGAGATATCATCAAGCATATTGATTCCAAATTTGGTGTAGGAACCATCAATCAATATAGCTTCAGAGCAATTAAATATTATGAAAACATTGATGACAGCACTTCTGAATTTGTTTATTATCACAAACAATCAAACAGCAAAACTTATTCACAGAAGTTTTTGAATCTTCTTATCAAAAATATATCTGATATTCCAAACTACATCGAATCCGCTATATCAAAATACAAAGAAGAAAAAAAGTAATCCCCGGAGCTAGAGAATACTACGGCTTTTGCCTTACTCCCATTCGGGAACCCTGCTTTATCCTTCACGGACTACTTTTATTATGAACTTATTAGTTCTTTTATATTATCGTTTATTTTAAAAAATAAATCAAATTTGAGATAAACTTGCATTTTTCTTAAAAAACTGGGTCCACTTTTGGGTCCACTTTTTTAGAAAACACATGAAAAACGATGAAAAAGTAAGATAGAAAATATCGTAAAACGCTGATAAATAGCGCACTTTGACATGCTCTGAAAAGCCTCTTTGCCTCTGGCCGGAACCACCATTTAAAAACTAAGGAGATCGTTCGATCTCCTTTTGTTTTTTTTTTTTTATTATTATTCCGTTTCCGAAGCTTCCTGTTCTTCCGTTTCCGCTTCCGCAGGTTCTTCCGGTACTTCTTCCCATGGGCAGGCGCTGGTATAGGCATTGCCTGAGATATCTTCAAAATAGTAACAGTGATTCTTATTCGTGACGATGCTTGATTCCATGTCGAAATAATGATTCAGGATCTCTAAGCCGTACACCGAAGTGAAGATATAGTTGCCGTCCCGCATGATGACTTCCACATCCTGATATTTCAATTGCGGGAAGTGATGGATCTCCGAGATCTGTTCGATGATCTTCGATTCACATTTTGCCAGCTGCTTGCAAAGCTTCGTCTTTCCTTCCTCATCGAAGCCTTCGATGAACGGACCGTAAGCGATCAGATACATCCTTTCCTTGCCGATCCCGACTTTTTCCCCGTCTTCCAGCAACAAAACGTTGAGGCCGTTCTCCGGCGTATAGCCGATGACTTTCTTCTCCTGGACTTCGATCTGCACGAGTCTTCCTTCCAGACGTCTCACCTTCACATCTTTGATCATGGGATCTTTTCTGATCCTGTTTTCTATCTGCATCGGTATGGTCAGAAGATATTTGGAGTTCTTTGAAAGTCCGCTGAGTTCGATGATGTCTTCTTTTTTCAGATAGTGATCCCCTGTCACGGCAATGCGGTAGATATTGGAAGCACCGCTCAGGAAATAGATCCCGCCGATAAGCAGAAGACACAGAAAGACCGACAGGAAAAAGCAGAAATTTCTGGCTCTTTCATATGCCGAAGTCTGCCTTTGATTTCTGCGTATGGTAAATAAGGTATTCTTCTGTAAGAGTTTTTCTTTATCGTCTAGCAATTGAATTTCTCAACTTCCATCACGAGTTTGATACCGTATTTTTCTTTGACCTTATCCTGGATCTCATAGACGATGTTCAGATAATCTTCAGCCGTTCCGTTTCCTTCGTTGACGATGAAGTTGGAATGCTTCTCAGACACACAGACATCATTGATGTGATAGCCGCGGTAGCCGATCGCATCGATCAGTTTCCAGGCAAAATCATTTTCCGGATTGCGGAAGCAGGATCCGGCGGAAGCCTTATCAAGAGGCTGTGTCTCTTTCCTTCTTCTGAGACGGTCGGCCATCAGGTCTTCCAGTTCCTGTTTGGGACGTCTGGTAAGCTTCAGCCTGGCGGAAACGACGACCCAGTGCGGATGATCGTGGAAGATGGAACGGCGATAAGAAAAATGCAGCTCATCATTATTGAGCCAGATCAGTTCGCCATCCTTGAGGACTTCGACTTCGATCACCACGTCGGACATCTGTCCTTTGTAGGCACCGGCATTCATATAGATCAGACCGCCGATGCAGCCAGGGATACCGGAAGCGAATTCCAGACAGCTGTAGCCTTCTCTGGCCAGGGATGCCGCAAGTACCGGAGCCAGTACGCCGGCTTCCGCATACACTTCATCCCCTTCGATCTTATAGGAAGAAAGGCGTTTCAAAGAGACCACGACACCCTCGAACCTGCTTTCGCCGCAGATCAGATTGGAGCCGTTGCCGATCACTTTGAACGGGATCCTTTCGTGTTTTAAATAATTGATGATGACCTTGAGTTCTTCTTTGTTTTCCGGCATGACGAAATGAGCGATCTCTCCGCCCATCTTCAGTGTCGTAAGGTCTTTGAAACTTTTATCATCATGGTATTCACCATGCAATTGCAGAAATTCTTTGATCATAGTTGTTCTATTGCTTTAACGATGTCATCAAGGACATTCGGATTGCCTAAGGCTGCCGCATTCTTCGAAAGCGTCTTCAGTCTTTCATCATCATCGATGATGCTGTCGATGAGCTCTTTGAGCTTTTTGCCGCTGAGATCTTTTTCTTCGATCATGATCGCCGCATCCTTATCGACCAGGGCTTTGCCATTGTAATACTGGTGATTGTTCGGGACAAAAGGAGATGGGATCAGGATGGCCGGCATGCCGATCGCGCAGATCTCCGAAAGTGTCGTTGCCCCTGCCCTGCAGACAAGAAGCGTAGCATTCTTCATCACGTTGATCCCGTCGATCCTCTCGAATACCTTGAGATGATCGTTCTGTTTTACTTTTTTTATCATCTCCTCATAGTGCGATGCACCGGTCGCATAGACGATCTGGTAGGAATCATCACACAGCGGGAAGAAGTCGAGCAGTTTTTCATTGACGCTGGAAGAGCCCAGTGAGCCCATGAATATGACGACGGTCTTCCTGTCGGGATCAAGTCCCAGCTTGCGTATCACTTCCTTGTCTTGCTTGACTTCGTAAGCCTTGGAAGACTGCGGATTGCCTAAGATCAGCGTGTTCTTGTTTTTGAACTGGATGAGATTCTCTTCGTAGCAGCCGATGACCAGATCCATCTTTTCATCCAGCATCCGGTTGGCACGTCCGACAAAAGAATTCTGTTCATGGATCACCGTCTTGAGATGCAGCGAAGAAGCCGCTTCCATGACCGGTACCGAGATATAATTGCCGAAACCGATCGCCATATCATAACCTTTGAGCAGCTTCCGGCAGGTAAAATACGCTTTGCCGATCGAGGCAAGGCTCTTTACTTTCTGTAAGATACCGCCTCTGGTGGTATAGACATCGAGTCCGATATAATCAAAACCCCTTTCGGGAATGACGTCTTTTTCCATCCGGTCGTTGGAACCGATAAAAGTGATCCTGTGACCGTTCTTCTTCAATGCTTCTGCCAGGCTCAGTGCGGGATAGATGTGTCCGCCTGTTCCTCCAGCTACCATAGCGATATTCATATGTATCATTTTAGCATTAAAAAATAATGGTGACTACATGAAGTCGTCACCATTATCGTTCACTATGTTCCATTTGAATCTGCCAAGCAGATATCTCGTTATGATCGGATCGATGATCACCAGCAAGGCGATGTGCACATATAAGTGCGGGAAGAAGCCTCGCACAGCCAGGTCGATCACCGGATCCATCAGAAAGATCTGAAGTGCGGCGATGCTCAGATAGATCAGCATGCTTAAGCCTATGAAGCGGAATGTATCTTTTCCCATCAGAACAGCACCTTGTTGTGAAGCACTTTGCCTAAGATCCGCACTTCATCCGGGGAAAAGCTGCGGTCCTCATATGCCGGATTGGCAGCCTTCAAAGTCAGTTTTCCGTCTGAAAATGACGCCCGTTTGATCGTGACCTCATTGTTGTCAAGAAGGAAGACGCCGATATCCTTATCATTTAGATAATCCTGCTTGCGCACATAGACGATATCCCCTTCGCCGATCCTGAGATTGATCATCGAATCGCCTTTTACTTTGAGATAGAAATACTCACCGGGTCCGTATTCGGAATTGTTGCAGTATTCATATCCGTAGATATTCTCATCGGCATACATGTTATATCCCGCCTTGACTTCACCAAGTATGGGAACGGCGACCTGCGAGGTGCGGATATCGAGGTTGAGAAGATGATCGACATCCACTTCAAAGATGTCTGCGATCTTCTTTAACGTGGAAACACGCGGGAAAGCGGATCCGTCTTCCCATTTCTGCACCGTAGTAAAAGATTTATATCCCAGTCTGTCGGCAAGTTCATCCTGCGACATATTGTTGCTTCTGCGAAGATAGCGAAGATTATCTTTAAATTCCATGTTAAGCTCCTTTTTCTACATCTCTTATGATACAGGAAACTTGATTTTCATTCAAGTTTTTTATTGAACTTGATATTTTTTCAAGTATAATAAAACTATGAACAGAACGATACTCCATTGCGATCTCAACTGCTTTTTCGCATCCGCCGAGATGCTATATCATCCCGAATTCCGCAATGTTCCGATGGCGATCGCCGGCGACATCAAACAAAGGCACGGCATCATACTGGCGAAAAATGTGCCCGCCAAAACAAGAGGCGTCAAAACAGCCGAAACGATCGGCGAAGCACTGAAGAAATGTCCGGAGCTCATCCTGCGCAGTCCGGATTACGAGACCTACGATTACCTCTCGGGAAAAGTCAGAGAACTCTACTATGAATATACTGATCGCATCGAACCCTTCGGGATCGACGAATGCTGGCTCGACATCAGCGAAAGCATCCCCTATTTCGGTTCCTGGCAATACATCGTCTCCAGCCTTCTGCGTCGGGTCAAAGAAGAGATCGGTCTGACTCTTTCGATTGGCATCTCCAATAACAAGGTCTATGCGAAGCTTGGCTCCGATATCGCTAAGGAAGATGAATTCTTCAGGATCGATTCATTGGATGATATCGGTCATCTTCCGGTATCTTCCCTTCTCGGAGTCGGTGAAAAAAGCATAGACAGACTTCACAGCTTCGGCATCCATACGATACGCGATGCGGCTGACTCCTCCCCGTCCTATCTGGAGTCGGTCTTAGGAAAATACGGCATCAGTCTCTATCTTTATGCCAACGGCCTGGATAACTCACCGGTCGCACGCATCGATCAGGCGCACGAACCTGTCAAATCCATTTCCAACTCGATGACCTGCAGCAAGGATGTCTGCGGACTCGACGACTTCAAGATCGTCCTGACCGTACTCAGTGAAAACGTCGGCCGCCGTCTTCTTAATAAAGGACTCTATTACAAGACCGTACATCTGACTTTGCGGGACACGCATCTGAAAGTGCGGACCCTGCAGAAAAAGCTCAAAGAGAATACCGATCTCGCCAAACAGATCTACGATGAAGCTCTCAGTCTGTTTCTTGAAAACTGCGACATAAATCTTCCTTACCGCTCTATCGGCGTCGCCGTTTCCGGTCTTTCCGATAAGAAGGAAGAAAGCCAGATCGATCTCTTTGAAAAAAGCGGGACCTATTCATTGAAACAGAAGAAGAAAGAAACAGCGATCGAGCAGATCCGAAGACGCTTCGGAAAGCAGGCCGTCTGTTCGCTCAGGGTGCTGGAAGACAGCGAGCTGTCCAGTTTCGTCAATAAAAACATGATCTTTAAGGAGGATGAAAAGCAGATATGATAAGGAAATATGTCGATGTCATCTGTCTCAATGACAAAGGCGGAAACATAAAGCCGCTGTTTCTGATCTGGGATGAAGGAAAGAAGGTCCCGATCAAGAAAGTCAAGGAGATCTGTCCGCGGGCATCTTTGAAAGTCGGCGGTTCGGGACTTCGCTATACCTGCGTCTTTGAACCCAACCGCATCCGCCACCTCTACTATGACCGGAGCAAATGGTACGTGGAGATGGAGGACCACGTGATATAATCTATGGAAAAGTGAGGAAAGTTAAAAAATGAACGAACAATATGATGTGATCATTGTCGGAGCAGGTCCTGCCGGACTTACAGCGGCGATCTATGCTTCCCGAGCAAATCTTTCCGTTCTGATCATCGAATCCGGCGTCAATGGCGGCAAACTGTCCAAGACATACGAGATCGAAAACTATCCGGGCATCAAATCCATCTCCGGTCTGGAACTTGCCAACCAGCTGACCGAGCACGGACAGCAGTTCGGTGCCAAGCTGATCGCCGGTGACGTGAGAAAGATCGAAGACGGCGAACTGAAAAGTGTCAGACTGGCTGACGGAACGGTCTATGAAGCAAAAGCGGTCATCATTGCGACCGGGACCAAAGAAAGAACGCTGGATCTTCCTCATGCCGACGAATTCACCGGCAGAGGTATCTCCTATTGTGCGGTATGCGACGGTTTCTTCTACCGCAATAAAGATATCGTGATCATCGGCGGCGGCAACTCCGCTCTGGAAGAAGCCTTATATCTGGCATCCCTGGCCAAGAAAGTGACGATCGTCATCCGCAGAGACGTCTTCAGAGCAGACGCAAGCGTCATCGACCGCGTCAAAGCCAACGAAAAGATCGAGATCATCACCAAACACGTACCGGCAGAACTGTGCATCGAAGATGACAGGATCTGCGGCATGAAGATCAGAAACGTCGAAACAGGCGAAGAGACGATCGTTCCATGCAAGGGTATCTTCCCTTACATCGGTGCCGATCCTTGTACGGATTTCGTCGATGATGCGATACTCGATGAAAAAGGCTACATCAAAGTCAATCCGGATATGTCGACAGCGATCAAAGGCATCTACGGTGCCGGCGACTGTATCGTCAAAGATCTGCGTCAGGTCGTCACCGCCTGCAATGACGGTGCGATCGCAGCCAACAGCATCATCAAATATCTGAAAGATTAAAAAAATAAAGGATCATCTCGCGATGATCCTTTCATTTTGTTTAAGCTCTTCCGGAATACTTGCCATCCGCTGTGGAAACGGTGATGCGTTCGCCGTTTTCAATGAACAGCGGAACTTTTACCAATAGGCCTGTTTCCGTGACGGCGTTCTTGAGTGCGCTGGTCGCGGTGTTGCCTTTGACGGCAGCTTCGCATTCCACCAGTTCAAGATCGACCTTGTCCGGTAAAATGACGCCTAATACTTCGCCCTCATAGAAGGAGATGTTGACATCCAGATTGGCGACCAGGAACTTGCTTTCCCATTCCAATCTGTCCTTCGGGATCTCGACCTGTTCGTAAGTTTCCATGTCCATGAAGACTTCCATGTCTCCGGAATCATACAGGAACTGCATCGGTCTTCTGTCGATCGAAGCTTCGCCGACCTGGTCGGACCCGATCAAAGAAAGCTCTTTGATGACGCCTGTCTTAGGCTGTTTGACCTTGACCTTGACTTTCATCTTGGCCATAGCAGTCTTATTGAGCTGGATATCGATGCACTGGTATAATTCGTTTTCCCATGTAAAACACTGACCCGGTTTGATTTCTGTGCAGTTTATCATAGTGTACTTACCTCTTTTTTCTTTTCTATTGTATTATACACGAATCCTGCTTTGCAAAACCTAGGAGTGCTGCAAAACGAAATCAACGATCCTGTCTTCGTACACGCTCAATGACAGCCGGTATTGAAGATAATACAGATCATAGCCTTCGCCGCTTTGATAGACGTTCACTCTGATCTCATCGAAATAGAAGTCATCGATCTCTTCCTTTCTTGCCAGCATGCATTTGAAGACATCGATCACATGCGCCTCATAATAGAAACATTCCTCGTCTTCGATCAGATTCTTATAGACCTGATCCGCTTTGATGATATAGTCACTCTTCATCGCGATCAGCGACATCATCACGCACATCACAATCAGAAAACCTGTCGAGATAAAACCCTCTTGCGCTGGCGATCGCCCTTTCATATTCCTTATCCTTTTTTCTGTAACAGACATAGATCACAGATCCCCTTTCTTCAAAATGCAGTTCATCGACATCCGCCAGGAAGATCTGCGTACCGGGATGCAGTATGAGCTTGTCGTTGACTTTGGACAGGATGAAATCCTTGTTGTGCAAGGAAAAATACAAGGCATTCTGATCAAAAGAAAGATCATAGCTTATCAGCATGCTTTCTCTGAGCTGATGAAGGGAAAGCTCGTCGAAGACTTCCGTGTAGGAAAACGGCATGGAAGAAACAAAGGAAAAGCCGCACATCGAGATCGGAAGCAGAGTCAGGATGATCAGAAGACCTGCGATGTTTCTAATCATACTCATCGAATGCACACCCCTCGCACAGATTCAGATCGGACAGTATGTCCTCATAACGTTGATTGCTTCTTTCCTGGTAGCGCAGATAGCCTTCCTCATATCGTTCGATCAGGTTGTAGATCGAAAAACACAGGATGCACAGACACGACAGCAGGAACACCGACAGCAAGGCATCCAGCAGAAAGAACCCTTTCTCATTTGATAAAGGCATAGCCGCTCGAGAGATTGAAGGTGATCTTCTTTCTTTCAAAATGTACTGTCCTTGCCATGTTGATACGTCCCATGCTGTTATAGGATATCCCCTGTTCATATGTCACGGTCCTCCTTTCCCTGATCGCTTCCGACTGTTTCAGCATCGCCTCGTTGAGAAAGCGGTAATGATCCAATGACAGCTTTGAACGGAAGCTCAGCGAAAAAAGGCTCACCGCAGAGAGCATCAGGATGCATACCAGCATCTCAAGAAGCGTGAAGCCTTTTTCAGTAGATGACACAGTGCCCGTCCACGATGCTCAATGACTGGCCGTTCGAACAGGTGATCTGTTCTTCTTCCAGATAGCCGCCATTGACCAAATCCATCAAAGAGGAAGGTTCGCTTCCGTAATCCAGACGGAACTGCACGATCGCCGCATCGATGACCTTGGTCTGCGCCTTGCAGGCCTTGGAATCGACCGAAGCGATGACTTTGGAGATATTCGGTATGGTCAGTAAGAATAAGATCGAGATGATGATCACCACGACCACCATTTCCAGTAACGTAAAACCCTTGTTGTTCATATTTCCCTTTCAAAAGATACTGATGGCCCGCATCGGCATGAACAGGATCTGATAGACGAAGATGATCACAAGACCGATGAAAGCATAGGTGATGAGCTGTATGCCCAGAGTATAGTTCTTCATGCGCCGGGTGATCTTTTCTCTGGCCATGAAGATATAGGATTCGATGATCACAGAAAAATCGCTGGTATAGTTGGCGATCTTGATGAACCTCGACAAAGAAGGATCATAGTAGTACTTGCCTGCCGCTTCTTTCATGCTTTCGCCTTCCATCAGGCCTTCATCCATGTGAAAAGCCAGGAATGAAATGATCGGCTTGGACTTCATGGACTTCAGAATATGCAGAGCTTCTTTCGTCGAATAACCCTTTCGGATGCAGATCAGAAACAGCGACATGAATTCTTCGCAGCAATAGATGTTCACGAAGGAATTCGGGAAATGCCTGGAAAAGAAGATATACAGCAATACGATCCGCTCCGGCCGCAGGAAAAAGATGCTCAAAGAAAACAGAAGCAGCGTACCGTAATAAAACAGGTTCGCCGTGATCCTTAACAGGATACGCAGATCCTTATAGAGTCCGATATCATCCTCGAATGTCGAGATCAAAGAAAAGATCGAATCGATTCCGTAAAGATCGAACAGATACAATGAACTCACCGACACAAACAGGAGTAAGAGCGGATATGCGATCTTCGACAGGATGTTCTTGCTTCCTTCTTCGTTCTTTTCATAGAACATCAAAGATAAAGACAAGGCGGAAGAAAACGGAAGCGAACTCAGCAGTGTCAGAGTATAAGGCCGGATCTTTTTCGGCAGGAAGCCTTCGATCGCCTTTTCGATCGGTTCGCCTTCATCCAGCTTTTCTGTGATCTTTTCAAACAGAGACTTGTTCTTCTTGGTTTTCAGCAATGAAAAACAGTCTCTGATCGAAAGGCCGGAATCCAGAAGCTTTCCCAGATAGGAAAGATCTTCGATGCCGAGATACTTTTCAGCACGCATCTTTCGCAAAGATGCCATCTTCGATCCCTTTCCGTATCTGTTTTTCTACCGAATAGAAATCCTCGGAATTCTTCCCATGCAGGCGGTAGTATTCGATCTCCTGGACGTCCATGATCTCGTATAAGACGACCTTGGAATGATCCTTGGCATTTATCAGCATCCGCTGATTGGAGACACAGAGCAGGTTTTCATAAAGATGATCCTCATTGACGCCGAGTTCGCTCAGTCTCGAAATGCAGCCGGATGCCTTGGACGTGTGGATGGTCGATAGAACAAGATGGCCGGTATTTGCCGCGACCACCGCCATTTTGGCAGCCTTCTCATCACGGATCTCGCCGATCATGATGATGTCCGGATCATGCCGCAGGATCTGTTTGATCCCTTCCGCATAGCCGAAACCCATCGCCTCGTTGACACTGAGCTGTATCAGATTGTCATGATAGACTTCGATGGGATCTTCGATCGAATAGATCTTTTTGTTCGATACGCTTTTCAGAAGTGAGTACAGGGTCGTCGTCTTGCCCGAACCCGTCGGTCCGGAAAACAGTATCAGACCGCAAGGCCTGGAAAGCAGTGCCTTGAAATACTGATTCTGCCGCTTCAGAGAAGACAGGCTGTCCGCATTGACTCTGATCTTGGAATTGAGTATCCGCAATACGCCGTTGGTATAGTTGATCTTGTTGATCACCGCAAAACGCAGCGAAAGAAGATTTCCGTCCACCTCCATCTCAAACTGGCCTGTCTGCGGTGTCAGGATGTTTCCGACATCGAGATTCGCCAGATATTGCAGATAACGGATCAGCTTATAATCTTCAAAACGTCCCTTCACCTTCCGGCAAAGCCCGTCGATCCGCATTTCGATGTTCACTTCCTGATAGCGCATCATGAAGTGGATATCCGTCGCATTGTACTTGAGAGCCAGCCTCAGCAAAGCCACCAGTCTTTCTTCCATTCTCTTTTCACCTCTATTCATGTTTCGTTGAAAAGAGTCCGGATTCCTAAAGAAAAAGCTCATTTTTCTTCAAAATGAGCTCATTTTCTATCGTAAATACCAATTATTAGCCAATTCAAACGACAGTGTCGAAGGATCGTCGTGTCCCGGCAGGATGAAGTATTCCTCCTTGAAGGACTTGAAGACCCTTAATGATTCTTTCAAGGTCCTGGCATCGCCGCCTTTCAAGTCGGTCCGTCCCACCGAACCGCGGAACAGCGTGTCACCGGTGAAGATATAGTGATCAAAGACGAAGATCACCGAACCCGGTGTGTGGCCGGGCGTGAAGATCACTTCAAATTCAAACGGTCCGATCTTCATCTTTCCTTCCTTCAAAGGAAGTGTCTTGCAGCTGATGTAGGAGACAAGACCGAAGTCCGCTCCCGAGTATTTGTCCCTGGCAAGTTCCTCATCGTCCTCGTGAAGGTAGATCGGACAGTGATACTTCTCATACAAGCCGTCACACGCCTTGATATGATCGAAGTGACCGTGTGTCAGCAGGACTGCCTTGAGATCAAGATCACCGAGCTTCTCGATCATCTTTTCCGGTTTCGATGCCGGATCGATGATTATCGCCTCATTGCCTGAGACCAGTACATAGGTATTGGTCGCGATCGGACCCATCACATAAGTGCGGATATCCATCATAACAAAAAATAGGCGAACGCCTATTTCTTCTCCTTATGTGTAGTCATTTTATTGCACTTAGGGCAAAACTTCTTGATTTCCATTTTTTCAGGATGTTTCTTCTTATTTCTGGAACCAGTGTATGTTTCTTCACCACACTCAGTACATTTGAAAGTGACGAACTCTCTTGGCATTTATACTTACCTCCATTTACGCTTAATCATCATAACATAAACGATATTTAAAATTCAATCTTTTTTAACTTGTGTTTTTGCACTTTCCGATCCGAGAAAAAACTCACCGTAAAGTGAGTTTAAAACAGTTTCTGTTCAAAGTTTATGTTGAGATGGCGATATGCTTTTTCAGTGACCATCCTGCCTCTTGCCGTACGGTTGATGAAACCGATCTGCAGAAGATAAGGCTCATTGACATCTTCCAGAGTGATCGCCTCTTCGCCGATCGCCGAAGCGATGGCTTCCACACCGACCGGACCGCCTTTGAAACGCTCGATGATGCCCCGCAGATAGCGGATATCGACATCATCCAGACCGAGGGAATCGACTTTGAGCTTTTCAAGAGCTTCCTTGGTGATGGCCAGATCGATGACACCGCCGTTACGCACCTGGGCAAAGTCTCTCACCCTGCGGAAAAGACGGTTTGCGATACGCGGCGTACCGCGGGAACGCATGGCGATCTCGGCGACCGCTTCCTCGTCGATCGAAGAGGAATAGACCTTCGATGTCCTTCTGACGATCGAAGAGAGTTCTTCGGTCGTATAGTAATTCAGCTTGGATGTGATACCGAAACGGTCACGCAGCGGGGAAGATATCGCACCTGCCCTGGTCGTTGCGCCGACCAGAGTGAACGGCGGCAGATCCAGACGTATCGATTTGGCACCTTCTTCCTTGCCTACGACGATATCGATATAGAAATCTTCCATCGCCGAATATAAGACTTCTTCGACGATCTTCGGAAGACGATGGATCTCATCGATGAAAAGGACGTCCCCTTCCTGCAGAGAAGAAAGGATGGCAGCCAGGTCACCGGTCTTTTCGATGCTCGGACCGGTGGTCGTCTTGATGTTGGTGCCCATCTCATTGGCCAGGATGTAGGCCATCGTCGTTTTGCCAAGACCCGGCGGGCCATACAAAAGGACGTGGTCAAGTGCTTCATCACGCATCTTGGCCGCCTGAATGAATACTTCCAGGTTTTCCTTCAGATCCGTCTGTCCAACGTATTCTTTCAAGGTCTGCGGACGCAAGGAGGCATCATCATCCTGTGCCTGTTTGTCCGCGGATAATACTTTGTTTTCTTCTTCCATAAATGTTTTGTTTTACTTCATGAGCATCGACAGAGCCTTTCGGATCAGCTCGTCGGTCGAACCTTTTTCTTTTGTCAGCTTTTTCATGACCGGACGGATCTCGGCAGGCTTGTAGCCAAGCTGCTTGAGGGCTTGCGCGACATCGCCCAGTTCTTCGCTCTTATCGCCGGCATCCTCGGAAGATTCCACGAGCTTGCCCTTGAGATCAAGGATGATCTGGGAAGCCGTCTTGTTTCCGATGCCCGGCATGTGGCGGATGAAATCGATGTCTCCCGTTTCCACAGCGGTGATGATCGCATCCACGCTGGCTCTCGACAGGATGTTGGAAGCGATCTTCGGTCCGAGGCCTTTTACCGAAATGAGTTTGATGAACAGATCATATTCTTCCAAAGACAGAAAACCATATAAGGAGATCTCATCTTCCCTGACGTTCTGATAGGTATAGATGGTCATCTGCTTGCCTTTGGAAAGTGCTTCGGGATGATAAAAATTGATACGGTACCCTACCCCGTTCACATCGATCAATACGAAATCGGTGCCATACGCATGAACTGTTCCTGATACAAATCCGATCATATTTCAATTATACATCATAGTATTTATGACGGCATGAAAAAAGCCGGTCTGTGACCGGCTCAGAATGAGATCTCTTTGTTTCCCGTGACCTTCATGTATACCAGCAGCGATATGACGGTCGCTGCCGTAAGGATCGTGGCATAAGCTGCCGCAATACCGTAGTTTCCTCTTGAGACATAGGTGTAGGTCGCAAGAGTCAGCGTGATCGTCTTGAGGTTGTACAGGATGATCGCGGTAGAAAGCTCCGTGATGATCGTGACCCAGGACATGATGGCACCTGACAGGATGCCGTTGGCCATCATCGGCACGGTGATCGTGAAGAAGGCTTTCAGCTTGGATGAACCCAGAGAAATGGCTGCTTCTTCGATCGACATCGGGATCTGCTGAAGTGTCGCAGTGGAAGATCGGATCGTATAAGGGATACGACGTATGACCAGAGCGACGATCATGATGATCGCCGTACCGGCAAGTACGAGCGGCTTCTTATTGAAGGCCATGACAAGCGCGATACCGACAACGGAACCCGGGATGATGTACGGGACCATCGACAGCGTATCGATGATACGGTTGACGGTGTTGTTCCTTCTGACGACCAGATAAGCGATCAGGATCGCCAGGATGATGACGATGATAAGTGCCAGACCGCCGATCAGGAAGGTGTTCGGGATCGCGTTCCTCAGATGCGTGAAGGCAAAGCGATACGAATCCAGAGAATAGCCCGGTATGAAGATCTTGCCGGAAGTCTTCAAGAAGGATGTGTACATGACATAGACCTGCGGCATGAATGCCAGTAAGACGATGAACCAGCAGTACAGATTGACTAATACGGCCTTGATGCCATGCAGCTTCTTCCTTTCGATCGAATGCATCGCATTCATCGTGAAACGGAACTGGTTGTTGATGTAGCGCTGGATCAGGAAGATGATCGCCGTGATGACGATGGCGATGACCGAGATCGCAGCACCGAAGTTGTGGTCGCCGCCGGTCTCCGCAAAGTAGGAGTTGTAGATGACCACCGGGAAGGTCTGGTAGCCTTCACCGATAAGAAGCGGCGTACCGAAGTCGGCAAACGCTCTCATAAAGACCATCAGCGTTGCGGCGATGATCGTCGGCATGCACAGAGGGATGACCAGCGTGAAGAAACGCTTGACGCCCGTGCAGCCCATGTTTTCGGAAGCTTCCAGCAATGAATTATCGATGTTTTTCAAGGCACCGGAAACATACAGGAAGACCAACGGGAACAGCTGCAGAGCCAGTACCAGCAGGATGCCGTTGAAGCCGTAGATGTTCGGCACTGTTACAGGCAGGATCGACTCGACGAATTTGGTGATGATGCCGCTTCTGCCCAATAACATGATCCAGGAATAAGCACCGATGAATGGTGCGGACATGGAGCATAAGATGATGATGACCTGCAAGATCGACTGCCCTTTGATCTCAAACATCTGGTAGAAATATGCCAGAGGGATACCGATCGCCAGTGTCAGCAGGGTCGCCAGCAGCGAGACTTTGATCGAGTTGAAGATCGATCTGACATAATAGGCCTGTGAGAAGAACTTCTGGAACTGTTCGAGCGTGAAATTCCCTTCGAAGAAAAACGCATTATACAGCAGTTTTACCAGCGGGAAGATCAGAAACAGCGCATAAAGTCCCAGTATCAGAACAGATACGACCTTCCAGACATCAAAGTTTTTCTTTGTGTCAGTCATATCATGCCTCTTTCTTCTTATAGATATCCAGGTCGTTTACGACGCCCTGTACCAGGTTATAAGCGCCGGTCTCATCAAAGATGTTGATCTTTTCGGTCTTGACGCCAAGGCGGATCTTGGATCCTTTTTCGATGATCGAATCGATCTTGGATTCCTGAACGATCTCTGCCGTCTCGCCGTCTTCGAAATGTACGAAGTAATGCGTATTCAATCCGAGGAATACGGCATCATCGATCGTCGCCAGGATGCCTTCCTTGCTGTCGGTATCGACGACAAGCTCTTCCGGACGGATGGAAGCTTTGACATTGCGGTCGTAGATCTCTTCCTTGCGAAGCGTATCGACCTTGACTTCATAACCTCCCGGAAGGACGAGATAGCCCTCGCCATCCTTTTCTTTCAGTTTGGCGTCAATGACATTGGTGTGACCGATAAAGGTTGCTACAAACAGGTTTGCCGGCCTCTGATAGAGGATCTTCGGCGTACCGATCTGCTGAATATCGCCAGCGTTCATGACCGCGATACGGTCTGAGACGGCCATTGCCTCTTCCTGGTCATGAGTAACATAGACGGTCGTGATACCTACATCGTTCTGTATCTGCTTGATGACCGTGCGCATCTCAACACGCAGCTTGGCATCAAGGTTCGATAACGGTTCGTCCATCAGCAGCACATCCGGAGTGATCGCCAGAGCTCTTGCCAGAGCCACACGCTGCTGCTGACCGCCGGAAAGTCTCTCCGGCATACGATCGCGATATTCATCGATCTTCATCAATTTCAGAAACTGATCCGTCTTGGATGCGATCTCATCACTTGGAAGCTTGCGGTTCTTCAGACCGAAGGCTACGTTTTTCTCGACCGTCATGTTCGGGAAGATCGCGTAGTTCTGGAAGACCATACCGATATTCCGCTTTGCCGGATCCATGTCATTGATCCTGGTATCACCGAAATAAAAATCTCCGCCCTCAATCGAGTTAAAACCGGCAATCATTCTCAATAAAGTCGTCTTACCACATCCAGATGGACCAAGAAGGGTGAAAAACTCACCCTCCTTGATATCCAGTGATAAGTCAGAAATTATCGTATTATCGCCATATTTTTTTACAGCGTCGCGAATTTTGATGTTTACACTCATATTTCCAACCTCACTTGTTATAGATTTTTTTCTGAAACCAGTTGATTATTGCGGATTAGCTGCAGTGAACATTTCTGTCCAGCGTGCCTGCCAAGCCTTCTTGTTGGTACCGCAGAGTTCCATGTCTTCGTATTTGACGTTGATCTCAGAGAACGGAGTCATTTCCTTTGCAGTATTGGAGATCGCCGGATTGACCGGACGGGCAGTCGTCTTAGCGATCTCGTTCTGGCCTTCGTCAGAGATCAGCCAGTCTAAGAATAATTTCGCATTGTCCATGTGCGGAGCGTTCTTGATGATCGCAACACCTGCCGGGAGCCATACAGCACCTTCGGAAGGATAGACCAGCTTGACTTTATCGCCGCCGCCGTCGACTAACAGAGATACGCATGGATCTTCGTAAGAGACGCCAACGACATACTCACCTTCATAAGTTCCCTTATAAATAGCTGATGAAGAAGAGAGCTGGACACCGTTCAGGTTGTTGATGAATTCACCGACCCATTCCCAAGCCTTCTCGTCATATGGCTGTTCGCCCATGACTAACAGCATGTTGGTAAGTTCGGCCCAGGCACTGGAAGAGTTAGCCGGGTCGCCCATCGCGATCTTGCCGTTAAGTTCCGGCTGTAACAGATCGGCATAGGAATCGAATTCGTCAAGGTTGAGACCTAACTTTTCATATTCTTCGATATTGACTAACAATGCAGCGGAGCCATCCAGGCAATAGTGCGTCGTGATGCCGTTGAAGTTGCGGTATGCTTCAGGAAGCTTGTCATCGCCTGCAGCGACATACTCTTCAAACAGAGGGACATAGTCCGGGTTGTAGGAGTTCGCATAGTTCATGCCGCCGTACATGACATCGGCCTGCGGATTGTCTTTTTCAGCAGAAACTCTTTCGAGACACTCACCGGTACCGGCAGATACGACTTCGACATTGATGCCGTATTTCTCGCCAAACGTGTAAGCGACTTCGATCAGCGGATCGGAGTTCGGCGAATAGATGACCAGGTCACCGCCGCCGACAGTCGGTTCTTCAGCAGGTTCTTCGGAGCTCTGCTGTCCGCACGCTGTCATGCATAATACGAGCATTACAGCCATAAGCAGTTTGAAAAATTTCTTCATTTTTACCTCCAGGGTTTTATTTTTCCCCCTACACTCTATTATAGTACTTTTGAAAACGTTTACTCAATGACCGGTACCACATCCAAGAAAAAAGGATGAGCTTTTTTACTCATCCTCATCATCATCCATGAAATCAAAACTGTAATCCTGTATGAAGACCTGATCACCGTTCTTACAGCCCCTCTCTCTTAAGGCCTCATCCAGTTTCATCTTGGACAGCGCTCTTGAGAAACGAAGTACGGAATCATCATCCTTGAAATTGGTGCTTCTGAACAGACGTTCGATCTTGTCGCCTTCGACTCTCCAGACACCGTTTCCTTCGTTGAAGATCTCAAACGGTTTTGTTTCTTCATATTTATATACGACTTTGTTTTCCGCTTTGTTCGGATCATAGAGCGGGAACTGCGGAAGTTCTTTGAGCATCTCGGCTGCCTTGTATAAGACGGGCATGAGACCTTCGTTGATCAGCGTGATCGCCTCAAAGATCTCGATATCCGGATATTTCTTTTTGAATGCTTCAAGATTCTCTTGCGCATTATCAAGATCCATCTTGTTGGCCAGGACGATCTGCGGACGCTCGTACAGATTGCCCGGATACTTCTTCAGCTCTTCGTTGATCACCTCAAAATCCTTGATCGGATCTTCATGTCCCATATCCAGGACGTGGATGATCAGACGGCAGCGTTCGATGTGTTTGAGGAACTCATGTCCTAAGCCTCTTCCTTCCGAAGCTCCTTCGATCAGCCCCGGCAAGTCTGCCATGACAAAGGAAGAATCCCCTGCCTTGACCATGCCCAGCTGTGGTTTGAGCGTCGTGAACGGATAATCGGCGATCTCGGGTCTGGCATTGGAAACAACGGAAAGCAGTGTGGATTTTCCTACGGAAGGAAGACCCACCAGTCCGACGTCCGCCAGAAGCTTGAGCTCGACCAAGACGTTTCTTTCCTCGCCCGGCGTTCCCAAAGTGCAGTAATCCGGCGCATTGTTTCTTGAAGACTTGAAATGATAGTTGCCCTTGCCGCCTTTGCCGCCCTGACAGATGACTTCTTCGCTGTCCAGCGTATTGAGATCGGCGATCACTTCATCAAGATCGAGGTCCTTGACGACCGTACCTAAAGGCACCTTGACGATGACATCGTCTCTGGAAGCCCCGTACATGTTGTTGCCCTTGCCGTTTTCCCCATCCTGTGCACGGATCATCTTGGAAAAACGCAGGTCGAGAAGAGTGGATTTGTTGGTATCGACTTTGAAGATGATCGAACCACCGCTTCCCCCGTCTCCTCCCGAAGGTCCTCCTATGGGATTGTATTTCTCACGCTTAAAAGCGACGATGCCGTTGCCGCCGTTTCCTGCCTTGAGTTTCAGTTTTACTTTATCGATAAATTGCATTGTCTTAAATGTTTAAAAAAGCCCTGTAAAAGGGCCTTGGATCCAATAGATTGATTAAGCAGCCGGATAAACGGATACTTTCGTTCTCTTCTTGCCTAAGTGTTCGTATTTGACAACACCGTCGACTAAGCAGAACAGAGTATCGTCTCCACCCTTCTTAACGTTTTCTCCCGGATGAATCTTCGTACCTCTCTGGCGGTAGATGATGGAACCAGCAGTAGCGAACTGACCGTCAGCCAGCTTCGCACCCAGACGCTTGGAATGAGAATCACGTCCGTTCTTGGTCGAACCTACACCTTTTTTAGAAGCGAAGAACTGAATATTCAGTACATATTTCATGTTGTTTTACTTCCTTTCCACTTTAATGAAGTCTCCGTATGAGGCTTCGATCGTTTTTAACTGCATTATTACCAGCTCGAAGTAGTCATTCACTTTCTTCGAACCGCTGTGATCAACAACCGTGATCCTGTTTTCTGACTGTGTGATCTTCACATCCTCTTCCAGGTCATCTATGGCATTCATGAATCCGAACATGATCGAGCTTACCGCAGCACAGATCAGATCTTTTCCATATTCGCCATATTCCGCATGACCGCTTACATCAAGAGAGATATAGCGATCCTCATCGGCCTGAAAAATTGCCTTGATCATTAGCCGATCTTTTCAACAGTCAACTTGGTGTATGGCTGACGATGACCCTGCTTGCGTCTTGTAGAACCGGTCTTCTGTTTGTACTTGAAGATGACGATCTTCTTTTCCTTGCCTTGTTTTTCGACCTTGCAGGTGACCTTGGCTCCGTCAACATACGGAGTACCTAAAGTCAATCCACCGTTTTCCAGGGCTACGACTTTGTCGAAAGTATATTCCTTACCTTCTTCAACGTCCAGCTTTTCGACGTAGATCGTCTGACCTTCTTCGACCTTAAGCTGTTTGCCACCAGTTTCGATAATTGCGTACATAGTGCACCTCCTTTATTTAGATTCAGACTCGCCATTAAGGTGACCCGAAAGTACTTGAAACCTTCTCTGAGCGGTTATAATCCCCTCTATGGAGAGACTATAACATATGTATTATAGCGGAACACTTTTTAAATTTCAATCAGAAAATGCCTGTTTTAAAGCATTTTTTCGCTATCCGGCAGAATAAAAAACAGCCTCCTTTGCGGAAACTGTCATCCGTTTCTTTCAAAAGCTCAGTATTCAAGAAAACTGCCCTTATCGATCAGGATCGGTTTCAGTACCTTGACCTTGGACATCGGACCGATCTTCAGCTTCGCAAGGACCCTCAAGGCATGTAAAGAAGATACATCATGCACGAAAGCCATCTTCATGATCTTCAGTTTATAGGTCTTGCACATATCGTAAAGTTCCGGAAAGCGGTCAGCCTGGTAGATCAGATAGACTTCCCCGTTTGCCTTCATGCATCTTCGGAAACTTTTGAACAGTTCATCCAGCGGAAGGCTTTCTTCAAACATGGCTTCCTTCATATAGATGTCATCCGTGACATTGTTCATCTCAAAAAACGGCGGATTGCATACGATCACATCGACCGGATCGATCTCAAGATCCTGGATACGGCTCTTGTACAGTTTATAATCCGAAGAATACTCTTTGAGGTTTTCTTCCGCCTTTTTCAAAGCATCCTCGTGGATATCGACGCCATGCAGAAAAGCTGCGCCTTTCTGATGAGCATACAGCAGCAAGGCTCCGGTATTCGTCCCGATATCCAGAACGCTTTTTCCTTTCATCGGATCTAAGAACATGCCCAAAGCCACCGTATCGGAATTCACTTTGTATCTTGAACCTTCCTGATCGAAAGGAAGATCGATGTATTTCAGATAATCACTCTTCATCGTAATCCTTATCCAGTTCGAACCAGAACGTCGAACCTTCCTTCAGCTTGGAAGTGACGCCATACCTTGCCTTGTGCGCCTCCAGTATCGCTTTGGCGATCGCCAGACCCAGACCTGTGGAATTGACCGAACGGTTGAAGTTCTTATCGACCTTGTAATAACGGTCCCATATATAAGGAAGCACATCTTCCGCGATGCCGTTGCCGTTGTCCGTCACTTCCATGCGGACCATGTCTTCGTAATTGCGGATGCGCATCGTGATCTTGGAGTCGGCATCGGAGTATTTCAAAGCGTTGGACAGAAAGTTGTAGATGACCTGCGAGATCTTGATCTCATCGGCATAGACCACACAGTCGTCAAAATCCAGGACCAGATTGATATTCTTTTCGGTGATGACCTTGGAAAGAAGCAGCACGACATTATCGGCACACTCTTTCAGATCGAAATTATCGCGTCGTATCTCGATGACCCCGGACTGCAGCTTGGAAAGCTCCGACATATCGGTGACCAGCTTGTTGAGATATTCCGCTTCCTGAAGGATGACATCGAGGTGTTCGTTCCGCTTAACCGGATCATCTCCCGAGATATCCTTGATCATCTCTGCATAGGCCTTGATCATCGTCAGAGGCGTCTTGATGTCATGGGAGACGTTGGCGACCAGATCTTTTCGCAGTTCGTTGACTTTGGAAAGCTTTTCCGTCGCATCGTCGAGCGTCGAAGCCAGGTCGTTGATCTCAGAGAAAGAATTGGTCTTGAATCTGGCATTATAATCCCCCTGCGCCAGCTTGTTGGCCTCATTCTTCATCTTGACGATCGGCATGGAGATCCTTCTTGCCAGAAACAGAGCCACGATGAGCGCGATGAAAACGACGATCGCAGCGATGTACAGATACTGGTTCAGGATGAAATCGATATAGGATTCCGCCGGTTCCAAAGGCGTATTGAGGATCAGATAGTAATTCGCCAGATTTGCTTTGACCTGTTTGCCGTACAGCAGCATCTCAAGATCGGCATATGGCGAATTGATGGTCAATGATAAGGGATTCTCACTTTTGATCAGATCGATCATCTTCAAAGGCTCGTTTTTGATGATGAAGGTTTCTTCACCCACCGAGATCTGTTTGTCGAGCATGCACAACTGGCCCAGGGAATCCGGCGGATAGTAGATGTTTTCACCGGTCTCGTTGTAGATGATGGCACAGACGTTGTTGCCGATGATCGTCCTTGCGGCGGATTCGATGTCGTTTCGCTTGACGTCATCGTTGAGTAAAAGCGTCTCCAGCGTATCGGAGATCGCCGAGATCGTATTGATACGGTCGTCGCGGTAGTAAGGTTTGATGAGCATGACTAAAAGCGATCCCAGTAACAGCATGATCGATACCGAGAATCCAAGGAAGTACAGCCAGGTCGAAAACCTTATTCCGCGAAAATCAAATTTCAAACTTGTATCCCATACCTCTTACCGTGACGATATGATCGGCATATCGGCCGAGATCCTTTCGAAGCATCTTGATATGTGTATCGATCGTACGGTCATCTTCGTAGTAGTCCATCTCCCAGACGGCAGAAAGCAGTTTGTCTCTGCCGATGGCGATGTTCTTGTTTTTCACCAGATAGATCAGAAGATCCAGTTCTTTCGGCGTCAAAGTCAGCTTTTCTCCATCGATCGTCACGCTTCTGCCCAGAACATCGATGACCAGCGTGTCAAAGACATACTTGTCATTGTTTCTGGAAGAGTTCCTTTCGCAGATCACCCGGATACGGGCCATGAGCTCTTTGGGAGAAAAAGGTTTGGTGACATAGTCATCCACGCCCAGGTCGAAAGAAAACAGCTTGTCATCTTCCTCCGTTCGTGCCGACAGCATGATCACCGGGACATCCTTTACGGCCTTGATCTTCTTGCAGGCGGAAAAACCGTCAAGCTCAGGCATCATGATGTCAAGGATGACACAGTCGTATTCGTTTTTCGTCACCATGTCCACCGCATCTTTGCCATTGCTTGCCTGATCGCATTCATAGCCATATGACTTGGCGTATTCCGACACGACTTCTCTGATCTTCACTTCATCATCGACGATCAGTATCTTCATATTCCACCTCCCCTAAAGAACTTCCATGTTCCTGACAAGACAGGAAGCTTCTTTCTCTATCTTTCCTTCAAATTTCACATAGCGGCCTTTGACAAGATCGGAAGAGTGCATCGCGTAGACTCTCGGCATGACTGCCAGCGAGATCGCACCCTTGTCATCCACCAGATCGACGAAGGCCATCATCTCGCCCCGCTTGGTCTTCAATGATTTGACCCGTTTGATCAGGCCGAATCCTTTCACAGGGCCGGTACTTACAGATAAATTATACAGATTATCGCATTCGATATTGTATTTCTTCTTTACGGCGATGATCGGATTGAAACTGAAATAAAAGCCCAGAACGTTCTTTTCATTCTCCGCCAGCACCATATGGTCATCGCTCAGTTCTTCGATGATCGGCGCATCATCGAAATCATTCATCAAAGAGATCTCCCCTTTGTGGGCGTTGGCATACATGATGACATTGTTCAAGGAAGCGATCATCGTATGGCGGGAATGACGGAACTCATCGAAAGCTCCGGCATAGATCAGATTCTCGATGACGTTGCGCTCCACGCCTTTCAAGACCAGTCTCTTGACGGCTTGTACATAATCGGTAAACGGACCGCCCGACATCCTTTCTTCGATGATCTTGTCTGCCGATATCGAACCGACATCCTTGCATATGCCAAACGGCATGACGATCGAATCCTTTTCGATCTTGTAGGATTCCATCGAACCGTTCAAAGAGATCCCTTTGACTTTCTGGCCGATGTTCATGCATTCGGAGATGTAGTCGTAGGTCTTGGACTGGGATCCCATGACACCGTTGAGCAGAGCCTTATAGAAATACAAAGGATGGTTCGCCTTGAGATAGGCCAGCTGATAGGCGACCAAGGCATAGGCGATCGAATGGGACTTGTTGAAACCGTAGTTGGCAAATTCCAGGATCAATGCATAGACCTGCTCGCTGAGCTTGCCGTCATAACCGTTTTTCACGCAGCCCTCGATAAAGTCGGAATGCAGCTTCTCCAGTTCGGAAAGCTTCTTCTTGGACATCGCCTTACGTAAGATATCGGCCTTGCCATAGCTGAAACCGGCCATGACTCTGGCGATATTGATGATCTGTTCCTGATAGACGATGATGCCGTACGTCTCTTTCAATATCGGCTGCAGATTCGGATGGATGTAATCCACCTTTTCCGGATGGGCTCTGTAATCCAAAAATAATGGGATGTTCTTCATCGGACCCGGTCGATACAAGGCGATCGTCATACCGATCTCTTCAAACGTGCGCGGACGCATCTTGCGTATCAGATTGCGCATGCCGGAAGATTCCAGCTGGAAGATGCCCGCGACATTGACCGAATCGATCAGATCGAAGGTCTTCTTATCGTTCAGCGGGATGCTTCGGATATCAAAATCCTGATCTTTTTTGATATCATCGACGATCTCCGCGATGATGCCGAGGTTCCTGAGTCCCAGAAAATCCATCTTGATCAGGCCGAGCTCTTCAAGGTGTTCCATCGTATACTGGGTGGAATAGATATCGGATTCGATACGGGTGATCGGCACCACTTCGTCCAGCGGTTTTCTGGACATGACGATACCGGCCGCGTGCGTGGATTCGTGTCTTGGGAAAAACTCCAGTTTGCGTGAGATCCGATACAGCCTGCGGAAACGCTCTTCCGATTCGATCTTCTGTGCGAAAAGCGGTACCTCGTCATAGGCTTTGCTGAGATCCATATCCAGCGCATTGGGGATGAGCTTGCATAAGGCGTCGATCTCACGGTTGGGATAATTGAGCACCCTTCCCACATCGCGAAGCACCTGTTTGGCTTTCAAAGTGCCATAGGTGATGATGTGGCCGACATGTTCGATGCCGTAGCGGTCCTTGACATAGGCGATGACTTCATCTCGGCGGTCATCCGGAAAATCGGTGTCGATATCCGGCATCGAGATCCTTTCCGGGTTGAGGAACCTTTCGAAGATGAGTCCGTAACGGATCGGATCGATATCTGTGATGCCAAGACAATAGGAAACCAGGGATCCGGCAGCCGAGCCCCTGCCCGGTCCGACCATGATGCCCTGTTTCTTGGCATAAAGGATGAAATCATAGACGATCAGGAAATAATCCTCGAAATGCATATCCAGGATGACTTTCAGTTCATATTCCAGACGTCTGATATAGACCTGCGGAACACTGTTCTTTAATCTGCGCTTGAGGCCTTCCCTGCACAAAAGGACCAGGTAGTCCTTGGAAGGGATGCCTTTGCGGTTGTCATAGACCGGAAGCGATGTCATATACGACATCGACACATGCAGCTTCGACGCAAACAGATCGGCGTTGATCAGATCTTCCCTGTCATAAAGAAGATCGTATTCCTCTTTGGTCATGAAATGCCTGCCGGTCTCTTCGACGAAGTCGTGATCATCAATGATCCGCTTGTCTCTTATGCATTTCAGGACATTGAACACTTCATAATCGTCTCTTTGCAGATAGAAGGTCCTGGAAAGAGCGATCGTTTTGATACCGTGTGATTTTAAAACAGGCTTTAAAAGCTGATCGCGGTAGGCATTGGAAGCGATGTCGTGATCGATCAAAGCCACGATGTAGTCGCCAAACCACATCTTCTGCTTCATCAGCATCTCTTCGGGGTCTTCCTTCTTATCGATCACATAAGTCAAAGGCATGTTGTCGGAAAGAAGACACAGAACATTGTGGTCCGTATAATTCTTTACAAGATCGACGCTGACCGAAGAGACTCCTTTCGTGCAGATGTAGCTCGATAAAGCCATGAGGTTCTTGAAGCCTTCATCATCCTTTGCATAAAGGATGCAGGTATAGATGCGTGATTCCGCTTCCACGTCAAATTCAAGGCCGTATATGGGAACGATATCCGCTTTCTTACAGGCTTTCTTGAAGCTCATGGCGCCGGCCAGCACATTGCGGTCGACCAGGCCGAGATGATCATAGCCGTATTTTTTCGCATAGGAAATGATACCTTCGATAGTACACATCGAAGAAAGCAGAGAATACACGCTTCTTATATATAAAGGACAGCTCACACTATCATTATACTTTATTGTTTCGGCTTGCCGTGCTAAAATGAGTATACCCTGGGGGGGTATATGTAAATGGAAAAAACGTATGAAGTCAAAGGCATGACCTGCGTCATATGCAAGGACAATGTCGAAAAAGCATTGAAAAATACAGCGGGAGTTTCCGATTGCAAAGTCAACCTTCTGGAAAACGAAGCATTCGTGACTTTCGATGAAGGAAAAGTCAGCGAAGAAGCTCTGGCAAAGGCGGTCGCCGATGCCGGCTATGAGCTGATCATTTCCAAGAAGAACACACCGGACTACAGTAAGCTCGTCATGATCGTATCTGCCATACTGGTGGTCATATTGATGGTCTTCTCCATGGGACATATGTTCGGCATCCATATCCCGGAATATGGAAAGTATGTGCAGCTTATCTTATGTACCATCGTCATGGCGCTCAACTTCCACTATTACCGGTCGGGATTCCGTTCGCTGCTTCATCTGTCGCCGAACATGGATTCCTTAGTCTCGTTATCTTCTTTTGTATCCTATATCTATTCCCTCTATGTCCTGTTTTTCAACAAGAGCGGATACCACCTCTATTTTGAAACGGCAGCGATGATCTTAGTCATCGTTTCGATCGGAAAATATATCGAAGGAAGCAACAAGAAGAAAGCTGCCAAGACCATACGCGGTCTGGCGACCCTGATCCCGATGCAGGCGAATCTGGTGAAAGAAGACGGCGAAGTGGTGATCCTGAAGATCGATGATCTCAAGAAAAACGACATCGTCTTAGTCAAACCGGGTGAATCGGTACCGCAGGACGGCATCGTGATCGAAGGTTCCTCGCAAGTCGATGAATCGATGATCACCGGCGAATCTCTGCCGCAGAACAAGGCGGTCGATGATCCTGTCATAGGCGGTACGGTCAACCTGTCCGGACAGATCAAAGTGAGAGTATCCAAAAACGCCGCCCAGACCACTTTATCCAAGATCATCTCTCTGACCAAGCAGGCCACGATGTCCAAGATCCCGGTCGAACGCTTCGCCGATAAAGTCTCCAACTATTTCGTCTTTGCGGTCATGACGATCTCCTTGTTGACGTTCATCGTCTGGATGATCGTCGGAAAAGACATCGAACAGGCACTCAATTTCGCCCTGTCGGTCTTGGTCATCTCCTGTCCTTGTGCCCTGGGCCTTGCGACACCGGCTGCCGTCATGGTGGCGACCGGCAACGCCGCAAAAAACGGCGTCCTGATCAAAAATCCCGAGATCCTGGAAGTTGCGGGCGATCTGAAATATGTCGTTCTGGATAAGACCGGCACATTGACGAAAAACAAACTCGAGATCATCGGAAACAAAGCCTATGATCCTGACTTCAAAGAGGTCCTCTCCTCTCTTGAAAAGTCATCCGATCATCCGATCGCCAAAGCCATCGTACAGGCCTATCCGGATGGAAAGATGAAATTCGACAGCGTCGAACAGATCTCCGCAAAGGGCCTTCTGGCAAAGAAAGGCGAAGACATCTATTATGCGGGCAACCGCAAGCTTGCTCAAACCTACGCAAAGGTAAATGAAGATGACATCAGGGAAGCGGAAAACAACAATTATTCCTTCATCCTGGTCGGAAGAAACGATAAACTGTTAGGCATCGTGTATCTGGCCGATGTACTAAAAGATACTTCGGCAGCCGCCATTGCCAGTCTGAAGGAAAGAGGCATCGTTCCGATCATGTGCACAGGTGACAACGACCTGACGGCGAAAAACATCGCCGGCAAGCTGAAGATCGATGAATATCTTTCTTCCGTCACGCCGCAGGATAAAAACAAACTGGTCAGCGAAAAGAAAGAAAAAGGAAAAGTCGCCATGGTCGGTGACGGCGTCAACGATGCCATCGCCTTATCGAGTGCCGATGTCTCCTTCTCGGTCGCCAACGGTACCGATATCGCCTATGCGACAAGCGATGTGGTGCTGATGACCAACTCCATACTGGATGTCTCATTCACCTATGACCTGGCAAAAAAGACGATGAAGATCATCAAGCAGAATCTGTTCTGGGCTTTATTCTACAATGCCATCTTCATTCCTGTTGCGGCAGGCGTATTCTACAGATCTCTTGGCCTTGCCTTGAATCCGATGATCGGAGCGGCGACGATGTCTGTCTCATCGATCTTCGTACTGAGCAATGCCTTAAGAATAAACAACGTCAAAAAGGAGGAAATAAAAACTATGAACAAAACGGTAACGATCGACGGCATGATGTGCATGAACTGTGTAAAACACGTCAGCAACGCCTTATCATCCATCGGCGCGGAAGCTCAGGTGAGCTTGGAAGATGGCAAAGCATATCTCAAAAACACCGCTTTAAGCGATGAACAGATCACCAAAGCCATCGAAGACGCCGGTTATGAAGTGACCGGGATCATCAATGAGTAAAGATCACGAGAAACTCAAAAAGTATCTGACGATCGCCAAAGGACAGCTGGATGGCATCATCCGGATGATCGACGAAGACCGCTATTGTCTCGACATCTCCGATCAGCTGATGGCCACAAGAGCCCTTTTGAAGAAAACGAACAATCTCATACTTAAGAACCACATCGACAGCTGCGTAAGAAACGCCATCCGTAACGGTGATGACAGCAAGGTCGACGAAGTCATCAAAGCCTTGGAAAAACAGATCTGAGGCTTTTTTTGATGTAGAATGAAGATATGAACAGAACTGAAACCAGACCCGTCAATGTCGGCGGTGTGCAGATCGGCGGACAGAACAAAGTCGTGATCCAGTCGATGACCAACACCAAGACCAAAGACGTAGAAGCGACCGTAAAACAGATCCGCAAGCTCGAAGATGCAGGCTGTGAGATCATCCGCGTCGCGATCCTCGATATGGAGGATGCCAAAGCCGTAAAACAGATCAAGGAACAGATCCGTATCCCTTTGGTCTGTGATATCCACTTCAATCCCGATTTCGCCTTGCAGGCAATTCGCTCGGGAACCGACAAGATCCGTCTCAATCCGGGCAACATTGAGGATGAAGATAAGATCAAAGAGATCGTTGAACTCTGCAAAGAAAGACACGTGCCGATCCGTATCGGCATCAATGCCGGAAGCCTGAACAGGAAATACAAGCACTCCGAAGAAGCGATGATCGAATCCGCGAAGGATCATCTGCGCATCCTGGAATCTCTTGACTTCCATGACATCTGTCTTTCTTTCAAGTCCTCAGATCCGCTGGAATGCATCAAAGCCTATAAGCTGGCAGCCGCCACCTTCCCTTACCCGCTGCATCTGGGTGTCACGGAAGCGGGAGGCTTGCTGAACTCGACCATCAAATCCTCTCTTGCCTTGGGAAATCTCTTACTGGACGGCATCGGTGATACGATCCGTATCTCCATTTCCGATGATCCGATCGAAGAGATCCGCGTCGCCAAGAAGCTGCTTAGAGCCTGCGGTCTTCGCAAGGATGTCGCCAATCTTGTTTCCTGTCCGACCTGCGGCAGGATACAGTATGACATGCTGCCGATCGTCAAAGAGATGGAAGCCTATCTCGATACCGTAAACAAAGATATCACCGTTGCCATCATGGGCTGTCCGGTCAACGGACCTCAGGAAGCATCGCGTGCCGATATCGGCGTTGCCGGCGGCAAGGATCAGGCCATCTTATTCAAAAAAGGACAGATCGTAAGATCCATCCCGCAGGATCAGATCATCGCTGTCCTGAAACAGGAGATCGAAAACTATTAAACAAAACAAGGAGCTAAACTCCTTGTTTTTGTATGAAACGGCGCTCGATGACTCTCAAAGTCCTTACGACGTAACAGTATGTCATCGGGATCAGGTAAGGAAGGAAGATGAAAGATCCAAACAGATACAGACTTGCCTTGCTGAACAGTGTATATTCATCTTCCGGTGCGGCAGCGATCGCAATGAAGATCGCGATCATTGCGCCAAAGACAAACATCAGTATCGGCAGCAGGTCTTTTCTTTTCATCGAAGCAAAATACTCTATGCAGGCAAACACATCAAACATCACCGCGGCCATAAAGATATGAAGACTTGGGAAAAAGTATGGAATATTGCCTGAATGATACAGGCTCAGAATGACCGTGTACATGCAAAGTGCGAACAAGCCGCTGCGTTTCAGATCCGCCTCACCCTTCTTCACTAAGACGCAGACACCTGTGATCAAAGCCGTGCCCATAGCGATCAGGGTATACCCGTTGAGATACAGACACCAGGCAATGATCATCAGCCAGAGATTTCTTATCAATGTTTCTTTCATCTTTCTTTCCTCCTGATTCCATCATATCCGTTTCCATGTTTTTCATTGTCCAATTTTTTGGACACATGTATAATGGGATCATGAACAAACAAAGGATCGTCGCTCTGATCTCGATCATGCGCAAATACTCCGACATGGATCATAAGCTCAAGATCTCCGACATATCGGCACTGCTTGAAAAACAGGGCATATCTTCCTGCGACCGCAAGACCTTATACAACGATTTCAAGACCCTTTCGGATCTTGGCTATGAGATCGAATACGAAGACGGCTATTATCTCAGCGAAGCCCCTTTTTCCGTCTCCGAAGTCAAGATCATCATCGATTCGCTTGATTCTTTGAAGAATCTCGACCAGTCGTTTCTCGACAGGCTGAAACAGAAACTATACTCCTTCATATCCTTATACGAGGAAAAGGATCTTACAAAACTTGAATATCATCACGATCATAAAGACGTCCACTTCATCAACCGTCTCGAAGATGCCTTATCCGCCATCCGCAGCAACAGGATCGCAGAGATCAAGCGGGCAAAAAAGAGCAAAAGCGAACAGATCGTTCCTTTGTTCTTATACAGAGAAAACGACTATTACTACCTGTATTATCATTATCTGAACAGCGAGAAGATCTACCACGTCCGCTTTGACAACATCCTGTCCATCAAAGTGAGCGACCAGAGCGACAGCTTGCAAGTGCCTTTGGAAAAGGTGCTCGCCCACATTGCGGAAAGTTCTTCTTCCTTCCATTCTTCCGAAAGCATGTTGCTGCGCTTTGAGATCGCAGAAGATTCCGAATATCTGCGTACGCGGCTGAAAGATGATTTTTCCGATATCGTATTCACCAAGACCGGTTTCACCGCCAGAGTTTCGATCTCCGACGCTTTTTTCGCCAGACTCACTTCCTATGGCGACCAGATAAAAATCAGCGATCCGAAGATCGCTGAACGTTATATCGCTTATCTCAATAAGATCATTACTCGTAATATCCCGGAGAATAGAAGTAATCGATCTGACTAGGATCGATGTTATAGAAACGGAACATATCCGAAATGCTTACCAGCTGGCAGCCTCTGTTGACCAGTTCCGGCAGGATCTTTTCAAGTGCTTCCGCCGTCTCATCGTAGATGTCATGGAACAGTACGATATCGCCGGATTCATAATCATACTTCAATACCTGCGCTACGATCTGCTCCGGATCTCTGGTCAGCCAGTCTTCCGAGTCGACGTCCCATAATATCGCCGGCAGGCTCGTTGCCTCCAGGACCTCATTGTTGAAACTTCCTTCGACCGGACGGAAGGTATTCATGCGATAGCCCATGAAATCATCCAGATAGGTAACGGGGTCCTCGATCTCCTTGCGTATGGTCTCTTTTCCGGAAAGCTCCGTCAGAGCATGGTAATGAGTCTGTGTATGTGAGCCGTACTCATTGCCCTGATTGATTGAACGTTTCAGAAGCGTATAGACCTGATAGTCCGCCCAGATCTCCCTGTTTGTCAGCATGTCACCGATGACATAGAAAGTGCCGCAGGCATCATACTTATAAAGGACATCAATGATCTTCTCACTGGAACAGTCCCCCGGATCGAAATTGAACTGGGGACCGTCATCAAACGTCAGACAGACGATCGGATGTGCGGGATCGGGATCAAGATAGATCGGCTTGCTGTAAAGCTCATTTGGAAAACCGAAGTTCATGCCGATCTCTTTCTGCATGTATTTCAAAGGGATCGCGACCGACATCTCATATTGGGGAAGATAGGCCACGATGGATTCCTTGTCGATCGAATAGGTCACATTGGAAAAATCGATGTTCTCCAGCTGCAGCGAAGAAAGAAAATCCGCATTGTAATACTTTTCCGGCTGTTCTTTCTTGAAGGTATAGCGAAGATAGTCCAGGATGATCCTTTTCCCGTCATCGCTCACCTCATTGATCTGCAAAGGTTCAAAGTTCTGATCGGCGAAATACTTATTGTCCGTTCCGTAACTCACCAGATAATAATCGCCATACGGGACCAGCGTGTAATCGTAGATCGTATCGTTTTTCTCCCCTTTGCACAGATCCTTGGCATAGGAAAGTCCCTGCTTGGAATCAGGATAAAAAGCCAGACAGTGTCTGGTCTTGTATGTCTTGGCATCTTCATGGATCGACTTCTTGCCGACGAAACTGAAATTCGTCGTCAGCAGAACGATCCCTGCCACCACCAGCAGGCTGAGCACTGCGATGATGATGAAAGAATTTACGGTCTTTTTCTTTTTCACAACCTTCATTATAAACTAATTCGAAGATCTTTTATCTCTCAATAAAGAGCTGACATGATCGATGAGGATCATGAGTGCGACAGCGATCAGAGAATACGCGAAGACCGGCACCATATTGGTCGGATCGGAAGAACGGGCCCCCAGGATCGCCGAACCGAGTCCCGCATTGGATGCACCGGTGATGACTTCCGCCATGATCTCGATCTTGAAAGAAAGAGAAAATGCGGAAGCTGCCGCCGATATGATGTATGGTTTGGCAAGCGGCAGACGGATGCGCCAGTTTTCCTTGAAGAAAGAAGCGCCATCCAGTCTGGCTGCATTGATCAGAGCTTTTGAAACGTGACCGATACCGGTCTTTACCCCCTCGTAAATGATCGGAAAACCGATCAGGATGACCAGATACACCGGCGCTTTCTTGAAACCCGCCAGTACGATGAACAGGTAGACAAGAGAAGCGGTCGGGATGGCCCGCAAGGCGACGATGGCCGGCTGAAGAAGCAGCGCGATCCTTTCATCGTTTCCTGCCGGGATCCCCAACAGCAGGCCAAGCAGCAGCGAGACAAAAAAGCCATACAACATCTTTGACATCGTCGCCAGGATGCATTTGTAGGTATAGCTTCTGCCCAGCAGATAGAAGGCATGGGAAAACGTGGTGACAGGTCCCGGGAAGACCATGGTATCTTCACCTATATAAAATGAGAAAACTTGCCACAGTGTGGCAAGTATGAGTATCCCGAAAAGATAATAGAGTTTTTTACTTGAAATAGATCTCTTCACTTGTTTCATCGATACCGAAGATCTTCAGGAAAGCATCGATATCCGACTTGATGTCGATCGCCTTGGCAAAGCCTAAGCCCATCGCATTGTTTCCTAAAGCATTCTTCTGTTTGAAGACATTGACGACGACAGCCGGATTGAAGCCGTACTGTGCCGTTGCCTCATCACCAGTATAGACGCCAAGGCCGGCTTCCACAAGCTGCGGATCGGCGATCGCAGAAGCGATCGATGCACTTAACTGATCAAGGAAGGCATTGCCGGTAGCTTCATCGACGCTGTTCTTGATGAATACGGCTGCCTGGATCATATCCAGACCGGACTTGTTCTTATAGACTTCCTGAATGTCCGCAAAGATCTTGGCGTTCTCATTCTTCTTCATGGCCGCAAAAAGTGCAGGCTGAGCCAGGAAGACGTAATCGACTTCCGTACCATCGGAATATTTGCCGCTGCCTAAAGCTGCCGCAGCTGCCTGAGCATCTGCCTCATATAACAGGGAAGCATCATAGTCTTCGCCATAGAGATAGTGCCAGAGCTTGCTTGGAAGCATGTTCTCATTGCCGAACAGCACGATCTTGTCATCGGCATCCATCGTATCGTTTTCATCGTTTCCGGTAGAAGCCAGATAGAAGTTACCGAAAGTGATGATCGCACCGAGCTTATATTCGGCACCGTTGGAGATCGCTTTGATACCGCTGGTCAGATCGACGACCAGGACATCCGGCGACTGATCGCCTGTCCATAATACGGAAATGGCATCCGCAGTGACTCTTGTGTAGTTTTCGTTTTCGATCTGGTCATAGAAAGCCAGGACCGGAGCACCCTTCGGTGTAACGATGCTAAGACCGGAAAGATCGACAGCTGTTTCTTCGACAGCTTCCGTGTTCTCCTGTGCCGGTTCTTCGGCCGGAGTTTCCGTTTTGTTTGCTGCACATCCGCAAAGAAGCAGCAGGATGGATAATACGAGTAATAATTTTTTCATTTCCTTATACCTCACAGAGCTATATTATATATAATTGAATTGTAAAAATATGTGATTTGGATCACGGTTTATGACGATATTATCGGTTTTGAATGACAAGCAGCGCGGCATACCGCAGACAAAAAAGCTCTCCAAAGGAGAGATCTTGTTTCGTGAAGGAGAAACATGCCGGCAGATCGGCATCATAAAAAAAGGAACGCTCATCATCACTTCCTACCTGGAAAACGGCTCCCAGATCATCTACAACACTTTGAACAAAGGCGAGATGTTCGGAAACAACCTTCTGTTTTCTTCCTCCCCCTTCTATAAAGGAGATGTCCTTGCGGAAGAAAACAGCGAAGTGATACTCATCGGCAAGGAAGATCTTCTTTTCCTGCTTTCCGAAAACAGCGACTTCTTAAAGGAATATCTCAAGATCCAGTCCGATGCCGGAAAGAACCTGCACTTCCGCATCCGCCTGTTATCGATCGAATCCGCCAGGGAACGCTTCTTCTATTACATGCACGAACATTCCAACACGATCCGCATCTCATCGGTCTCGGCTCTGGCCAGGCAATTGTTTCTGTCCAGAGAGACCTTATCGCGTTTGTTAAGCACGTTAACAAAAGAAAAGCGTATAATCAAAGAAGGTAATGTCATCAGATTATTATAAGAAAGGGGTTTGAGCTATGTATTCATTTGCGAACGATTATTCCGAAGGCGCCTGTCCCAAAGTATTGAAAGCACTTGTCGATACCAACGACGTACAATCCGCAGGTTATGGTGTCGATGAATATTGTCAAGCAGCTGCGGCCATGATCAGAAAGATGATCGAACACGACGATGTCGATGTCCATTTCATCACCGGCGGAACGCCATGCAACGTGCTTGCGATCTCGACCTTACGGGCACATGAAGCGGTCATCTGCTGCGAATCCGGACACATCAACGTCCACGAGACCGGTGCTGTCGAAGCGACCGGCCACAAGATCATCGCCGTCAAAGGAAAAAACGGAAAGATCCTGCCGGAAGAGATACACGCAGTGATGTCCGAACACACCGACGAACATAAGGTAAGACCTAAAATGGTCTTCGTCTCTGATGCGACGGAGTTCGGTACGATCTATACCAAAAAGGAACTTACCGCCATCTCCGAAGTCTGCAAGGAATACGGCTTATATCTGTATCTGGACGGCGCAAGACTGGGCAATGCCCTGGTCGCGACCGGCAACGACCTCAATTTCAAGGATATCTGTGATCTGACTGACATCTTCTACATCGGCGGCACCAAGAATGGTGCATGGCTCGGCGAAGCTCTTGTCATCAAAAACGACGAGCTCAAACCGGACTTCCGTTACCTGATCAAACAGCACTGTTCGATGCTTGCGAAAGGAAGACTCATCGGCGTGCAGTTCATCGCTCTGTTCGAAGACAGAGCCAGAGCATACCTGGACAATGCCAGAAATGCCGACATCATGGCACAGGCACTCAAATACATATTCAAGCAGTTCTCGATCCCGATGTATATCGACTCACCGACCAACCAGATCTTCCCGATCCTGGAAAACAAGGTCTATGAGAAGATCAAAGCCAACTACGCCGTCACCGAATGGGGACCATACGACAAGGATCATACGATCGTACGCTTCGTCTGTTCCTGGGCGACACAGAAATCCGCCATTCAGGATTTCTACTCTGACTTAGTCATGTACGTCAACGAAGACTGAAAGATATGAAAATAGGGCTTTGGGGAAATACCCCTAAGCCCTATTTTAATCTGAACGCGATCGAACCCTTTCCGTTTTTATACTTCACATCGATCAAAGCACCGTTGATCAGCGTCATATACGGGTCGGTATGACCGATATCCATCTCGCAGATATGCGGGATCTTTTTGAATACCTTGTCTGCCGCTTTGATGTAGTCAAGCTTTTTGTCTTCGACGCTCGGGAATGCGACTCTTCCAATCAGCACGCCTTTGCAATACCTGAACCAGCCGGCATTCTGAAACTGTAAGAGGGTCAGATAGAAGTTGTAGGATGTCATATTGAAGATGTCGAAGTACCAGATGATGCCGTCATCCCTGTATCTTTCAAGGAATTCGTTTGTATGATCGAACTCAGTTCCGATCAGCTTCTCGATGCACTCGACGCAGCCTCCGATCAGCCTTCCCTTTAACTGCAGTTCTTCCTGCTTGCATTTCCATTCCACCGGCTGATAGACCTTGTTTTCCGTGATCATATCAAGGAAGGTCTGATAACGGTTGTAGGAACGCTGGGAAACGATATCGCCCTGCAGATAGGAAAAGAAAGTCGACTGCGGACGTCTTTTTTCATACGTGAAGCCGGCACCGTTGCTACCGTAAAGCGTTGCGATATCGAGCTTTGTCGTCACCGTAAACAGAAGATTGGTCGGATCCGACATCCCGCTTATCCACTTCGGATTCTCTTTGATGTGCTCAAAATCCACGTATGGCATCATCTCCAGCATGAAATCGCCGCCTGCCGCACAAAGGATCGCATCGACGTCTTTATCCATTACCAGTTCATCGAGCTCCTTCGCTCTTTTTCTGGCACTTGCCGATCTTTCGTTGTTGACCCTTACCGAAGCGGTCTCTTTGACCTTGAAGCCTTTGGAGGCAAGCACCGCATTGGACAGCTCGAATTCTTCGAGTTTCTTGCCGACACCCGCACTTGGAGCGCAGATGCCGATCGTATCATCTTTTTTTATGAATTTCGGATATAACATAACTAAATTATAGATAAGCCGTACAAAAGAATCAAAGCTTCCTTCTACGCTTTCTTTACCAGGACGCCTTCCCCTGCAGGAAGCTTTCCTTCAAAATCGGCTGTTGAAATGATCTTCTTTCCTTCAAGATCGAAATCTTTATCCGAAAGATTGAGCACGAGCTCATATCTTCCCCGTTTGAATACAAAGACTCTGTTTTCTTCTCTGAACGATACTTCCGGGTCCTTGAGGTCGGCGGTCTTCTTTCGAAGTGCGATCAGTTTACGGATGTAATGATATAAGGATCCCTCGTCTTTCTTTGCCTTTGCGACAGAGACCTTGTTGTCTTCGTTGAACGGCAGATACGGTTTTTGATCGCAGAAGCCGTGATATGGCTTTCTGTCGTTCCAGATCATCGGGATCCTCGTACCGGTCCTCTGATAGCCGCCATCCTTGCTTGGAAGGTCAGAAGATCGCATGGCCAGTTCATCGCCATACAGCACGAACGGGATGCCCGGCATCGTGAACAGGAAAAGATAAAAGACTCTCAGCTGCCTTTCATTCAGATGATCGGCGATCCTTTTGGAATCGTGATTGCCTGAGATCAATGAGAGATATGCCTTGTGCTTTTTCGCCTGGGCAAACCTTTCCTTCATATCGTTCAGCGCAAAGTCGATATCGCCGCCGCCATCGATGATCGATGTGCCTCTGCTCGATGCATCACTTCGGAAAAAGCGGTGGTAGAAATTATCCCAATGGTCCAGCACGAAGTCCGCATCGAATCCCGCTTTGAAGGAACGCCCGGGATCCGACCATTCGCTGACGAAGAAGGCATCCGGAAACTCCTTACGGATCTTGCGGAACAGATCGTTCCAGACTTCGATCGTCGCCGACTTGTCATCATCGTTTTTCACCAGGGAATCCGCCATATCAACGCGGAAACCATCCGCCCCTTTATTCAGCCAGAAGCGCATCACCTTCAGCATATATTCCCTTGCCGCGAACGTCCTTTCATCCTTATATGACATCTGCCAGGAAGGATGATCGATCCTGTTGAAGCCGTAGTTGAAAGCCGGCTGATGGGCAAAGAAATTCACCATATAGCAGCCATGCCTGTCAAACATCCCTGAGATCAGATTCTCCCCTTTCTCCCACGGATTGTCGTTCCATATGAAAAGATCGCTGTTTTCGTTCCTTTGTGCCATGGCACTTTTCAAAAAGTCGGGATTTTCAAAGGAACTGTGTCCGGCGACCAGATCGATGATGATCCTGATGCCCATCCCGTGAGCTTTGCTGATCAGTTTTTCAAAATCCTTCAATGTGCCAAATCTGGGATCGACATCGAAAAAATCCTGCACATCATATCCGCCGTCTTTGAACGGCGATACATAGAACGGATTCAGCCAGATCGTATTGAAGCCCATTTCCTTGATGTAGTCCAGTTTCTTGCGGATACCGCCGAGATCACCGATCCCGTCATGGCTGCTGTCACAAAAAGATGTCGGATAGATCTCGTATGCGATCATGTTATGAAAACTTTTTCTGCTCATAAAAACTCCTGCTTATCTTCTGAAATTGATTTTCATTCCTGTATACATCCATTATAGGAAGAAGTGAAGGAGATTTATACAAATGAAATTATATAAAACCGCTTTTTCAGTCCCATTCGGAACCGAAAAAAACACGATCGGAAAACAGAAAACCATCAAAAACATTCTCAATATCATCAAAGCTAAAGGTACAGATTATACTAGATGGTACTTTTTTCATGAAAATAATTGAAAACAATTGTAAATTATTTTAAGATTAAATTGCATATATAATTTTTGCTAGTAAAGGGGATTTATGACAGGTAAGGTTAAGTGGTTCAACGCCGCAAAGGGTTATGGCTTTATCACCGGTGATGATGGCAAAGAAGTTTTCGTACATTTCTCAGCGATCCAGGTTGACGGTTTTAAGACTTTAGATGAGGACCAGCCAGTTGAATATGATGTCAACGATGGTCCAAAAGGCCCTCAAGCAGCAAACGTTAGAAAGATCTAGTCTTTTTAAGGAAAGAAAAGTGAGAACTCTGTACAGAGTTCTTTTTTCATTCACGCAAAAAGCCTGCATGATTTGCAGGCTTTCTTCTTTATTCGCTCATCGCTTTGATGACGTAATCGTTGTTTTCTACATCGACTTTGATCTTTTTGACGTCATAGTTTTCCAGAAGGAATTTCGCCACACGGGATTCGATCTCCCTTTGAATGTGACGTTTCATCGGTCTGGCACCGTAAGTCTCATCAAATCCGCACTCGATGATCTTTTCCATCGCCTTGTCTGTCACACTGAGTTCAACATCGTTCTCGGCCAGACGTTTTCTCAGGATACCTAAGAACTTTTCGGCAACTTTTCCGATCATATCCTTATCCAGCGGATTGAATATGACGATCTCATCGATCCTGTTGATGAACTCCGGTTTGAACGTCATCTTGACGATCTCATCGTATTCCTTGCGTTTCTTTTCAGGGTTCGGTTCAAACGCATACTCCGAACCCAGGTTGGAAGTCATGATGATGATCGTGTTCTTGAAATCGACAGTGACGCCTTTGGAATCGGTGATCCTTCCGTCATCCAGTATCTGCAACAGGATATTGAAGACATCCGGATGTGCCTTTTCGATCTCATCGAGCAGGACGATCGAATACGGTTTTCTTCGTACCGCTTCCGTCAGCTGTCCGCCCTCTTCATAACCCACATATCCAGGAGGCGCACCAATGAGTCTTGACACAGAGAACTTCTCCATGTATTCGGACATATCGATCCTGACGATCTTGGATTCATCATCGAAAAGCTGTTCGGCAAGCGCTTTGGCAACTTCCGTCTTACCTACACCGGTCGGACCTAAGAACATGAAGGAGCCGATCGGACGGTTGGTATCGGAGACCTGCGCCTTGGAACGAAGGATCGCGTCTGTGACAAGATCGAGTGCTTCTTCCTGTCCGACGACCCGCAAAGAGAGCTTGTCTTTCAGATGCAGCAGTTTCTCCCTTTCCGAAGACATCAGCCTGCTGACATCGATGTGTGTCCATTTGGCAACGACTTTCGCGATGGATTGTTCATCGACGATCTCCGACAGCATGCGTTCCTCATCCTGACTGGAGAGTTCATTGATCTTCTTTTCCAGAGCCGGTATAGTCTCGTACTGCAGTTTCGAAGCCTTTTCATAGTCGGCATTCTTCTGTGCTTCCGACATCTCCAGTTTGGCTCTTTCGAGCTCTTCCTTGGTCGTCTTGACTTTGTTGAGATCGTCTTTTTCCTTGAGCCATCTGGCATCAAGGACCTTCTTTTTCTCTTTAAGTTCTTCCAGATCCTTGTCGAGTTCTTCCAGACGCTTCTTCGCCTTTTCATCATCGGCTTCTTTCTTCAAAGAGACTTTTTCGATCTCCAGCGTATCGATCTTTCGGGAAAGCTCATCGAGCTGTGCCGGTTTGGAATCCATCTCGACCCTGGTGGAAGCGCAGGCTTCATCGATCAGGTCGATCGCCTTATCCGGCAGGAAACGGTCGGTGATATAGCGGTTGGACAGCGTCGCAGCCGCGATGATCGCATCATCCTTGATCTTGACACCGTGATGTGCCTCGAAACGGTCTTTCAAACCACGCAGGATGGAAATGGTATCTTCAACGCTCGGCTCATCGACCGAGACCTTCTGGAACCTTCTTTCCAGAGCGGAGTCTTTTTCGATATATTTACGGTATTCATCGAAAGTTGTCGCACCGATACATCTGAGTTCTCCTCTTGCCAGCATCGGTTTGAGCAGATTGGCGGCATCCATGGCCCCTTCGCTCTTACCGGCACCGACCAGATTATGGATCTCATCGATGAACAGGATGATCCTTCCGTCGGCATTTTCGACTTCTTTCAATACGGCTTTCAGTCTCTCTTCGAATTCGCCTCTGTATTTTGCACCGGCGATCAGAGAACCCATATCCAGTTCGATCAGATCCTTGTCCTTGAGCCCTAAAGGAACATCGTTGTTGAAGATCCTCCAGGCCAGTCCTTCGACGATCGCCGTCTTACCGACGCCCGGTTCACCGATCAGTACCGGATTGTTTTTGGTCTTCCTTGAAAGGATCTCAATGACCCTTCGTATCTCATCGTCACGTCCGATGACCGGATCGATCTTGCCGTTACGGACATCATCGACCAGGTTCCTTCCGTATTTCTTCAAAGGGTTGAGATTGTTTTCGTCTTCTTTGTTGTTGATCATAGTGCCACCCCTTTCCAGACTGTATTTGTCTTCGATGTCGTTTCTTGAGAAACCGCAGTATTTGCGCAGTTCTTCACAGACCGAAGACTGGTTGAACAGCGTTGCGATGAACATATCGAACATCGAGATGTAAGAGTCTTTACGCTGTTTTGATTTATTCAATGCTTCATTATAGGAAGCCGACAGGTAACGGTTCAGTGTCGGGTCGGATGCCGAATCCGATCGACTCAGTTTTTCCAGATACCGGTCAGTGACTGAGATCAGTTTGTTGATATCGGTATGAAAGCTTTTGAGCAGATCCGCGATATCCTGTTCGCTCAGGAACGCTGCCATCATATGTTCGCTGCACAGTTCCGGATTGCCATTCTGCTTGCAGATACTGATCGCCTTCATGAGGACTTCCTGCAGTTTTTCGGTCATAAGTTCAGGATTCATATCATACCTCCTTTAGCACTTCATATTAAAGAGTGCTAATATGACTTAAATTTTTAAGTAGGTCGCCCTACTTAAAAGTTTTTTTGAATTTTTCAAACACGCTTTCCTTTTTCCGGTTGGCGAGTTTTTCATAGAGTTCCTTCTCTTCTCTGGTCAGTTTCCTCGGGATCTCGATCTGTACTTCGACGTACTGATCGCCGACATTCTTGGTACGTAAGTCCTTGATGCCGTATCCTTTGATCCTCAATTGCTGGCCAGGCTGCGTGCCGGCCGGGATGGAAAGTTCCACATCACCATAGGCAGTCGGAATATCCACCGTCGTTCCCAGCGTCGCATCGACTGCCGAGATCGGCACAGAAATGTGGATGTTGTTGCCTTCTCTTGTGAAATACTTATGCGGTCTGACTCTGATCTCGATATAAAGATCGCCATTCGGACCGCCGTTTTCACCGCGTTCGCCATAGCCCGCAAGTCTGACCTGCTGACCGGAAGAGATACCGGCCGGAATGGTGACTTCCACCTGTTCCTTGACACTGTTGTAACCGCGTCCGGAGCAGTGCGGACAGATCTTCTTGATCCGCTTGCCGCTGCCCTTACAATCCGGACAGACGGACTGCTGCTGCACGACACCGAACGGCGTCCTTGACTGCCGCATGACTCTTCCCGAGCCTCGGCATGTCGGACAGGTCTCGATATCCGATCTGGTCGCTGCGCCTGACCCGTCACAGTACGTACAGGTCTTGTCGACCGACAGATTGATCATCTTGTCCACACCGTGTACCGCATCGAGGAATTCGATCTCCATCGACATGTAACGGTTGTCTCCTTTGATCGGACCGCTTCTGCGGGAAGATGAGGAACTGCCGCCGAAATTGAATCCGGAGAATCCTCCCATACCTCCGAAGAAGTCTGAGAAGATATCTCCAAGATCATCCATATTCATTCCGCCAAAGCCCGAAGAATAGCCGCCCTGGCCGAATCCATCCATACCCGCATGACCGAATTGGTCATAGGTCGCCTTCTTCTGCGGATCGGATAAGACCTCATATGCTTCGTTGATCTCCTTGAATTTGGCCTCGGCATCTGGAGCTTTGTTCACATCCGGGTGATATTGTTTAGCTAACTTACGATAAGCTTTCTTGATCTCATCTTCGCTCGCACCCTTGGAAATTCCCAGGACCTCGTAATAATCGCGCTTATCAGCCATAATACCTCCCTTTCTATTCGATTAAGATACTTCAGGTTTTATTCTTTTTTCTTGAAATCGGCATCGACGACATCGTCGTTGTTGTTGCCGTTATTATTGTTGTTTCCGTAAGCACCGCCGAAGTTCTGTGCACCGCCCTGGCCCTGTGCCTGCTGCTGGTACATCGCTTCCGCCATCGCCTGAGCAGCCTTTTCGAGTTCATCGAGCTTTGTCTTGAGATGATCGTAATCATTCTCATCGAGAGCTTTCTGAAGTTCATCTCTCAAAGCCTTGACCTGTGCCTTCTGATCAGCTGTGACGTTCGGATTCTCCGCTTCGAGCTGCTGGTCGATCTGGGCGATGAAGCCTTCCGCTTTGTTTCTGAGTTCGATCTCTTCTCTTCTCTTGTCATCGGCAGCCTTGTTTTCCTCAGCTTCTCTGACCATCTTGTCGATCTCTTCATCAGACAGACCGGAAGAATTGGTGATCGTGATCTCCTGTTTCTTGTTGGTACCCTTATCCAAAGCAGAGACATGGACGATACCGTTGACATCGATGTCGAATGTGACTTCGATCTGCGGGACACCTCTTCTTGCCGGAGCGATACCGGTAAGCTGGAAGTTGCCTAATGTCTTGTTGTCGGCAGCCATCGGTCTTTCGCCCTGCAATACATGGATATCGACGGCCGGCTGATTGTCGGCTGCTGTCGAGAAGATCTGTGACTTCTGGGTAGGGATCGTCGTGTTACGCGGGATCAGAACAGTCATGACACCGCCTAAAGTCTCGATACCTAAGGAAAGCGGAGTGACATCCAGTAAGAGGATATCTTTGGCGTTTTCATCACCGCTCAATACGGCACCCTGGATCGCCGCACCCATGGCAACGACTTCATCCGGGTTGACGGACTTGTTCGGTTCTTTGCCTAATTCATTTCTGACGGCTTCCTGAACGGAGATCATTCTCGTCGATCCGCCTACCAGCAATACCTGGTCGATATCGGAAGGTGTGAGACCTGCATCTTTCAAAGCCTGTCTGACCGGTCCGACGGTCCTGTCGACCAAGTGCTTGGTCATCTTATCGAAGTTGGCTCTTGTCAGATCCATATCCAGGTGTAAAGGACCGGATTCATCTGCCGATACGAACGGTAAGGAGATGTGTGTCTGGACCATCGAAGAGAGGTCTTTCTTAGCCTTTTCGGCTGCTTCCTTCAGTCTCTGCAAGGACATACGGTCAGCTTTCAGGTCGATGCCGTGATGCGCTGCCTTGAAATCATCTGCCATCCAGTCAACGATGACGTTATCGAAATCATCACCGCCCAGATGGTTGTCACCGGCTGTTGCCAGGACTTCGAAGGTGCCGTCTGCCAGATCCAGGATGGAAACATCGAAGGTACCGCCGCCAAGGTCGAATACCATGATCCTCTGTTCCTTGTCTGTCTTATCGAAACCGAATGCCAGAGCGGCAGCTGTCGGTTCGTTGATGATACGCTCGACCTCGAGGCCTGCGATCTTGCCGGCATCCTTGGTCGCCTGACGCTGTGCATCGTTGAAGTAAGCAGGGACAGTGATGACTGCCTTGCTTACCGGCTCACCGAGATAAGCTTCCGCATATTTCTTCATATACTGTAAGATCATCGCGGAGATCTCCTGCGGTGTGTAGTCCTTGCCGTTGACATGGACTTTTTCATTGGTACCCATGATCCTCTTGATCGAAGATACGGAGTCCTTATTCGTTACGACCTGACGCTTTGCCGCATCACCGACGATGATCTCACCGTCTTTGAATGCTACGACAGAAGGAGTCGTTCTGTTGCCTTCCGGGTTTGTGATAACCTTAGCTTCTTTGCCTTCCATTACGGAAACGCAGCTGTTTGTTGTACCTAAGTCAATACCTATGATCTTGCTCATGATGATTTCCTCCTTATTCACTGATCTTGACCATTGCCGGTCTTAATATACGATCTTTCAATACATAACCTTTCTGTAATATCTCAATGACGACACCGGATTCAACGCCTTCCCTTTTCTCCTGCATGATCGCCTGTTCAAGGTTGGCATCGAACGGTTTGTTCAGACAATCGATCTGTTCAACGCCTTCATTCTTCAAGGCATTGATCAGCTGATCGTACGTCATTTCAATTCCTTTTTTAAAGCTTTCGTCACTTTCGTGGACCTTCGTCTGCAGAGCTCTTTCCAGATTGTCGATCACCGGAAGGATCTCCCTGGCGAAACTCTGTATACGATATTTTCTTGTCTGTTCCGCTTCCGCGGTCAGCCTCTTTTTGAGGTTCTCCGTATCCGCATAAGCTCTTGCGTAATCATTTCTCAGTTTGTCGATCTGTTTCGAGAGCTTTTCGACTTCGGACTCCTCGTTGATGTCTTCGACGATCTCTTCCTCTTCTTCTTCTTCGTTAAGGATCTGATCGTCCCGGATTTCTTCTTTTACTTCCTCATCCGCAGGAGTTTTGTTTACTTCTTCGTTTCTATCTGCCATAAAGCTCCTTTCTAATGAAACATGTTTTCGATCTCTTTACTGATGAAATCAAGAAGATTGACGACCCGGTTGTATTCCATACGTCTCGGTCCGACGACCATCAGACGGGCATTTTCATTCGGATTGTCTGAGATCCTGATCTCACTGGAAACGATCGCGATATCATCTTTCCATACCAGTTCCGTACCCTTCGGTGTCACAGCAACGACCTCATTGTTTCCGGTCTGCCTTTCGACCAGCGAACGGAACAGTTTGGAATCATCGAAGAATTTCGTCAGCTGCTTCAGCTTTTCGATATCGGCATATTCCGGCTGATACATCATATTGGATGTGCCGTCAAAATACAGAGTCTCTGACGCAAACTTGACGAATGCGCCGGCAAAAGCGTTATACAGCATTTCGAACCTCTGCACCGATTTGGTAAGGATCGGTTTGAGGGATTCCATCTTTTCCGGAAGAACATGGATCGGCGTACCGCGCAGACGGTCGTTGAGGATGTCGGTGCAGGTCTGGATATCTTCGATCGTGACTTCATCCTGGAAATTGAAGGTCTTGTTTTCCGTGTGGCCGGTATTGGTGATGAAGACACACACTGCCGTCTTGGGATCGATCTGGAAGACCTTGATATGTTCCAGCGTCTGATTCGACGCATCCGGTCCCAACATGCCCGAGGCAAGGTTGGTCATTTCCGATACGATCTTGCAGGATTCCTTGATCGCATCTTCGATGTTCGCCGAACGCCTGTCGAAGATATTGAACAAGGCATATTTGACTTCCTCATCCATATCCTTCTTCAGAAGATGTTCGCAATAGTACTGATATCCTTTGTTGGACGGGATACGCCCTGCCGATGTGTGCGGCTTCTCCAGATATCCCAGAGACTCCAAGGTCGCCATGTCATTGCGGATCGTGGCGCTGGAATATGGCAGACCATATTTATCGACCAGGGTCTTGGAACCGACCGGTTCTGCCGTAGATACGAATTCATCGACGATAGCCTTCAAGATGTCGACCATTCTCTTAGTCAATGCCATACAGCTTCCTCCTTTTTAGCACTCTGGATTCTCCATTGCTAAAAATACTATACACCAATCATTTAGCACTGTCAACAAATAAGTGCTAAATCTTTTTCAAATGAAAAGTCTTCTTTCGAAGACCCTCAGATACATCCTATTTATATAGTTTTTCCGACACTTCTTTGATGATCCTGGCCGGGATATAATCCGAAATATCGCCATTGAAGGAAGCGATCTCCTTGGCCACGGAAGAAGAAAGGAAAGACAGTTCCGGCTTGGCGACCATGAACACCGTCTCGATATTATTGTTGAGATTCATGTTCGCTGTCGCCAGGGCAAGTTCGGATTCATAATCGGAGACAGCGCGTATGCCCCTGACGATGATGCGGCAGCCGTGACGTTCCGCCAGATCGACCGTAAGGCCTTCACCGATCACCACTTCCACGTTTTCAAGACCCTCGACACATTTTTCGATCATCTGCTTTCTTTCTTCTTTTGTGAAAGTGCAGGTCTTCGAACGGTTCTCCATCACAGCGACGATCAGATGGTCATAGATCTTGGCACCGCGCAGGATGACATCAAGATGTCCGACCGTGATCGGATCGAAAGTTCCCGGATAAATGGCTTTGATCATAAATCTAGTCTCCTTTTTCGTAATAAAGCAGTTTATTGATCCCGTAACGTTTCTCTTTATATAAGGATAGACCGCAGATCTTTTCAGGCAGAGAAGTCTCCTTCTCCGCTTCCACGATCACAGTCCCGTCCCGTTTCAGCATCTCATAGGAATCGATCAGTTCAAAGACCTTCTCATATTCCTTGAAGGCATATGGCGGATCGATATAGATATAATCGAATTTTCTGTCTTTTAAAGCGGAAAGACAGGCCGCATAATCCAGGTTGCAGACTTCCCTTTCCTCTTTGACCTTTTTCAGGTTTTCCCGGATGATCCTTACGGCATCCTTATTTATATCATTGAAGACGACTTCGCTCGCTCCTCTTGACAGAGCCTCGATGCCGATCGCACCTGTTCCGGAAAAAAGATCCAGGAGGCTTGAATCCGAATAGATCTGTATCGAAGAAAAAAGCGCCTCCCTGACCATGTCTCTGGTAGGCCTTGTGATGTCTTCACCCTGCAAAGTCTTCAAAGGCGTGCGCTTATACTTTCCCGCTATGATCCTCATCGCTTTCCTTTCTGAGTCTGACCATCTCGTTCTGTGCCAGACCCAACGCTGCCATACAAGCCATCAGAGAAGAACCGCCCGAGGAGATCATCAGCAGCGGAACGCCTGTCAAAGGGATCAGCCCGCTGACACCGCCGACGTTGAGTATGAAATGTAAGATGAAATACATGAACACGCCAAGAAGCGTGACCTTGCCGATCGTCGAATTGGATTTGAGCGAAGCCGATATGATCGGAAACAGCAGGAGCCCGTACAGAACGATGATGACCAGGAATCCCACGATGCCTAACTCTTCCACGATGACCGGCAGGATGAAGTCGTTGTCCGGGTTCGGGAAGTTCATATATTTATGGATGGAATTGCCATAACCCAAGCCAAACCAACCGCCGTTGGCAAAGCTCACCAGCGACATGATGATGTGATAGCCGTTGTCATACTGGTATAAGAACGGATCGGCAGCAGCCAGGAAGCGTCCGACCATGTAGTTGTCCGCGTGCTTCTTTAATATCTCCGTCACAGGCGGGGACAAAGCGATGAAAGCCAAAGCGATGACGCCAATGACAAGAAGCGTCATATAGTTCTGATATTTTCTTAATTCCTTGTATCTTGGGATCATGGCCATGCAATAGGACATGACAAACAGAACGACCGCCGAACCTAAGTCGTGCTGCCAGCCAAGGATGATCAGAGTATAGAAGAGCACACAGCCGCAGTACCACCAGAAGAACTTCACGTTGTTTTCTTTCCTGTCATGACATAACATGCAGCAGGCAAAAAGGATCATGAAAACCTTGGCAAATTCCGAAGGCTGTATCGTGGCGATCGAACCGATCGGGATCCAGGCATAGGCACCGTTGATCTGTCCGAAGAAACGGCAGGAGATCAAAACGGCGGCAATACCGAGATATGCGATACCGCACGGGATCACGCCGATCCTTTGCAGGCGAAGGTTTGCCATGGTCAGATAGGCGATGATGCCGGCCAAAACGAAAACGGCCTGTTTGATGATGACTGTAGTCAGATACGATGTATCTCCGGCGGAATTGCCCATCTCGGCAGAAACGATCATCAGCGATCCGAATCCCATCAGGGCAAAAGCCGCAAAGGCAACGCGCTTATCTCCCAGCGCGATCTTGTTGCTTAGCATAAAATCATTTTATCACAGAGATTGTGGTATTATAATAGAGCTATGCTTATAAACAACGATACTATAATCAAGGATAACGACCCGCTCATCCGAAAAAAATCGGCGGATGTTGTTCTGCCCCTGAACGAAGAAGACAGAACCTTACTGATGGAAATGCTGAAATATGTCGATGAATCGACGATCCCCGAGATCGCCGAAAAAGAAAACCTGCGTCCTGCCGTAGGTATTTCCGCCATACAGGTCGGCGTGCCGAAAAAGATGACGGCGATCATCATCAAAGACGAAGAAGGAAAAAAGGAATGCGAATATGCCTTGGTCAATCCGAAGATCATTTCCAACTCCGTCGAAAAAGCCTGCTTAAGTTCCGGCGAGGGATGTCTTTCCGTCGTCGAAGAACACGAAGGACTCGTCTACCGCTCCGCCAGAGTCAAGGTCAAGGCCTATGATGCATTGAAAAACGAAGAGATCATCATCAAAGCCGACGGTTATCTTGCCATCGTTCTTCAGCATGAGCTCGATCATTTCAAGGGTATCCTCTTCTATGATCACATCAACACCAAAGACCCGTATCATCAGGAAGCGGGATCTTTGATTATTGATTAATGAAAGTCTTTAGTTTAGAATATTTACATATTCAAAACTGAAAATATAATTCATTTTTGCATATGGAGGTCAGATGAACAATAAGATAAATCTAACTGCCACGGGTGATAATAGCGCTCGTGGCTATAGTGGTGCTAATTATGACCCGAAAAACGATACATTGGTCTATGCGCTGGGAGGTCTTGGCGAAGTAGGCAAAAACATGTATTGCTTTGAACACGACGATGAGATCATCGTCATCGATGCCGGTGTAAAATTCCCGGATGATGAACTGCTCGGCGTCGATTATGTCATTCCCGACTATACGCACCTGATCAAAAATAAAGAAAAAGTCAAAGCACTGATCATCACGCACGGTCACGAAGACCATATCGGAGGCATCCCTTTCCTTCTTCTGGCGTGTCCGATCAAAAAGATCTATGCCCCGCGTTTCGCTAAGGCTCTGATCGAAAAGAAGCTTTCCGAAAGAAGAAGGCTCGCCAATACGCAAGTCATCGAGATCGACTGCGATTCCGCGATACAGACCGATCATTTCCGTGTCGGCTTCTTCAATACCGTCCATTCCATTCCTGACTCTTTGGGTGTTCTGATCAACACGCCGAACGGCAGGATCGTCGAGACCGGCGACTTCAAATTCGACCTGACACCGGTCGGTCAGAATTCCGATTATCAGAAGATGGCATACATCGGTGCTGCCGGCGTCACCTTGCTGATGTCGGATTCCACCAACGCCGAAGTCGACGGCTTCTCCATTTCGGAGAAACAGGTCGCTTCCGCCATCAACGACATCATGCGCAAGACTACCGGCAGGATCCTTGTCTCGACATTCGCATCCAACGTCAACCGTCTTGCCCAGATCATCAAAGCCGCCAAGAAATGTGACAGGAAAGTCGTTGTATTCGGCCGTTCGATGGAAAACGTCGTCGAGATCGGCATGCAGATGAAGACCATCGATGTCCCGGAGGACACCTTCATCGCACCGGAACTCGTCAATCAATACCCGCCTGAGAAACTGTGTATCGTCTGTACCGGTTCGCAAGGCGAAGCCCTGGCGGCATTAAGCAGGATCGCCAACGGCTCCCACAAATACGTCAAGATCATCCCGGGTGACACCGTCGTCTTCTCCTCTTCCGCGATACCGGGCAATGCCCTCAATATCGGCGGCATCGTCAATCAGCTGATGCGCGGTGGCGCAAGAGTACTGGAAAACAAGGCTCTGTCATCCTTGCATACGACAGGTCATGCTTCCAAGGAAGAACAGAAGCTGATGCTGCAGCTGATCAAACCGAAATACTTCATGCCGATGCATGGCGAATACAAGATGCTGAAGCTGCACGCCGACTCTGCCGTTGAAACAGGCGTTCCGAAAGAGAACTGCTTCATTTGCGCAAACGGCGACGCCTTGGTCTTGCACGAAGGCGAAGTCTACAGATCCAATACCAGGATACAGACCGATGCCATCTACGTCGATGGCAACGACATCTCCGGTCTTTCCACTTCCGTGCTGAAAGACAGAAAGATCCTTGCCGATAACGGTCTGGTGGCAGTGGTCGTCTGTATCGATTCACGCACCAACAAGATCCTGTGCAAGCCGGGCATCGTTTCCAGAGGTTTCGTCTATCTGAAAGAGTCACAGACTCTGATCAAGGAAGCGGAAGCTCTGGTCTATGACGCACTTCGCAATGCGATGCGTCAGAAAGTGACCTTCGGCGATCTGAAAAACTGCATCAAAAACACACTGGAACCGTTCTTATACGAAAAGACGAACCGCAACCCGATCGTGATCCCGGTCATATTGAATCACATCGATGCTTCCAAAAGAGACTAAGCCCTGAAAACAGGGCTTTTCAAATGAAAAAAGGATACTTGCGTATCCTTTAGACGAGTCTGTCGAATAATCTGTAGAATGCCTTACGGCTGCTTCGCGGCATCGAGACGCATTCTTCGATCGGCATCGAAACGATCTCGTTGTTGCGGATGCCGACGCAATGCCCGCCGACGCCTGCCACCAGCAGTTCCACCGCCTTGGCACCCATACGGGAAGCCAGGACACGGTCGGACGGAGACGGCGATCCGCCTCGCTGGATATGGCCGAGTATCGTAGCTCTGCCGGCAAAACCGGTAACTCTTGAGATCTTGTCAGCCAGTGATTTGACATCGCATACTTTTTCCGAAACGATGACGATCGCATGATTCTTGCCCTGGTTCTCCAGATATCTGAGTTTCTCCAGGACTGCCTCCTCATCATAACCGGTCTCCGGTGTGATCAGGATCTCGGCACCGCAGGAGATACCCGAATAGATGGCCAGGTCACCGCAGCGGTTGCCCATGACTTCGACGACCGAGCAGCGATGGTGGGAATTGGAAGTATCACGCAGCTTATCCACGCATTCGACGACCGTGTTCAAAGCCGTATCGAAACCGATCGTATAATCCGTGCCTTCGATATCATTATCGATGGTGCCCGGAAGCGCGATACAGTTGACGCCGAGTTTTGTCAGGGCATCGGCACCGCGGTAAGTACCGTCACCGCCGATGACGACGACCGCATCGATCTGATTCTCTTTGAGCTTTTCGACGCCTTTCAGCTGTACGGCTTCCTCTTTGAATTCCGGAAGTCTTGCCGATCCTAAGATCGTGCCGCCTCTGGCGATCGTCTCGGAAACCGAGTGCTTGTTGAAAGGTTCGTAGAGGCCTTCGACAAGTCCTTTGTAACCGTCGTGGATGCCAACGACTTCGATGCCGTTGGCCAGCGCAGATCTGGTGACTGCCCGGATGGCAGCGTTCATGCCCGGTGAATCACCGCCGGATGTAAGGATACCAATTTTTCTCAGCATATTTATTCCCTCCTCATATTTTTCCCTGACAGGACGAAGTCGCTTGCCAGGATATCGATCCTTTCCATGAGCCTTCTGGCGTTCATGAGATTGGATTTTTCTTTTCTGTCATATTGATAGTGCTTCAGCAGTTCTTCCTTGCTGAGGTTGGAAGTAAAGATCGTGATCAGCTTATTCTCCAGCCGGTAGTCCAGGACGCGGAACAGGATATCGTCTCTGACGAATTCCGAAACGGCTTCCGAACCGATATCATCGAAGAACAGATAATCGGCCCTCTTGAGACGGTTGATGTTCTTGTCGATCATCTCGACATCCGTCCCGAAATACGACTTCATCTCATTGAAGAAGTTGGAAACTTTCACAAAAGCCACCTTCTTTCCCTGCTTCACCAGAGAATTGGCCAGAGCCGTACAAAGATAGGTCTTGCCTGTTCCCAAGTCGCCGTAGATGTATAATCCCTTATCACTTTTTTCATACAACAGGGCAGCCAGCTTCAGATACAGCTGCTTCTGCTCGGGAGTGTATGTGATGTTTTCCAGATCGATACCTGCCAGATTGTCAGGAACATCGCAATAGGTATATCTGTCCAATATGACTTTGCGGTTTCTGACTTTCGTCGCATAAGCGCAATACTCGATCTCTTCAAACAGGACCCCTTCATAGCGCAAATCCAGCCTCTGTCCCTTGCTTTTCTGCCTGCAGGCGAAAAGACCCGGACAGTCCTTACAGAGTTTTCTTGAATCATAGACCCTCAAAAACTGTGAGAGATGATCTTTGATGCAGTCATCATCCGCACAGATCTTTGAAAGATGTTCATCGTTTTTGATCAGTTCGAATTCGTTCATTTTTTACCCATCAGTCTAAGAAGCTCTTCCTCTTGCGATGCGCTCATCGTCTCATTGACGCTGGTATCATAGACCGGAAGTTTTTCCTCGCGCCTGTTCTTCTTTTCATATGGTCTGTTCAGGCGTTCCAGTGCCTGAGCAGAAGTAAGTATATCATTGCGGTGCAGATCGGAAGCGATCGGATAGAGATAGTTTTCGATCAGGGAGTTGTTGCAGTTTTTCAGTCCGTGTTCCAGAAGCACATTGATGACCGGAACCGAGAGATGGTAACGCTGCGATAGACGGTAGATGATCTTTTTGTCATAATCCGTGACTTCCTTGCCTCCCTGCAAAGACATCAGGAAATTGAGACAAGGCGTATCGTAAGGATCGCCGTCGATCTTCTTATATTCGCTTTTTGCGTTCATGCACAGGTAGCGCAGTTCCTTGAGATCGAACTCATTGGTATCGGTCCTGGCCACTCTGGGCAGATATGTGCGCATCTTGTCATAAGAGATATTGTATAAGTCGGCAAGGGTCGCCAGCTCTTTCATATTCTCCGGTGTTCTGAAACGCATCGGCAGCAGATTGGAAGAGATGTCCTTGAGAAAGACATTGACATCAAACATCGTCGGAAACTCGTATCTGCGCACTTCTTTCTTCTTCAGATAAGATTCGTCTTCCGCTTTCCAGTCCTGCAAAGTATCCAGAGACAGGGTCTGCGAAACATCTTCAAATCCCGCATGATCGGATTCCATATAAATGTCGGACGTCAGTTCGCGATAATACTCGCCGCTGGTCTTCAGGATGAAATCACGCACCAGGATGTCATCTTTGATGAACTGTTTCACTTCCAGAGGATCGTTGAACACAAAGATATAGCGGTTGTCCTGCTTGAGCGTCTTCAACAATCTGTATTCGTTGAGCTTGATGCAATAGAATTCAAAATCATCGATCGACAGATTGAGGTTCATCAGAAGTGAGTTGATCTCCTCAAAAGCGGTCTGGTTGCCCCGTAAGACGAGATATTCATACATGACCAAAGCTTCTTTTCCGATCAGCGGACCATAAAAAAAGACCAGAGATCTGAGTCTCTCATTGGAAAGCTCCGTATTGACTTCGATTTTATAAAGGTCTTTTCCTAACATAATATTTCTTCAAGCCAGTCATCGACCAGCCGATAGAGGTCATCCAAACTACCATTATTATATATGATTTTGTCAGCTCTTTTTATCTTTTCCGCCACGCTCATCTGACTCTTCAGTCTTGCGGCGGCCTCTTCCTTCGAAAGGCCTCTTAAGATAAGCCGTTCGATCAGCAGGTCTTCATCCGTCACGACCAGCAGGCTGGTATCAAAATATTTTTCCCAGCCGGCTTCAAAAAGAAGCGGCACTTCCGCAAACAGAGGATCATCTTTCCTTTCAAACAGCCTTTTTAAGATCAGCGGATGCATGATCGCTTCGAGCTGTTTCTTCTTTTCTTCATCCGCAAAGACGATGGCTGAAAGCTTTTCCTTGTTCAGACTCTCTTCGTCAAAACACATCGGAAAGGCCTTCTGTACTTCCCGATAGCCCTCTTCCCCTTTTTCAAGGAGCTTACGGTTTACCTCATCGCAATCAAAAACATCGTAGCCTTTTTCCCTGATATATGCGGCAACGGTCGATTTTCCCGACCCGATGCTTCCTGAAACGGCGATCTTCATCCTGACTCCTTCTGACAGTTCGGACAGTAATAGGTCCCTCTGCCTGCAACTTTGATCTTGCGGATCTTTGCCCCGCAGGTCTGACAGTTTTTCTGATCATGTGCCCTGAGAGACATCTGAAACAATCCGGTCACACCAAGGGACGACGTATAGGAACGGATCGTCGTACCGCCTGCCCGTATCGCTTTTGAAAGGATGCGGCGGGTCTTTTTGATGATATCTCTGATCTGCGCATCGTTTAAAGTATCCGCCTTTGTTAAAGGGTGTATCTTACAGGCGAACAGGATCTCATCGGCATAGATGTTGCCGATCCCGGCAACGAAGCTCTGGTCCAGCAGGACTTCCTTGATCGGCGCTTTCCGCTTTGAAAGATAACTCTTGCAATAGGAAAGGTCGAAGCTGTCCCAGAAAGGCTCCGGACCCAGATCCCGGAATCTGCGATAGACCCTGCGTTTTTCGATCAGATACATCCTGCCGAATTTGCGGACATCGTTATAATGAAGTGCTCTTCCATCTTCCAGATAAAAGATCACATGATCGTGTTTCAAAGGCGGATCGTCCTTATCAAAGATGTAATACTTTCCTTCCATCCGCAGATGCGAAACGAAGGTGATGTCATCCATCTCAATAAGAAGATACTTTCCCCTTCTGCGGAAACTGCGGAAATGCTGGCCGATGAGTTTTTTCTTGAACTCATCGATATCCCCTTCGATGATCTTGTCGAAAAGGATCCGGATATCGACAATCTTCGCATCTTTGATCTGGTAAGCGAGCGTATCGCATACCGTCTGTACTTCAGGCAGTTCCGGCATTATTTTGCCTCATACCAGTCTTTGCCGATCGCCAGTGAAGAATCGAGCCTCGTCTTCATCGGATAGGCATTGGTCATGATCTCAGGAATGATCTCCTTCATCTTTTCCACTTCTTCTTCCGGAACATCGAAGATCAGTTCGTCATGTACCTGCAGGATCAGTTTGGACTTCAGTCCCTCTTCCTTGAGTTTTTTATAGGCATTGACCATGGCGATCTTGATCAGATCGGCAGCCGAACCCTGTATGGAAGCGTTCATGGCAGCTCTCTTGCCGAATTCACGCATCATATAGTTTCTGTCGTTGATCTCTTTGATGTAACGGCGGCGGTTGAGCATCGTCTTGACATAACCGTTTTCCTTGCAGAAAGCGACCTGCGCATCCATGTAGTCGCGGATATTCGGATAAGTCAGGAAGTAGTCATCGATGAACTTCTTGGCATCCTTGAAGGAAAGCTGGGTCTGATTGGCCAGACCGAAATCGGAAATGCCGTAAACGACACCGAAATTGACCGCTTTGGCATGTCTTCTGACAAGATCAGTCACTTCTTCCTTCTTCATGCCGAAGACATCCATCGCTGTCTTGGTATGGATATCGATGCCGCTGTTGAACGCATCGATCATCTTCTCTTCATCGGCAAGTGATGAAAGAACGCGCAGTTCGACTTGCGAATAGTCGCTGGATATGAGCACATTGCCTTTGGAAGGCTTGAATGCCTTGCGGATCTCCTTGCCGTCTTCGTCTCTGACCGAGATGTTCTGTAAATTCGGATCATAGCTCGACAGTCTGCCGGTCGCCGTGATCATCTGGGTGAAGATCGTGTGGATCTTGCCGTCTTCCCATATGTATTTCTTCAGCCCTTCCGCATAGGTGGAATACAGCTTGGTGTATTTGCGATATTCCAGGATATCGGAAATGACCGGATGATACTCCGTCAGTTTTCCCAGTACATCAGCGCTCGTCGAACCTTTTTTGAGGTCAGGCAGATCGAGCTCGCCGTACAATACCTCCGCCAGCTGTTTGGTGGAAGCGATATTGAATTCATGGCCGACCAGATCATAGATCCTCTTCTCCAGGACATCGATCTTCTTCTTTGTCGCAGAGGCGATCTCATCGAGTTCGGCTTCATCGCAATAGACGCCCTGCTTTTCCATATCATAAAGTACGTCTATCAGAGGCAGTTCGATCTTCCCGTAGAGGTCTTCCATCTTCTTTTCGGAAAGCTCGGCTTTCACCTTTCCCGCGATCTGATACAGGCAGGAAGCGATATTTCCGCCATAGCTGCTCAGCTGCTCAGCTGTCGGTTCAAGAGGCTTCTTTTCCGTTCCGAAAATATCCTTGAGTTCTTCGATCTGCCCAAGACCGTAGTTCAGGATGATGGCCTTGAGATCGCTGTTGTAGTTGTTGGAAAGGAAACACATCAGACAGACGTCGTCATTGTTTTCTCCCAAAACGATCCCATTATGATCCAGCGCATGTTTCACGGCCTTGAGATTGAAGAAATACTTCTTTCTGTCGCTTGCCAGGTAGGATAAGGCCTTCCCGTCTTTTTTCAGATCTTCCAGGCTGATGTATTCGACGCCTTTTTCATTGGCGAAAGCAGCCCCATAGATCTTTCTTTGATAATATGAGAATTCATCGGAAACAAAATAGATGAGAGCATCATTCAGAAGCTGTTCACTTACTTCATTTACGATCGTTACCGACTTGTTTTCTTCCTGTTTCTCTTTTTTCTCGACTTTGCGGATCAAAGAATACATCTCGTATTTTTCAAAGAAGTCATTTCTTCCCTCTTCGTCGATAGCAAGCTTCAGATCTTCGAGATCTCCCTCGATATCCACATCGGTCTTGATAGTCGCCAGACGCTTGGAAAGGAAGCAGGAATCCTTGTCTTTGATCAGTTTTTCTTTGAGTTTGCCTTTGATCTCATCGATGTGTTCATAGATCCCTTCGCAGGTATCGTAATCGTTAAGCAGCTTGACAGCCGTCTTATCACCTACGCCTTCGACACCTTTGATGTTGTCCGACTTATCGCCGGCCAGACCCTTATAGTCGATGATCTGGTAAGGCTTGAGCCCGTACTCATCCTTAAGGGCAGCCTCATCCATCTTTGCGATCTCGGACATGCCTTTTTTCATCACGTAGACGCTGGTCGTATCATCGATCAGCTGTAACATATCCCTGTCGGAAGAAAGGACACAGGTCTCGATCTGATATTTCTTGGCCAAGGAACCGATGATGTCATCGGCTTCGATCGTATCGAATTCAAAATACGGAAGATGGTATGCCTCCAGCATCTCACGGACCAGCTGGAACTGACCGACCAGTTCTTCCGGCGTCTCCCTTCGGCCTGCCTTATAGTCAGGAGCGAAGTCATGACGGAAGGTATGCTTGCCCTTGTCGAAAGCTACCGCACAATAGTCCGGTTCGATCGTTTTGATCGCCTTGTTGAGCATATTGGCAAAAGCGTATACCGCATTCGTGTATACGCCTTTTGAAGTTTTCATGATATTTCCATAGCTCGTCGCATAGAAAGCCCGAAACAGCACAGAGTTTCCATCGATCAGTAGAAGTTTCATTTATTCTCCTTCCGTTTCTGTATATTGGACTCCTGACGGATTTGAAGAAGAGGAAGTGGCGATGCTTTCAAGGACCGAAAGATTCTCATACATCAGCGACAGATAATCCTTGCCCGATTCGACCTGCGAAGCCGTCAGAGACGAGATGTTGTGCAGCGTGATCCTCTTGAGTCCGAGCTCATCTTCCAGAGAAACCATCAGTGCCAGCATCTCTTCGGACATATTCGGTTCATAGGCGATGAAACGCACATCATCGTTCTTGATCCTGGTCTTGATCGCTTCCAGCTGGGCGCCGGAAGGAAGTGCTCCGTATTTGGAAAGGCATACCGGATAGACCTGGAAACCGAAGTCTTTCTGCCAGCAGCCGAAGGATCCGGTCATCGAGACGAATTTGATCGTCTTGTTTTCCTTGACCAGACGGCTGGCAAGGGACTGATAGGAAGCATCCAGTGCGATCAGGTCATCGGCGACCTGTTTGTAGTTCTCGGAGAAGAAGGAAGACTGTTCCACGTAATTGTTGGACAGGTATTCATAGACATCCTTCGCCATGCAGTACATGCCGCTTGGTGATAGCCAGATGAACGGGTCGAGGTCATACATGTCGATCTCGTTGAAGATATCTCCTTCGTAGTACTCGCCTTCCACGAAAGACACCTTGCCGTCGACGATGACCGGCGTGTATCGTTTATACTCGTAAAGACAGTTCAGAATGGAAAGATCTCCGACGTTGAGATCGACACCCAAAGCCTTGATCTCATCATCATAAAGATCCATATACGGTTCCAGATTGCCGATATGAAATAAGACCATCGTATCGGAAAGGATGTCCTGGTAATCTTCCGTAAGGTTGGCACACTGGACAAGATTGCGGTTTTGTATCGAGACGGTCTCGATCCTGTTTCCGCCGATCCTGGAAAGCAGATAGCCGATCGGATAGATCGTATATGACGTATATTTCTTTGCGCTCGTACAGCCGCATAACGCCAGCACCAGTAAAGCGCATATCATCTTTCTTATGATCTTCATACTCATCTCATTATACCTTATTGACCTTATATTTCGCGTAACAGATCGGCTTGCCTTCCGCATGGAACTTCGCCTGATACGCCGTCATCGGTTCGCCTTCCTTATAATAGTCTTCATCTTTTTCCAAGAGTTCAAAAGCGGAAGTCTCGAAATAAGTAAGGGAATCCGCAAAGAAATCCTGATTGTCGGTCTTGAAGACGAGGATCCCGTCTTTCTTCAAGATCTTTTCATAGCTTTTCAGAAACGTCGGATAGGTCAGACGCCTCTTGTGTGTCCTTTTCTTCGGCCAGGGGTCGGAAAAGTGCAGATAGATCAGACTCACGCTTTCCTCATCGAAAAGCTCACTGATATCCATCGCATCATCATGTAAGACCTTGAAGTTTTTCAGATCGAGGTCCCGGGCTTTTTTGATGGCCCTGGCAACACAGGTCTCTTCTCTTTCCAATCCGACATAAAAGATATCCGGATGAAGGGCGGCAGACTGGGTGATGAAATCGCCCATGCCCATGCCGATCTCGATATACAGAGGTCTTTCCTCTTCAAATCCTTTCATGTCTTCAACAAGATATTCTTTTTCCTGTTCAAGAAACGGAAGGACCCATTTTTTCTTTCTCATTCGCATAGTTCTATTATAATACGAAGAGTATTCCTTGTCCGCGGAATAGAAAAAGCTAAAATAAATGAGGAGGTGGCATTATGAATAAAAACAGAATCGAAAACGTATTGAAAAGGACGGATTGCGATGCCTTGCTGATAAGCGATCCGATCGCGATCTATTACCTGATAAACAGGCACATCTATCCGGGCGAACGCTTCCTCGGCCTGCTGTTAAAGAAGGATGAAACGCCAGTCTTATTTCTGAATACCCTGTTCCCATTTGAAGAAATGGAAGGCCTTGAGATCGTAAGCTACAGCGATGGCGATGATATCACAAAGCTCGTATCAGAAAAGATCTCCAAAGATGATGTCTTAGGCGTCGATAAGATGCTGGCGGCAAGATTCTTACTTCCGATGATCAAGGCGGGCATCGCCAGAGACTTCGTCGACGGATCGCTTCCGGTCGATAAGACCAGAGCCGTCAAAGATGAGAAAGAGCTTGAACTGATGCGCATCTCTTCAAGGATCAATGATGAGGCCATGGCAAGATTCAAGACGCTGGTCTATGAAGGCGTCGAAGAACGTCAGATCGCTGCCCAGATGCTCGATATCTATAAGGAACTCGGTGCGCAGGCTTACTCCTTTTCACCGATCGTCGCCTTCGGCAGAAACGCCGCCGATCCCCATCACATGCCGGATGATACGAAACTGAAAAAAGGCGATGCGGTCCTCTTCGATGTAGGGTGCGTCTATCAGGGCTACTGTTCCGATATGACCCGGACCTTCTTCTTCAAAGAAGGACCGGACGACGCGCAAAAGAATGTCTATGAACTGGTCAGAAAAGCCAACGAGGATGCTACCGCAAAAGTAAAGGAAGGTGTCAGGCTCTGCGATATCGACAAGACTGCCAGAGACGTCATCGAAAACGGCGGGTATGGCAAATACTTCACTCACCGCCTGGGACACTTCATCGGCATCGAAGATCACGAGTATGGCGATGTCTCCGCTTCCTTCAAGGATCTCACGGAAGCAAACAACATCTTCTCGATTGAACCGGGCATCTATGATCCTGAGACCCTGGGCTGCCGCATCGAAGATCTTGTCGTCGTCACAAAAGACGGCTGTGAGGTGCTGAATCACTATCCTCACGACATCGAGATCATCGGCTAGAATAAAAAAATGATAGCTGAGTTACAAGCTATCATTTTTTATTGCTTAGTTTTTCTTTCCGAAGAAACGGATCTCACCGAACGGTTTTTTCTTTTCCTCTTTCGGTTCTTCCTTGACTTCTTCTTTTACGGACTCTTTCTTTTCCCTGCGCTCACCCTTTTCGCTCTTTTCGCTCTTGGCTGGCTTTTCAGGCTTCGGTAAGAGTTCCTTGGCAGAAACGTTGACTCTGCCCTTCTCATCGATCTCCATGACCTTGACTTTGATCTTGTCGCCGATCTTCAGGACGCTCTCCGGTTTGTCGACTCTCTCGTGAGAGATCTTCGAAACATGCAAGAGTGCATCCGTACCCTTGAACAGTTCAACGAAGGCGCCGAACTTTTCAAGTCTTACGACAGTCGCATCATAGATCTCGCCGACCTTGGCTTCTCTGGTGATCTCATCGATCATGCCCTTCGCCTTTTCGATCGCTTCCTTGGAAGTGTGGTAGATCACGACCTTGCCGTCATCATCGATGTCGATCTTGACCTGATCGCACTTGTCGATGATATCGTTGATGACCTTACCGCCGGTACCGATGACTTCTCTGATCTTGTCAGTCGGGATCGTGAAGGTGACCATCTTAGGCGCATACTTGCTGACTTCGCTTCTAGGTTCAGCGATCGCCGTAGCCATATTGTCCAAGATCTCCATTCTGCCCTTGTGAGCCTGTGCCAGAGCTTCCTTGAAGATCTCTCTGGTAATGCCCTTGCATTTGATATCCATCTGTAAAGCAGTGATACCTTCTCTTGTGCCGGCGACCTTGAAGTCCATATCGCCATAGTGGTCTTCCATACCCTGGATATCCGTCAGGATGGAGTAATTTTCGCCATTCTGGATAAGACCCATCGCAACACCGGCTACCGGAGCCTTGATCGGAACACCGGCTGCCATCAGAGACATCGTACCTGCACAGATCGAAGCCTGTGAGCTGGAACCGTTGGATTCAACGACTTCCGCGACCGTACGGATCGCATATGGGAATTCTTCTTCTGAAGGAAGGACCTGTAAGAGAGCTCTTTCACCTAAAGCACCGTGACCGATCTCCCTTCTGCCCGGAGAACCCATCCTGCCGACTTCACCGACGGAATAAGGCGGGAAGTTGTATTGATGCATGAATCTCTTTTCTTCGACATCCGTCAGATCATCGATGATCTGGTTGTCTCCCAAAGGACCAAGAGTCGTAACCGAGATGACCTGCGTCTGACCGCGGGTGAACATAGCGGAACCGTGAACTCTCGGTAACAGATCGACCTGTGAATCCAGAGGACGGATCTCATCGAGAGCTCTGCCGTCCGGTCTGATCTTCTCATCGGAGATCAGTCTTCTGACTTCGTCGGCAATGATCTGTGTGCAATATTCGCCAGTCTGCTTGGCAAGCTTGTCAGCTTCCTTCTCAGACAGTTCGCTGTCGTTCGTGAAGTGTTCCTTCATCTCGTTGGTGATGGATTCCTGCGCATTGTAGGATTCCAGTTTGTCATGGATCGAAACGGCCTTTTCGAGTCTTTCCTTGCCATTGGCATTGACATACTCTTTGACGCGTTCGTCGATCTCGTAAAGGACGACTTCCATCTTCTCTTTGCCGACCTTGGCGATGATCTGCTCTTCCATCTCACAGAGTTCCTTGACCTTTTCATGACCGAACATCAGTGCATCGAGCATCAGGTCTTCATCGACTTCCTTAGCTCCTGCTTCGACCATGTTGAGGGCTTCTTTGGTACCTGCGACTGTAAGATCGATCAGAGATCTGGACATCTGCTCGACTGTCGGGTTGACGACGAACTGTCCGTCTACATAACCGACCTTGACGCCGGCGATCGGACCGTCAAACGGAATGTTGGAGATACATAAGGCAAGAGATGCGCCGAGCATCGCGGACATCTCAGGAGAACAATCGGTATCAGTGGATAAAACGGTATTGACGACCTGAACTTCATTACGGAATCCTTCCGCGAATAACGGACGGATCGGTCTGTCGATCAGTCTTGCCGTCAAAGTGGCATGTTCTGAAGGTCTGCCTTCTCTTCTTAAGAATCCGCCAGGGATCTTACCGACAGAGTAGAGCTTTTCTTCAAAAGATACCGTCAGCGGGAAAAAATCAGTGTCTTTTGCAACATTCGAGGCACAGGCAGTAGACAGTGTGACTGTATCGCCATACCTCACCAGTACAGACCCTCCGGCCTGTTTTGCGATCTCACCGGTCTCGATGCTTAACTTACGACCGTAGAAATCAAAATCGAATACTTCTTTCATTCTTTTCGTTTTCTCTTCTTTCTTAATTTCAAACGTTATAATTCTACCATAGAATATGCGAAAAAACCTAATAATCAAGGATTTTTATGAATTTAGATGCTTTTGTAAAGAAAATCTCGGGCAATGCCCTTTCCAATGAAAAAAACATTCATTTTTCTTTCATGGAGCTGCCAATCTGCGAAAAAAAATATATTATAATGAACTTATGAAACTGCATGAGATCGATGCAAAACAATTCAATGAATTCTCCTTCGCAGAACCTGATACCAGTATCTATCAGACCTCTTTCTGGTCGGACTACATGGTATCGAAAGGCGCAAAGGCTTCTTTCCTCGAACTCGAGGATGAAGCGGGCATCTGCCAGGGCGTCGGCCTGATTTTAAAGAAAAAAGGATCCTTCTTTTCCGGGAAGCTCACAGGCCATGTTCCGCACGGTTTTCTGATCAATTACTATGACCGCAAAACGGTGATGAGTTTTCATGAATTGCTGGTAGACTACCTGAAAAAAGAAAACATCTCATCACTTCGCATCGAACCGCCGCTCAAGGCGGAGGAGACGGCCGTCGCAAAGCTTCTTGATGAGCTCGGCTATAAAAAAGAAAGCGACAGCTTCCTTTACGAAACCGATGTCGCCTCTCATGTCGAGGGACTTCATGATACCAATATCATCCTGAAGATCTGCCGCATCGAAGATGCTTCCGCCTTCCGGTCTCTTTCCTCGGGAAAGAAAGACGAAGATAAGCTGAAACTTTTTGAATGTCTGAAAGATCACGGCATCTGCTATGGCGCAAAGCTCGATCTTGAAAAAAGCGAACGAGCGATCAAAGAAAGTGTCGGACAGCTCGAAGAATACATCAGCGAGCACAGAAACGACTACAAGTTCGTCGAAGACATCGCAGAGAAAGAAAATGAGATCAAACGTCTCAAGAACCTTTACAGTGCGCTTCGCCGTTATAAGGAGGATCCTTTCGTATATGCCGTATGTCTTTCCAGGTTCTCCGATATCTGCACGATCTTATTCAAGATGAGTGACAGCGAAGACGATATTTTTGATGCGGAAAGACAGATCATCGATCAAATTTGTGCAGATTGCAAAAATCGTGGTATTATAAGAATCGGTTCCAAGGAAGAATTCGCTTATTCGAAGAAAGTTGCGTATCTTGGAAGCTACACATTGAAGATCTGATGCCGACTTAGCTCATCCGGTAGAGCAACGCACTCGTAACGCGTAGGTGGTAGGTTCAAGTCCTATAGTCGGCACCATTTAAAAAACAAGATCCCTCAGCGGGATCTTTTCTTTTTCGTTTCTTTTTTCGGACTTTTCAGAGTAAGGACACAGATGATGAACAATACACCGAATACGATCATCACGATGCCCATGACGTTCATCAGATCGCTCTTGCCTTTGAAATACAGCGTCAGATACGCTGCCAGCAGTTCCAGGACGCCGGCAAAGCAGAGGATGCCTTTGGTATTGAACGTGATACCGAAGATCCCGGCGATGATATTGATGCCCGGGATGATGTAGATCGAAAGACGTAACAGCGTCGCTTCGAAATCCGTATACGGCAGTATCTTCATGATGACCGGGTCATTATCGAACTGGTAGGCCACCGCAAAATACATGATCACAGCTGCGATCAGTTCCAGTACAGATATGGTCTTTGCGATGTTCCTGTTCATATTTTTCATTTTAATAGAAAATCTTTACCAGATAAAGGCCGTTGGGATCGGCGTTGTAGCGTCTGGTGGTCTTGCTTGGATTCTCCAGCATGTTTTTTACATCATCAAGGCTCTTCTTGCCTCTGCCCAGATCGATCAGAGTACCGACCATGATGCGGACCATATTGCGCAGAAAACCGCTGCTGGTCACTTTGATCTTCAGGAGATCTTTTTTCCTCGTGATGGAGAACTCCGTGATGTTTCTGATCTGATTGGGATACTCTTTCAAAGAAGAGGTATTGAAAGAAGTGAAGTCATGTTCGCCTAAAAACAGTTTCGCCCCTTCTTTCATCAGATCGACATCGAGTTTATAGAAACACTGGTAAGCTCTGCCTTTGAGAAAGACATCATACTCGCCGATATTGATCAGATATTCGTAGGTCTTCTTCTTTACGCTGTAGCGGGCATGAAAATCTCTGGAGACCTGTTTTACTTCCATGACGTGGATGTCATCGGGAAGAAGGCTGTTCAAAGAAAACTTCAGTTTCCCTTCTTCTTTTTCCTTATCGGAATCGAAGTGAAACACCTGGCCCAGGGCATGGACACCGGCATCGGTCCTGGAAGACATGACGATGCGGATCTTTTCGCCAAACACCCTTTCGATCGCCTTTTCTACGATATCCTGTATGGCAACGGCGTTGGTCTGCGATTGAAAACCCGCATAATTCTTTCCGTCGTATGCCAGAGTGACTTTGTATCTCATAAGTAAAATCTCGATGCGATGGAGCCTGCCAAGATCACCACGCAGATGAAGATGAAAAGATAATCCTTGAAACGAAACTTCAGGACGTGGTAACGGGTCCTCTTGGCGCCCGGGACATAGCCTCTGGCTTCCATGGCATCCGCAAGTTCATAGGCTCTTTCAAAAGCCACGGAAAATAACGGAACGATCAAAGACAGGATGGCCGAGATCTTCTCGGAAAGCCTGCCGTTTTCAAAATCGACACCGCGGGACTTCTGGGCATTCATGATGCGCATCGTCTCTTCGATGATCGTCGGAATGAAACGCAAAGCGATCGACACCATCATCGCGACTTCATGAGCCGGGAAGCGGATCGCTTCCAGCGGTTTCAGGAGCCACTCGATGCCAAGTGTCAGATCCAGAGGATTCGTCGTCGCGGTCAACAGTGTGGTGATCGAGATCATCAGCAGCAGTCTTACGATCACGAACAAGGTATTGAATATGGCATCTTTATAGATCGCAAAACTGCCGATCGTAAATAAGATGTCCCCTGTACGGATCGTCAGGGAGTTGATGACAAGTAAGAAGATCATCATCATGATCATCGGCTTGAACGACTGTACGATCATGCGGATGCCGATCTTCGCCATCAGCAGTGCGACCGCAAGACATAAGGCGATCGCTAAGAACACCCACCAGCTCTTCGGAACGAAGACTGCCCCGATCATTAAGAACAAGCCGATCAGTTTTGCACGCGGATCGAGCTTATGCATCTCGGAATCGATCGGGATATATTTACCGAATACAAGGTCGTTCATCGTTTCACCTGCTTTGCGATCTCTTCGGCGATCTTATCCAGAGTGCGTGCTTCTTTGGATAATCTGAAGCCTTTATCGATCAGTTCGTTGCGGAAGCTCACGATCTGCGGTTCCAGCATATTGAATTCTTTCAGTTTTTCCTTATCGGCAAACAGTTCATCGGTCGGACCGTGATAGACCAGCTTGCCTTTGGATAAGACGACGGTGTCGTCACAATAGTTATAGACCATCTCATTATCGTGAGAGACGATGATGAGTGTTTTCCCCTGTTTTTTATTGAGATCGATGAAAAGTTCGATGATCTCCTTGGCGCCTTGCGGATCAAGACCTGCCGTCGGCTCATCCAGAACGATGACCTTCGGGTCACAGGCGATGATGCCGGCAATCGCCACACGGCGCTTCTGCCCGCCGGAAAGTTCCAGAGGCGAGACTTCGAAGTGATCCTCATCGACACCGACCAGTTTCAAGGCATCGGCAGCTCTTTTCAAAGCTTCCTGCGGCGGGAAACCGAAATTGATCGGACCGAACGCCACATCCTTGATGACGGTCTCTTCAAACAGCTGGTATTCCGAAAACTGGAAGACCAGACCGACGTCTTTTCTTAACGGTTTGAGAAACCTCTGCTTCTCATTGGCTCTGATCTCATAGTCAAGGATCTCCAAAGAACCCTCGCTCGGAAGAAGGAGGGCATTGAGATGTTCGACCAGTGTCGATTTGCCCGAACCCGTCTCGCCGATCACGGCAGTGACCACGTTCTCACGGATGTTCAGGTCGATATGATCGAGGGCCTTATGGGCATAAGGCATGTCCTTATTGTAGATGTAGCTTAACGCTTTGAACTTGATCGGCATAATTCATCCACCATTCCTTTCAGATCCTGCGCCTTAAGCTTTATCTTGTGCTTTCCGAACGTCTCCCTCACCTTTTCGATGAACGGGACATCCAGATCGATCTCTCTGAGTTTCTCCGCATGCATGAAGATGTTTTCCGGCTTGTCATGCATGAACAGTTTTCCTTTGTTCAATACGATACAGTCATCCGACTGTAAGACTTCTTCGATATCGTGAGTGATCGAAATGATCGTGATATCATCTCCCGAAGCCAGATCATACATCAGCTGTTTGATCTCTTTCTTGCCTTTCGGGTCAAGCATGGAAGTTGCCTCATCGAAGATGATGATGTCCGGCTTCATCGCCAGGATGCCGGCGATCGCGACTCTTTGTTTCTGACCGCCCGAAAGATTCTGCGGTTCATAATTCAGAAAGGCTTCCAGTCCTACTTTTTTCGCAAATTCATTGATGATCGCATCCATGTTTTCCGAAGGGACCAGCTTGTTTTCCAGACCGAAAGCGATATCGTCCTTTACGGTCGAACCGATGAACTGGTTATCCGGATTCTGAAAGACGATTCCCAGCCTCGTGCGGATGGAAGCGATGTTTTCTTCATTGACTTCTTTCCCGTCGATGAGGATCTGTCCGCTTTTGACCGGAAGCAGACCGGCGATCAGCTTGGCCAGTGTCGATTTGCCCGAACCGTTGTGTCCGATGATCGTGACATAGTCGCCCTGTTTTACGTCAAAACTGACGCCATTCACCGCCTTTTTCGTCTCGTTATACTGATAAAAAACGTTTTTTATTTCGATCAGACTCATACCTATTGATTATACAACATAATAATAAAAAAGCACTGTTTTACAGTGCCAGCTTCCTTTTCAAAGCTTCAAACGCTTCTTTGGGATCATCGATATCTTTCACCGTCATCTCCATCGGACACATGCCGTCCCCTTTGCGGTTGACGATGTATTCGGCAAGCGTATCATACTCGTAAGCCACTCCGTACTTGTCAAAGACCTCTCTGCCGGCTTTGGAAAGCACCGGCGTGTAAACGTTTTTTACACCCGATAAGACCAGAAGCATCGCCGAAGCCTTGCCGATGAGCTTGTCGGCAACACAGCAGTCTTTGAAGAAAGCGATGTCCTGACACATCGGCACGATGACCGGCTTGATGCCGCTGTCATATGAACTGTAGCCGTTGGAAGCGATGATCGAATAATCCTTTTCTACAAGTTCCTGTTTTAAATTCATAAGTAAATTATATATCACTTTTTGCGTTATAATGTTGTTAGAAAAAGGAGAATAGTTTTTATGCCATTAGTTACATCAAAAGAAATGTTTGAGAAAGCATATAAGGGCGGCTATGCGATCGGTGCTTTCAACGTTAACAACATGGAAATCATTCAGGGTATCACGGAAGCTGCAAAAGAATGCAACGCTCCGGTCATCCTTCAGGTCTCCAAAGGTGCAAGAGCTTATGCCAACAGAACTTACCTTGTCAAGCTGGTCGAAGCTGCCTGCATCGAAACAGGTCTTCCTATCGTCTTACACTTAGACCATGGTGATTCATTCGAGACCTGCAAATCCTGTATCGATGACGGTTTCACTTCCGTCATGATCGATGCTTCTTCAAAACCATTCGAAGAGAACATCGCCATCACGAAACAGGTCGTTGAATATGCGCATGCTCATGGCGTCGTCGTCGAAGCAGAGCTCGGTACACTGGCAGGTGTCGAGGATGAAGTCAACGTTTCCGCAGAAGATTCCTCTTACACAAGACCGGAAGATGTCGAAGAATTCGTCAGAAGAACAGGCTGTGACTCATTAGCCATCGCTATCGGTACTTCTCACGGTGCTTACAAGTTCAAACCTGAACAGTGCACCAGAAACGAAGAAGGCATCCTGGTACCACCTCCACTCAGATTCGACATCCTCGAAGAAGTTCAGAAGAGACTCCCTGGCTTCCCGATCGTTTTACACGGTTCATCTTCCGTTCCTCAGGAATATGTCAAGATGATCAACGAAAACGGCGGCAACATGCCGGATGCTGTAGGTGTTCCTGAACAGCAGCTCAGAGAAGCTTCCAAGCTCGCTGTCTGCAAGATCAACATCGACTCCGACCTGCGTCTTGCCATGACCGGTACGATCAGAAAGTTCTTCAATGATCATCCTGAAAAGTTCGACCCGAGAGAATACTTAAAACCTGCAAGAGAAAACATCAAGCAGTTAGTCAAGCACAAGATCGTCGACGTCTTAGGCTGCGACAACAAGATCTAATCGGTTCACACAAAAAGCAGTTTGTAACAACAGACTGCTTTTTTTCTTGCCTTGATTGTTTTTGATACGGATCAGAGGACTTCGTCGATCAGACAGACCGCGTAAGCGATCGCCCCTTCGCCTCTTCCCACGAAGCCCAGCCCTTCACCGCGCGTCGCTTTGACGTTGATCTGAGAGATATCGCAATGTAAGTGCTCTGCGATATTCTGACGCATCTGATCGATATGCGGTGCCATCTTCGGTTTTTCGATATTGATCAGAGAGTCGATATTGACGACTTTATAGCCGTTTTCTTTCAGCATCTTATACGTCTCATCGAGCAGAAGCAGCGAAGAGATCCCCTTGTATCTGGGATCGGTATCCGGAAAATGCGTTCCGATGTCCTTGAGACCCATCGCACCGATCAGGGATTCGATGATCGCATGTAACAGGACATCCGCATCCGAATGACCCAGCAGTCCTTTTTCATACGGGATCTTCACCCCGCCGATGATCAGATCTCTTCCTTCAACGAGTTTATGGATATCTTTTGACTGTCCTATCCTCATGGCAGTTTTACCTCTCTTATATCATCAACGACTTTATTATGTTCACTTAACAGGATGTCTTTTGTCTGATGGCCCTTGCTGACAAGGACGCATTCCACACCCATCGCTTTCGCAGTTTCCAGGTCGTGCAGCGTATCGCCGATCATCAGACAGTCTTTCGGGTCCTTATCTTTGATCCAGTCCAAAGCGATATCCACTTTTGAACCGGCATAGATATTATCGATACCCAGCACCTCATCAAACAGGTCGGCGATCTCAAGCTCCTCGAGCTGTTTTTTCAATTCCACGAGGCTCGAAGCACTTAGCAGGATGTTGCGATAACCTTTTTCATGACATTCTTCAAGGACTTCCCGCACGCCGTCAAAGACTTTGTATTCATCCCGTAAAGCCCGATACCAGTCAAACCAGTACGCGCCGACTTCCGAATACGGGTTCCTGTTCCAGTCAAAGCCGACATTTTCGTAGTATTTCTTGACCGGAAAAGTGAAGATGCGCAGGTACTCTTCCTTGCTTAAAGGCCCTCTTTCCAGACCGAAATGTTCGATGGTGTGATTCTCCGCTTTGACGCAGACATCCACGTCATCCAGTATCGTTCCGTTAAAATCGAATATAATGTATTTCATCAAAGACATTATACAAAAAAAGGCTCGATAGGAGCCTATCAAGCCATTAATATTCGTCTGAATTGTCGACCGGCATATCCTGGTCTTCTTCCATCTCCTCAGATTCGTCATCACCCAGTTCGATCTCAGACAGGTCGACATGGGATTCCGCAAATTTTCTGCGCTCCACAAGATCCCACTTGTTGTCCTTGAATGATGCAAATCTCGAATCAAAGGTCAGATCAGAATAGAATTGCGCTACTTTGTCATTTGACGCACCATAAAGTTTGGATACTTCCTCCCAGAGCTTCACAAACTGAACAGCACGCTTTTTCTTTGAAATGACATCGTAAGCGATGTCCGTCATAGACTTAGCACTTGCCATTTTACTACTTTACTCCCTAGCAATACTTTATTCTAATAATCCTCTCCTCATCAGATATGAGGTAATGCACTATCAATATATCATTATTCATCTGAAATTCAACCACTTTTACATTTAATTTACAAATTCCCTCCGGTGTCGTAATTTTTGCATAGTGATTGGTCTTCAAGTGCAATTCCAGCAGGTGGTCTTCGCTCTGACGGAAAAAACAAAATCCGTCGTCATAGACGCACATCTCACATAAAGAATTGGCGTTATCGCAATAAGAAAAACAATTTTTGCCTGCGATATTCTCGACCAATACTTCATCGTAATATCCGCTCGCTGGATTACTGAGTGATACGATAGCATTCATCAGTATCCATTTAAGCGCAATCATTTTAATAAGTCAACAATAATGATAGAATTAGGGATATGGAATATCACAACAAAAAAGTTTTGGTCATCGGCCTGGCCAGGTCCGGCATGGCCGCTATAAAAGTCCTGCACAGATTAGGTGCGCAGATCTTTCTTTCCGAAAGAAAAATGCCTTCTGAAAAGGACATCGAAATATTGAAACAGATGGACGTAACGATCTATGACCAGGATATGTCCGTCTTTGAAAAAGACTATGATCTGGTCATCAAGAATCCGGGCGTAGCTCCGGTATCGCCTATCGTAAAACGCCTGAACGAAAGAAAGATCCCCATCATCACGGAGATCGAGCTGGCATTCGATGTCTCAAAGCCGCAGCATTATATCGCGATCACCGGCACCAACGGCAAGACCACGACGACCACACTGATGTATGAGCTGCTCAAGACCGCCTTCAAAGACAAGGCTCTGGTCGGCGGCAATATCGGCACACCTTTGTGTGAACTTGTCCTGGAACACGACCTGATGGAAAAGGAAGGCTATTACATCTCATTAGAGATCTCCAATCACCAGCTGGTCGACATCGATACCTTCCGTCCGCAGATCGCTACGATCATCAATCTGACCCCGGACCACATCGAAACGATGGGTTCTCTGGATGCCTACTACAAGTCCAAGACCGAGGTCTACCGCAACATGAAGGATGATGATGCCTTCATCGTCAATGAGGATGATGAAGTCCTTGCCGGATATCTGAAAAAATATCCGCCCGTATGCAAGAGATACGGTATCTCCCTAAACAGGACCGATACCTATTCTTTCATCAAAGACGGATCCATGTATGTGAACAATGAAGAAGTGCTGCCGTTATCCAACGTACATATCGTCGGACGTCACAACCTGCAGAACATCATCATTGCCATCACGGCCGCAAAGCTCTTGGGCATATCCAACGAAGATATCTGCAAGACCATCGATGCTTTCAAGGGTGTCGAACACCGCATCGAATATGTCAGGACACTTGACGGCGTCTCTTATTACAACGATTCCAAAGCGACCAACACGGACGCTACCAATACGGCTCTCGATGCATTCGAAAAAGGCGTCATCCTATTGGTCGGCGGCTATGAAAAAGGTCTGGATATGACCGACACCAGAAAGCACCTCAGCTGTGTCAAAAAGATCATCGGCTTCGGTGTTGCCGGCGAAAGGATCGCAAAAGATCTCGACCCGGATGCGATCATCGTCAATGATCTGGTTCAAGCAGTGAATGAGGCAAGGAAATATGCAGCAAAAGGAGATGTGATCCTGCTGTCGCCTTCCACCTCCAGTTTTGACCAGTATTCCGGATACGAAGAAAGAGGAAGACATTTCAAACAGATCGTAAATTCCTTATGAAGAAGCAATACATAGGCGTTTTCGACTCCGGTCTGGGCGGTCTGACCACCGTCAAACAGATCATCGAAAAACTGCCGCAGGAAAACATCGTATTTCTCGCAGATACCAAACATATCCCATACGGTTCCAAGACCAGGGAACAGATCATTTCCTATACCCTGGAGAACATCGATATACTGAAACGATACGATCTGAAGGCACTTGTCATCGCCTGCAACACATCCGATTCCAATGCCTCCGACACTGCCCGTAAAGTCCACGATCTGAAGATCTTCGGCGTGATCGCTCCGGCTGCCCGAAAAGCCGTAAAGACATCGGAAAACAAAAAGATCGGCTTATTGGCAACGACATCCACCATCGCCTCCGGCCGTTATGAAAAACAGATCCATGATCTCGATGAAAAAGCAGAGGTCTTCCCGATGGCGTGTCCGGATCTTGTGCCGATGATCGAAGAAGGAGCCTTCATCAGTGATAAGAAGGCGATGAAGGAAAAGCTTCACGAATACATCGATCCGCTAATCGATAAACATGTCGATACACTGATCCTTGGCTGTACGCACTATGATATCCTGGCCGAGCTGATCAGCGAGATCTTCCCTGATCTCAGACTCGTGTCTTCTTCCCGCTGTGTCATCGATGATCTGAAAGCTTTTCTTGAAGATGATGATGTTCAAAGTGTAGAGAAGACAGGTGAAAGGATCTATCTTGCCAGCAAGGATGCGGAAAGCTACGATAAGGTCGCTTCCCTGCTGATCCCGGATATCCGCTTTCAAAGCATTTAAAAAAGAGTTCTGAAACTCTTTTTTTATTTATAGAAGTTCGAACATGCCAGCAAGTCTTCGTAGAATTCATACGGTACGAAAAGATTGCCTCTTCCCGTTCCCAGCTGTATGCCCGGTTTCGTGGTCCCGTGGAAGTCAGAACCGCCGCTTTGTTTCAATCCGAAGCTCTGTGCCAGTGATACCGCAGTCTGACGCATCTCTTCATTAAATTCCGTATATTGCGTTTCGATGGCATCAAGTCCTGCCTCTTTGGCCTGCGGCAAGAATTCCAACATCTCCTTATAGGTCAGGTTCAGTAACGGATGTGCCATGATGGCTGTTGCGCCATAGACTTTGATGAAACGGATGGCGGCCATCGAAGTGATCTTCTTTGCAGGGAAGTAGAATCCCTTCCCCTCTTTCAGCAGGTCATCGAAGGCCTGGGCTACGGAAGACACATAGCCTTTCTGCAAGAGGACTCTGGCGATATGGGTGCGGTTGAAATCCTCCCCGTCTGTCAGAGCAGCCGCTTCTTCAAAAGTCAGATGGTAGCCTGCCTTGTTCAGATTGTCGATCAGTATGATGTTGCTGTTGCGCTTTGCGATATGCATGAGCTCGACGAAGTCATCGATCTCGTTCCAGTACTTTTCATGGAAAAACAATCCGACGATATGAATCTCTTTCCCCTTCCATTCGGTCGAAAACTCGCAGCCCGGTATCGTGATCAGATCGCTGTTTTTTCCCGCTTCCATGAATTCCCTGAGACCGTCAGAAGTGTTGTGATCGGTCAGAGCCAGTGCCGAAAGGCCTTGTCTTTCACCAAGTCTTACGAGCTGTGCAGGTGTCAGGGTGCCATCCGAGAAATTGGAGTGGCAGTGAAGGTCGACCCGTTTTTTCATACGAATCTATTATACTCTTCCTCTTGCAGAATAAAAAAAGGCAGGAGATCTCCTCCTGCCTTGTTCGCATATCCTTTAATAGTTTTCGGCGTTGACTTCGAAGTAAGACTGCGGGTGGTTGCAAGTCGGGCAGACATCCGGAGCCTTGGTACCTACGACGATGTGACCGCAGTTGCGGCATTCCCAGACCTTGACTTCGGATTTTTCGAAGACGGCCTTGGTCTCAACGTTGTGTAACAATGCTCTGTATCTTTCTTCATGGTGCTTTTCGATGGCGGCGACCAGTCTGAATTTTGCGGCAAGCTCCGGGAAGCCTTCTTCTTCCGCTGTCTTGGCAAAATCTTCATACATGTCAGTCCATTCGTAGTTTTCGCCATCTGCGGCAGCCTTCAGATTTTCCGCAGTGGAACCGATGCCGTTGAGTTCCTTGAACCACATCTTGGCATGTTCCTTCTCGTTTTCGGCTGTCTTCAGGAATAAAGCAGAGATCTGCTCATAGCCTTCCTTTTTTGCCTTGGATGCAAAATAAGTGTACTTGTTTCTGGCCTGGGATTCTCCTGCAAAAGCAGCTTCCAGGTTCTTTTCAGTTTTTGTTCCTGCATATTTATTGCTCATGATTGTGTTCCTCCACCTACAAGTATAAACTGTTTTTCATCAAAGTGAAAATCACTTGGTATCCGTTGAGAACCTTGCTTTGATCTCATAGAGCAGTTGTTTCCTGTTTGCCAGCAGCATCACGATGAACAGAGCCATCGAAGCGATCTGGAAAGAGAAAGCGATCCAGTTATCGATCGGCCAGGAATGGATCGAATACGGGATGGAAATCAGGTTGAACAGTCCCAGCAAAACGATCGAGATCAGATGACGGTCCTTGCGGTCATACATGGCAAAGAAGATCACGAACATCACCAGCAGATCGGCAAACAATACGATCGGGATGACGGTCTGTGCCCAGCCCGGAGACAGGAAATGATCGATCAGTATCAGCAGGATGACGATATAGAAGGTCACCTTGTTGGCGTGGGAATAGATCGAGAATTCGACCAGCTTCAGTGAAAAGATGAGACGCCACAAGGAAAACAATGTCCAGCCGACGATCAAAGACCACGCCTTTCCCTTGACCAGGAAGTTCACCAGGAAACAGATCAAAGCTGCCGCGATGAATAAGATACGGGCGATGTTACGAAGCGTCTTATAGAAGGATCCCAGTCTTTCCGGGATCGGATAGATGATCTTAGGATTCATATTCGATGCTCCCTTCCACAAACACTTCCAAGCCGTCTTCCTCCAGCAGTTGCAGCAGGATGTTCTCCATCGAAGGATCATTGCTGTTGCGCATGAAAGAAAAGATACAGATATCATTCACGGTCGCCAGTGTCGAAGTTGCCCGGTTCGGCTTGCCCGGAGGCATGACGAAATACAGTTTTGAGATCTCATCCTTCATCGTTTCAGGAAGCTTCACTCTTCCCAGGTTGGATAAGGTCAGGCCGATGATGCTGTTGCCCAGATAGCCGTAGATATTCTGCATGATCGGGACCTTCAGAAACAGCGGAACATAGGAAAGCGAGCTGATCAGCTTGCCGGTCGTCTTCATCATCTGGTTCATCATCTCTTCCGACCCCTTTCTTTTTATCTGGGCATCGATGTCTTGAACCAGCTTTCTTTTATCGCCGATGTCCGCGATGTCTTCGGACGCATTGAAATACATCGAGTAGTTCCTCAGGGTATTGGAACCGTTGAATTTGCGCATATTGACCGGGATCTGGATATTGAAGATCCCTTCTTTTTTACTGATGCAGCGCTTCGCCGCAAGAAACAGCAGTGCCGTGATATAGGCAGTGACCGTGCCTCCGTAAGACTTCGCGGTCTCATTGAGTTTTGATGCATCCATTTCATAATGAACGATCCTGCTGATGTGGGACTTCATGATCCTGCCATCGATCTGTAAGGATTTCTTATCCACGAACGTCGACAAAGACGCATCGCCTTTGGCATTCTTGAACTCATTGGCCAGTTCTCCATCCTTCACATCTTCATTGATGTCAAGGACGCCTTCTTCATATGGGATCTGTTTCCCATTTAAGCGCAGATATTCGCCGATCAGTGTCTTTAAAAAAGTCATACCGCCGCTTCCGTCCGTCAGTACATGGAAGAATTCGACAGAGACACGCTTCTTGTAATACAGGACACGGAAAGAGCGGTAGGAACGAAGGATGATCGAGATCGGTTTGCAGGGGATATCCTTTTCTTCCTCGACAAGATAGACACTGTTGACCGACTCCAGATAGTGCCAGAAGAAACCGTTTTTTATGACTGCCGAGAAACAAGGGAAACGTTTGATCGTAAAATCGAGCGCCAGCTGCAAAAGCACCGGTTCCACCTCTTCCTTGAGTTCGGCGGAAAGGCGGAACATCGGCATCTGTCCGTATTTCATCCCCAGAGGATAGATGATCGCCGCATTATCCAGAGAATAATTCTTCCGATTGTTCCCCATATAGAAAGAACCCAGATTCTTCACATCCAGGATCTCACAGACCTCTTCAACAGACCTGCCCTTTTCCAGATAGAATTCAAAACCTTTGATGAAATGATCGATCAGAAGGCTCTTTGACAGGATCGGAAGTTCGATATTCTCAGTGACCTCATCGAAAAACGCATCGATCTTTTCGCAATCCGAGCGATCAAGACCGCCTTTCAGCTTTTCCAGATGGAGATCTTTTCTGTTCCTTCGCATATTCACATTATAAGGCCAATATCATCCACATTCAAAACAACAAAAAAAGGACTTCTGTCCTCAATTCAAAGTGGCGGCCCCAACAGGAATCGAACCTGTAACTATCCCTTAGGAGGGGATTGTTTGATCCATTAGACTATGGGGCCACAACTAATATTATACACAAAACAAAAGAAAATAGGACTCCGTCCTATAATCTTTCAAGGATTAAAAATGAAAAACTTTCTACACTGATACTATACGATAGTTTTGTGAAATCTTTGTGAAATATTTACATTATCTGAAAATAATTATCAGAATATGTAAATTATTTTCATTCTTTCCCCGTTTCCATCGAGATGACTTTGCGGAACTGCGTCTCATACAGCTGCTTGTAAACACCGTTCATGGCGATCAGTTCCTCATGTTTGCCCTCTTCCACGATCTTTCCGCCGGAAATGACCAGGATCTTGTCTGCCTGCAGGATCGTTGAAAGTCTGTGAGCGATGACGATCGAGGTCCTTCCCTTCATGAGCACATCCAATGCGTTCTGTATCGAAGATTCGGAGATCGAATCCAGCGCAGACGTCGCTTCATCGAGTATCAGGATCTTGGGATCCTTCAATATGACTCTGGCAATGGAAAGACGCTGTTTCTCACCGCCGGAAAGTTTCAGGCCGCGGTTGCCGACCTGCGTATCATAGCCATCGGGCTGTGAGACGATGAAATCGTGGATATTGGCGATCTTGCATGCCTTTTCGATCTCTTCCATCGTTGCATCTGCCTTAGCGAACAGCAGGTTTTCTCTGATCGTGCCGTTGAACATATAGGCTTCCTGGGTGACCATGCCGATATTGGACCTGAGATATTTGAGATCGAAGTCACGGACATCGAAATTGTTGATCCTGACGGCTCCCGCCTTGACATCATAAAGCCTCGGCAGAAGGTTGACGACCGTGGATTTTCCGGATCCGGAAGGTCCGACGATCGCATACATCTTGCCGGACGGGACTTTGAACGAGAGGTCTTTAATCAAAGGAACATCTTCCGAATACGAGAATACCACATCATCATATTCGATATCCGTCTTTTCGGAAAGATTCGGTTTGACGGTGATCTTGTTGTTTTTCACTGCCGGTTCCATATCCAGATAAGAGAAGATCCTGGTAAACAGAGCCATCGATCTGGTCAGATCGACCGATACGTTCAGCAGGGATTCGACCGGCCGGTACAGACGGTTGATCATATTGACGGTCGCCGTGATCGTACCGACCGTGATCGCCGTATCGTTCATGGCGATGATCAGATAACCGCCGGCCAGATAGATCAATAACGGACCAAGATTCGTGAAGATGCCCATCGCCACCCTGAACCAGCTGCCGGCTCTGGATTCCTTTACCGAAAGAGCGATGACTTCCTTGTTGATGTCGTCGAACTTCTTGTCGATCGCTTCTTCCTGCGTAAACAGCTTTATCAGCAGGGAACCGGAAACGGAAAGCGATTCATTGATGACATCGTTGAGTTCATCCGTTTTTGCCCTGGACTGGGACAGAAGCTGCCAGCGGTTCTTGCCTGCTGATTTGGTCGGAAGTACCAGCAGCGGGATGACCAGGATGCCGATCAAAGAGAGCTTAGCATCGATATTGAATAATGCGACGATCGTCGTAACGACCGTACAGACATTGGAAATGATATTGGTCAAAATCGATGAGATGACCGTCGCAACGCCGGAGATGTCGGAATTCATCCTCGTGATGATGTCGCCCTGCTTCTCGGAAGTGAAGAAGGAATGCGGCATCCTTTGAAGATGCGAAAACATCTCGTTCTTCATATCGTATACGATCCTCTGTGAGACCCAGGAATTGATATAGGATTCCAAGACCCCTACCGCATTGGACACCGCAAGGGTGACGATCGACAGAACGACAAGTCTGACAAGAAGGGCCAGATCTTTTCCCAATATGGCCTCATCGATGATCTTGGCAGTGATCAAAGACGGCAGAAGACCCAATACCGAAGACAGGATGATGATCGCAAACACGATCAGAAGCTGCAGCCAGTATGGCAGCAGATATTTCAGTATACGGATGATCAGTTCTTTGGAAAGCTTTGGAACGTTCTTCTTTTCTTCTTCGGTAAGAAAACCCCGCGGGCCGAGTCCAGGTGGCATATGGATACCTCCTATAATTTTTTACAAGTATAACATAAAAAACTCCCGAAGAAGCTTTTACAGCTTTTCCGGGAGTCCTGTATCAGTTTGGGTTTAGTACATTCCGCCCATTCCGCCGGCCGGCATAGCAGGTTCCGGTTCCTTGATGGTACCGACTGCAGCTTCGGTCGTGATCAGAAGTCCGGCAATGCTTGCGGCATTGAGGAGTGCTGACCTTGTGACCTTACAAGGATCGACGATTCCTGATTTGAACATATCGACCCACTCACCGGTCTTGGCGTTGAAGCCGATGTTGTTCTTCTGCGCGAGCTGTTTGTCGACGATGTCTTTTCCGGAATGTCCGGCGTTTTCAGCGATCTGGTACAGAGGCTGAGACAGCGCCTTGAAGACGATGTTGATACCCTTCTGGATATCGGCATCATCGGATTTCACCTTTTCCCTGAGGTCTTTGTAGATGCTCATGAGTGCGCAGCCGCCGCCGGTAACGATACCTTCTTCGATCGCGGCTCTCGTTGCGTTGAGCGCATCTTCGATCCTGAGCTTTCTTTCTTTGAGCTCGGATTCCGTCGTTGCACCGACCTTGATGACGGCAACGCCATTGGTCAGTTTGGCAAGACGTTCTTTCAGGTTCTTCTTATCGTAATCGGAAGTACTTCTTTCGATCAGGTTCTGGATCTCGGCAACTCTTTCCTTGAATGCTTTCTTGGAACCCGTACCGTCGATGATCGTCGTATGATCTTTTTCAACTACGACCTTCTTGGCGGAACCGAGGTCTTTCATGTTCAGATCCTTGAGCTGCATGTTCAGGTCCTTGGAAACGAATGTCGCACCGGTCAGGATCGCGATATCCTGCAGGTTGGCCTTCTGGTTGTCACCGAAGCCCGGAGCCTTGGTCGCAACGACATTGAAGGTACCTCTGAGTTTGTTGACGATCAATGTGGAAACGACTTCGTTTTCAAGATCGTCTGCGATGATCAGCAAAGGCTTGTTGGCCTGAACGATCTGTTCGAGGACCGGCAGGACTTCCTGGATCGTCGTGATCTTCTGATCCGTGACCAAGATCGCCGGATTTTCCATGACGACCTGCATCTTTTCTCTGTCGGAAACCATATACGGTGAAACATAGCCCTTGTCATAGCGTAAGCCTTCGGTCACTTCCAGGGAAGTATCGAAACCTTTGGACTCATCGACATTGATGACGCCGTTCTTTCCGACTTTTTCCATCGCTTCCGAAACGATCTTGCCGATCTCTTCGGAACCTGAGGAGATCGCAGCAACATTGGCGATCTCAGCTGCGGAATCGATCTTTCTCGCACTGTTCAGCAGTTTTTCGGAAACTTTTTTGGCTGCCTGATCGATACCTTCTCTCAGCAGTACCGGATTGGCACCCTTTTCAACGGCATCGAGGCCGTAGTGGATCATGGACTGTGCCAGCAAAGTAGCGGTGGTCGTACCGTCACCTGCCGAATCATTGGTGTGGTTGGCGACCTCATAGATCATCTTGGCACCCATGTTTTCAAACGTATCTTCCAATTCGATCTCTTTAGCGATCGTGACACCGTCGTTGACGATGAGCGGTGAACCGTAGCCCTTATCCAGGATGACGTTTCTGCCCTTTGGACCCAATGTGATCTTGACGGCATCCGCCAGTGTATCGACACCCTTCAATACGGATTCTCTGGCGTCCTTTGAGTATTTAACGATCTTTGCCATAATTTGCCTCCTAATCTACAATGGCCAGAATATCTTCTGCCTTGATCAGAATGTATTCGGTATCACCGTCTTTGACTTCGGTACCGGAATACTTCTTGTACATGACTTTATCGCCTTTCTTTAAAGGCATCTCGTAGACTTTGTCATCTATTTTGATCTCCTTGCATCCGCTGACAGCTGCAACGAGTGCATATTCTTCATTTTTTTCTTTCTGGGAAATGATGATCCCGCTTTGTGTTTCATTGGAAGCTTCCACTTTCTTCAATAAAACGTTGTTATACAAAGGTTTTATCATAGTAATTTTCCTCCTACCATACCTAATTATACCCATTTATAGCACTCAGTCAATAAGAGTGCTAATGATTGGCACCATATTATCACTCCACTAAAAAAGGCGGTCATTGCCGCCTAGTTGCTTCCTAAGATCTTTATCAGCATGATCGTCGTATACGTGTAAGCCTCCACCGGATAGTCTTTCATATCGATACTGTTGGAATTGACCAGGACATGGCCATCCACGACTTTTGAGACGATGACGGTATGAGACAGACCGTTGTTTCCGACGATGATGATGTCTCCGGGCTGCGCATAATACAGATTGACGTTGGCATCTGCGACCATTCCCTTGCCTTCGTTCCACTTGGCATAATTATAGAAATAGCCGACATTGACCCAGGATCTCGTACGGCCATATGCCGTTTCTTCCTCGTTGATCTCGGGCTCGTAGTTTGGATCTTCGACGTAGCACTTCCACTGTTCCTCGCCAAAATAGTCCAGTGCGATCCCGCCTTCCAGCATGCATTGGGAGGCATAATTCTGGCAATTGCCGCCTTCGTCGGTAAAGTTGTACCAGACAGGATTGCGGACGTGATGATACTTGTCGGCATAAGCGACGGCCTTGTTTCTGTCATAAGCTTTGGCAAACGACTTCGTACTTACATAAGGCTTTTCCTGGGCTTTCGGTATGAGGACTTCCCTGTTGTATGTGAACATATCGGAAAGCTGCTTCGTATAATACGCGTAGATCTCATCGACTTCCGCTTCATTCTGCGCATCATCATGGAAGGTCATATAGTAGCCCTGCACCTTATCGAGATCGGCGATCTTATAACCGTCCTGTGTCTTTCTGATCGTGAAATAGTTTTCGATGTCGTAGGTCTTGGATTCGATGCCGTTAAGGAAAGAGAAACACATCGTATCATCTTCCAGAAGATCAACGTAGTAAGTATCGCCCTCATTTCGATAATCGGTGACGGTCAGATCGTAGTGCGCCTTTTTCATCGTGAAATCGAAATCATGGTCCTTATGTGCCTCTACGACCAAAGCGATCGCCCGATCGGAGATCTTCGCCATGAGAGGGCTGTCGAAAAGATCCGACACATCGGAAAGCTCCAGTGTATATAAGCTGCGGTAATACGCATCCATGTAGCGGACGATCAGATCCATGACTTCCGCGGGGACCTGATATTCGTCTGTGATCGTTCCTTTGAATGTCTCGGGAACAGTATCGCTTTCAGGCTCAACGATCACTTCGGGGATCGGCTCTTCTTCGCTTTCCTTACTTCTGTTCAGGTTCAAAGCACCGATCAGCGTCAGGACCAGCATCGATACCAGGATCAGCAGCATCAGGATACGGCTTTTCATTTTCATAGAAATATTATACCCCTATCTGTACGACTTATTTTTCTTTGATAACGGTCTTCTCCATATTCGCAAAGATCAGTTTGCGTATCCTTGCGTAGTCGGCGATGTCTTGGTTGGACAGTCCGTCATAGACAAGGGAACGGTAATCTTCTTCCGCCTTATCGAACTGTGTGTCCAGTTCACCGGAGACATATTCATATACGGCTTTATCGTTTTCAAAGATATTCAGATCGCTGATATGCACGCGTGAGGAAGCTACGAGTTTTGCCAGAGAAACGGCTGCCGAAGCGCTTGAGATGCCACACGCCATCGTGAGTTCCTCCAAGGAACATCTGCCGTTCTTTTTATAAAGATAATAAAGGATGTTCACATCATTCAGTTCCAGGGAGTTGCTTGAAGCGACCGTATCCAGGAAACGTTCAAAGGTCATCGTGCTCAGCCGTTCGAACTGCAGTTCATATGCGATATTGCTGGCTTTATAGAAGCTGTTGTTTTCCTGATCGGAAAGCTTTTTGACGTCATTGATGATCGGGATCGTCAGGGCATCCGTACTCACCGAGACCAGGAATCCGTAGATGATCGGCCGTCTGATCTCATATTCTTCTTCGCTGAAGATCTTCTTGTAAAAATCATTGTAGTATCTGATCACGGCCGTCTTCATTTTGACGGCATTGGAAAGGTTGAGGTTCTGTGCCACCAGAGAGCCTTCCGTCATGACATAGTAATAGACCGGCGATTTCAATACCGAGACCTTTTTTACGAAAGGAAGATACTGCAGGTTGAAGATGGCATCTTCCGAAAAGGAGATCTCCTCATCCATGTGCAGATGATTCTGTTCGATGATCGATCTTTTATACAGTTTGTTCCAAAGGACACCGTAGTAAAAATCAGCCGGTGACAGCAGCATCTTATCGGCATATTCCTCGATCGATATGACACCGCCTTTGCGGATCGAGCCCTTTTTTGAGGCCATGTCATCCACGACCCGGTAAAAATCAGCGATGACCATGTCACAGTCTTCTTCCTCTTCTTCCATCGCCCTTACCATCAGCTTGGTCGAATCGAAAGGCAGAAAATCATCGACGTCCACAAATTGTATGTATTCACCTGTCGCTTGCTTCAAAGCGAGGTTGCGGGTCGAAGACACACCGCCGTTTTCCTTGTGTATGGCTTTGATGCGCTCATCTTTTTGCGCATACCCGCACATAACCTTATAAGAATCGTCACGGCTCCCGTCGTCGACCAGGATCACTTCGATATCCTTATGATCCTGTGCGATGATCGATTCGACGCATCGGGGAAGACTTTTTTCTCCGTTGTATACAGGCACGATGATAGATACTTTTGACATGTCATTTCTCCTTGAACAATACGAATTTTTCTAACGGGAACAGTACAGCCAGCTGGATCAGACCGCAGACCGATACGGCGATCGTTCTTGCCAGCCAGGCAAGTGATGTTTTGGATAGCATTGCATAGATCCTTCCCTGCAGCCAGGTCGAAAACAAGATCAGCCCGAACAGGACAGTCAGATAGATGGCCATGCTTCGGGAAGAACCCTTGCCTTTGAAGGTCGCCTTCATATTGACGAAATAGCTGTAGATGTTTGCCAGAAAGTTCGACAGAAAAAACGGAAGCACATAGCCCCAGGTCACGACACCGTCGATGACATAAGGGCTCGGACCATCAAAAAGGACCTTCGGATCGAATAAAGGCCTGAGGATAAAAGGCAGTTTCGCTTTCAAAGGATCGAACAGCAGCGGAAGCAGATTTGCCAGAAGCAGCTGGACCAGAGAGGTCGTGAAAGAAACGATGTTGAATTTCACGAATTGCCACAAAGAAGAATCAGCGTATTTTTCATCCAATCGTCTGAGATATTCCATAATGTACCTTTCCATTATAAGCCATAAAAAGCAGGTCATCCTGCTTCAGTTTTCGATGTAGTCTTTCAGCGCCTTGCTGTCACCGTCGAACAGATACGTATCGAATCCCAAGGCGGCTGCCGCTTCGACATTGTTCTTGCGGTCATCGATGAACAGACACTCTTCCGCCTTCAGATGATATCTGTTCAAAAGGACCTGATAGAAACGTTCATCCGGTTTCATCAGATGTTCAAAAGCAGACACCACCACACCGTCAAAATACCTTGCACAGCCTGCGTTTGGCCAGTATGTCTTCTGCATGATACTGGCATTGGACAGCAGATAGATCCGATACCCCTTTTCTTTCAGACCACGGATCAGTTCATTCATGCCTTCTGTCTCGATCAAAGGATCGCACCAGCCGGCGATGAGCTTTCTGACATGCGGCTTCAGATGATCCGGAAGCAAAGGCGTGACGTTTTCGATCATCCTTTCTTCATCCAGGTCGCCCATATCCATCTGTATCCACATGGGGGAATCGTAGATCATTTTTCTGATGAGTTTTCGATCATCTTCATCAAAGATCTTGCAGCGGTCCATAAAGATATCGGGATCAAACCCGATGATGACCTTGCCCATATCGAACACGATGTTGCAGATACCTTTTCTCATCTTTGTCATAGTAACACAAAAGCGGGGATCTCCCAAATCCCCGCCTTGTCATTCAGATGATCTTTATCGTCTTATTCCTTGCATAACTCGATGAATTCATCGATCTCATCTGCCAGGATCTGCAAAGAAGAACGCCAGAATTCCTTATCCGTCAGATCGATGCCGGCAACTTCCGCAGCACCTTCCACGGTCGTGGTACCGGTCGCTTTGAGCAGCTTCTTATACAGAGGGACGAAAGATTCCCCTTCCTTCAGATACTTCGCATACAGACCTCTGGCAAACAATCCGCCGAAGGCATACGGGAAATTGTAATAGCTCAAATGACCGCTGTAATAGTGGCCCTTGCAGCACCACATATACGGATGTAAGTATGCAGGATCCAAGCCGTCGCCATAGGCTTTCTTCTGCGCATCGAGCATCAGTTCGCACAGACGGTCGGCAAACATGAATTCCTTATCGCGGTTTTCAAAGACGGATCTTTCAAACAGATATCGGGAATAGATATCGCAGATGATCTGGTTGGCATCCTGCAGCTGGTTTTCGATCAGCGCTCTTCTGGCGATCGGATCTTTTTCCATCGAGATCGCTGCATTCATGGCAACGACTTCATTGAAGGTCGAAGCCGTCTCAGCGACCGGCATCGAAACATCTCTGTTCAATAAAGAGTTGTCTTTCAGACAGTAGTTGTGGAATGCATGGCCCAACTCATGAGCCAGCGTGATGACATCGCCCAGCTGACCGCCGAAGTTGGTCAGGATACGGCTTTGTTTCTGATTGTTGAGTTCGGCACAGAATGCACCGCCGACTTTGCCGTCATGCGGATAGAAATCGATCCAGGCCTCATCAAAGGCTCTTGCGATCATTTCGGTCTCTTCCGCATCGAAGGTGGAGAACAGATCTACCAGATAGTCTCTGGCATCCTGCGTCGTGTATTCTTTTTCGTTGCCTTTCAAAGGCGCAAACAGTTCATAGAACGGAAGCCCGTTTTCATGACCGAGCATCTTTGCCTTTGCCTTCATGTACTCCCAGAACTTAGGGAGATATTCTTCCATCGCTCCCAGCAGAGCATCGAGCGTCTCTTTCTTCATGTGGGCATTTTTGAGCGTCTCATCGAGCGGTGATTCATAGCCGCGAAGCTCACAATGGCGGATGACTTCCGCCTTGATGGAATTCAAAGAGAATGCGATGGCATCTTTGATGCGATCATAGGACTTCAGTTCCGCCTCATAAGCACTCTTCCTGACTTCCGGATCGGGATCATAAGCCATATTCCGGATATCAGAGAGGCTCGTCGTCTTTCCCTTGTATTCTACAGGCACTGTCGAAGTAAGGAAACTCTGCAGATCCGACCAGGCCGAAGAACCGGATATCTCATAAAGGGAGATCACCTTCTCGACTTCCGGAGACAATGTGTAACCGGCATTTTCTTTGATATTCTTCAGATAGAATTCATGTTCCTTCAATAAAGGATCGGAAGCGATGACCGCATCGAGATCTTCCAGCCCGGCAACATATTTCGTAAGCGCCGTATTCGGTACTGCCAGTGCCGACATCTTGGAAGAAAGTCTTCCCAAGATCGCCGCTGCCTTGGTGTCCGACGTATTGGTCGCCTGGCTCAATGAAGCAAACGAAAACAGATCGGAAGCTTTCCCGTTCAGCTTTTCGACAAGATCCAGCGATCTGACCAAAACGTCTTTCGGATCGCCGTTCAGGTCTTCGGCAAATGCGACAAACTCTTTGATCAGTTCATCGAGCTGCTTTTCATCCTCTTGAAACTTGGGATCGTCATACCCTTTGTACAAAACATCTAATGACCATTCTTTATTCATATGTGTTCAAACCTTTCCGTTAGAATTATACCATCGTTATCCCCTTTCCTATGAAAGACAGCTTTTTTCATAAGATCAGGCACAAAAAAGACGGGCCTTAAGACCCGTCAGTTTTTCAGATTAAGACTCTTTGTGAATTACTGATTAACCTAATTCAGCGAAGTACTTGATCGTTCTTACCATCTGAGATGTGTAAGAGTTTTCGTTATCGTACCAAGCAACGACCTGTACTAAGTAGCAGCCATCAGCAACCTTGGAAACCATTGTCTGGTTAGCATCGAACAGGGAACCGAACTTCATACCGATGATGTCGGAAGAAACCAGTTTCTCAGTCGTGTAACCGAATGATTCGTTGGCATGAGCCTTCATAGCTTCGTTGATGCCTTCGACAGTGATGTCTTCACCGGAAACGACAGCGTGGAGGATCGTAGTAGAACCTGTGACAGTCGGAACTCTCTGTGCAGCACCGATGAGCTTGCCGTTCAGTTCAGGGATAACCAGACCGATAGCCTTTGCAGCACCGGTTGAGTTAGGAACGATGTTGGCAGCGCCAGCTCTCGCTCTCTGCAGGTCACCTTTTCTGTGAGGTCCGTCAAGGATCATCTGGTCACCAGTGTATGCATGAACAGTCGTCATGATACCGGACTGGATCGGAGCATAGTCGTTCAGAGCCTGAGTCATAGGTGCCAGGCAGTTTGTTGTACAAGAAGCAGCAGAGATGATCTTGTCATCTGCAGTTAAAGACTTGTGGTTTACATTGTAAACGATAGTCGGAAGATCGTTTCCAGCCGGAGCAGAGATAACGACTTTCTTGGCGCCTGCATCGATGTGAGCCTGTGCTTTTGCCTTGGAAGTATAGAAACCAGTGCACTCTAATACGACGTCGACATCTAATTCAGCCCAAGGAAGGTCAGCTGCCTTTGGCATAGCATAGATCGTGATTTCCTTGCCGTCAACAGTGATGGAACCAGGAACCTTTACAGTCTTGCCATCTTCTTCGAATTCAGGTTCTTTAGAAGAAACTGTGTGAAGATTTTCGCCAAATTTACCGCAGTATCCACCCTGAGCAGAGTCATACTTTAATAAATTTGCTAACATTTTAGGGCTTGTTAAATCGTTGATAGCAACAACTTCATAGCCCTCGGCACCGAACATCTGACGGAAAGCTAATCTACCGATACGTCCGAAGCCATTAATCGCAACTTTTACTGCCATAATAATTTTTCCTCCTATTTTATGACTACATATATATTATAAGGTTTTTCCATTCATTTTAAACATGATTTACATTAAAAAAGGAAGATTTCTCTTCCTTTAAAAACCATGTTTTTCTACTACTTGACAGTGATGGAAGTGATATGAGGCTGAGGTCCTTCATACCAGTATAAGAAACCTTCCATGTCGATCGTCTGGCCGACTTCAAGAGCTCTTGCAGCTTCATAAACATCGGAACCGATGTGGCACAGTGCGGATTCAACAAGGAACGTATATGTCATACCGTCTTTTTCAACATTGAAGTAGACATCATCGCCTTCTACGCCTGAGCCATCCCAGTTGTAGATGAAAGCATCGCCCGCATCATTGGCAGCAACGACAGTCATATCTTTGAAAGCGACCTTCTGGTTCATGCTGGCAGCCGGATCTGTCGGTAAAGAAGCAGTGATATCCGCAGCTTCCGCAATATACTTGTCACCGTCATCGATGACAGTTACAGTCGCATCCATCAGTTCGACTTCACCGGACCATTCGGATTTCGTACCGGTGACCTGGACCTTCGTACCGTTTCCTGTACCCTTCCAGCCTTCTTTCATATCAGTGGATTCAACGATCTTGGCGTAATCTTCTTCGGAAAGCTGAGCGCCGTAAACGAAGTAAGCACCATCTTTATCCTGTAAGTAAAGAGAAGCTGTAGTGCCATCATAATTCTGGGCCGCCTGAACGTAAGCCTCGATCGTTACGACTGCAGAACCGTCTGTCGGAAGAGCTGCGAATTCTTCATAAGTGGATACCTTGACTTCTTCAGCAGGAGTTTCTGCCGGAGTCTCTTCTGCCGGAGTTTCAGCTTCCGGTGCAGGAGCAGGTTCTTCCTTCTTTGCGCAGCCGGCGATCGTCAGGACTACCAGCAGGCTGAGTAAAACTGTAAGTAATTTTTTCATTTTTTCTCCCTTCCTCAGGTTTTCCCCCGAGAACAATACTATGATAGCACTTTTTACAAACGATTTAAAAAGAGCTGATCGCATCAGCTCTTTGACTGTTTCAGATAGATCCTCAGATAATATGCGCCGATAAAGATCCACGTCAATGCAAGGACTCCGAGAAGCGCCTTGGAAGTCACCGGCAGAGGACCGAGATCCCTCTTGCCTTTTGAAGCACTTGTCTGATCGAGGTGATACAGAGAAGAGGTATCGGAATACAGATCATCGATGAAGGAATCATCGATCACTTCGTTCCTTCTTACCGCCTTGCAGGTGGACTCGATGAGGCTGCCCGCCGCATCGCGCAAAGAAGCCGAACCGTTGAAGACCGGCGTTACGAAGCTGTCTGCCGTATGTTCGATCAGAAGCTTCGAAGCATCGATCTTGATGCTGTAATGTTCGTTATCATCGCTTCCCGCTTTGGCAAGATACTCCTGATATTCTTCAGACTCCATCGCCTTTTTCGAGACCGGCACATAGCCTTCCGTCTTGGCATAGGAGATCTGCACATCGTTGGTCACCAGATACTGGGCGAAAAGCCAGGATGCCAGGACTTCCTGCGGATCTTCCTTGTTGAAGATACACAATGAAGGACCTTGCGAGATCATCCGGATATACGATGGATCGTACTGCGGGATCGGACGGACGACCGTTTCAAAATGAACGATCTTTTCTTCCGGGATATCGACAAGAGGCGCCTGCGAACCCATCCAGGTCGCACCGGCTGTCGAGTCGATCGCGAAGATGCACTGGCCTGCATTTAAGAAGTTGGCCGGATAGGATGAGATCTTGAACGTTGAAAACGATCTGCTTTTGGCATGTTCGCTGATCTGCTTCAGTATGTCTCTGGTCTGATCGTTGAAGATAAGGATATCGCCGTTTTCATCGGAATATGGGGCATCGAGCTGCTTCAGCATCGAGATCATCATGTTGTCTGTCGACTTGTAGATAAACGGGATCATGACCTTCTGCCCGTTGACAAGGAAGTTCCCCTGGCTGTCTTTTGCCATGGCGGCTTCCGAGACCTCAAAGATGAAATCCCAGGTCAGCACGTCCGGTACTTCGTAGCCCAGCTTTTCCACGAAATCTTTGTTTATATATGTCGCTTCCGTGGAACGCATATATGGCAAGGCGTAATGTGTGCCGCCGATGATCCCTTCCTTCATGAATTCCGGGACCATTTCCTCATTGGAAGGTCCTTCAAAACGCACTTCGCTTCCGCTTAATCCGTATCTTGCATCCTTCAGCAGGCCATCCAGCGGGACCACGACATTGTCTCCTGTGATGTAGGTCGCGATATGGTCGGGATAGGTGATGCAGACATTCGGCGTCGTATCCGTAGAGATGTTGGTGATGACATCGTTATAGATCTTTCCGTAATCGGTATAGAGTTTCAGATTGACCCTGATATTCGGATAGACAGCTTCAAAATCGGCGATCGCCTTCTTGTAGACGTTGACCTGATTGATGTTGGTATCGTTCTTCGCCCAGAAAGAGATCTCATAGGTCTTTGACTCATCGAAGCTTTCCGGGACAACGAAGGAGATGCTTTCCTTCGAACCGTGGCAGCCGCAAAGAAGCATGCATGCCAGGATCGCCGGCAGAATAAAACGTATCTTTCTCATCCTTTGGTACCTCCTCGGGAAACGCCTTCCATGATCTTCTTGTGGAAGATGAGGAAGATGATGATCAGCGGGATCGAGATGACGACGACTGCCGCCATCATCGCCGGGATGTTCTCTCTGCCGAATCCTGATTCACGGATCGTCTGGATGCCGTTAGACACCAGGAAATAATTCTCATCATCGGTGATCAGCCTTGGCCAGACGTAGGCGTTCCAGCATTCGATCACTTTTAAGATCAGCACGGTGACGATCGTCGGCCGGCAGATCGGGATCATGACCTTCCAGAGATACTTGAAATCGGAAGTTCCGTCCACCTTGGCTGCCTTGTAAAGCTCTTCCGGGATCTGTTCGAAGTTTTCCTTGAGCAGATAGATGTAGAAGATGCTGGTAACGCTTGGAAGGATCAGGCCCGGGAAGGTATTGCGAAGTCCCGCATTGGTGATCGTGACGAAGTTGGTGATAATGACCAGTTCATTCGGGATCATCATCAGTGACAGGAACAGAGTAAAGATGAAATCTTTGCCTTTGAATTCCAGTCTGGAAAAGGCAAAGGCCGAAAGTACGACGACGATCATCATCAGTAAGGTCGTAACGACGGTAAAGATGATCGTGTTGGTGAAGTATTTAGCCAGAGGAACGGCCGTAAAAGCCTGGATATAGTTTTCCAGAGTCGGTGACAGCGTGAAAAACTGCGGTATATATTCGGCGTTATAAGCCGCATAAGATTTCACGGAAGTCAGAAGCATCCAATAGAACGGGAACAGAACGATGATCGCCCAGAAAATGAGCAATGCAAAGATCAGCGCCGTCCACAGCGCATTGTTTGCCTTGCTTTTTCTTTCCAGATCCTTGATCTGTTTCATCATGTTATCTGTAGTGGACATTTTTCTTGGATACCATCAGGTTGATCATCGTGATCGTCAGAACGATCAGAAACAGGATGAGTGCTGCCGCCGAAGCAAAGGAAGGATAGCCTCCCGAATTGCCATACAGCATATCATAGACATAGCCGACGATCGTATTCATGCCGGCCGCATTGAGGTCGATGCCGAACAGTGCAACGACATCCGAATACGCTTTGAAAGCACCGATAAAGCCGGTGATGATCAGATAGAACAGCGACGGTGAGATCATCGGCAGCGTGATCTTATAGAAGATCCGCCACTTCGAAGTGCCATCGACTCTTGCGACATTATAGTAGTCCTTGTTTACCGAAGCCAAGGCGGAGGTCAGGATCAGGATCTTGAAAGGCAGTACCACCCAGATCGTATAGAAACAAAGGACGAACATTTTTGCCCAGTACGGCCCTTCGATGAAATCGATCGACGCGATACCGAACGTATTGAGCAGCAGATTGATCAGGCCTTCCGAATAAGCCGTCTTTTTAAACAGGATCATGAAGACCAGTCCGACAGCCAGTGTGTTGGTCACATACGGCAGAAAGAAGATCGTCTGAAACAGATCTTTCAGCTTACCGATCGAATTCAAGGCCAGCGATATCAGCAAGGCGATACCTGTGGAAAGCGGGACCGTGATGATGACCAGTATGAAGGTGTTTTTCAAAGCCTGCAGGAAATAAGGATCGTGCAGGACATAGGAGTAGTTGTATAAACCGATGCCGAAGTATTCCTGGGAAGCGAAATTGTAGCCTTCCTCTACGGAGTAGATCAGAACATCGATCAGAGGATAGATCATGAACACACCGACAAATAACAGTGCCGGCAGCAGATACAGCCACCCTTTCAGATCGTTCTTCTTATTCATCGGATCACACTTTCATCTTTTTTCGAGAAGACATGGACCTTGTTCTGTTTTAAGGAAAAGGTGATGATACCGTCTTTGTTGTTGAGCACTTCATCGGCAGAAACGATGGCTCTTACGTCTTCATCCGAGATGCAGCGTTCATGATGGGCGACGATGCTGGTATCTCTTCCTGTCGTCTCGACACGGTCAAACTGACAGTGGAAGTATCCGTTCTCATCCGGATCAAAGGCCTCCGGCCGAATGCCGATATAGACCTCCTGATCTTCCGCGTTCCTTTCGCCGATACAGTCATCTCCGATATAGAGCTTGTGATCTTTGATATGGCCGTCGAAGACATTGATGGCCGGCGTACCTAAAAATTTCGCAACGAAGAGGTTGATCGGCTCATTATAGACTTCCTGCGGCTTTCCCATCTGCTGTAAGACACCGGCAGACATGACGACGATCAGATCGGAGATCGACATCGCCTCTTCCTGGTCATGTGTGACGAAGATCGTCGTGATGTTGGTCTCTTTTTGAATGCGGCGGATCTGTTCCCTGGTCTGTAAACGCAGTCTGGCATCGAGGTTGGACAGCGGTTCGTCCAGCAAAAGCACGCCCGGTGTTTTCACCAGTGCTCTTGCGATCGCGACACGTTGCTGCTGACCGCCGGAAAGTTCGCTCGGTTTTCTTTCCATCAGCGTATCGATCTGCACGAGCTTTGCCGCTTCCAGAACCTTTTCCTCCATGACTTCTTTGCTGAGCTTTTTGTCTCCCTTGAGATTCTCCAAAGGGAACATGATGTTCTGCTTCACGCTCAGATGAGGATATAAGGCGTAGTTCTGAAATACCATGCCGACGCCTCTGTTTTCCGGCGGAAGTTCACTGACATCGAGGTCGCCGAACCAGATCTTTCCGGAAGTCGGTTTCTCCAATCCGCAGATCAGATTCAAAGTCGTCGATTTGCCGCATCCCGAAGGTCCCAAAAGGCCTACCAGCTTGCCATCCGGTATCTCGAAGTTGAAGTCATTGACCGCAGTCACGATTTCGTTTTTATTATTTCTGGAAATAAATTTCTTTGTCAGGTGATCAAGTACGATTTTCATTGTCCGGCCCCCCCACATCTAAAAATAATTATAAAATTAAAAACCTGCAGAATTCTACAGGTTTACTGTTTTGCGATATCGAAATAGAACTTGGAGTACTCCCCTTTCAAGGACTCCACCCCGCACTCCATGCCGTGCGCTTCGATGAGTTCTTTGGCCAGCGATAAGCCGATCCCCGAACCGATATGGTGACGTTTATGTTCCTTATCCACTTTATAATAGCGGTCCCAGATATTGTTCAGATCCTTCTTCTCGATGCCCTCACCGTTGTCATAGACATAGATACGCAGATGATCTTCATTTTCCTCCGATCCCAGTACGATCTTCTGTTTTTCTTTGTTGTTGTAGTTGAGGGAATTGTTGATGAAGTTATATAAGACCTGTTTGATGCGTTTGACATCGACACTGATGATGCCATCCGCTTCACACTTCAGACTCAGGTCGATGCCCTGCGTCTCACAATACTTCTCATATTGGCGATAGACACTGTTCAGCAGATCGGAGATCAGGATGTCTTCCTTGTGCAGCTCGAGTTTGATCGCATCGATCTTTGAGATATCGATCAGATCATCGACCAGAGTGGAAAGACGTTTTGCCTCATCAATGATTACGTTGATGTTTTCTTCCGTATTCTCTTCCGGCAGATCGCGGATCATTTCGCCATAGCCTACGATCATCGTCAAAGGTGTGCGAAGATCATGGGAAACGTTGCCTAAAAGCTCTTTCTTGGCCTTTTCCGCCTTCAGTATGTCTTCGTTGGCCTTTTCCAGCGTCTTATTGAGCTCTTCGAATTCCATAGACCCCGTTTTGACAGAATGCGGATCATATTCTCCTTTGGAAAGATTCTTCGATTCCGAATTGATCTGTTTGATCGGTGAGATGATATACCGTGAGATGAAAAAAGCCAGGATCAGCGTCATCAGCAAGATGATCGCAATGATCAGCAGGTATTGTGACTTGATCGTCGATATGGTGGTATTTAACGGCGTGATGCCCGAAGAGACCATGATCATGACTGTTTCATCGTCATAAGTGATCAGCTTGGCAAAGATATAGACATCTTCCGGTTTGTCCATGAAGTGACGCTGGTAGCGGAAATTATCGAACATCTTCTCTTTGCCGTCCGCCGCATCGACTTCGGCAGCGATCGCATTGATCGTCGAATTATCGATCCCTCTGAGCGTACAGGCTCCGGTATAGTTCAGATCATCATCGTTGGAGACCACGCGGACGCAGACTTCGTTGGACATCGACATGTGTTCGATCAGCTCATCGAACTCATCTTCCCCTATCAGCAAAGCCACATCTTCGCCGGCACTCTTCAATGATTTCATCTTGTTTGCCTTATAAAAATCATCCAGAAATGTCGTCTGGACAAAATATACAAGGCCCATGACACCGACCACAAAGACCAGTAAGATCACAGTCAGCTGCAATGCAAGACTATATTTCTTTTTCAAAACGATAACCCACACCCCTTATGGTCGTAATATAATTGCCGTATTCTTTCAGATCCTTGCGAAGCAGTTTCATATGCGTATCCAAGGTCCTGTCATCAGAATCATATTCATATCCCCAGACCTTCGAAATGATCGACTGTCTTGTCAAAGCGTTCCCCATATTCTTCAGAAGATATAAGAGAAGCTCATATTCCTTGTTTGCCATATCGACTCTTTCTCCGTCGATCGATACCATATGCGCATCCTCGTCCACGACAAGACCCTTTACTGTGATCTTGTTTGTCGCCTTCATCTCTCTTTTCAGGATGACTTTGATCCGCATCATCAGTTCCTTCAAAGAGAACGGCTTGGTCACATAGTCCTCCGCTCCGATGTCAAAACCATAGATACGGTCATATTCCTGTCCCAGAGCCGTCAGAAAGATACAGGGAACATCCCTGATCTCCTTCATCTTCTTCAAAGTCTCATAACCGTCCATCTCCGGCATCATGACATCCAGCACGACAAGATCGAAATCCTCTTTGGCAAACATCTCCAAAGCTTTTCTGCCATCGCTTGCCAGAACGCATTCATGTCCCTCGTGGATCGCATATTTCCCGATCATTTCACGGATCTTTTCTTCATCGTCTACGATCAATAGTTTTGCCATAATTCAATGTTAACCTCAAAATGTGAATTTCAACTGAATTTTTCTCTTCCAATTCATTTTTTTTATTATATAATAGTTATTGTCCTTGCGGATTAGCCAAGCGGTAAGGCAGTGGACTCTGAATCCACCATTTCGAAGGTTCGAATCCTTCATCCGCAGCCAGTAGACATTGAAAGCCTGAGATGATCAGGCTTTTTTGTTTCATTCTTTAGTTTTGTTTAGTTTGGATATCCCGACAAACTTGAATTGTCGATTTTACAGTCCAAGAAATCGCAACGATTATATCATTGAGCCCGGTACTCAGACAAGAATATACCCTCTGAACCCGCGCACAGAATAGTATGAATCCGCGCCGTTGTGATAAGTGAACACGGTATCATAGCGCCGTTCGCAGAACAGCGCCCCGCCTTTGCTGCGGATATCATCCGGCGTAGCGATCCAGCTTGATGTTTTCAAATCAAAAGAGCCGAGACTTTGCAGTCGACGATAGAGTTCCTCTGTCATCATTGAAACGCCGATTTCTTTCGCTTTCCGTTCGGCACTGCCTGACGGCGGGTTTTTCGTTCGTCCTTGCAATGCCTTTTCGTCATAACACAGGCTTCTGCGCCCGACGGGCGATTCCTTTGCGAAGTCGCAGAAAATGAGTTTTCCCGTCTTTACGTCATAACCCATAGTGTCCGGCTCACCGCCGCTTTCCTCCATCTTTTGTAAAATCGCGATTGAGGCGGGATCCTCGCGCAGCCTGTGCTCAACTTCAGACCACTCCAAATTCGGATGACGTTCCCGGTGTTCGAAAAATCTCGCTTTCAGTAATTCCAACATCTTACACACCTCTATAAACCTCCCTTCGATGTCCTACAGACAGAACAAGAATAATGATATCTTTATCATGGATCTCACAGATGATCCTGTAATCACCTACCCGATAACGCCAAGCACCCGCTTTATCTCCGGTCAGCGCTTTTCCAATTAATCTTGGATTCTCACATCCTTCAAGATTCTTCCTGATCCAGCCGAGAATAAGTGATGAGACATGTTTATCCATCTTCCGAAGTTCATTCTTAGCCTGATCTGATAATCTGACATGAAACATCTACAGACCAAGCTCCTTTTCAACTTCGTCTAATGTATATGTCTTCGGGTCCTTTTTGAATTCTTCTGCCGCTCTATTATAAGCCGCAAGGTCGATCTCATCTTCTATCTTCTCGATCACGGCCTGGCGGATCAGATCTGAGACGCTTATATTATTGATCTTGGCATAGTCTTTGATCAGCTTTGCATCCTCTTCGGAAAGTCTCAATGATATAGTCATAATCAAGTCTCCTTGTGTATTACATTGTATTACATTTCAAAATAGATTTCAATCTGTTCTCTATAACTGTTCAATATCTTTAAGATCTGTTTCAGATGTGTTCATATTATTGATGTTTTTTTAATACTTCTGTTAATTTTGAATTTTTGTTATGACTGGCTCAATAGTTTTTTGCAAGATTCCGGCAAGATTGCCTTTACGAAAATAATCGAATTGCAACAGATATTAACAGAAATCAAGAATCTGAAATGTCTGAAACTTGATAAAAGACCTTTAAAATAAAGGTTTTGAAGAAAATATAATAATATCCGTTACAAACTGCTTTGCATTGACTGTTTCAGAGGACACTTCCTTCATCCGCAGCCAGTAGACATTGAAAGCCTGAGATGATCAGACTTTTTGTTTCGTTCTATTTTTTTATTTAGTTTGGATATCCCGACAAACCTTGAATTTAGAGATCAAAGGTATCTTTAATCAATCTTGCAACTTCTTCAGGCTCTATATTTGAATTGTCAATCCTGAGGTAGTTATCAAAAGTGATCTCACCTTCATGACTGACGCATCTGTGATTCTGGTCATCGTTGATCAAGCGCTGGTTTGAAGTCTCTATATCTCTTTTGGATGCTTTGTGCTTCAGTCTGTTCTCAGAGACGTTTCGCTTCAGTCTGATTTCCTGCGGGGCAATCAGTTCAACATAGTAGAATTCTGTTCCATAAGGTTCAAAAATCCCCTTAATATGCTCAAGATACTCCCATTCTGATGGCATATCAAAATCCATCATCATGGTAAAGATCATCCCATAGTTTTCAGATGCGGCGAAATTCTTGAAAATCAAATCACGCATTTCAGCAATCGTCTTCCCGTCATATCTGCCGAAGATCTCGATCACTGGTTCAATGGCCATGTGGTTGTGAAAGAGCCTCAGACCCGTGATTCTCATTAATTCCTGACCAACCGTCATTTTCCCAACAGCGGCATCGCCAATGATAAAAACCAGTTTCATAAAGCACCTCCACAAACTTGAAGTTATCGTTTTAAGGTCATCCTTATTTCTGTAGCTGATATATTGGGGCTTGTCATCTCAGTGCCATCTGGCTGAAATCCACACTTTTCATAGAAGCGAATTGCTCTTCTGTTCTCTTTCAAAACCCATAGACGCACTTGCGAGAAGTGCTTAATTTGTTCCAACCCTACATCCATCAGTTTACGGCCGACACCTTTTCCATAGTAATCAGCCAAAACATATAGGGCGAATATCTCACCAACA
>JAFRQF010000027.1 GCA_017428765.1 Erysipelotrichaceae bacterium
ATGGTGGTGGTGGTGATGTTCCTCATCCTCTTCCTCGTCATCATCGTGGTGGTGATGCTCATGTTCTTCATCTTCATCATCGTGATGATGGTGATGATGTTCGTGTTCGTGTTCTTCTTCTTCGAATTCCGGAAGGATGTCGCCGCCGGAAACGATGATGTCCAATACCTCATCGATCGGCAGGTCCGCGATCGGTTCTTCAACGATCTCGGCATCTTCATTAAGTTCTCTTACGATCTGTTTTGCCTTTTCGATCGTCTCTGCATCCGCGACATCGGTATGGGAAAGGATGACTGCGTTGGCAGCTGCGACCTGGTCATTGAAGTATTCCTTGAAATTGACGTGATACTTACGGCAAGTCTTGACGTCAACGATGCAGATATGGGAAACGATACGGAAATCCGGATCCGCCTTGACGACATTGATGATCTCCGAAAGCTTGCCGACACCGGACGGTTCGATCAGCAGATCGGTCACTCCCATGTCTTCGATCTCTTCCAGTGCATCTTCAAAATCGCCCTGCAGCGAGCAGCAGATACAGCCGTTGTTGATCTCTTTAATTTTCAGTGACTTGTCAAAGAATGCGCCGTCGACACCGACTTCACCGAATTCATTTTCCAGAAGCATGACTTTCTCAAACTTCTTTTCACTTAACAGTTTCTGAATGAACGTCGTCTTGCCGGCACCCAAAAAACCGGAAACGATATAGACATTGATCATTTTATCTACCTTCTTTCTCAAATATGATCTCATCATAGCCTGTCTTCTCATCAAAGACACGCTGACTCTTATACTCTTCCAGAACTCCTAAGACCAGTTCACAGGTCGTGTTGATCAGACATCCTTCGCTAAGATGTCCGCCGACCACCCTGCCCTTTGAATCCGAGAGACTGATGTGGATGTGTGCCTTGCCTTTGGACACTGTACCGGTGAGCGAAACGATCTCAAAATCATGATCTGCTTCAAAGAAGCTTTCCGCTTTCGCCATACGTATCCTGGCCTTATACAGGCAACCCACTCCCGAAAGAACGACAGCCGTATCGGCTTTGTTTTCCTTACACAAGGCTTCGATGGACCACTTGAGATCCTCGCCTTTTTTCAAGCGTACTGCCAGCTCTTTCATAACCTTTATTTTACCATTTCTGTCCGATGTATGAAAATCAAATACTCAGCATCACCAGCCTGAAAAGACGATGAATACAGGCTTTTAACAACGCCCGCCTTAAGGTTTTCTTTCTCTTATCGACATACCCGTTTTGTTATTTCAATAAAGGCGTAAGCCCTGTAAAATACGATGTGCCAGATGATCAGACACAGAAAAAAAGGATCCGTAATTCATCGGATCCCTTCATTTCTTCGATACACCGTTTTAACTTAAGCAGCCTTGGAAGCGGCTTTCTTGGTGACATCCGGATCTTCGTAGACCGGTTTCTTCTTTCCTGTTTTGACAGAGAACATGACTGCCGCATACGGAGCCAGGTCGATAGAGATCGAATTCGGCAGACCATGCGCTTTGATCTTGCGCGAACGGATCGGTTCGAAGTTGCACATGTTGCAGCCGTTGTAGATGTCTTTTTCGGAGTTGATGACTTCGGTGTAGATACCGCGGTATGGAACTCCGATACGATAGTTCGTATAGGAGATCGGTTTCATGTTCAATACGACCAGGAAGCAGAAGTCTTCGCCATAACGGCAATAGATGTAGACTGACTGATGATAGTTGTCGGCATCGATCCAGCGGAAGCTGTTCGGATCATAGTCCTGGCCATAGAAGACCTTGTACGACTTATAGATCTGGCACAGATCGCGGAAATAACGATGGAAGGAATCGTGTGCCGGATAGTTCAGAAGATCCCAGTCCAGGCCCCTTGTCTCATCGAATTCGCGGTACATCGCAAAATCATTGCCCAAGAAGTTCAGCTTCTTGCCCGGATGCGTGAACATGTACAAGAACAGGTTGCGGCATTGCGCGAACTGCGTCTCATAGTTGCCCCACATCTTATCGACGATCGTCTTCTTGGAATGAACGACTTCGTCATGTGATAAAGGCAATATGAATTTTTCGGAGTAGAAATAAGCCATCGAGAACGTCAGCATATTGTGATGATACTGACGGAATTCCGGATCCATCGCATAATACTTCAGGGTATCGTTCATCCATCCGAGGTCCCACTTGTAGTCAAAGCCCAGGCCGTTATATTCGGTCGGCACCGTGACATGCGGATAATCGGTGGAATCTTCCGCGATCAGTAAGATATCCGGATGTTCCTTCTTGATCGAATAGTTGAAACGTTTGACGAAGGACAGGCCGTTTCCGTTCTCACCGATGTTCTTGTTTCCTTCATAGAAGATGATATTGGATACCGCATCCATCCTCAAACCATCGAAATGATATTCATTGATGAAGAAGTTGGCGGAAGACATCAGATACGAGATGACCGGGCCGGAGCCCATATTGAACATGTAAGATCCCCATTGGGATCTGGCCAGTTTGGCATCACTGTATTCGTAACACGGTTCCCCATCGAACGTACCAAGTCCGAATCCGTCTGTCGCAAAATGGACATAGGCGACATCCAGTATGACGCCGATACCGTTGAGGTGACACTCATTGACGAAATCCTTGAGATCCCATGGTGTGCCATAACGGCTGGTCGCGGAGAAGAAGCCCGTTGCCTGATAGCCCCAGGAACCGTCATATGGATGTTCGACGATCGGCATCATCTCGATATGGGTATAGCCCATATGTTTGACATAAGGAATGAGTTCTTCCTTGAGCTCACGGTATGTCGTCAGCCTTCCCTCGTGCTTGAAGCCGTTGACGTGGACTTCATAGATGTTCAACGGATTCTCATAGGAGAAATTGCGTTTTGCCATATAGGCATCATCCGAGAACTTATACTGGTCAAGGTCATACATGACTGAGGCATTGTTTGGCCTTCTTTCGGAATAGAAAGCATACGGGTCGGACTTGTATAAGACCTTTCCGTTATTGCCGGTGATCCGGTAACGGTAGGAATAGATGCATTCACAGTTACTGATGACAAGACGCCATATGCCGCGTCCGTCCACTTTCTGAAACTCGTAAGGGACTTTGAAGTCTTCTCTTGACATGATGACTTCCACTTTTCTGGCATGCGGAGCCCAGACATAAAACTCGACGCCATCGCCGAGTTTATGAACGCCCATATATCTGTAAGCTTGTGTATCCAGACCGGAGAAGAAATAATCCAGATTCATTTTTCCAATACCTTTCTGTATAGATTCTCATATTCCCTGGCAGAACGTTCGAAAGATACATCGGTCTTCATGGCGTTGCGGACCAGCATCTTCCATCTGTCAGGATATTCATAATATTGGGTATAGGCGTAATTGAAGACTCTTTCGAAGTCCTGAACATTGTAAGGACCGAAAGAGAAGCCGTTGCCTGTGTTTTCGTATTCATTGAGCGGTATGACCGTATCCTTGAGACCGCCTGTCTCTCTTACCAGAGGCAGGGTGCCATAGCGCATGGCGATCAGCTGTGAGATGCCGCACGGTTCAAAAAGCGAAGGCATCACCAGCATATCAAGACCTGCATACATGCGGTGCGCCAAAGGCTCATTGTATCCGCAATAGTAAACGAAACGGTTCTTGTTTTCGTTTTCCAGCATCTTGAAGGAATACTCGTGCTTGGATTCCCCGGTCCCTAAGATGGCGACCTGGATATCCTGCCTGAGCATATTCTGTATCGCACCTAAGAAGATGTCTGTACCCTTCTGGAAGGTGAGACGTGAGACCATACCGACCAGCATCGTATCCGGTTTTTCCTCAAGGCCGAGCTCTTTCTGCAAAGCGATCTTGTTGGCTTTTTTGCCGGAAATGTAATTCCGTAAGGAATACGCCTTTTCGATCGCCTTATCGGTCGCCGGATTGAAAGATTCCGTGTCGATGCCGTTGACGATGCCATAGAGATCCTTCGCGCGATAGCGCAGTATCACATCGAGCTTGCATCCGAATTCCGGTGTCTGTATCTCTTTGGCATATGTCTTGGAAACTGTCGTGACGAAGTCGGCATAGACGATGCCGATCTTCATGAAGTTGCAGTAATCATTGAAACGCAGGTTGCCGTTCTCATAGTTCTTATAGTCGAACGCCAGATAATCGAAAAGCACCTGCTTGTCATATTCGCCCTGGTAGGCCAGGTTGTGAATGGTCAGGATGTGCTTGATGGCGCGGATCTTTTCGATCGCGTTGTATCTGACCTTGCACAAAGCCGGAAGTACGGCCGCATGGTAATCGTGTTCGTGGCAGATGTCGGGATAATAGTCCATTTTGATCATCATCTCGACGACTGCGACATTATAGAAAGAGAACCGTGCGGCGTCATCGGCATAGCCGTAGACACCGTCACGGTTAAAATAAGTATCGTTTTCGATGAAGAGATATTCTACCCCTTCATTGACATAAGAGTAGATGTTTGCTTCTTCATTGATGAACCCGCTATGAACATAGATATGATCGATATACTTCATACCCTGATAGTATTCTTCCTTGATCGATTTGAACATCGGCATAACGACGCGGACTTCAAATTCAGAAGAATCCAGAGCTTTCGGTAATGCATATACCACATCCGCCAGACCGCCTGTCTTGACAAACGGCAGGGATTCAAAAGAAACAAACATTACTTTTATCATTAGATACGATCTCCTCGCTTGATATAGATTGGTTCCTCTTTGCTGCCCTTGAGTTCCTTGATGTGAGTGATGATCGACAGTCTGTCGACGACGGCACATTCAAGTTTGACATTCTTATCGACAAGGGTATCCGGGAGGATGACGGAGTCTTTGATGACAGCGCCTTCTTTGACCACGACGTTACGTCCGATGACCGAGTTGATGACGGTACCTTCGATCTGGCAGCCATTGGCTACGATCGAACCGGTGACCTTTGCGCCAGGTTTGTAAAGTGTCGGACAGGAGTCGTTGGTCATCGTATAGATCGGCCAGTCATCATTGATGAGTTTGAGCATCTCTTTCTCGTTCTTGATCTCCATATTTGCCTCATAGTAGGCATTGAGTGTGGAGATGCAGGCAACGAAGCCTCTGTGCTGGTAAGTACCGATCTTCATCGGTCTGACACAGTCGGCAACGATGTCGGAGAAGGAATACAGGCTCGAAGTCATGACGGCTTCTTCAACCAGCTGTTTGAAAGTCAGAGCGGACATGACATAGGTCTCAAGAGATACGACGGCTTTCTTGTTCTTGCCGCGGTTCTTGTACATCTCAGTGACACGCTTGTTATCGTCGAGCTTGAGAAGATCACCCATCAGATAACGTCTGTCGGCATTGGTCGTGGAATGACATAAGATCGTGATGTCGTTCTTGGACTTGATATGTTCTTCGACGATCTCGTTGAAATCCTGTTTGAAGATGAAGTGTGACGGTGCGACAACGACATAGGAAGCATTTTCCTGGTCGATGAAGTCCATATAGGTATGGAAGGCCTGTACATCGACGTTGAACAGTTCGTTGTTTTTATAGTCGACATCGCCGTGTAACAGCTGGATCTTGCCTCTCTTGGAGTTGAGATTATAGCTGGTATGGGAGATGTGCTCGACTGTGGAACGAGGTCTGTTCTTGATGAAGACCTTGATGCTTTCAACGTTGGAATTCGTGAAGTTTGAAAGCATGAAATCGATGATGCGGTATCTGCCTAAGATCGATGTCGCGGAGATCGGACGGAAGTCCTCAAGACCTCTGACATGGACATAGGAAGGTTCAAAATTCAGGATGCCTAATACTTTACTCATGGTCTTCACCTGCCTTTGCGATAGATGCTTTGGATACCAGAAGGATATCCTCGGAATTCTTCTTTCCAAGCTTCATGCCATCCGGAACTCTGACATCGTCAGCGACCAGACATCTGACAAGTTTTGCACCCTTGCCGATGACGGCGTTGTTCATGATGACAGAATCTTCGACTTTGGCACCTTCTTCGACTTGAGCACCGGAGAAGATGACGGAGCGGGAAACTTCGCCGTTGACGATCGCGCCTTGCGTAATGAAAGCGTTGTTGATCTTGGCGTTTTCACCGATACACTGCGGAGTTGCCGAAGCATCATCCGTGTAGATCTTCCAATCCGGATCGAAAAGATCCAGGCCGGAATTGTCTTCCAGAAGATCCATGTTTGCTTCCCATAAGGAAGAGATCGTACCGACATCTTTCCAATAGCCTTTGAAACGGTATGCCTGCAACTTCAGACCGTCATTGAGATATGCCGGGATCAGGTTCTTACCGAAGTCATGCTGGGAATCCGGATTCTTTGCATCTTCCTTGAGATACTTCTTCAGGTTCTTGTAAGAGAAGATGTAGACACCCATGGAAGCCAGGTTGGATTTCGGCTGTTTCGGTTTTTCTTCGAATTCAACGATCCTGTCGTTTTCATCGGTGTTCATGATACCGAAACGGCTCGCCTCTTTCATCGGAACTTCGATGACGGCGATCGTCGCTTCTGCACCGGATTCCTGATGGCACTTGAGCATCTTGTCATAGTCCATCTTGTAGATGTGGTCACCGGAAAGCACCAGGACATAGTCCGCTTCTTCCTGATCGAGGAAGTCGAGGTTCTGATAGATGGCGTCTGCCGTACCGGCGTAAAGTCCTAAACCGGTCTCGTCTTTTTCACGCGGAGAAAGAACGTAGACACCGCCGCCCTTGGAATCCAGGCCCCAGGTAGAGCTTCTTGCCGAGTAGGACGAAAGTAAGATCGATTCGTACTGGACAAGGACACCTACCGTCGAGATGTGCGAATTTGCGCAGTTGGACAGCGCAAAATCGATGATGCGATACTTGCCGCCGAAGTGAACTGCCGGCTTTGCGACCTTTTTGGTCAGGTCGAAAAGTCGGGATCCTCTTCCTCCTGCAAGTATCATCGCTACCATATTATTCTTTTTCATGATTAATAATTCCCCTCGTTATTAATATGTAACTTCATTATACAACATTAGTCCACGCATATCACGACGGAATACGGCGAAATGCAGATCAATGAACCATCGCTTTCGCTTCTGTTTCCTTCGTCGAAGATCACCTCATGCGCAGTACCGTCATCATAGAGGATCTCCTCCCCTGTCGGATTGATGAAGATCATCAAAGGACCGATCAGATAGATCAAAGAACCGTAATACGATTCAAAAGAGATCCTGACTTCTTCCTGTGTGAAACAAGGATATTGCTTGCGTATCTGGATCAGTTTCTTCAGATACAGGACGACATCTTCCATCTCCTGCCTTCTTTGCCAGTCGATCTTATTGATCATGTCACCGGAATTATAAGAATTTCTGGTGCCTTTTTTGGTTCGCAGGAACTCCTCTCCCGAATGAATGAACGGGATGCCTCTTGACAGCATGACCAAAGCCATCGCCATCTTGGAACGGGCACCGTTCACGCGTTTGGAATCTTCTTTTTTATAGATCATCATCCTATCGTAGAACGTATAATCATCATGGCATTCCACGTAGTTGATCGACTGCCGCTCATTAAGATAGGAAGGATCGGCTTTGAGCGTTCTTCTGACATCCTCTTCGATCATGTCATTGCCTGACAGATAGTGGATCATGGTATCGCGGAAATAATCGTTGAACATTCCCACGCCCGGGATCTTTTCCGCATTGTTGATGCAGGCACGATGTCCCTCATCGAGCACATCGCCCATGTTCCAGCCTTCGCCATAGACCATGAAGTCTTTCTTTTTGACGCGCAGCGTATCATAGATCTGTTTTACCGTGCGCACATCCGAGATCCCCATCAGATCCATGCGGATGCCGTCGATATCGAACAGTTCCAGATACCTTTCCACCATTTCGATGATGTAAGCTCTGACGAAAGTATCTTCGGAAGCCACCTCATTGCCGCAGAACGTCCCTTCAGCCAGACTTCCGTCTTTCCTGTAGCGGTACAGTCTTCCCGCCAGCATCCTTCCCAGATCGAACTCCTTATCTCTGTAGACATGATTGAAGACGACATCGAGATTGACCCGGATATCGTGCTCATGGCAGACGTTGACCAGGGTCCTGAGCTCATTGACATAGGCGTACGGATTGTCTTTATGAAAGACATAATCGGAACAGACGCAATTGTAAGCCAGAGGATTGTAGCCCCAGTTGTAGCTCGATTTGTCGAGGTCAAAATCAAAAACAGGCATCAGCTGGATGTGCGAGACCCCCAGATCGATGATGTGATCGATACCGATCGGATAGCCTTCCCTTCCTTTGAGACCTGTCTGTGTAAAAGCTAAAAAAGTGCCTTTGTATGCGCCGGTGAATGACTTGTCACTTGAAAAATCTCTGACAGAACATTCGTAGATCACCGGAGCAGATAAAGGTGTTTTGGGAAAGACCTTCTTTTTTTCAAACTTGGACTTGTCCAAAACATAGGATTCGTGATCCTTGCACATATAGGAAAACGGATCACAGAAAGTGACCTTGTCATCCGCAAGGAAATGATATCTGGAAAGCTCCTGGTTTCCTTTGACATAGGCTTCAAAACAAAAGCCGTTGCGAAACATCGGAACCACTTTATCTTCAATGATAAGATCCAGTTTCTTGTAATCCGGCGCAAAGACGCGGAAAAGCGTCTGCTTGGGATCATAGAAACTGCCTAAACGTTTGATCTCAAAATCGTCAGCAGTATATTTGACCATTATCGGAAATCTTCTAATCTGTTTTTTGCTTCCAAGGAATCGATGATCCCTTCCACGATCTTTTCGATGCGGGAGTCTTTGGAATAATCCGCCTTCACGAAGAACGTTGCACGCTTGTCGGTATACAGCTGCATCGCCCTGTTGCGCTTGGAATCATCCCCGAAGACAGCGATCGTCACGCCGCCGTTCTGCTGAACGACTTTCATGCTCGGCACATCCGTACTTCCGTCACCGAAATACACCATATTCTCTAACGGGATATACTTTTCCGATTCCGGTGTGGAAGAGTTGAGGTCTTCATCATTGGTCTCAGACAATACGCCCTTGTTGATACGGAACAGATACTGGGTCTTCATCGTGTAGTTGACCACACGTGACGGCCATAAGATCCTTTCGTTCTCGTCATAGGCGTAGGTGCAGGCATAGATCTTTTTGAACTTGTCGGCGATCGAAGTTCCCTGAATGATGTCGGTCAGACCGGAAGAGATGACATAGTGTTCCACATTGACATGGTGTTTCTTGCCATACTCGTTGATCCTGTCGAACCACGTCGTGACGCCGGGATATAACTTGACGTACTTTCCTTCTTCCACCAGCTGGCTTTTTGTCAGACTGGGGTTCTTCGCCGCCATCAGGTACATATAGGAAAGGATCCCGTCACAGTTGTGCTTATGCGAAAAATCACCGCATTCCGCCCAGAATCTGCCGGGATCGTCGTAACCTAATGAATTGATATAATGAAACTCCTGCATGTCCTTTGGCGAGAGGGTCTTGTCAAAGTCATAGATGAGTGCCAGTTTGATATTTTTCATACACGCTTATTATAGCAAAAATAGAAGACCATCAGTCTTCTATTTCATTCAGATTTTTGATCGCTTCGATATAGATCGCGACTTGTTTTTTGAAGCTCTCCAGATCGAGCTTTTCGTTGGCATCATGAATGTGGTTGTCCTCACCTGAGAACTCACAGCCGAAAGCGATGCAGTTGCTGATGGCCTTGGCATACGTGCCGCCGCCGATCGCTTCCATCTGCGATTCATGATCGCCCGTCACATCTTCATACGCCTTCTTCAAAGCCTTGATCATCGGCGTATTCACATCGAAGTACAGAGGTTCGACCATGCCGCCGACTTCAAGATGGGTATGCTCATCATCGATCTTCATGAGTCCAGCGACCGTCTTTGTATCTGACATGACCGGGAAACGCATATCCAGAGACATGCAGACATCATTCTCTTTCTTATAGATCACGCCGAAGTTGATGGAGGTATTGGATACCTTGTCGGCGATCTTTTCAAAGCCCAGCAGTTCGCCATGCACACTTAAGGCGAAATGTTTGTGGAACCAGTCGACGAAGTGATCTTCAAAGCCTGCTGCATAAAGAGCTTCCAGAAGATGGGAGATCGCATTGACGCCAAGATCCGGCATCGAGGCATGTGCCGCTACGCCGAAGACCGTGATGCCGATGACGTCTGTCTTTTCCATCTTGTATCCGATCTTATGCTCATCAAGATAGGCTTTGAATTTTTCTTCATCGAAGCTGTTCAAAGGAAGTTTTGCGTTTACTTTCTTGCAGACGACGTTGGAAGCCTCGCCGCCCTTGATATCGATGATCTTCGAATCTCTGGAAACGACTTTGGCAGAAAACATGCCCTTTTCCGCATAGATGCCAGGGAAGTTTCCGTCCGGTGTGAAACCGTAATCGATCTGTCCGCATTTTTCCACATAGTGGCGGATACACTCGGAACCGGTCTCCTCGTTGCAGCCCAAGATCAGTCTGACGCGTTTCTTGAAATCGTAGCCTTCATCGATCAGATACTTCAAGGCATACATCGAAGCTACAGCTGCGCCTTTGTCATCGGAAACGCCGCGGCCATAGACATAACCGTCTTTTTCGACCATTGTGAAAGGATCAGAGTCCCAGCCTTCGCCTGCCGGAACGACATCCAGATGTGCAAGGATGCCGATGATCTTATCGCCCTTGCCTGTCTGACCGAATCCCGCATAGTAGTCGACATTGTTTGGTTCGAGCCCTTTTTCTTCCATCATCTTCAAAGCACATTCCAGCACTCTGCGATTGGTGGAACCGAACGGTTTTTCATCTTCGCCGTACACCGAATTGAAAGAGACCAGCTTTTTCAAGTCAGCTTTCATATCTTCAAAATTTTCTAAGATAAATCTTTTAACTTCCATATTCCCTCCTACAGTATGAGTCCCACCGGACAGTGGTCGGAACCCATGATCTCATCATAGATCAGCGAATCTTTGATCTTATCCATCAGTCTGGCCGATACCACGAAATAATCGATCCTCCAGCCGACGCCTCTTTCTCTCGCCTTGGTGCGATAGGACCACCAGGAATACTTCACTTCTTCCGGATAGAGTTCCCGGAAGGAATCCTTGAAGCCGGCGGATAGAAGCTCCGTGAACTTTCCTCTTTCCTCATCCGAGAAACCGGCCGAGAAGTGGTTCTCATCCGGATTCTTCAGGTCGATCTCGTTGTGCGCCACATTGAGATCACCGGTATAGATGACCGGCTTTTTCTGATCGAGCTTCACAAGATGTGCTCTCAGGTCATCTTCCCAGTGCATGCGATAATCGATGCGCTTCAAGCCGTCCTTGGAATTCGGCACATAGGCACAGACGAAATAGAAATCTTCGTATTCCAGCGTGATGACTCTTCCTTCTTTCGGGTGGTCTTCCCCTTCGATGTCATAGGTGACGCTTAAGGGTTCCTTCTTTGTCAGGACCATCGTTCCCGAATAGCCTTTGCGCTCCGCCGAATTCATATAACGGATGTATCCGTCAAATTCGAAGGTCAGCTGATCTTCCTGCATCTTGGTCTCCTGAAAAGCCATGATGTCAGGATCTTCTTTTTCCAGAAACGGGAGCAGTTCCCCTTTGTTCATAACGGCCCGCAAGCCATTGACGTTCCAGCTGATCAGTTTCATATCTTCTCCGTTAACTTTCTTAAAAACTGCGCTTCTTCCTCATTCAGATACGGAAGAAGGCTCTCATAGACATCCTCATGATAGGCATTGATCCTTTCGATGTCTTCTTTTTCGAGGTATCGCTTATCGATGAGTCTGGTATCGAACGGCACTTTGGTCAGTGTCTCAAAACTCAGAAACTGGCCGTACTCGTTGAGCTCGTCTTTCCTGCACAGGATCATATTCTCGCAGCGGATACCGAACTTTCCGTCAAAATACACGCCCGGTTCATCCGAACAAATCATGCCCGGTTTGAATGGTGCCAGTTCGCTTCCCGCCTGCGTGTGTCCGTGCCTGACGTTTGGCGGCGACTCATGGACTGCCAGCAGATAGCCGACGCCATGCCCCGTGCCGCACCTGTAGTCCACGCCTCTGGCCCAGAGATCTTTTCTTGCCAGGATGTCGAGCTGGTTGCCGTTCATTCCCTGTAAGAATTTCACACTGCTGAGATTGAACATCGACTTCAAGACCAGCGTGAACCACATTTTGACTTCATCATCCACCGGTCCCAATGCCACGGTCCTTGTGATATCGGTGCTTCCTTCCGGATAGTGGCCGCCCGTATCGAACAACAGGATCCCGTGATCCGCCAGCATTGTGCTGCTGTCTTTACTCGGCGCATAGTGCATCTGCGCCGCATTTTCGTTATAGGCAACGATCGAAGAGAAGCTCAGATCGATCGCCTTGTATTCCAGACGCAGCGAATCGATCTTGCACTTGGCATCGTATTCGCTAATCGAATTCTTATCGACGGTCTCTAACCACATCAGGAAACGCAGCACCGCTACGCCGTCATAGATGTGGGCCAGACGCATATTTTCCTGTTCGACGGGATTTTTCACCGCCTTCATCTCTTCGATGATCGAAGTCATATCATAGATCCTGTTCCCTCTTCCTTTGATCGAAAGATAGGTCTCGTAATTGACTTTGTTTTCATCGATCAGGATCTTTTTATCGGCGATCTGTTTTAAGAAATCGTAGTAGGAATCATACGGACGAAGTATCACTCCGTCGTCATATAGTTCTTCAAGCAGTTCACTGTCGAAACGTTCGATATCGCAGAACAGATAGACTTCCTTATTGAGAATGACCAGATAGGATAAAAAGACCGGTGTATGTAAGATATCGTTTCCTCTTAAATTCAGAAGATAAGCGATCGATTCGAGATTGTTGACGATATGGACTTTATCGCCCAGACAGTAAGTGATCAGTTCGATCTTCTTTTTTCTGGAAAGACCGGAATACTTCTCGTCGAGCTCCCAAACCTTGTCTTTGGACAAAGGTGCCCTGTCTATTATCAGATCGGAATAGATATCCTTGCTTAAGATCTTCAGACCTTCCTTCTTCAGCTGTTTGGCAAACTTCACGCCCGTGCGTCTGCCGTCCAGGCCGATGACCTTTCCCGCATAGTTCTTTTTCAGAAAAGCGATCGGATCCAAGGCCCCTGCCGTACCCAGTTTCACGACCTTGACGTCATTTTCCAGGCATTGCCTGTCGGCTTGCAAGTGATAGCGGCCGTCGACGAAGATATACGTATCTTCTCTTGTTACCAGCAGCGTGGCAAGCGAACCGGTGAAACCGGAAAAGTATAAGATCGTCTTAAAATACTCAGGGACATATTCTGACATATGGTAATCGGAAGTGTTGAGATAATAGACATCCATCCCTTCCTTTTCCATCGCTGTTTTCAAGCTTTTTAAGTGTTCTTTAACCATGTCTTAATATTATCATTTATGGCTTTAATATAGTATAATAATGAGTTGTATGAAAGAAGAAAAAGTATTGAATGAGTCGCAGGAGCGCTCAATAAATGATGTAAAAAGAAGAGCCCGCCGTCATCAGGAAAAACGGGAATATTTCAAGTCGGAACCCCGCTCCGTCCATATCGCCGGAAGTGCCGATACAAGCACATTGAAACCAAGTGAGGCAAGTGAATCAAGTCCCAAAGCAAAGCACGCCAAAAAGAAATCGGCAGGCCTCTCCAAGAGCCTTGATAAGGCCAAGGAAAGTCTGACTGCCGCCTTTGCCGGGCTGAACGCTAAGGTGAAGAAAGCCGTAAGCGGAAAGCCGAAAAAGGAAACGGTCCGGAAAACAAAAAGCGAGCAGCCGAAAACTTCAAAAAGAAGCGAGACTATGGAAAAAGAGAAGATCAGAAAGACCAATGCGCTGGAAAGCGAAGCACCTGTAAGAAAAACCAGGACCAGAAAAGTGAAACAGAAACGTCCGAAAGGAAAAACCGTCACCTTCATCTTCGCGATACTGACCTGCATCGTCCTGTTCTTAGGAATCTGCGGTGTCATCGGTGCCGGTTACTTCGCCTATAAACTTTGCGAAGGCAAACCGGAACTCAAGGTCTCGGATCTGGTCTCCCCGGATTCATCGACGATCTACGATTCCGATGACAATAAGATCATGGAACTCGGCATGTACTTAAGAGAGAACATTGATTATGAGCGCATGCCCAACTGTCTGATCGATGCCTTCCTGTCCATCGAAGACTCCCGATTCTTCGAACATCCGGGCTTCGATATCCCGCGATTCACCAAAGCCATCCTGGCAAATATCCGTACCAGAGACTTCTCGCAAGGCGGATCGACCATCACGATGCAGCTGATCAAGAACTCCTACTTCTCGATCGACGCGGACGCGGATTCGACCATCGCCTCCAGAGAAGGCATGTCCGGTATCAAACGTAAGATGCAGGAGATCGTCTTATCGCTCGAACTCGAGCTGATGACCGATACCAGGAAGCAGGACATCATCGCGATGTACATCAACAAAGTCAACTACGGCAATAACATCCGCGGTGTCGAAAAAGCTGCCCAGTATTACTTCGGCAAATCGGCGCAGAACCTCAATCTCTCCGAATCCGCCTTCCTGGCCGGACTGATCAACGCGCCAAACGATTACAATCCGTACAACGAGATGCACAAGTATGACAACTACTATCTCGATCCGGATATGGACTATCTGCAAAACGCCTACGACCGCAGGGCGGAAGTCCTCGATCTGATGGTGATGCACGGTTATATCTCACAAGCAGAAGCGGATCTTGCCAACTCGATCCGCATCGAAGACCTCTTATCCGGTGTTTCCGAAAACTTCCAGGAGGTCAATGACAAATATCAGGCATACATCGACGCCGTCATCGACGAAGTCGAAGAAGTGACCGGCGAATCGCCGTATTCCGTAGGCATGGAGATCCATACGAACATGAATGCCTACATGCAGGAATACATCTACGATATGCAAAACGAGGCAGAGTACATCGGACTCGAGTTCCCGAACGAACAGTGTCAGTCAGCGATCGTCGTCCTCGACAACCAGAACGGTGCGATCGAAGCCTTAGGCGCCGGACGCGGCGAGACCGACAAGGCCAGACAGTTCAACCGGGCAACCAAGGCATACCTGAATCCGGGTTCCTCGATCAAACCGGTCATCGATTATGCGTTATGTATCGATCAGTTAGGCTATGCGACATCGCATACCTTCACCGATCAGCCTTATTACCTCTATGGCGGGAACGTCCTGATATCCAACTACGATCACGCCTACTATGGCGACATGCTGATGACGGAAGCTCTGGGCCGTTCGCAGAACACCCCGGCCGTACAGGCGTTGGCTGCCGTCGTCGATGAAAAAGGAGAAGAATTCGTCATCGATTATCTCAATTCGATCGGCTTCAAATTCGATTACTCCGACTTCGACCTGCAGTTCGCCATCGGCGGAAACCGCTGCCTGGTCACCCCGCTTCAGTTAGCCGGTGCCCATGCAATGTTCATGAACGGCGGACGTTATATCGCTCCGCATACCGTCAACTATATCGTCTATAACGACAACAGAGATAACTTCGTTGCCGATACCAAAGGCACGCAGAGGATCTCCGATGCGACTGCCTGGATGGTCGCCTATCTTGAAGAATACAACATGTCCGGAAGCTACTCTTCCCTGATGTGGTATTGCAAGAGATATCTCGATTATCCGCTCTACGGCAAGACCGGTACGACCGACTGGGCCGATGCCGGATTGGACTACGGCATCCCGCAGGGTGCTACCAAAGACAGCTGGCTGCTCATGCAGACCAATAAATACACCATCTCCTGCTGGACAGGTTATGACCAGCTGGAAAAAGGCGCTTACTTCACCTCCGGTGAGTATCAGGAAAACACCAAGTCCAAGATCGTCACCAAGATCCTGACCGAACTGGAAGAACACCACCTCGGCGAATACGATCCGAACCGTCCGCTCGAGATGCCGGATTCCGTAACGGAATTCTCGCATGTCCGCGGTGCCTATCCATACGCCTATTCCAACGGCGAATACGGAACGGTCAACGGCTACATCGCCAAGAAGACATTGGAGGAACATCCTCTGGTATCCGTCTCGGAAGCGATGGAAAAAGCCAGAGAAAACAAGAAGTACATCTCCGGCGGTATCGCCAACCTCAACGGTTCCTATGACGGATCAAACGTCTATGTGACCTTTGGCGTTGGAGGCGGCGAAAGCGGCTTCTGTGTCGGTGATGCCTGCGACCTGTCTACGACAAATGACTATGGCGAAACGACCTATGCGGCCGGAAGGATCTGGTTCCCGCACTGGACAGCGATCTACACGGGTGCTGCCCTTCCTCCGTATCTGTATACGATCTCATCCGATACCGGTGAAGTCATTACCGGTGCAACGGAAGCGACCGAGTTCTCCGAAGGCATCGGCGGTACAAGAGTCAATGTCTGTGTCACCCCTGCCGGATCGACCTCGCAAGCCTGCATTGCGATCTCCGCAGGATAAAAAACAAAGCAGACCGGAAATCAATTTCCGGTCTTTCTTATGGGCAAATGAAAAGCCAGTCAAGCTGGCTTTTGTTTTCGTTTTTAATCAGGACGCTTTCTGGCAACGATATTGATCGGCACACCTTCAAATCCGAAGGCCTCCCTGAGCTTGTTTTCGATGTAGCGCTCATAGGAGAAGTGCAAGAGTTCCGGATCATTGCAGAACAGTACGATCGTGCAAGGCGCACTGGATACCTGCGACGCATAGTAGATCTTGAACTTTCTTCCGTTGTGCGGCTTTGCCGGATTGGCAAGCTGGGCATCGAGTATGACTTCGTTGAGTACGCTGGTCTGAATGCGCTTGTTCAGATTCTCATAGACCAGATCGATCAACGGCAGCAGAGTATCGACGCGCTTTGCCTGCTTCGCGGAAATAAAGGCGATCGGCGCATAGTCGAGGTAGACGAACTGTTTGCGGATCTCTTTGGTGATGTTGGACATCGTCTTGTCATCTTTCTCGACAAGATCCCACTTGTTGTAGACGATGATGACACCCTTTTTCGCCTCATGGGCAAGACCTGCGACATGTTTGTCCTGTTCGATGATGCCTGTCGATCCGTCCAGAAGGACCAGAGCGACATCGCATCTTTCGATCGCGGCCTTGGCACGCAGGACCGAATATTTTTCGACAGATTCGTAGATCTTTCCTCTTTTACGTATGCCGGCCGTATCGATGACGACATAATTGCGTCCGTTGGTCTCAAAGACCGTATCGATCGCATCCCTTGTCGTTCCTTCGATATCGGAAACGATGACCCTTTCCTGTTTCAGGAAGGCATTGGCCAAAGAAGATTTGCCGACATTCGGTCTGCCGATCAGGGCAAAACGTACCATGCCTTCGTATTCTTCTTCGCTTTTTTCCGGCATGAGCTCGACGACCTTATCGAGAAGATCACCGATGCCGATGCCATGGACTCCCGATACGGCGATCGGATCGCCGATACCTAACGCATAATATTCATAGATATCCGCCAGTTTGGTGGAATCATCGATCTTATTTACTGCCAGGATGACCGGCTTCTTGGAAGCCCGTAAAAGTCTTGCGATATATTCATCGTCATCCGACATCCCGCTTCTGCCGTCTGTCAGGAAGATGATGACATCCGCTTCTTCGATCGCGATCTCAACTTGCGCATTGATCTCTTTCTGGAACGGCACATCATCGATCTGGATACCGCCGGTATCGATCAGACGGTAGGTCTTCGACAGCCATTGACAATCGCCATAGATGCGGTCTCTTGTCACGCCCGGAGTATCTTCGACGATGGACACTCTTTGTTCCAGCATCCTATTAAAAACTGTCGACTTACCGACATTGGGTCTACCAACGATTGCGACAGTTCCATCTATCATGTTTAATCTCCTGTTTTCTCTTTCACGATCTTCAGGACCGCATCGACGACTTCTTTAATGGTCATATCGGAAGTGTCGATCTCGATCGCATCCTCCGCCTTTGTCAAAGGCGAATGTTCGCGATGCATATCCTGATAATCTCTTTTTCTGATGTCCTCGAGGATCGTTTCATAATCCGCTTCAAGGCCGTTCTCCTGATTCTGCAGGACACGCCTTTGCGCTCTTGCTTCAGCGGAAGCGACCATATAGATCTTGACCGGGGCATCCTTCAAGACGACAGTGCCGATATCTCTGCCATCGAGGATATATCCCCCGTTCTGGCAGATCTTCTGCTGCATCTTGACCAGTGCAGCGCGGCATCCCTGCAGTTTTGAAACATTGGAAGCACCCATCGAGATCTCATCGGTACGGATCGCTTTTGAGACATCTTCATTTTCCAAGATGACTCTGCCATCGGCAGGCATCTCAAGATCCATCGCATCGATCATCGCGACGATCTTTTCTTCATCATCCAGTGCGATGCCGTCACGGATCGCTTTCAAAGCGACCGCTCTGTACATTGCGCCGGTATCCAAATGTGTATAACCGAGGATCTTCGCCAGTTCATCGGCGATCGTCGATTTGCCGGCCGCACTTGGCCCGTCGATCGCAATATTGATCCTCATTAAATGACACCCTTCGTCTTTAAGATATAGAAGACGATCAATCCTAATACGGCAACCAATACGATGATCAGAACGATCAGGATGATGTTGAGGATGGTATTGGAACCGTCTTCCTCATCATCTTCGATCTCTTCTTCATCATCGTCTGTCGTTACGACAAACGGGATCGTATTGGATACGGTATCCTTGGTCGGTTCAGCTTCAAGTTCCTTGAGGTTCTTGATCTCAACGACTTCTTCTTCGCTTTCTTCTTCCAGAGCCTTGGCTAAGACCGGATGTTCTTCCTTGACCGGTTCCTGATAGACCGGTGCAGGAGCCGGAGCCGGTGTGACGACTTCTTCCGGGACCTTGACAGGTTCTTCTTCGATGGCGTCGATCTCATCCATGATCTTGGCGATCTCCATGGAGACCGTATTGGAGAATTCTTCATCATCGGCCTCTTCGACCGGTGTTTCTTCAACAGGCATCTGTGCCTTGACTTCTTCCGCTTCCGGATGTCTGATTTCGTTGACCATATTGCTGGTCAGCTGCGAGATCGTCAGATCGCCGTTTAGTGTATTGTACTGATCGACTTCCGCCATCATATCGGAGAGATAGGTATTGGTCTCGGCTTCATGATCTGCCATATGGTTATCGACAAAATCATCGATCGGAAGCCTTGGAAGTTCTGCAGTCTCTTTGACTTCTTCCTTGACCGGTTCTTCAACGACTTTGATGGATTCCGTCTCTTCAACAGGTTCTGCTTCAACGCTCATCGCAGGCGATGGGACTTCTTCCGCAAGTTCTGCCGTTTCAGCTTCTTTGACCGGTTCTTCAACAGGTACTTCAACGACTGCGTCTTCGATCACAGGCGAAACTTCTTCTGTTTCAGCAGCAAGTTCTTCCTGCTCGGCCTTTTCTTCCGCTTCCTTATACAAAGCTTCGATCTCAGGACTTGGTCTGTAGTAACCCGGATAAACGGTCTCTTCGCTTTCCTTCTTTTCTTCTTCGACCGGAGTCTCGAAAGAAGGCACTTCATCCTGAATGAGCGGCTGTGCTGTTGCAGGTTCCTGAACAGGAGGTTCTTCTATCGTGTTTTGATCTTCAGCATATGTTACCTGGTAAACGCTCTCATCAATGAGAGGTTTTACATCTTCTTTGACTTCTTCAATGACCGGCTGTTCATATGCAGGTGCTTCATATACCGGTGTATCGATGAGAGGTTTTACTTCCGCCGTGGAAGCGATCGATACTTCTTCGACCTGCGGCTCTGCCGGTGCGGCTGTGACTGTTTCCTGCTCTGCCGGCTGGTTCTCAATGGCGAATTCCTGGATCTGCTTTTCCAGATCCGAGTTTTTGAAAGATTCGACGAGTGCCTCGACCGGCGTCTCTTCAAAATCGGTCCATGTATACTTCGGATCGCTTTCTTCTTTGATCTCCTGTGCTGTTACGACAGGTTCTTCTTTCGGCATCTCAAAGACCGGTGCCGGTTCTTCTGTCTTATTCTGCGGGGAGAGCAGTTCCGTGATGGAATTCAATCTATCTTCATAGTTGGAAAGATCTTTTGTCTGTAAAGAGGATTCTTTGTCATTCGCCAGAGAATCTCTCAGTTCAGCAAATTTCTGTGTTCTTGTTAATCTAGGCACAACAAAACCTCCAAAATTTTAATACCTAAAAATTATACCATAAGTACTACTAAAGTTAAATAAATAACATAGCTTCACATAATGTAAAAAGGCTTTATTTAAGCCTTATTTTGCCTTTTCAGCAGCGGTGAGATCCGCTTGTAAAGCGTAAGCGTCAGCACGTCGACGATCGCCGCTTTGATCAGATTGAACGGCAGCACGCAGCATAATACGAAGCTGAGTTTGTCATGGATGATCGGAAAGATCTCGGTACCCATGGCAATGATCGCCTCCAAAGACATATGGTACATGTTGACATAAGCCGGAATGATGAAGGCATAATTGCCTATCGTTGCGGAGATCGCCATCAGGATCGAAGAGATGACAAGTGCTTTCAAAGCACCCTTCTTCGTCTTGTCTGCCCGATACAGCAATGCCGCCGATACGCAATAGATGCTCGAGAAACTGAACGCAGCGAGCTCACCGACAAATGCCGTCGAAGTCGGCTTGAGAAGCAGCTTGATCAGGATCTTTACGGCCTGAATGAGAAGTGCCGGAACGGGTCCTAAGGCAAACGCGCCGATCAGACATGGCAAGTCCGAGATGTCCAGCTTGTAGAAGCTCGGTGCGATCAGTATCGGAAAGTCCAATAACATCAGCACCGCAGCCAAAGCGCCAAGAATGGCGATCATCGTGATGTTTCTAACAGTCAACTCTTTTTTCAAAATAAAAAAACCTCTCTCATCCTGACTATACAGTCGCCGCCTGAATCCCACAGGCTCTGCCTTACGCTCGCGGGGTATACCGCCGATCGAGGAATCTCACCTCGCCCTGATGTTTCTACGAAAAAATAATAGCACGCAAAAGGTGTAAAATAAAGCTGTATGATCAACAGACTGCAAGAGGCGCTCGATCGCGCGAACAAGATCGTTTTCTTCTCCGGAGCCGGCATGTCCACTGCCTCCGGCATCCCTGATTTCCGCTCGGCAACAGGTCTCTATAAGAACGTCTATCGGGCGGAAGAAATGCTGTCACATACCTTCTACGAATACAAGACGGAAGAGTTTTTCGAGTTCTACAAAGAAAAGATGCTCTTCCCCGAGGCAAAGCCAAACTATGCCCACGAGTTCATTGCGAAGCTGCAGGAGACAAAAGACGTCTCCGTCGTCACGCAGAATATCGACGGGCTTCATCAGGCGGCCGGTTCAAAGAAGGTCTACGAACTCCATGGCTCTGTCCTGCGTAATTACTGCAGCCGCTGCCACAAGTTCTTCGATCTCAATTACATCATCCATTCTGACGGTGTCCCCAAATGCGATCATTGCGGAGCGACCATCAAGCCCGATGTCGTCCTTTATGAGGAAGGACTCGATGAAGAGGTCATCACCGGTGCTGTACGGGCCATCGCTTCCGCTGATCTTCTTGTCGTATGCGGAACCTCTTTGGTCGTCTATCCGGCGGCCGGCTTCATCCGCTACTTCAACGGCGACACATTGGCCATCATCAACCGCGATGCCACGTCCTATGACAGCAATTGCGACATCGTCATCCATGATGATCTGGTAAAGACTTTCAAACAGTTAAAGATCCGGGGCTAGCCCGGATCTTTTCTTAACGTATGAAATGTGTGGAATATTTCTTTTCGATCTCAGGTTCTTTGAGATCGTTTTCTTTTGCCAGGCAGCGCATCTTCAGATAATAAGCCATGTTGCGGCCGAGATTGCGCATCGTCTGCATCGCCTCTTCATCTTTCAGGGCATCCTGTCCGTTGAAGCCGTGCGGATCGTTCCAATAGGTCGAAGTGATGATCGCCATGCCGGAGATCGAGAAGAACTTCTGTATCATATCGTTTGCCGTGATGTTGCCCGCCCTTCTGGAAGCAGCGATCGATGCGGCAGCCTTCAAATTCAAAGAAGACTTGCCGGGATAGGAATAGAAGAAACGGTCAAGGAAAGACATCAAAGAACCGCTGGCACCCGCATAATAGACAGGCGAACCCACTAACAGGCCATCGCAGTTTTCAAAGATCTTCTGCGCTTCATTGACGATGTCTTTTTTGATGCAGCCTTCTTTGTTCCTGTGGCAATAGTCACAAGCCATGCAGGAAGGACAGTCATGCGGGACATTGACCCATACCGTTTCAACGCCTTCTTCTTTGAGTATCTTTTCGACTTCACATAAACCGGTATATGTGGTCCCCTTCTTATGCGGGGAACCGTTCACGATCATGACTTTCATTTAGAACTCCTGCGTCGCTTTGACCGCCTTCACCCAGCGCTCATAACGGCGTTCCACTTCCTCGTGGTCCATCTTCGGCTCATAACGCTCGAAGCTTTCTTCCTTGAAGTCGTCCATCGAATAGAAATCGACTGCCAGGCCAGATAGTCTTGCGGCACCTAAGGCCGTCGTCTCCGCCAGAAGCGGACGGATGACCGGGATCTCCAGGATATCCGACTGGAACTGCACCAGAAGCTTGTTGACACTGGCACCGCCGTCGACCTTGATGAAACGGATCTTTTCTTTCAGATCCTCTTCCATGACGTTGATCAGGTCCTTGGACTGGAAGGCCATCGCTTCGATGGAAGCTCTTGCCAAATGTCCGCGGTTGCTGCCACGGGTCAGACCGAATATGGCGCCTTTGCATTTATCGTTCCAATATGGGGCACCTAAGCCGGTGAATGCCGGAACGATGATGACACCGCCGGAATCTTCCACCGATCTGGCAAGCTCCTCGGAATCCTTGGCATCGATGAAGAACTTCATCTCATCTCTGAGCCACTGGATCAGGGAACCGGATACGAATATGGAACCTTCCAGAGCATATTTGACTTCCGTACCGATCTTCCAGGCGACGGTAGACAGAAGACCGTACTTGGAAATGATCGCCTCATCGCCGGTATTGACCAGGATGAAGCCTCCGGTACCGTAGGTATTCTTGACATTGGATTTTTCAAAGCAGGACTCACCAAACAGAGCAGCCTGCTGGTCACCGACCAGTGCCGTGATCGGGCAGGTCCTGTTGAAGAAGTGACGCGGATCGATATAACCGAAGAAACCGGACGTATCCCTGATCTCCGGTAACATCGATGCAGGAACTTCAAACAGATCGAGCAGTTCCTTGTCCCAGCTCAATGTATGGATATTGAATAATAAGGTCCTTGAGGCATTGGTCACATCCGTCGCATGGACCTGACCGCAGGTAAACTTCCACAGCAGGAAGGTATCGATCGTGCCGAACAGCAGGTTCGGATTGTCTTTGACGCCTTCCACATTGTCTCTGATCCATTTGATCTTGGAAGCGGAGAAGTACGGGTCTAAGACCAGACCTGTCTTTTCCTTGATCATCGGCTCATAACCCTCTTCTTTCAGCTTGCCGACGATATCGGAAGTCTGACGGGACTGCCATACGATGGCATGATAGACCGGCAGACCGGTCTGCGAATCCCATACGACCGTCGTCTCGCGCTGGTTGGAGATACCGATCGAGACGACCTGTTCCGGCTTGATCTGACCGCCGTCGAAGATCTGTGCCATGACCGCTAAAGTGGACAGCCAGATCTCGTTGGCATCCTGTTCCACCCAGCCCGGTTTCGGGAAAAAGTTGGTGATCTCCTTCTGGGCGACTTTTACGACTTGCTGCTTGGAATCAAAGATGATCGCGCGGGTCGAAGTGGTACCCTGGTCGATCGCTAGGACATATTTTTCCATCATTATTTGCTCCTTGTATATACAAATCCATTATATAATAAATGCGTACAACTAGGAGGTTATGCAATGAAAGAAACTCTCGTAATTCTGGCAGCCGGCATGGGTTCAAGATACGGCGGACTCAAGCAGATCGACGGCGTAGGAAACCACAATGAACCGATCATCGAATTCACCATCTTCGATGCGATCAGAGCAGGTTTCAAGAAAGTCGTACTGATCATCAAGAAAGAGCACCAGGAAGCATTTGAGAATTCATTAGTAAAAAAAGTCAGACCATATATCGAAGTCGAATATGCGTTCCAGGATATGAAGGATATCCCGGATGATGTCACGATCCCGGCTGAGCGTGTCAAACCTTGGGGCACGACGCACGCTTTATTAGCCTGCAGGAACATCCTGTTGGACGATCCGTTCATCGTCTGCAACGCCGATGATTTCTATGGCAAGGATGCCTTTGAAAAAGTCATGAAGTTCTTCCACGAAGAAAGCGGCGTCAACAATTACTGCATGGTCGGCTACAAAGTCGAAAATACCCTTTCCGACAACGGCACCGTCACCAGAGGTGTCTGTCAGAAAGATGAAAAAGGTTATCTTTCCGATATCAAGGAAGTCATGAACATCAAGTGGAACGAAGGCCACAACGGTGTCTTATACGAAGAAGAAGGCGAATACAAAGAACTAGAGATGGGAACTCCGGTCTCCATGAACTTCTGGGGCTTCAAGCCTTCCATCATCCCGATGCTTCACGATATCTTCCGCTATGAATTGCCGGTCGGCATCTACAAGAATCCGCTCAAATACGAAGCACTCCTTCCGACCCATGTCGGTGTCTTAGTCGACAAAGGCCAGTGCAAAGTCAAAGTCCTGACCTCGGAAGATTCCTGGTTCGGTGTCACCTACAAGGAAGACAAGCCATCCGTCGTCGCCAAGATCCAGGCATTAAAGGACAACGGTACCTATCCGGACATCTTATTCGAAGAAAAATAAGCCATTCATAACACAAGCAGGACGATCGTCCTGCTTGTTTTTTTATTCCATCATCGCAATGAAATCTTCTTCCTTAAGATATTTCATCAGATCACAAAGTCTGCACTTCCTGCTCAGAAAAGAAGACTCATCGATCCTCTCCTTTATCAGTTCCTCAGGGAAGAAATGGTCTGACGAAATATAGAACTCAGCTTCGATATCCTGAAAGATCTCTTCTTCCCCTTCGATATGCCATTCATATGCCCTTTTATCTCTTACATCGATCAGATCCTGAAGGATCGAATGACCGGTCGGATAGGAACCGGCACCCTGTCCGATCAAAGACAGTTTTCCCAGATACTTGCTTTGACATATACAAAGATTGTCATTTCCTCCGACACAGGAATATAAAGACCCTTTTGTAACAAAATGCGGCAGAACGCACGCGCTTAGTTTTCCTTCGTTATATCCTGCCTGACCGATCAGTTTTATGACCATGTCGTTTTCTCTGGCATATGAGATCTCTCTTGAAGAAAGATGATCGATTCCTCTGGCAAAGATCTGTTCTTCCCTTGCGATCTTTCCGAAGGCTGCAAGGATGGCGATGCAGACCTTATAACGTACATCATGGCCGCATACATCGTCGCTTGGATCCGCTTCCGCAAAGCCAAATTCCTGTGCCTTGAAAAGCGCATCTTCAAAGCTTATATCTTCTTCAAAGATCCCGGAAAGGATGTAGTTGGAAGTACCGTTGAAGATCCCTTGCAAAGAAAGGATGCTGTCATCGCGGCTGATATCGCAAAGGTTTCTGATCCAGGGGATGCCACCGGCTGTGCTGGCCTCCACAAGCAGTTTCACATTTCTTTCCTTCGCCAGTTCAAAAAGGTCCATGTGTCTTGCCAGCATCTTCTTGTTGGCACTGATCACATTCTTTCCTTTTTCGAGACATTCCTTCACATAGCTGTAAGCGGGTTCTTCGCCGCCCATGCATTCAACGATCGTATCGATGGTCTCATCATTGATGATCTGTCCAAAATCAACAGTAAATCTTTCGTCATTGTTTTCCCGCTTTGTTCTGGTCAGGATCCTGACGATGCGGATCCCTTCGATCTTTTCGTTTTCAATGATATCGGTCACGCCTTTTCCGACTGTGCCGTGTCCCAGCAATGCAACATTCATGTTTCACCTCTTAAAAAAGGAAGATGATCTTCCTTTTAACGTAATAATTCGCAAGCTTTGATCGCCGCATTCGCCCCGTCCGAGCAGGCCGTAGCGACCTGTCTGAGCGATTTGGTGCGGCAGTCTCCCGCAACGAAGATGTTTCTTGTCTGCGTCAGACCGTATTCATCGGCAATGAAATAGCCTCTTTCATCAAGCTTCGCCAGATCGGCAAAATTGCCGTTGTCCGGTATGAGACCGACTGCCAGGAAGACGCCGTCACATTCCGCGATCTTTTCTTCGCCATTCTCCAGATAGCGCACACCGCAGAGCTTTCCATCCTTAAGTTCATAGGCCAGTACCTTGGTATTGACGTGAGCTTCGATCTTCGGATCGGCTAAGACGGATTCTCTGAGCTTCTGCTCGCCGGTAAAGAACGGCAGATCCTGTAAGATGATCAGCTTGTCGACGATACCCAATAAGTGAGAGGATTCGACCAGCGCCGAATTGCCGCCGCCGACCATGACTACGGTCTTGTTCTGATAGAAGTTTCCGTCACAGACCGCACAGAAGTGGATCGATTTTCCGATCAGGGATTCCTCATTTTCAAGACCCAGGGTACGGTGAGTCGTACCGGTCGCCAGGATCACCGTCTTTGCCTTCAAAGGCTCCGACATATCCATATAGACAGTGGCTTCTTCCCCGTTGCTTTCGACCTTCTTGACTTCATCAAAGAAGACTTCCCCGCCCTGCTTCATGACCTGGTTGAGCATCATGTCGCCGAATTCATCGCCGGAGATGCTTTCAAAACCCGGGATGTTTTCGACTTTCGGGGAATTGACGATCTGTCCGCCGAAGACCGATTTTTCGATCACCATGACCGATTTTCCGTTACGCAAAGCGTAGATCGCTGCCGTAAGTCCTGCCGGACCGCCGCCGACAACGATGACATCATATATCTTTTCCATACGTGTTCCTCTTAGTTCAAAGCCCGCGATGGCGGGCTTTGATGATCTTTATTTGCTGTTATGATATTTCATCCAGTCAGCTGCCGCGTTGGCACCTACGAACATCGTTCCATCCGGGTCGATGATCGTCGGCGTTTCAGTCAGGTTGAGCTTTCTTGCTTCATCCATGTTTTCGGAGCAGTTGACGATCCTGTGTTCGATACCGCTGATCGCAAGGCGCTGTTCGGCACCTTTGCACTTCGGGCAGTGATCCTGCACATAGATGGTCGGGATATCAAAACCGGTGACCGGCTTTGCTTCCTCTTCCTTCTTGGCTTCGACGACATCATTCATGATGTCTCTGGCCTTCATGACGGAAGATTCCAGATTGTATTCCTTACGGTGTTTGAATTCCTGTACCTTGCCATCGTTCCAGTTCTGGACCGGACGGTAGTAACCGGTGATCCTTGACCAGACTTCCGTCTTCTTGCCGCACTTCGGACAAGTGTAGGCTTCACCTGTGATGTAGCCGTGTTCCGGACAGATCGAATAGGTCGGAGACATCGTGTAGTAAGGAAGCTTGTAGTTATCAGAGATCTTCTTTACCAGGTTGGCAGCTGCTTTCCAGTCAGGCAGTTTTTCGCCTAAGAAACAATGGAAGACAGTACCGGAAGTGTACAGAGTCTGTAATTCATCCTGAACGTCCAGAGCTGTGAAGATATCTTCCGTATAGCCGACCGGTAAGTGTGAAGAGTTGGTGTAGTAAGGTGTTTCGCCTTCCTTGGCGGCAGTGATGATATCAGGATATTTTTCCTTATCATGCTTGGCAAGTCTGTAAGCGGTGGATTCCGCCGGTGTTGCTTCGAGGTTGTAGAGATCATGGTACATTTCCTGATACTGAACAAGTCTCTTACGCATGTAGTTGAGTACTTCGACAGCGAATTCCTGAGAGACAGGGTCCGTCAGGTCTTTTCTGATCCAGTTGGCGTTGAGGCAGGCCTCATTCATACCGACCAGACCGATCGTTGAAAAGTGGTTGTTGAACGTGCCAAGGTATCTCTTGGTGTAAGGATACAGACCGTTGTCGAGCAGCTTGGTGATGACTTCTCTCTTGACATGGAGCGATCTGGCAGCGATGTCCATCAGATTGTCGAGTCTCTTGTAGAAGTCTTCCTTGTCTCTTGCCAGGTAAGCAAGTCTAGGCAGGTTGAGCGTGACGACACCGACAGAACCTGTCGATTCGCCTGAACCGAAGAAACCGCCGGATTTCTTACGCAGTTCTCTCAAGTCGAGTCTCAAACGGCAGCACATCGAACGGATGTCAGACGGTTTCATATCCGAGTTGACATAGTTTGAGAAATATGGCGTACCGTACTTGGCTGTCATTTCAAATAACATCCTGTTGTTTTCCGTATCGGACCAGTCGAAATCTCTGGTGATGGAGTATGTCGGGATCGGATACTGGAAGCCTCTGCCGTTGGCATCGCCTTCGATCATGACTTCAATGAAGGCTTTGTTGACCATATCCATTTCCTTCTTGCAGTCTTTGTACTTGAAATCGAGGGTCTTGCCGCCGACGATGCAGTACTGATCTGCCAGGTCATCAGGTACGGTCCAGTCTAATGTGACGTTGGTGAACGGTGCCTGCGTACCCCAGCGGGATGGCGTGTTGACACCATAAATGAAGGACTGGATGTTCTGTTTGACCTCTTTATAGGAAAGGTTGTCGATCTTGACGAACGGTGCCAGATAAGTATCGAAAGAGGAGAACGCCTGCGCACCGGCCCATTCGTTCTGCATGATACCTAAGAAGTTGACCATCTGGTTGCACAGCGTGGACAGGTGGTTGGCCGGTGTGGAAGTGATCTTGCCGTTGACACCGCCGAGACCTTCCTCGATCAGCTGTTTGAGTGACCAGCCTGCGCAATAACCCGTCAGCATCGACAGGTCATGGATGTGCATATCGCCGTCCTTGTGAGCGGAACCGATCTCTTCATCATAGACTTCAGAGAGCCAGTAGTTGGCTGTAACGGCACCGGAGTTGGACAGGATCAGACCGCCGACAGAGTATGTGACGGTGGAATTTTCCTTGACACGCCAGTCGACGGCATTGACGTAAGAGTCGACCAGCTTCTTGTAGTCGAGCATCGTCGTCGAGATGTTTCTTGCTTTTTCTCTTTGTTTTCTATATAAGATGTATGCCTTGGCGACATCCGGATAACCGGCTTCCGACAAGGTCTTTTCGACGGAGTCCTGAATGTCTTCGACTGAGACCTTCTCATCTTTCACTTTGCCTGAGAAGTCGGAAGTGACTCTCAAGGCAAGAAGATTGATCACATCCGGATGATACTCCTTCTTGCAGGCATCGAATGCCTTTGTGATCGCATCAGAGATCTTTTTCAGATCAAAATCAACGACTTTTCCATCTCTTTTTACTACGCGGTACATATATTTTTTACTCCTTTACCCCTCTAACCTCTATCTCTTTGACGTACGCACTTGCCGTCTGTTTCATCTGTTCCAATGTCTCCAGGCCCACCTCACCAAGTCCGTTCTGGATACATGTGCCATGATCCTCGAAGTTCTGCAAGTAGTAGCGCTTGGCGCCTTTGATCCACTCACCGATCTTTTCGATATCCGACACTTCATGGAACTGTTTCACGACTGTCGTACGGAATTCGTAATCAACGTGATCTTCCAGTAAATAACTGACGCTTTTTTCGATCTCGCTCAAGTCATAGCTTTGAAGTCCGATCGTCATTGCGTATTTTTCTTTGCTGTTTTTGATATCCATGGCGACATAATCGACCAGTTTATCTTCGACCAGCTGTTTCAACGCTTCAAAATTGGAACCGTTGGTATCGAGCTTGACCTTGAGGCCTAAAGCCCTGACACGCTCGATGAATGCCCTGATCCCCTTATGTAAGAGCGGTTCGCCGCCGGTGATGCATACCCCGTCCAGCACTTTGTTGCGGATCTTGAGGAAATCAAAGATATCCTCATTGGCGATCTCCGAATCGTTCTCGTTCAGGAAGACAAGGCTCCTGTTGTGACAGAACGGACAGCGGAAATTGCAGCCGCCGGTGAATACCGTAGCCGCCATGTTTCCCGGATAGTCCAATAGTGTCAGCTTCTGCAGTCCGTAGAAGCGGATGGCATCATCATCCAGTTCCGTGGCATATTCCCTCGCCTTGGAGACGAGTCTTGCAAGTACGCTGTTGTATGCATCAAGTTCCGTAGCAGAAATATCGGAACTCAGATGTGAGAACCACTCCGAACGCATCCGATAGAGATCAGGCATGATCTCCTGGGTCTTTTCGGTGGTATATAACAATTTTGCACGTCTGTCAGACTCACTGTTTTCTATACGTACATAAGACAGCTGTTCCAGTCTCTGGATCGATTTGGTGATCGTTCCCTTATCGTAAACGCCACGGAGCGCCAGCTCATTCATTGAGATGCCTTCCGACTCATAGATCTGGGTCAGAAGGATGAGCTGCGTGTATCCGATGGAGTATTTATCCAGCAATTTATCGAAATGTTTCTGGTTACAGCGATACAAAACAGAGGAGTCCAGACTTAAGTAATTATGCTCGCTCATAGATGATGTACCTGCAAAATTAATTATATAGAGTAAATAGTTGAAAGTTCAACTAAAATAATTCAAAATCATATCGATTTCAGCTTCTTTTTATTTCCTGGAAATCCGACAAGGTACCGGTGAAAATTTTCATGATATCGTCCGGCATAAAAGCGCGTCACAAGACAGCCGAAATCCCCTCTTTGGTATTCTTGTTCAAACACCTTTCAAACTCTTACTAAAAACAAAATAAAGCCCCTTAGCGGGGCTTTGGACAGTTAGTGATCGACTGATCAGCCTTTCTGTTCCTCTTTCACATAGGAATGGAAGATCAGAGACAGTTCCGTGATGTCATCGAACTGCGGAACGCCCGTGAAGAACTGATCGACATCTTCCAGAGTATTCTCACAGATCTGTTTTGCGTTTTCTTCCTTATGCCTGTTCAGACAGTCACGCAGTCTGTCATTTCCATACAGCTGCTTATCGGCATCGGTCGCTTCGACGACACCGTCGGTATATAAGAAGATACTGTCACCCGGTTCAAGATAAAGGACTTCTTCTTTATAGGAGATATTTTCCATCGCTGCCAGAACGAATCCGGCATTGGACTGAATGAATTCGTAGTCTCCGTCTTTCTTTCGCAATAACGGCGGATTGTGTCCCGCATTGGAATAACGCAGTTCGCCATTTCTCAGATCCAGGAAGCCGATCCACGCCGTGACGAACATCGAAGCCTCATTCCCTTCGCAAAGATGGTTGTTTGCCCTGTCAAGAATCTCTTTGGGAAGTTTGCCTGCTTCCGCATAATTACGGATCATCGTCTTGGAACGCATCATGAACAGCGATGCCGGAATGCCCTTGCCTGAAACATCAGCGACTAAGAAGACCAGTGTATGCGGATTGATCATATAGAAGTCGTAGAAATCGCCGCCGACTTCCCTGGCCGGTACCATCAGCGCATGAAGTTCAAACTGTTCATTGACCGGAAAATTCGTATCCAGAGCGGAAGACTGTATCTCTTTTGCGTAAGCGAGTTCCGAATCGATCCTCTCGTTGGCCTCGCTGATCAGCTTCTTCAAGGCATCGACCGTCAGATTGATACCGCCCGAAAGAGATTTGAATTCCTCGTTCACATCGACGTCGACCACCGTCTGCAGATCCCCTTTCGTGATCTGGTCGAGGGAATCATTGACCTTGTCGATATTGTTTACGATATTGTGCTTAGTCAGATAGTAGATGAAGATGAACATCATGCCGAATACCCCGATCTGCATGAAGATATTGAGGTATGTCGAGATCGTATTGTTGAGATCCGATTCGTTCTGCGGCATGAAGGCATAGATCGTGAAATACTCTTCATCCATCGACATGTAATAGTAATCCTGACCCATCAGGTTGATCGGATAGCGTCTGCGGCCGGAAGAGATATCGGTCTTTTCCAGGCCAAGCTCTTCGATCGTCTTTCCTTCCAGACCCAGGACATCGGCGATGACCACGCCCTTGCTGTCGACGATCATAATGTGGCCATATTCACCGATCCTGCGGTTTTCGATGAGGGTCTTCAGACGCTCATCGACTTCCTTCTTGAACTGTTCTCTGTCAAAGGCGGTGATGACGACATTGTTCTCAAAACGGATGCCCGCATAACGGTAATCCGTTACGGGTTCGTAATCGAAATTTTCGATATACGGTGCCATCTCGCTTGTGCCTGTCAGCAGCTCTCTGAAAGGAGCGACATCCGGTATGAATTCAACAAGTGCACCGATATGACCAGCATGGTTGGAATCGATGACGTTGCCGTCTTTATTGACGATCAGGATCTCGGAGACACCGTAGTAGTCGGCAAGCCATTCGACTCCCTGATCGCTCAGATCATAGAAATAATCCTCTGCGATCTCCCTGGTGATACGCAGATGCTCCGAACGGACCTGACTCATCACATCGTTATAAGAATCCCACGCGTTCAACAGCATCATCTCAAACGTATTGCTGATCGCGACCTGCCGCTGTACCACATAGGTGAATGCGGATGTCAGAACAAACCCCAGCATGACGATCAGGATCAGAGAGCGCTGAAACTGGAACGCGATCGTCGGAAGAAACTTCTTTCCTTCGATGTCTCTTTCCATCATACGCAGCATGAAACAGGAAAAAGACACGGTCAGTGCATTGATCAGGATCATCGGAGGCGAACAGATACTGATATATTCAAATGCCGTCGCAATATCGTTGGAATTGGTAAGAAAGATCATGGCCATGTGGATGGTCTCACAGAAAACACCGGAATATAGAGCCAACGCCCAATCCGGGATCTTGTCTTCAAAGATGTTCTTTCTTAAAAATGCCGCGATGAAACCGGTCAGGATCGTCGAGATCGTGCAGGCAAGACGGGTATAATAGCCATGATTCCAGAAAACGGAGAACCAGCGTTCCACACCGCCGATGATACCGGAGATGATCCCGGCATACGGACCGAAGATCAGCCCGGCACACAAAGGTGCCGCATCTCTGGCATTTACGATCGTACCATCGACATCGACACCGTATTCCGTAGCGAATATGGCGACAAGTCCGAACACCAGCCCGGCAATGATCTGCTGTTTCTTCTTTGAAAACTCGACCTTTCTGCGATTATGAAAGATCAGAAAAAGAACGACCGAAGCCAGGAAAGGCATCGAAGCGATAATGATGAGATCACGCAGCATCAGCATATTAACATTCTATCATTTTCATAAGTTTCATTTGCAACCGCCAAAGAAAAAAGCGAAGTTTTTACACTTCGCTTTCTGAACTGAATCTGATCGATCAAGGCTGTTTGCCGATGTAGGCAAGGATACCGCCATCGACGTATAAGATATGGCCGTTGACGAAATTGGATGCATCCGATGCAAGGAAGACAGCCGGACCCATCAGGTCTTCGACTTCACCCCATCTCTCCGCCGGAGTCTTGGCGATGATAAACTGGTCGAACGGATGTCTTGAACCATCGGCCTGCGGTTCTCTTAATGGTGCCGTCTGCTTGGTCGCGATGTAGCCCGGGCCGATACCGTTGCACTGGATATTGGCATGGCCATATTCCGCACAGATGTTTCTTGTCAACATCTTCAGACCGCCTTTTGCCGCAGCATAAGCGGAAACGGTCTCTCTTCCGAGTTCCGACATCATCGAACAGATGTTGATGATCTTGCCATGACCCTTTTCGATCATGCCCGGAATGACTGCCTTTGCGCAGATGAACGGAGCATTTAAGTCGGTATCGACGACCTTGCGGAAGTCTTCGACGCTCATCTCCGTCATCGGGATACGTTTGATGATACCTGCGTTGTTGATCAGGATATCGATGACACCGAGTTCTTCTTCGACCGTCTTTACCAGGACTTTGACTGCTTCTTCATCTGTAACATCACAGACATAACCCTTGGCTTCGACGCCGTTTTCTTTGTATCTGGCGACAGCTGCATCGATCTTTTCCTGGCTCCTGCCGTTGAAAGCGATCTTTGCGCCGGCTTTGGCAAGACCTAATGCCATGCCAAATCCGATACCGTCAGTTGCGCCGGTAACTAAAGCTACCTTGCCGTCCAGACGGAAATCATTCATTGAAAATTCTGCCATGATCTACCTCTGAACACGGCCGGAAGCATCGCCGCCAGCCAGAGCCTTGACTTCTGCCTCGGAAACAAGGTTGAAGTCTGTCGGGATCGTGTGCTTCAAAGCGGAAGCTGCAACTGCGAATTCAAGAGCGTCGCCCTGGTTGTCCATCGTCAGTAAACCGTGGATGACGCCGCCGGAGAAGGAATCGCCGCCGCCGACTCTGTCGATGATCGGGAAGATGTCGTAGTGCTTGGATTCATAGAATTCCTTGCCGTTGTAGATCAGAGCCTTCCAGCCGTTATGTGTAGCGGAGTAAGATTCTCTTAACGTGGAAATGACATATTTGAAGCCGAATTCTTCAGCCATCTGCTTGAAGATCTCTTTGTAGCCTTCCGCATCCGTCTGGCCTGCTTCAACATTGGATTTCGGTTTGAAACCTAAGCAGAGTTCTGCATCTTCTTCGTTGCCGATACAGACATCAACATACTTCATCAAAGGTCTCATGATCGAGATCGCTTTTTCGGAAGACCATAATTTCTTACGGAAGTTGAGGTCTACGGAAACAGTTGCGCCGGCCTTCTTGGCAGCGATCAGAGCCAGCTCAAGGTTCTTGGCGGACTGATCGGAGATCGCAGGTGTGATGCCTGACCAGTGGAACCAGTCAGCACCTTCGAAGATCTTATCGAAATCGAAGTCTTCCGGAGTCGCTTCGGCAACAGCGGAATGCGCTCTGTCGTAGATGACCTTGGAAGGACGCATGGAAGCACCGGTCTCAAGGTAATAGATACCGAGTCTTTCGCCGCCTCTTGCGACGTATTCGGTATGGACACCGTATTTTCTTAATGCGTTGATCGCGCACTGACCGATCTCATGTGCAGGAACTTTCGAAACGAAATAAGCTTCATGGCCATAGTTAGCCAGAGAGACAGCAACGTTAGCTTCGCCACCGCCGTAGCATGCATCAAAACTGTCGGACTGTACGAAACGTGAGTTTCCCGGAGTCGACAATCTCAGCATGATCTCGCCCATTGTTACAACTTTCATTCTTTTTTGTCTCCTTTATTATTTTGTAAGATGGATACCGAATCCACCGATCTCGTCGTTGAAGTAGATGAACTTCATGTTGCCCTTTTCATCATAAGTGGCAGAAGATTCATCGAATGTGTAGCCTAATGACTCGTAGTATCTCTTGGCACGATCGACGTTGTTGACACCGATTGCGATGTGACCGTGTTTGCCTTTTGCCTTAGCTGCGGACATGACTTCTACGAAATCAGAACCGAACCAGCCCTTGGAAGTCTCTCTGACTTCGCCGCCGAAGAGCTTCGCAAACTGATTTGCCAGTTCAAGACCGTTGCCGTTTTCTTCGTTGACAGCGACATGTTTGATCTTGATGCCCAGCATTGCCTTGACAGCGCCTCTGGTCAGTTCTTCGATCTTCTTGAAATCGCCGGCTTCGATGGCCTTCTTGTCGATCATCCAGGTACCGCCGCAGGCAAGGATCACCGGATCATTGAGGTAATCGTTGACATTGGATTCTTTGATACCGCCGGTCGGCATGAATTTTAATTTATTGTACGGAGCAGAAAGGGCTTTGATCATCTTCAGACCGCCTAAAGGTTCTGCCGGGAAGAATTTTACGACTTCCAGACCGAAAGCGGAAGCAGTCTCCAGGTCAGCCGCATTGGCCGTACCAGGTAAGATCGGAATGTTCTTCTCCTGGCAATATGCGATCGTATCGGCATTGGTACCAGGTGATACGATGAATTCCGCACCGGCATCGATGGCGGAATCGACCTGCTGTCTGTTTAAGACAGTGCCTGCACCGATGATCATATCCGGGCAAGCCTTTCTCATTTCGATCATCGCATCATGAGCTGCCGCCGTTCTGTAGGTGACTTCCGCTACAGGCAGACCGCCTGCACAAAGAGCCTTTGCCAGAGGTGCAGCATCTTCAACGCGATCCAGAGCGATAACCGGTACGATACCGATATCATGGATCTTCTTACAAATCTCGTTCATCTTTTCTCCTCCTTAATGAATCAATATAGTCCAGGTCTTTCTTGCTGACCTGTTTGAGCCAGTCCACGCGATCAATCGGACCGGCACTACAGTTATTGTACTCCATGAAACACGTGGTTTCATGGGCATCCGGCTTGTCCCAGTCATGGAAGCCTTCCTTGCGGATATGATCGCCAAGCTTGGAATTAGCGATCAGGCATTTTCCATAGTTGCGCCAGGGTCTTGCCAGATAGACGGAATCTTTCATGCCCTCTTCGCAAGTGAAGCGGCATTCATCGAATATGAAGCCATAGTCTTCATTCTGCGGTGTATTGGGTGCACATACGAAGCCGTTGATCGGTTTCTGTATGTTCCGTGAGCGTATCTCACAATCATGCAGATAGCCCATGCCGCCGCCGAAGATGAAATCGATCGAGCCTTCGATGAGACAATGTTCGAAGATCGCCTCACGATGCACTCTTTCTCTTTCTTTCAAAGGACCGTCAAAACCTCTGTATTCATATTCCTTATCCGGAAGCGGTGCCAGAAACAGTGTGTCCTGATAGGATGAGATCATACAATCCTTTGCATAGAAATCATCCCCGTCGATCATAAGTGCGATCGCCTGTCCGTCATGATAGCCGGCATCGTTATATACCTTCATGTTTTCAAAACTGACATGATCGGCATCGACGAATACCGAATAGGTACGGAAAGTCCCTCTCTTGAAACCGTCTTCCAATATCTCGTAAGCCTTAAGGCCGTAACGTATCGTTCCGTTTGCGATCCTTACATAAGGCTTATCGATCACGATCTGTTCTTCGATCTCCTCGCCCGCAAGATCGATCAGGACTTCTTCTTTGTTGTCCTTCGGGATGCGGGCAAGGATATCCTTTAAGCTTTTATATCCGTTTCCCTGATGATCAGTCATTGAAACCGAGGTAGTTAACGGCGTTGTTGTAGGAGATGTCTTCTACGATCTCTTTCAGCAGTTTCTCGTCATTTGGATACTCGCCGTTTTCAACTAATGTACCGATGAAATCGCATAAGATCCTGCGGAAGTATTCATGTCTTGTGTAAGATAAGAAGCTTCTGGAATCCGTTAACATACCAACGAAGTTTGCCAGCATGCCATCATTTGCCAAAGTCTGCATCTGTTCCTGCATGCCGATCTTATGATCGTTGAACCACCATGCGGAACCCTGCTGCAGTTTGCCTCTGATGCCGTCGCCCTGGAAGCAGTTGATCGTCGTGACGATCGCCGCATTGTCGGCCGGATTCAAAGAATAGATGATCGTTCTAGGAAGATTTCCTTCGACGTTCAAAGAATTGAGGAAGTCTGCCATCTGTGAAGACGGAGCATAGTTGTTGATCGTATCGAAACCTGTATCCGGTCCCAGCTTATCGAACATCGCTTTGTTGTTGTCACGCTTGCAGCCGTAGTGTAACTGCATCGCCCAGCCTTTTCTCGCATAGACGGAACCTAAGTGTCTCATGAAGGCAGTCTTGAACTGCAGTTCTTCTTTTCTTGTGATGCATTCGCCGGACAGTCTCTTGGCAAAGATCTTTTCGATCTCTTCCTCACTTGCCGGTTCATACATGACATATTCCAATGCGTGGTCGGACGCTTTGCAGCCCATGGATCCGAAGAAGTCGATACGGGAGTCGATGACATCGCACAGATCTTTGAAGGAAGCGATCTTTTTGCCGCTGACCTTCTCTAATTTTGCGAGATAGTCGAGGTAATCGACCTTTTCGATGTTGTTGGCCTTATCCGGTCTGAAACAAGGAACGATCTTCGTCTTCATCGTCTTGTCTTCTGCGAGCAGCTTATGGATCGCGAGATCATCTGCCGGATCATCGGTCGTACAGATGATGGTGACATGCGAATCTTCCAGGATCTTGCGGACAGTTAATGTCTTTAAGACTTCGTTGCACTTATTGAAGATCTCTTCGGCGTTGTCTTCCGTCAGAGGTTCATAGATGCCGAAGTATCTTTGAAGTTCAAGGTGTGACCAGTGATATAAAGGGTTGCCGATCAGATGAGAAAGCGTCTTTGCCCAGGCTTTGAACTTTTCCAGGTCGGAAGCATCGCCCGTGATGTATTTCTCATCGATGCCGTTGGCTCTCATCTGTCTCCACTTGTAGTGGTCACCGCCGAGCCAGACTTCGGTGATCGTCGAGAACTTTCTGTTCTCATAGATCTCCTTTTGCGAGATGTGGCAATGATAGTCGATGATCGGCATCTTTGCGGCATAGTCGTGATAAAGATGCTTCGCCGTTTCATTGCTCAAAAGAAAATCTTTTCCCATGAATTCTTTCATATGTATTTCTCCTATCTTTGTACAGCTGCGTTGCCGTTCGTTTTCATGAATTCGAGGACTTCCTCTTCGGACAGAACCGAAGCATCGCCATATAAGGTGTGCTTAAGTACGGAAGTCGCAAGACCGAATTTAAGGGCATATTTCGGATTTTCGTAGTCTTTCAGAAGACCGTGGATGATACCGCTCGAGAAGGCATCACCGCCGCCGATCCTGTCATAGATCGAGAAGCGGATCGGTCCCTCTTTGAAGCAGATGCCGTCCTTGCGGATGCAATAGCTGGAAAGCGAATTGTCAGTCGCCGTATGAACGATCCTGTCGGTACCGAAGACATAGTTGACTTTGGTCTGATCCATCAGCTTCCTGGCAACATCGAGTCTTTTTTCTTCCGGTGTTTCAAGATGCGGATCGACCGGGATCTCCAGCATCGTGTTCATATCGAAGAAGTTTCCAAACAGGACATCGACATACTTGATCGCCTTCTGGAAATGCGGTCTGGCTTCTTCGATCGTCCACAGTTTGGAACGGTAGTTGAAGTCGAAGGATACCTTGACGCCATATTTCTCACAGGCTTCCAGACACTTGAAGGCGACATTGCGGCACTTCTCGTGGATGGCCAAAGTGATACCGGACATGTGGAACCATTCCGCATCCCTGAAGATCTCATCATAGTCAAGATCATCGATGCCGATCCTGGTGATGGCTGAGTGGGCACGGTTGTATAAGACCTTGCTCGGACGTCCGCCGAAACCTGTTTCGACGAAGTACATGCCTAAGTTCGATGAGCCTCTTAAGATATGATCCGTTCCGACACCGTGACGTTTCAGATGCATGATCGCCGATTCGCCCAGCTGGTTGTCCGGAACTCTGGTCAGGAAGTCTGTCTGATTGCCGAGATGCGACAATGAGACAAGAACGTTAGCTTCAGCACCGCCGTAATTGGCGATGAAATTTTTAGCCTCCGAGATGGTCGTATAATCCGGAGGTGTCAGTCTTAACATGATCTCGCCAAAAGCGACTACTTTTTTAGACATCATTTCCCCTTTCCAACAGGTCGATCATCCTTGTGAAAGACCTTTTCCATAAGCAGATCCTTGGCCTTGATGAACAGCATATCGAAGGCCGTATAAATGATCCCGAAGAGTATCGGTTCCACATTGGCATGGATCAGTCAGTAGAACCCGATCGTCAGACTCAGCAGAAGAAAGGCATATACGATATGGGCAAAGAAAGTCCAATACTTGCCGGAAGGAAACATGATATACGGATAGTATTCCTTGTCATCTCCGCTGATGAATTTCAGAACATTGGAGGTAAGCAGATCCGTTACGATGCCTAAGCCGATAGCAAACACGAACATCTGGTCCAGCCAGTTAGGCAGATAGATCGAAAGCCCCCAGTAAAAGAAAAAACAAACAGCTCCCGCGAACCAGAATTTGATGAATAAGGCTTTTACCCAGACAGGGATCATGCCTAACTTCGAACTCTTATACTGATTCAACTCCTGATCCGATACGACTCTGGCATTGCCTTTATTGGTTTCCGCCAGTCTGTCTACCGCATCCGTTTTCAGCTTATAATAGTCCTTTTCAGCCTGAGGGATCTCTTTGTTTTTCTTTTTTGACATAATTGGTAATTGATTAGTTTTCGTTGTCGTGGCGTTTGCCGCTGGAACGAGCCGCTTCGCCGTCGTCATCCGAGACGAGTTCGATCGAGACATCTTCGTTTTCTGCGATCGCAATGGAAGTATCGATCTTGCTGAGAGCCTTGCCGATGACAGGAATCAAAACGATCAGAACGATCGAGATCGCAACTAAAACGATATGTACCGTCAGCATCGACTGTGCCTGCGGAATGAACTGCCTTGAGGCATTGATCTGAATGGATTGCAGACCTTCCGCAATCTTACCTAAGTAAACGACATCTGCGAAAGCAACAATTCCTTCCAGTACATATAACAGGATGACCATCGGTAAGATCGGTTTCTTTCTCTTCGGGAATGCGTTCAGGAAGGCAACGAATGCCAGGATCGAGAACAGCATGATCACGAATTCACACAAGCCCATCCATGGTCTGTTGACGACAGCTGTCGTATTGGAAACTTTCGTAAGATTGAAAGAGTATACGATGAAGGCGATCGCCATCATGCAAAGCGGGATGTTGTGCGGTCTTTTCTTGAGTGAAACAATAAATTTACGCTTGGATTCTGCAAATCCTTTGTTTTTCTTTTCTTCAGCCATTCTATTGTTCCTCCTAAATAATCGCTTCCGTGGTTTCGGCGTCAAAGAGATGGACTCTTTCTTCATCGAAAGATACGCCTACCTTATCGCCGACTTTGAATCTCTGCCAGTCTCTGAATTTCGCACAGGAAGTCTTACCGAACAGCTTGCCATGCGTCAGAGTGAAGTGACCGGTATTTTCGTTGAGATTGACATCGAGCACGAAGTCATTACCCGGATGGATGTCTTCCGGACGGATACCTAAAACGAACTCGTTCTTATCTGACTTGTTGACTGCATCAGCAACTCTTGCAGGAATCTTCGTTTCGATGCCTTCGACATAGAACTTGCCGTCTTCCTTCTTCAGGTTGTATAAGTTCATCGGCGGAAGACCGATAAATGATGCAACGAAGAGGTTTTTCGGATGATCGTAGAGCTCGAGCGGTGTTCCGATCTGCTGAACATGACCCATGGACATACATACGATCCTGTCCGCAAGCGTCAAAGCTTCGGTCTGGTCGTGTGTGACATAGATCATCGTCGTGCCTAATCTCTTGTGTAATAATTTGATCTCTCTTCTGGTAGAGCCTCTTAATTTTGCGTCAAGGTTTGACAGAGGCTCATCGAATAAGAAGACCTTCGGATTTCTGACGATCGCACGGCCCATGGCGACACGCTGTCTCTGACCGCCGGATAACTGATTCGGCTTCTTGTTGAGCTGCTGTGTCAGACCGAGGATCTCTGCTGCTGCCATGACCTTTTCGTGGATGACATATTTGTCTTCCTTAGCAAGCATCAGAGAGAAAGCCATGTTTTCATAGATCGTCATATGGCCATACAGAGCATAGTTCTGGAAGACCATTGCGATATCTCTGTCTTTTGCAGGGAGCTGTGTGCAGTCCTTGCCGTCGATGAATAATTTACCGTTCGAGATATCTTCAAGACCTGCGACCATTCTGAGCGTCGTAGATTTGCCGCATCCTGACGGACCGACTAAGACGATGAATTCACCATCATTGATCTCCATATTGAAGTCATAGACGGCCTGGACATTATTGTCATAGATCTTATCTATATGTTGTAATGATAGACTTGCCATAATTATCTCCCCTTCTATTTCTTCTCTACAGAATCAAGATAGTTCTGTAAGGTCTTGGAATTCTTGATGCTCATGAGACCGCCGACGATCATGAAGGCAGCTGCCGCAACAAGATAAATGATCGAACGAAGGAACTGCGAATTGTTCATGACTGCCATTTCGCCTTCCGGTCCGAGATATGTTGCCGCATGAGCTCTCATCGGATATACGAAGATACGGATGATCTGCACGACACCAAGTGCGATCATGAAGTATCCGAATTTGCCATGATAGTTCTTAACTTCGATCGATGACCAGAAGCCAAACAGCATGAACAGCAGATTGACGATGATCGATACACCGATCAGGAAGTTATAGAAGAATTCATTGTTGATTTTATAGATTAAAACGAAGTAAAGCACATCAAAGACGATAGCCAATATTGCGAAGTTGGAAGGCATGTTGTCTTTGACATAACGCATCCTATCCAGTTTGATTCTGTCTTTATCCATTGATCGTTTCTCCCTTCAATATCGCATCTTCCTGCTTTACTAGTTTATTTTTCCAAGTTAAGTTATAGACGAGCGCACACGCACCTGCGATCAGCAGCAACGCTATAATGATCCCTGCATCGAAAAAGAATGTTGATTCGCTGTAAATGAAGTTCATCGTTTCAGCCATCATTTTGTACATTTCGAAATCAACAGTGTTGAGGAACTGTGACCTGAATTTTAAGCAATTAATGATCAGATATGCGGCAGTGCCTACGAGAGCGGCAGCCTGAACATAAGTAGCTACCGTATTGCCCTGATAGTATTTTCTTCTGGTGTTGGAAGCAAATACGAACGGCAGACAGCCGATCACGATCAGAGCGATCGAGATCAGGACCATGTTGTGGTTATAACCCTGCATATCATAGAAGATCTGAGATCCGGTCACACCGCCTAAAGCCTGAGTCTGATACAGGCCATACATGTCAGTCATGATACCCAGCGAATATACAAAAACGACACCTGATAATGCTATCAGAACGGGAAATAGGATCTTTTGAAATTTCATTTGTGGTTTGAACATAGTATCACCTCTCAGGTATGTACCCTGGAGCTGCAAGCAGCCCCAGGGTCGGTTTTAATCGAATCGGATTAAATTATTTGATCGTGTCGTAATAAGCCTTTAACTGATTCCACTGAGACTGCTTGATCATTAAGTAAGCAGCACCGGACCAGTTGTTCTTAACGAAGTCTGCATAACCTGCAGCAGAGTTTTCAGCACCAGCCATGGAGCCGTAGCCATCCTTCAACAGATCGTAGAAGATGGAGACGCCGCCCTTGGCGGACTGGAAGTTGTTGACTAAGTCAGCATAGCTTGACAGAGTGTTAGCCTGTTCAGCAGTTGTCGGTAAGACAGTCGGAACAGAAGTATACCACATGTTTTCTGTGTTGACAGCGAGGAGCGGATGTCTTAAGACGCCCTTTTCGATCGCAGCAGACAGGATAGCAGCACCCTTCTTACCAACTTCGGAAGTCATCTGGTATTCGAATGCCTGAGACTTCGGGAAGCCGTTGAGAGTAGAGCCTAAGTACTGTCTAGCGTAGTTGGTGTAGTTACCGCCTGTGAGCTTCTGGCATTCTTCGAATGTAGCATCAGCAACGACCGGCATCTGTCTGCCATTGAAGTTGAATGTTTCATACTTCTTGGCAACATCGTCCCAAGTCTTGACTTCGACAGAAGCGTCCTTGACCTTGATGAAGGCATCCGGACCATAGGACATCGTGATCTGACCCTGTACAGAGAATGCGTAGTCGATCAGAGTCAATGCAGCGTTCAGCTTGTTAGTGTCAGCACCGGCACCGGCCATTGTGATAGCCCAACCATCGGTCTTGACAGATCTCCATGATTCAGCGAATCTGAACCAAGCATCGCCAGTACCGTCGTTCCACTTAGCGACCGGATCCATGATGACGACATATTCTTCACCAGCAGCGTTATCAAGAACAGTGTTGTTCATGATCGTCTGTGTCTGGTTGTAGTCATAAGACATCAAGCCTGCATCTTTTTCAAGATAGTTCTTGGAGTTAGCTTCACCAGTCAAAACGATGAGGCCTTCCTTAGCCATGTTGTTGAGTCTTTCAACTGCTAAGTAAGAAGCTTCTTCCTGACGGCCGTCATGTAAGTTTCCGTCTTTGTCGAAGTATAAGTAATCCTGTCTGGATTCCATACCTCTTGCACCGAACAGATGACCGGCGAAACGAGTCAGGTCGATCTCTCTTTGTAAGTTGGAAGTTTCTCTGGAGAATAAGCCGGAGATCGGGTTGCCGTCATTGTCGTTCAATGAAGCAACAGCACATCTCAATAATGCGACCATTTCATCAGCGTCCCAAGCAGCATCATAACCTAAGAAGAGGTCAGATCTCTTAGCGTAGACACCTGCATAAGTCGTATCGATGTATTCCTGGAACATAGCGACAGCTTCATCACCAGTTAACGGCTGAGCATTCATCTTAGCGATGATGTTGTTTTCGCCGCCAACGTTCTTCGTGATGGTCTGAACACCTGTACCGTCAGCTGTTAAAGCATCGACAGTGTAGTTTTCAGCAGCATATGGCTGGTAGACATAGTCAGCTAAAGGTCTGTTAGCGCCTTTGTAACCGTCTGTATCCAGTAAAGTTCTAACGAAGTCAGCTCTGATCAGAGGCATTCTTTCGATATCATCGTTACCATCGAAGTAAGGAGAGAAGTAGATCGCGCCAGTCTCTGTGTTACCAGTGATGGATAATCTGGCGATCTGATTTTCTTCCAGATATGCCTTGAAGTTAGGCATCTGATCGAGGTAGTCGCCTAAGTTGACAAGCTTGCCTTCAGCACCTGCAGCGTTGAGCGCAGCAGCAGTACCGGCAACGATGTCGACCTGGTCTAACTGGTTTTCCCAAACCGGGAATTCCTTGGATGTGCCCTGTCCGGAATACTTATCAACGAAAGTGATTCCTAACAGTTCTGATAAGTGCTGCCAAGTCGGCTTGAAGTCGCCTGTCTGGTAAGTCTTACCGTCAGCCAGAGTGATGCCGGAACCGGTGACATCAGCATTCGTGAAGCTGATACCGGTCTTGTCAGAGTTATAACCTGCGGCAACTCTGAGTTCTGTTCCTTCTGCATACTCTAAAGCAGCAGCCGGAGTCGTGTCTTCTGCAGGAGCAGCTTCGCCGCCGCCGCCGTTGTTACCGCCGCCAGAGCAGCCTACTAATGTAAGCATCATGGCGAGCAGAAGAACAAGTACTTTAAGTGTTTTTTTCATTTTTCTTCCTTTCCTTGAAAATATATATTTATTCCTTGACACCGCCCATATTTACGCCTTTAGCGAAATATTTCTGGATGAAAGGATAAATAACTAAGATCGGGATGATCGCAACGATGATCAGCGCATAGATTGCGGAGTTCGGCGAATATGGAGCGGTCCATGATGCCAGAGTCTCCAGGTTGGTGTAATCTTCAAGCAGGAGTCGGATGAAGACCTGCAGCGGCTGTTCGTTTGGTGAGCCGGAAGCAGCGATCATCTGTCTTGCCCAGAAGTAACCGTTCCATCTGGAGATACCGAAGAACAATGCGACGGTAGCGATCGTTGACTGGGACATCGGGATATAGACTTTCGTCAATACCTGGAATTCCGTTGCGCCATCGACGATGGCAGCCTCTTCGATCTCGGAAGAGACACCTTCAAATGCGTTTCTAAGTAAGATGATATTCATGGCAGCCATACCCATGGCGATGACGATCAGCCATTTGACATCGGTGATACCGACAGCTGCGAATACCTTCTGTGTCTGTAAGTAGTTCAGATACTGCGGAACGATACCGGCAGAGAACCACATCGTGAAGACTAAGAAGAAGTTGAAGCCTGATCTGAATAAGAGTCTCTTCTTGGACAGCGCATAACCGCCAAGGATGGAAACGCCGATCGCCCAGATCGTACCATAGACCGTTAAGAACAGCGTATTGGTATATGCGTTCCAGAACTGGTTGTTATGGAAGATCGAGGAGAAGGCATCGAACTGGATGTCCTTCGGGAACAGGATGACTTCGTTATAGTCAACGGCATGCGCACCGGAAATGGATGAGCTTACCGCATAGATGAACGGATATAAACAAGCCAATGAGAATATCGTTAAGAAGGTATAAGACAGAATTTTGAATATCAATTCACTTGTTTCAAGTTTACGTTTCATATTCTAACCTCCTAGTAGAGCGATACGTCGGATGCTTTTCTGGCGATCGAGTTAGCACCGATGACAAGGATCATGCCGGTGATGTTGTTGATCATTTCAGCTGCAGAAGCGATAGCCTGTGAGCCGCCTTCGAGACCCAGACGATATGCGAATGTCGATACGACGTCAGCCGTTACGAATGTATTTGCTCTGTACAACAGCATGACTTTTTCATAGCCTATGGACAGCAGGGAACCGATACGGTTGATCAGCATGATGACGACGGTCGATAAGATACAAGGAATGACGACGTATCTCATCTGTGCCATCTTGCCGGCACCGTCGATCTGTGCCGCTTCATAAGAAGTCGGCGATACGGCGATGATCGCAGCGAAGTAGACGATGGAGTCATAACCCGCACCTTCCCAGATACCGGAGATCTGATAGATCGAGCGGAAGAAGTTCGGATTGTTCAGCAGACCCGCATCGGCAGCTTCTCTTGAAATGATGCCAAGTTTTGCCAGAGCCAGGGAAACGATACCTGTACCGGAGACCAAGTCGCCCTGTTTCAGCAACATGGTGACTAAGGTCGTCATGACGACGGTCGACATGAACTTCGGCAGGTACGTCAATACCTGGTAGATACTTCTCAAGATATCCGACTTGATCTCATTGAAGAACAGAGCCAGGATGATCGGCATCGGGAAACCGAACAGTAAGCCATAGAAGCTCAGTAAGAACGTATTTCTGAACGCCATCCAGAACGAAGATGTCTGCGTAGAAGTACCAAACATCAGCAGTTTGAAGTTTGCGAATCCGCACCACTTCATCTCGGCGACCTTCTTACCTACTTCGGTGATCTTGAAACAGCCAAGCAGTTCATACATCGGCAAGTATCTCCAAAACAGGAATACTAAGATCATCGGGATCAGCATCACATACAGACGCCAGTCTTTCACGATCAGCTGCCAGTTGAGTTTCCAGCGATTCTTCTCAACATCGTCCCTGACCGCTTGTTCAGGATCGAGTTCATAACGTTTTAACTCTTCGTTATAAACCAGATATTCATCATTCATCTTGCCATCCTCCATCTATTCTTTCTTTTTGAGAATTCAATTCCAGTAAATATTGTTTCTGATCGATGAATAAGCCATCGATCCGCCGGACGATGATGATCACCAGTATGGCAAACACCAGCGATAACATGTCCGTCATGATAAATGTAAATATGACACCGGCATCTTTGCCCGCTAAGAGCATCGACGCCAGTCCGCGGAACACTTCCATCAGCAGGAATCCGATCAGCAGATAGCTCACCGACCCGAAGAAAGTGGCCCGGATCTTTTCTTTTGTGACTTTCTTCATATACAGCAGCAACAGCATGAAGCCCAGATTGCCGGTCAGATATATGAAGTATTGCGTTAAACTGCCTGATTGAAAATATACGAACAACAAGGCATATACTACCGCATGGATGATGCTGAATTTATCCCAGCGCATCATGACGATCGCAAGCATCGGCAACATGATCGAGATGCAATACGGTTCATCGAACCATACCGTCGCGGCCTTGATCGCCAGATACTCGCATACGCCGTACATGATGACAAACAGGATCAGATCGATGCTGCGATACTGTTTGAAGCTCATGGATTACTTCTTTTTGAAGACGAATTCGCTTTCCTTGTCGAAGAGATATACCTTCTCATAAGGCAGATAGAAGTCAAATTCTTCATCCATCTTCGGAGCATCATGCGGGTCGACCTTTAAGATGACGGTATCGCCGCCGATCTCGATGTAGATGTTGGTCGAATCGCCAAGCATCTCGGTCAGCGTAGCCAGCGCATGGATCTTATAGGCGTTTTCTACCGGGTGCATCGAGATGTTTTCCGGACGGAAGCCGAAGTAGACGGCCTTGTCGGAAAGCTCATAGCCTGTCTTGGAAACATCAAACCTGTTGTCGTTCTTATCGAAAGTGATCTCGTTGCCCTTGATCGTACCGGTGATGAAGTTCATCGGCGGTTCACCGATGAATCCGGCAACGAAGAGGTTGCAAGGATTGAAGTATAATTCTTCCGGCGAACCGATCTGCTGTACATAGCCGTCTTTCATGACGACGATACGGTCAGCCATCGTCATTGCTTCGGTCTGGTCATGTGTGACATAGATCGTCGTCGCATGTGTGGAACGATGGATCTGGGTGATCTCGGAACGCATCGTGACTCTCTGCTTCGCATCGAGGTTTGACAAAGGCTCATCCATTAAGAAGATATCGACCTGTCTGATGATGGCACGGCCGACAGCGACTCTCTGCCTCTGACCGCCGGACAATGCTTTCGGCTTTCTGTCGAGGTAGTCCGTCAGGCCTAAGATCGCAGCTGTCTTCTGCACCTTCTCATCGATGATGTCTTCGTCGACACCTTCAAGCGTCAGACCGAATGCCAGGTTGTCATACACAGTTAGATGAGGATATAAGGCGTATGACTGGAAGACCATCGCGATCCCGCGTTCGACCGGTGATTTTTCATTGGCTCTGACGCCGTTGATCAAAAAGTCGCCCTTTGAGATCTCTTCGAGACCGGCGATCATTCTTAATGTCGTCGATTTGCCGCATCCCGAAGGACCGACAAAGACGATAAATTCACCGTCCTTGATCTCTAAATTGAAATTGTGGACCGCATGAAAACCATTAGGATATATTTTGTTTATATCTTTCAATACCAAATTTGACATAAAATTTTCCTTTCTATCCCCTCAGCGTAACTGAAAACGCTTTCTAACATTCTATATTTTACACCGAATCATTTATAAAAAACTATGAAACAGCTTGAAAGAATATTTCATAAAAAGATTTTACAATCAATAAGAGAATTCTTTCCCTTCCACAAACACGTCATGGATCTCAACGTCTTCAACATTATAGAAGCAGAATGACGCATTATTCAGCTTTTCGCAGTTATATATCATTGCCGGTGCGACTTTATCGGTGAACGATTTGTCGAAAGTCACATTGATGCTGTCTAAGATGATCTTGTCGATCTTGGATTCCGGAAGACCATAGAAATAGCCGGCGCAGACTTTCGTATTGAGACAGTTCAGGTTCTTGAAATTGAACGTGCCGATATGCGGAGTCATCTCGGAAACTTCTCTGTATTCCTTGGAATCGGCATAGTCATCGTATTCATCGCGGGACAGATAGTAATACATGTTCACGACCAGGCACGACATGACACCGTCCATCAGGATATTGTCAAAAGAGATGTTCTCGATCAGAGACTTGTTGCCTCTCCCCCTCTTCGTCTTGATGCGAAGTCCCCTGTCGGTGTTCTTGAAGATGCATCTGGAGACATCGACGTTGCGGATGCCGCAGCTCGACTCCGAGCCGAATACCACGCCGCCGTGACCGTCGCCCATGAAACAGTTGCGGATGGTCAATCGATCGGTCGGCTTGTAGTAGCTGTCAGCCATGATCTTCTTGCCGGATTTGATCGCGACGCAGTCATCGCCGACATAGATCCGTGTGCCGAGCAGACGGATATTGGTGCAGGATTCCGGATCGAATCCGTCGGTATTTGGTGAAGTCGGAACGGAACGCAGCGTCAGATCGATGAAATCGAGATCCTCGGAATAGAAAGGATGCAGGTTCCAGCTGGGCGAATTGATGATGTTGAGACCGACGAAAGAAACGTTCCTGCAGCGGTTGAGGAAGACGTTGTTTCCTCTCCAGGCGCCTCGTTTGACCAAAGGATCTACCCACCAGTCTCCCTTATCGGCGTTGCCGTTGAGCGTGCCTTCGCCGACGATCATGATATTCTCTGAATCAAAAGAAGTGATCAGAGACATGAAAGCATCGTTCGGCTCACCTTCCCAGGAAGCGTTGACGGCAGACTTGTCCTCATTATATGCGGCAATGATCGGATAATCTTTGCGGTCACTGGAGCCGATGAGGCTGGCGTCCTTTTCAAAATACAGATATGTATTGGAACGGATGTTCAAAGGACCAGTGTAATAATCGCCCTTTTCAAAGACGATCAGATCATGATCGCTCTCATCGAGCAATGCCTGTATCTTTTCCGTATCCAGTGTCCTTCCGTCAGCGACGACGCCATGTTCTCTGACATTGAGGATGCGATTGATCTTCAAGGTCGTCACATCGATCTTTTCTCCGGCGATGTCGAATTCATAGCTTTCACCGGGTCTCAATCCGAAAACGGTGAAAACGTTTCTGTCTTCTTTGCGGCAGAATTCACCGTTTACATATACGTCAAACGGCTCACCTGCGTAGTAGGGACGATCTTCATCCGATTCGAAGCTCACCGATACCGGTGAAATATGAATGACATTAAACATTGAAACACTCCTTGAAATTAGGATCTTTCCTTACCGCATCGATAAACAAGTCTCTTACCATGCGTGCACCCTTCATGCGCAGATGGGTATTATCCGATTTGCCTTCCGGATAATTCTCATAGACGCCTGAAGCAAAATTCATGAAATATTCTTTCGATTCCTCGACGCCGGTCTCTTCGATCTTTTTCTTTGTCAATGAGGTCAGATCGACATAATTGACACCGGTCTCAGAGGCAACGCGTATCATCGCTTCCTGATAGCCGGCATGGCACTTGGGATCAAGTGTGCCGTCTTGCAAGAACATCCTTCGATAGATCGGCGTACACAGTAAGACATAGGCGCCTTTTTTCTTGCATTCCTCGACCATGTATTTCAGATTGTCATGATATTCAAAGTCGGGACGCGTATGCGTCTTGGGATCATAATCGTGTTCATCGTTGTGACCGAATTCGATCAGAACGATGGAATCTTTGTCAGTGAAGCGAAGGGCATCTTCGAAACGCCCCTCTTCCATGAACGTCTTGGTGGAACGCCCGTTCTTGGCGAAATTCATCAGACGAACATCTTTATTCAGGAGCTCTTCCAGTGCCTGAGGCCAGCCTACCTGCGGGAAGGTGGTCTCATCGTTGTACTGCATCGTGGAATCGCCCATACAGACGATCTTCATTAATATACCTCGCTGTATGCCATGATGAACGGGGCAACGCCCTTGACCTCATTGGCTGAGATGTTCTCTGACATGTAGTATTCGAAAGAACCGTCTCTCTTGTAGTTGTCAAGACCGCCGACCTGGCAGATGTTGTATAAGTTGCGTCCGTCGAACTGCTTCTTCAATACGGTATCAAAGACTTCGTGACCCAGCTTGTCGTCTTCGATCATGCCGAGCCTCTTGCCTTTGAATATGGCATACGCCATCATGACGGAACCCGATGTCTCGAGGTAGTTGTGTTCCCTTCTGACATCGACGATCTGGTATAACATGCCATCCTCAAGATACGGCTTGAGGCCTTCGATCTCTTTGACCAGGATGTCCTTGCAGATATCCAGACCCAGTTCCTCATAGATGTCGACTGCCGCCATCATGACCCAGCCGCAGGCTCTTGCCCAGACGTTCGGCGATCTGCCTGTTTTCTTATCGGCCCACTGCATGACTTTTGCCTCATCATAGGCGTGAACGAAGAGCTTCCTGTCTTCATCGTAAAGTCTCTTTACTAAGGTATGTAACTGATGATCGACGTCTTCCTTGGTCTCCTGGATATCGAATTCCTTGGCATACATCGCGATATATAAGACACCCATGTAGATGCCGTCCATCCAGACCTGGTTAGGATAGATCTTCTTGTGCCAGAAGGAACCTTCCTTGGTACGCGGATGATGCAACATCTGTCCGTACATCTCATCGAGTGCTTTTTTGAATTTTTCTTTCGGACAGTCGCGGTAAAGTTTCATGAGTCCGATACCCGGACAGACATCATCGATGGAATACTTGGTCGGTTCGTAGTTTTTGATGACACCGTCTTCTTCGATCATCGAATCATAGAAGTTGTAGACGAAATCAAAATACTTCTTGTCACCCGTGACTTTGTACATATCATAGATCGCAGTCATCAGGATGCCGTCTTCATAGCACCAGACACCCTTCTTATACGGCTGGAAATAACCTAAATACTTGTCGATATACTGATCAATCCTTGCTTCCATCTTCTATCCTCCTTATAAATTCGATCGATGGCTGAATATCTTGCCCGGTGACGCCTTCCAGGATAAGGACGGCGTCCGGCGTTTCTTTGATGATACGCGGAATGTAATAGTTCCAGTTCATGATGCCCTGGCCGATGCCGCACTGTACGAGTTTTCCGTCAACGACATTGAAGTCTTTGATGTGGAAGATGCGTACCATGTCTTTGAACAGCTCCATGGAACGATCGAAGATCTTATCGGCATCCATGTAGTTGTTGATGTTTAAGAAGTTGTAGATGTCGATCGTGACATCACTGATCCCTGTCTCTTGCACAAGATCCGCCAGGTCATCGGGATCATGGATCGTATGGGCATAGGCGCCTTCGATGATCGGACGGCAGCGGAAGGCATTTCCGTAATACTTGAGTCCTTTTACCGTATCGACGACCCTGTCGTGGGCTTCCTTTGTATGATTGTATTCGTTGTACGTCCACTTGTCGCCGTTCGCCGAACCGGTCTCGGAACCTACGACATTGCAGTCAAAGACGCTTGCGGTCTCCATGCACTGCTTGAAGTATTCGATGCCGTCAAGTCTCTTCTGCTCATCCGGATGGATCATGTTGAAGTAGGCACCGACCATGGCGACTTTGATGTCGTTCTCTTTGAGTTTGTCCGCCAGGTCCAGAAGGAATTGCGGATCCATTTCAAAACCCTTGAATGCCTTCTTGTAGACCAACTGCAGATAGTCCAGGTCGAAGTTCTTGTAGCTTGAAACGAAATCAGTTATCGTTTCAAACGGTGCACCGGGCACATCATGCCCTCTGATTCCTAATTTGATTCTCATAAACACCCCGTTGTTTTTAATGTATAGATGATGATCAGCAAGCTGATCAAAGAAAATAACGTCGTATACGCCACGATCTCATTAGCCAGATCCTGGTCACCACCCATCTCACTGGCCATGATGGCGGAAGCTACGGCAGTCGGTGAAGCAAAAGCCGATACCAGGATCGCATACTCCACACTGTCACCGATCTTTAACAGCGCAAATGCCGCCAGAGCCAGAGCCGGAAAGATCAGATCCTTCAGTAAGACCACGGAAACCAGCTGCCGGAAGTCCGAAACGCTCTTTTCGATATCGAGGCTTGCCCCGACCAGAAGGAAAGCGAATGGCGTCGACATCGAAGCCAGATAACCCAATACCTTATACAGGAACGGGATCTGATCTCTGATGAAATAGGACGCTTGCGGAACGGCGAGCCTGAACAGCAGCACCATAACACCGCAGACGATAGAGATGATGCAGGGATTACGTATGATCCCGGCAAGCGAACGCTTCATAAGATTTGCATCATCTTTATGGTCTGAATATGTGCTCAAGGCAATGACCGCAAAGACATTGAATATGGGAATGATGAAGATCGAAGCCAGAGAGATCTCGGAAGCCGTACGTTCGAGCATTCCCGGGTCACTAAAAAACATGGTCGCCAGCGGAATGCCGATATAGGCGAAGTTGCTGCGGAAAGCTCCCTGGATGATGACGCCTTTCTGTTCCCTTTTCTTCGTGATGAAGTCAGCGGCCAGAAAGGATAAGGCGATCTCGATGAGGATCGCAAAGACAAGAGAAGTGATGAAGCGATATGGGATCTTCTCAAGATCGGAATCATACAGGTTCTTGAATAAGGAACAGGACAAAAGCGCATAGAAGCACAGTTTCTTGCCTGTACGTATGAATTCCTGTGTAAAAAAGCCTGTCTTTTTAAACAGATAGCCTATGGCCAGTAAAATGGCCATAGGCATAACGATGTTCAATGAGAAAAGAAAATCGCTCATCACTTTAAGGATTATCTGATGTCGGTCATAGCGACGTTATCCATGTCATCGAAGTCCTGGTTTTCGCCGCACATGCCCCAGATAAAGGTATAGTTCTTGGTTGCGCTTGCGCAATGTACGCTCCAGGAAGGAGAAATGACAGCTTCCTCGTTGCGCATGACGATGTGTCTTGTTTCTGTCGGTTCACCCATGACATGGAAAACGACATCATCTTTGCCAAGTTCGAAATAGAGATAGACTTCCATACGTCTGTCGTGCGTATGGCAAGGCATCGTGTTCCAGACGGAACCTTCACATAACGTCGTCATTCCCATGACCAGCTGGCAGGATTCGACCTGACCCGGCAGGATGTAGCGGCGTAAGAAACGATGGTTGCAGCCTTCGGCCGAACCGAGTTCTCTTGTGAAGACATCTTCCGGATGGATCAGGACAGTAGGATATTCCTTGTGTGCCGGGCAGGAATTGAAATAGAATTTTGCCGGCTCGGCATCATTTACGGATTCCAGACGTATGTCCTTGCATCCTCTGCCGATATAGATCGCATCCTTGTAGCGCAATTCATATACTGTGCCATCGACAGTGACTTTTCCAAGTCCGCCGATATTGAAGATGCCCATCTCTCTTCTTTGCAAGAAGTATTCGGCACGTAATTCATCCCCTGCTTCGATGGTCAGAGCTTTTCCGACCGGCTTGCAGCCGCCGGTGATGATCCTGTCGATGTGGGAATAGACATATTTGATCTCGTTCTCTTTGAAGAGATCCTGGATCAGGAATTCTTCTCTGAGACGGTCGGTATCATAATGTTTCGCGTCTTTCGGATTGCTTGCAGTTCTAAGTTCCATATTTACCCCTTTTTATAATGTAACGCCCTGTTTGAAGATCGCCAGATCGTGGTAACCTTCTTCTTCCGCCTTGACCAGTTTGCCGGATGCCGTCTCGATGACTAAGTCATAGAGCTTTTCGCCCATCTTCTGAAGATCCATGTCTTCATCATCCACCAGTTCACCGGCGTTGAAATCGATCCAGTTCTTCTTCTTTTCGTAAAGTCTGCTGTTCGAGGAGATCTTTACCGTCGGAACCGGTGATGCGAATGGCGTGCCTCTGCCCGTCGTGAATAAGACGATCTGTGCGCCGGCCGCCGCTAAGGCGGTGGAAGCGACCAGGTCATTGCCCGGTGCACTTAACAGATTGAGACCTTTCTTCTTGACGGTATCGCCATATTCCAGAACGTCTCTGACTCTTGCCGAACCGGACTTCTGAACGCAGCCGTTGGACTTGTCTTCCAGAGTCGAGATGCCGCCCTTCTTGTTGCCCGGAGACGGGTTTTCATAGATCGTCTGGTGGTTGGAACGGAAGTAGTTCTTGAAGTTGTTGATCAAGGAGACAGTCTTTTCAAAGACTTCCTCATCGATCGCGCGGTTCATCAGACGCTGCTCTGCGCCGAACATTTCCGGAACTTCAGTCAGGATCGTCGTACCGCCCTTGGCGATCAGGATGTCGGAGAAACGGCCGACCGTCGGGTTGGCAGAAATGCCGCTGAGACCGTCGGAACCGCCGCACTTGAGACCGATGATGAGTTTATCGGTCGAAAGCTTTTCTCTCTTGAAGCCCTTGACATACTCGGCAAGCCCTTCCAGTAAGGACAGACCGTATTCGACTTCATCTTCGTGTTCCTGACAGATCATGAATTTGACTCTGTCTTCATCATATTCGCCAAGATGTTTCTTGACTTCTTCGATATTCGAGTTCTCGCAGCCCAGTCCTACGACAAGAACACCGCCGGCATTCGGGTGTCTGATCAGATCCGCGAGGACCTGTCTGGTGTTTTCCTGGTCATCGCCCATCTGACTGCAGCCGTACGGATGATTGAAAGCCACGACATCTTCCAGGGAGCCGGAGACGAACTTCTTGGCTTCGGATTCCATCCTCTTGACGATCGAATTGACACAGCCGACCGTCGGGATGATCCAGATCTCGTTACGCACACCGGCACTGCCGTCTTTACGAAGATAGCCCATCCAGCAGTCTTCTTCCGCTTTCGGGTCCTGCGTTTCCACCGGCGTGTAGGTGTATTCATCATCGGCGCCTAAAGACGTCTTGATGTTGTGCGTATGGACGTGATCGCCGCGTCTGATATCCGCTGTGGCATAACCGATCAGAGTGTCATACTTGATGATCGGATCGCCGCACTTGATATCCGATAAGGCGATCTTGTGCCCCAAGTCGATATCTTCATTCAAGATCGTGCCGTCATTCAGTTCAAAGCCGGCATTCAAAGGGACTAACGCAACTGCGACACTGTCGTTTTCGTTGATCCTGATGTATTTTTTCATTTAAGATTCTCCATTGCCTTGCGTGCGCCGAGCGTACGGATATCTTCGAGATCCTTGGCTACCGCATCGACAAGACCTTCGACCTTGGTCAGATCCTGGCCATGGAACTGTACATTGGAAAGATACTTTTCCGTAAGTTCTCTTGAAGGCAGCCCGGAGTTCTCTTTGAAGAATTCCATGACTTCCGGATCATCCATGATCTTGTATTCTTCGCCGTTTCTGCTGCCGATCAAAGCGCCGTCTTTTATCTCAGTGCCCTTATAGAAAGCCAGCAGTGCAGCGATCGAGAAAGTCAGATCCTTTGGCAGCTTGCCGAATTTTTCGACATAGCCCAGTAAGGAAGGCATGCATCTTGCTCTCCACTTGGAGACGGAGTTCAAAGAGATCGATAATAAGGCATGTTTGATGAACGGGTTGTTGAAACGGTCAACGACAGCTGCCGCGAATTCTTCCAGTTCCGCCTTCGGTAAAGTCAGAGTCGGGATGATCTCTTCCTGGATCGTCTCGTTCATGAAGTTGCGTACGAGTTCATCATCCATGGATTCTTTGACGGTATCATGTCCCATCAGATAGGAGGCAAGAACGAAGGATGTATGTGCACCGTTCAAGATCCTGACTTTTCTCTGCTTATATGGTTTCTGGTTGTCGGTGAAGATGATGTTCATGTTCACTTTGCCTTCCAGTGCCTTGTCCAAAGGAAGTTCCTTGGAGATGTCCACCGGAGATTCGATGACCCATAATGCGAACGGTTCTGCCGTATCGAGCAGATCGTCGTTGTAGCCTAAGCTTGCGCAGATCTCATCTTTTTCATCTCTCGGGAAGCCCGGAACGATACGGTCGACCAGTGTGGAAGTGAAGACACAGGCCTTTTCGACCCAGTTCTTGAATCCTTCTTCCAGTTTCCACATGTCGATGTAGTCCAGGACATATTTCTTCAAGACGATACCGTTGTCATCGATCAGTTCGACCGGCAGCATGATCAGACCCTTGTTCATGTCGCCGCCAAAAGCTTTGTATCTTTCATATAAGAACTGTGTGAGCTTTGCCGGGAACGTCACATGCAGCTTGTCTTCGAATTTGTCCGTATCATGGAAGACGATACCGGCTTCCGTCGTGTTGGATACGAAGAATCTGAGTTCTTCTTCTTTGGCAAGAGCCATGTATTCTTCAAAATCATAGAAAACGGTCACTGCCTTATCAATACAGGTGATGACTCTTGTCTCAACGTATTTTTCACCGTTGACATTTCCTCTTAACTGCAGTGTATACTGGCAATCCTGACCTTTGAAACGATCGACATTGGAATTCTCCAAAGATTCGACGATCGCAACCGAGCCGTTGAACAGACCCTTCTCATTTGCCAGATCGAAAAAATAATCAACGAATGCTCTTAAGAAGTTACCTCCGCCGTACTGAACGACTTTGATCGGCCTTTTCGGGGCTTTCGTCATTTCAAGATTTAAATTATTCATACTAGTCTCTCCTCGCTATTATTATAGCTTGAACCGATTTTTTTTAAATGTTTTTCATGCATAATATAGATGTGGAATATTTAACGGAAACTTACGAACAATATCATTATGCCCTGCGCAAAGCCAAGCAGAGCGTGCGTATGCGAAGAAGACAGGACAAGCCCATCCATCCGGCGGTTCTGGACGACCTGGTCAAAGTCTACAGCTGTTCGAGCGAACGGCTCGGTGAGATCGATGTGCCGGCCGATCTGATCGTCGGAACCAAGACGGCTGCCAGGACCTCTTCTTTTTCCTATGACTTCATGCCGCTGTTGAAAGACAAGAGCGAATTTGCCGCAAAATGGCGTGCGGTATGTGCCTATCATCTATCAGAAAGCGGGATCGCCGAAGCGCCGACTGCCTATGAATATCTGGGAAAATTCTATATCGTCGAAGGAAACAAGAGAGTCTCTGTCTTGCGCTCCTATGGTGCAGTCTTCATCACTCTGGATGTGACAAGGCTCCTTCCGCCGAAGACCGACCGCATGGCGGTGCAGGCTTACTACCAGTTTCTGGAGTTTCATAAGCTGTCCAAGCTTTACTCCATACAGTTTTCCAGACCGCAGTATTACGGCAGATTCCAGAAAGCCCTAGGTTTTCAGGAAGATCACGAATGGACCAGGATGGAAAGGATCACCGTGGTGGGCTTCTTCGGAAGACTGCGTTCTCATCTCGACAAATACAAGATCACAGCCAATCCGAGCAACTGCATGCTGGCGCTCCTGGAGATCTATGGCTATGAAAGCCTGACGGTGATGTCTGACCAGCAGCTCGACAAAGCCATAAGAGACAATAAGGTCCGTCTCGATCACGGACACGGCCCATACAAGATCATGACGGTGGCCGATGAAGAAGATCTCGGCTTATATTCCGGTTATGCCAGAACGGAACTCAAGGATATCGATTTCCTGATCTCCTGCGGTGACCTTCATGCGGAATATCTGGAATTTCTGGTTACAATGGCCAACAAACCGTTATTCTACATCCATGGCAACCATGACTCCCGTTACGAAGAAAAACCGCCGGAAGGCTGCATCTGCATCGATGACGACCTCTATATCCATGACGGCATCCGCATCCTGGGCTTAGGCGGTTCCTATCGCTATTCGAATGAAAAATTCCAATACACCGAGGTGCAGATGGAAAGAAGGATACGAAAGCTCAGATGGAAGATCCGGAGGGCCGGCGGTGTGGATATCGTCGTCACTCATGCGCCGATCAAAGGCTATGGCGACATGGAGGACTATGCCCACCAGGGCTTTGCGTGCTTCGAGAAGCTGCTCAATGAACTCCATCCGAAATTCTGGCTCTACGGCCATGTGCATCTCCGATACGATTTTCGTTTAAAACGTATAATTGAACATAAGGAGACGCAGATCATCAACTGCAACACAAAATATGAGATCACCTACTAAAGACATCAATATCGCCTATATCGGCGGCGGTTCAAGAGGCTGGGCATGGACCTTCATGACCGACCTTTCTCTGGAGAAGGAACTGTCCGGAGAAATACGTCTTTACGACATCGATCACAAAGCTTCAAAGATCAACGAAAAGATCGGCAACGATCTTAAGAATGACAGAAGATGCAGATCCAGTTTCACCTACCGTTCCGTCAATACCTTGAAACAGGCTCTGCACAAGGCGGACTTCGTCGTCATCTCGATCCTGCCGGGGACTTTCGATGAGATGGAATCGGATGTCCATACGCCGGAAAGATACGGCATCTACCAGTCGGTCGGCGATACGGCCGGGCCGGGCGGTTATATCAGAGCCCTTCGCACCATCCCGATGTTCATCGAGATCGCCAACGCCATAAAACAATACGCGCCGGACGCCTGGGTCATCAACTATACCAATCCGATGTCCTTATGTGTCAAGACCTTATATGAGACTTTCCCTGAGATCAAGGCCTTCGGCTGCTGCCACGAGGTCTTCAACACGCAGGAAGTTCTGGCTTCCATCGTTTCCGATGAACTTAAGATCCCGAACATCAAGCGTACGGACTTATATACCAATGTCATCGGCATCAACCATTTCACATGGTTCACCAAAGCGTCCTATAAAGATATCGATATCTTCCCGATCTATGAGAAGTACATAAAGAAACATTTCAAGGAAGGCTATGAATTCACCTCCGACAACTGGATGAATTCCTACTTCAGCTGTGCCCACAGAGTCAAATTCGATCTCTTCAGGAAATATCACAATATCGCAGCTGCCGGCGACCGTCATCTGGCCGAATTCATGCCCGGCGATCTCTATCTAAAAGATCCCAAGACCGTCGAAGACTGGAAGTTCACTCTGACACCGGTCTCCTACCGCAAAAACGATCTTAAAGAAAGGCTGGAACGTTCCAGGCGTTTATTCGAAGGAAAAGAAAAGATCAGGTTAAGATCCACCGGCGAAGAAGGCGTACAGCTCATCAAAGCCTTGTGCGGACTCTCTGACAAGGTCTCCAATGTCAATCTGCCTAACTACGCTTTGCAGATAGGAAATCTTCCGAAAGACGCGATCGTTGAGACCAACGCCTTATTCACCTATGATGCCGTTTCACCTGTCTATGCCGGAAAGATGCCGGAAGATATCAGAAAGCTCACGCTTCCGCATATCAGAAACCACAGCAGGATCTTTGAAGCCGTCATCCGAAAAGACCGCGGGCTCGTTTACGAAGCATTTGAAAACGACCCATTGATCCACAGGCGTCTGAATAAACAGCAGATCAAAGAACTGGTCGATGAAATGATCAAAAACACATCAAAATATACAGATCTATAATGGAGGTATCACACAATGGCATTACACGTAATGGATGAAGCCAACCGCTGCTTACAATGCAAGAACCCACGCTGCCGTACCGGCTGTCCTATCAACACCAACATCCCGGAAGCGATCCGTCTTTTACGGGAAAACAAGCTCAACGAAGCAGGCAAGATGTTGTTTCTCAACAACCCTCTGACCACGGTCTGTTCCCTGGTCTGCAACCACGAGAACCAGTGTGAAGGCCATTGCGTCTTAGGCATCAAAGGAAGCCCTGTCCACTTCTCAACGATCGAAAACTATATTTCCGAGACATATGCCAACCAGATGACTGAAGGTCCGAAACCTTCCAACGGCATCAAAGTAGCGATCGTCGGTTCCGGTCCGGCCGGACTCACCATCTCGGTCATTTTGGCCAGATACGGTTATGATGTCACCATATTCGATATCCATGACAAGATCGGCGGCGTCTTAAGATACGGCATCCCGGAATTCCGTCTGCCGAAGTCTGTCCTGGATGACTTTGAATACAGACATCTGCGTCTGAAAGGCATCAAGGTACGTCCGAACACCACGATAGGAACTTCCATCACGATCGACGATCTCTTCCGTGACGGCTATAAGGCAGTCTTTGTCGGAACAGGTACCTGGAGACCGAAGACCTTAGGCATCAAGGGTGAATCCTTAGGCAATGTCCACTTCGCGATCGACTATCTTGCTTCCCCGGATGTCTACCATTTAGGCAACAACGTCACCGTCATCGGTGTAGGCAATGCGGCAATGGATGTTGCCAGGACTGCGATCCGTCACGGTTCGAGAAACGTCACCTGTTTCGCAAGAAGAGACAGCGTTTCCGCTTCCCAATATGAATTCTCGTATGCGCAGCTGGAAGGCGTGCGATTCGAATTCAACAAAGCACCGGTCGAGATCAAGGATGACGGTGTCATATTCAAAGATACCGTCATGAACGAAGAAGGAAAAGTCGTTGCGGTGGAAGGTTCTGAAAAGTTCTATCCTTCCGATTCCGTCATCGTCTCCGTATCGCAAGGTGCCATGAACCGTATCGTATCGACGACCAAGGGCCTTGAAGTCGGAAAAGGCGGACTGTTAGTCGCAGATGAACACGGCCATACGACAAGACCGGGCGTCTTCACTTCAGGCGACGTCGTATCCGGTGCCAAGACCGTCGTAGAAGCCGTCGCAGCTTCCAAAATAACGGCCGAAGCGATGCACGAATACCTGCAATCCCTGCCGAAAGAAGATTAAGTCAATAGCTTAAAAGATCAGCCACAGCTGATCTTTTCTTATGCGCTGATATACTCTGCTTTATAACTTCTTATGACCAGGAATGCCACAAGGCTTGACATCACGGTGACTGAAATGTTGGAGACCATCATGACGATACCTACGCTTGCCTCGCCGAAACTGGTAAAGTTCTGCAAAAACCAGAAGACCGGGATACGGAAGACGAAGACTCTTGCGATATTGACGATAAGCGTCAGTTTGGTCCGGCCAAGTCCATATAACAAAGCCATAACGGCGGAATTGATGCCAAGCGGCACAGCACCTAAAGCTTCATAGCGGTAGACGAGTTTGATCATCTCATGGAATTCCAAGGATCCCGAATCAAATAAGGAGGCAAAGAAGTCCATCTGCCAGATCTCAAAGCCGGAGATCACAGCGCCTAAGAAGATATTGATCAGCATCGTCACATAGAAGGCTTTCAATACCCTTTCGTATTTCCTGGCACCGAAGTTCTGCGAGATGATGGAAGCGCAGCCTTCCTGGTAGCCGTTCTGCGGCATGGTGGTGAAACCGCCCAGGTTGTTGGAAACGCCCATCGCACCGACCATCAGATCGCCATACAAGGTACACATCGCATTGACGATCGTCTTGCCAAAGGCGAACAAGGCTTTTTCGGCGATGACCGGCACGGAATTCTGTATCATCGGTCCTATGACTCTTCTTTCTTTGGATACGGAAGAAAGTGAGAAGCCGAATGCCGAATCGCCTTTCAAAGAGTTGTATACCGCGATCACCAGCAATATGAATTGCGAGATCAAAGAAGCCACAGCGATCATCACGAGACCCGAATTGAGTATATAGACGAAGAATGCGGTCAAAGATAGTTTCGTCAGGATGACCATCAGATTGAGCTTGAAGATGAGCTTGGCATTGCCCCTCGCCCTTTCAACAGCGATATAGACGTTGTTTAAGAATGTGATCACCATCGTCAGCAGTTGAACGATGAAGTAGCTCGTTCCGACCGCGATCAGACCTTCCGGCGTACCGGCAAGTCTTAAGAACTGTCCGGTAAACGGGAGGATGCCCGCCAGCATCAGCACGCCGACACTCAGACAAAGGATATACAGGGATGAGACTCTTTTCTTCACCAGATCGAAGTCACCCTGACCAAAGGCATGGGAGATCTTGATGCCCGCACCTACCGCCAAACCGCCGCCGACAGCCGAAAGGATGTGGTTGACCTGTGAGAGATAAGCGACCGCCGATACCGACTCTTTGGAGATATGGGCAGCCATCATCGTATCAAGGATGGCAAAGATCTGCGAAAGCATCTGATACATCGCCAGAGGTGTGCCGATATATAAGATGACCTTCCACATATTGTCGTTTAGAGACATGTTCAGATATCTCTCATCACGTTTATTCAGTTTTACTTTATTTTCACTCGTTTTCATGCGTACGGTTTCATATCATACACTGTTTATTCCCTTTTTTCCAGTCCTGTTCTTCCTTTTGGACCGATATACATACCTGTATGAAAAACGAAAAGATAAAAAACAGATGTATAAGGTTTATTTGGCCTTGCCCATCTATAATCCTTGCCTCTTCTACGGTATAATGGGATGTATGTTCAAGAAGTTATTGCTTATATCCCTTCTTCTGTTCAATCCGCTCAAGATCAACAACGGCTACGATCAGAACACCAGGATCACATTTAATGGGATCAATGAGACCTGTTACGGAACGCTGCTGTCTAAGACATCGGTCTCCGGTTCCTGGTCGTCCGAGATCGCCTTTGATCTCAACGCACCGGATAATGTCAAAGAATTCTTTAAAGATTTCAAAGATGAAGATAATTATTTCTATCTGAATTATTTCCAGGATGTCTCTGGCGGATATCTCTACTGGCCTTTCTATCCGCCTCAGGATTTCAAGATCCTGTTATATTATCCGGACAGCGATACGTTCATCCTGTCTGAAGGACCGATCAGTCGCTACGCATTATCCAGCACGTATACCGTTACTGTAGAAAACGGATCAATGACCGTTGAAAGAAACTATGATTATCTGCATATGTTTACAAACACACTGATCAGATTATTGATATGTACCCTGGTACCTTGTCTGATCACTCTGTTATTCTACAGGCCGCTTAAAAAAGACTACCCTTTGATCATTTCTAACAATCTGATCTTTCAGATCGTGATCCATCTCCTTATTTCCTTATACAGCTACAAGAACGGTTTCAGCATCGTCGAATACTTCATGTTTTTGTGGATACCGCATCTCTTATTTGCGTTTTATCAGGGACATCTGTATAAAAACAGATCCTATTCGATCGGATCTGCCTACTTTGCGGCGCTGTCAAGCCAGGCAGGCGCATATGCCGCAGGCCTTCTTCTGGTAGACCTGCTTCCCGGATTGTTCACTTTGATCTGATCGATTTACATGTCATATAAACAACATCATCAATGTAAAGAAAAAGCTCCGTTTCCGGAGCTCTTGTTTTGAATTAGACTAATTCGATCGTTGCCATCTTAGCAGCATCACCGCGTCTGATACCGGTCTTGTTGACTCTGGTATAGCCGCCGTTTCTGTCTTTGTATTTCGGGGCAACTTCTTCGAATAATACCTGAACAGCTGTCTTACCATCTTTGGTAGTGACATTTCTTAAGTATGCGGCAGCCTGTCTTCTGGCAGCTAAGTCATTCTTCTTAGCGATTGTGATCAGATGATCGACGACGCTTCTTAATTCCATAGCTTTCATTTCAGTCGTTTCGATCTTACCTTTTAAGATCAGATCCGTTGCCTGGTTCTTAAGAAGGGCTACTCTATGGTCAGCCGTACGGCCTAATCTACGATTCCACATGTTTCAATTTCCCCCTTAGTCAATGTGTTTGAAGGAGAGGTTCAAAGCCTGCAGCTTTTCCTTGACTTCTTTCAAGGATTTCTTGCCGAGGTTTCTGACTCTGCTCATTTCTTCTTCAGTCTTCTGTGTCAGTTCTTCGACTGTTGAGATACCTGCTCTCTTTAAGCAGTTGTATGATCTGACTGTCAGATCAAGATCGTCGATGGACATGTTGACCTTCTTGGCATTGCCTTCGTTGACATAGTCCTTCATCAAGGAATCAAGTTCATTGACGTCGTTGTCAACTTCTGTGAGAAGTTCAAGATGCGAGACGAGGATCTTGGCAGCCAGCGCAAGTGACTCTTTAGGATTGATGGAACCATCGGTCCATACTTCCATCGTCAGTTCGTCATACTTAGCGGACTGTCCGACACGTGTCGGTTCAACTGTGTAGTTCGCTTTAACGACCGGTGTGTAGATCGCATCCGTATAGATCGTTCCGATACCCTGGGAAGAACCCTGGTAAAGGAGCTTGTTTTCATCAGCGGAGACATAGCCTCTGCCTTTTCTGGCAAGCAGTTCCATCTCCAGTTCGCCGCCCTTATCGAGGTGAGCGATCTCTAATTCAGGATTTAAAACTTCGACACCGGCAGGAAGAATGATATCTTCAGCCTTTACTGTACAAGGACCTTTTGCGGAGATGCGAAGTGTATATACATCGTCATCCGCAATGTCCAGGATCAAACTCTTAATGTTTAATACGATTAATGTAGTATCTTCTCTGACGCCTTTGATAGATGAGAACTCATGGAAGATCCCGTCTATTTTGATAGAATACACTGCACCACCCGGTAAGGATGACAGCATAGTTCTCCTTAAAGCATTGCCTAATGTCGTACCGAAGCCTCTCTCCAGAGGTGTGATGACGAATTTGCCATAGTTGTCGGATTCGACATAGTCACTTACTTTAAACTTAGGACGTTCAAATTTATTCATAAATTCCCTCCTTAGCTTTAGCCTCTAGGTTTCTTAGGCGGACGGCAACCGTTATGCGGGATCGGTGTCACGTCGTTGATAGCGGTGATCTCCAAGCCGGCAGTAGCGAGTGCTCTGATAGCAGCTTCTCTGCCCGGGCCCGGTCCCTTGACGTTGACTTCGACCTTCTTCATACCGTGATCCATTGCCGTTTTACCTGCAGCTTCAGAAACCAGCTGCGCAGCGTATGGAGTGGATTTACGTGAACCTTTATAACCTAATGCACCAGCAGATGACCAGGAAATGACATTGCCGGCTTCATCAGTGATCGTAACGATCGTATTATTGAATGTTGAGTGGACATGTGCAACGCCACTGGCAATATTCTTCTTGACACGTTTCTTACGTGCTGTTGTTTTTGCTTTCTGTGCCATTGTTTATCCTCCTTACTTCTTCTTGTTAGCTACCGTTCTTCTCGGTCCCTTACGGGTTCTGGCATTTGTCTTGGTCCTCTGACCTCTGACCGGTAAGCCTTTTCTGTGTCTGATACCGCGGTAGCAGCCGATTTCCATCAGACGCTTGATGTTGAGCTGAGTTTCTCTTCTCAGGTCACCTTCGAGCTTATATTCATCCAAAGCCTTACGGATCTGATTCATCTGATCATCCGTAAGATCCTTGACACGAAGATCCTCGCTGATACCACAGTCAGCCAGGACTTTCTTCGCAGTCGTCAGACCTACACCATAGATGTAAGTAAGAGATATTACAACGCGTTTATTATTTGGAATATCAACTCCAGCAATACGAGCCATTAAATTTCTTCCTCCCTTTTAACCTTGTCTTTGTTTGTGTTTAGGGTTTTCACAAATAACCATGACGCGACCTTTGCGTTTGATAACACGACATTTATCGCACATTGGTTTTACAGATGGTCTTACTTTCATGTTTTCCCTCCTAGACTATTTATGTCTAAATGTAATTCGCCCACGTGTTAGATCATATGGCGAAATCTCTACAGTCACTCTATCACCCGGTAAAATGCGGATGTAATGCATACGGATTTTACCAGAAACGTGAGCCAGGATCTCGTGACCGTTCTCAAGTTTCACCTTGAATTGTGCATTCGGTAAAGTATCTGTGACCAGACCTTCGATCTCAATGACATCCTGTTTTGCCAAATACTAGTCCTCCTTTGTCAAAATCTTAAAGCCGTCCTCTGTTACTGCGACGGTGTGTTCATAGTGAGCCGCCCAGGAATGATCGTAGGACTTTACGCCCCAGCCATCCGGTAAAGTATAACATCTTGCGGAGCCCATGAATACCATCGGTTCCACAGCGATACACATGCCCTTCTTGAGGACTTCCATCGTACCTGCCTTGCCGACATTCGGTACATAAGGATCCTCATGAACACTTCTTCCTATGCCATGTCCTGTGTAATCTGCCGGTAAGCCATAGCCGAAGGATTCGACATATGTCTGGATCGCATTGGATATGTCACCGATATGATTGCCAGGTTTCACCTGTGCCAGTCCTCTGTATAAGGCTTCTTCCGTCACCTCAAGTAATTTTAACACTTTCGGATCGGTTACGTTACCTACCGTATATGTCCATCCGGAATCACCGTGGTAACCCTTATAGCAGGCACCGACATCGACCGTGATGATGTCCCCGTCTTTCAAGATCGTGTGATCAGGGATCCCGTGCACGAGCATGTCATTGACTGACGTGCATACGGCAGCCGGGAATCCCTGATAGTTTTTGAACGACGGAGTCGCACCATTCTCCCGTATCACCTGTTCGGCGATGCGGTTGATCTCAAGCGTCGATATGCCAGGCTTTATGATCTCGGCCATCTTTTTATGGACCTTGGCGACGATGGAGCCGGCAATGTCCATTAATTCGATTTCCCGAGGAGATTTGATTGAAATCATCAGCACAACCCTTCTAATGCAGCTTTGATATCTTCATAGACCTCATTCACGCCCTGCTTGGCATTGATGTGGCTGACGATATCCGCCGCTTCATAATACTCAATTACCGGTTGAGTATTTTTATGATATTCCTCAAGTCTGACAGTCAGGCTTTCCAGATTATCATCTTTTCTCTGGATGAGCTCAGCTCCGCACTTATCACAGATGCCTTCCTTTGCAGGGGCTTTGTAATAAATGTTGAAGATCTCACCGCAGGTAGGGCATAATCTTCTTCCCGTGATCCTCTTGATCAGTTCCTCATCCTCGATGTCGAGGTTGATGACACGGTCGATCTTCTTGTTGATCTGTTTCAAGATCAGATCAAGATCTTCCGCCTGAGCCAGAGTCCTTGGGTAACCGTCGAACAGGAATCCGTCATTGACGTCGTCCTGAGACAGCCTTTCAACGATGATGTCGTGGATCACTTCATCCGGAACCAGAGCGCCTTTGTTCATGTATTCCTGGGCTTTGAGGCCGACAGGCGTACCTGCCTTGACGGCAGCTCTGAGCATATCTCCGGTGGAGACATGGACCAGATGATAGTTATCGATAAGCAGATCAGACATAGTGCCTTTACCGGCACCCGGAGCACCGATTATCAGAAGATTCATTTATACCTCTACTTTCCTACAAAACTCTTGTACTGCTTTGAAGTCAGCTGCGACTTCAGCTGTTTGATCGTATCCATCGCAACACCGACAACGATGATGATACCAGTGCCGCCGACAGCTGCACGCTGTGACAGACCGGTCAGGTTGGATGTTACGTAAGGTAAGATCGCAATGAATGTCAGGAGTAATGCACCTAAGACTGTGATCCTGTTGAGGACTTTGGATACATAGTCTCTGGTTTCGCTTCCCGGGCGAACGCCTGGGATGTACTGTCCGTTCTTGCCTAAGTCATCGGCCATCTTCTGCGGGTCGATCGTCAGGTTGGTATAGAAGAACGTGAACAGGATGATCAATACGGCATAGAACAGTAAGAACCAAGGGCTCTTGAAGTCACAGATCTTGACTAACCAGTTATAGGCATCCTGGTTGACCCAGGAAGCAATGATCTGCGGACCCTGGATCAGAGCGGAAGCAAAGATGACAGGGATGACAGATGCCGAGTTGATCTTTAACGGTAAGTGGTTGAGATCACCTTTGGTCTTGTTGAGAGCTCTAGAAGATGACTGCTGGATCGGGATCCTTCTTTCAGACATCTGCATGAGAACGACTAAGATGATGATCGCCACATACATGACGATATACGCGATGAAACCGCCGATGCCTAAGGTCGAAGTGGCCGTAGGTCCGAGGAACGTTTCATACACGATGCGGAACGTCGTCGGCATTTCCGCAACGATACCGGCAAAGATGATCATGGATGTACCATTGCCGATACCTTTTGATGTGATCTGGTCAGCCAGCCACAGTAAGAAGAACGTGCCGGCCGTGAAGATCACGGAGATATACAGGTAGCTCGTGAAACCCGGGTTTTCAATGAAGTTGTATCCCGCATATGCATGGTCGAGATACTGAACGATGAAGTAACCCTGAACAAGAGCCATCACGACAGCCAGGTATCTGGTGATACGGTCCATCTGCTGTCTTCCCTTCTTGCCGGATTTTGCCATCTCGGTCAGAGCCGGGATGATGTCCATTGCAAGCAATTCGATGATGATGGAAGCCGTGATGTACGGTCCGACACCTAAGGAGAAGATCGACATCTGTTCGATGGATCCGCCGCCTAAGATCGACATCATCGTCAATAAGGAGTTCGCAGAAAGTTTGATGACTGTCGTATTAACGCCCGGGGCCGGAATCGACGACCCCAGACGGTAAATGAACAATATTCCTAAAGTGAAGAATATTTTTTTGCGTATATCCTTGTTTTTGAAGAAATCTATAAATGTTTTGAACATTAGATCACCTCGACAGTTCCGCCCGCCTTTTCAATTGCAGCCTGAGCCGCCTTAGAGATCTTGTTGCATGTAACATTTACTTTCTTCTCAAGAGTTCCGTTACCGAGAACCTTGATGCCGTCAAGCTGTTTCTTGACGATGCCACACTCTTTGAGCAATTCCGGTGTGACAGTTGTGCCTTCTTCGAATCTGTTAAGATCGCTGAGGTTTACGACTGCGTATTCAACGCGGTTGAAGTTCGTGAAACCACGCTTCGGCAAGGATTTGTATAACGGAGTCTGTCCGCCTTCGAAACCGATAGCAACGCCGCCGCCTGATCTCGCGTTCTGGCCTTTATGACCCTTACCGGCTGTCTTGCCATGACCTGAGCCCTGGCCTCTGCCGATGATCTTTCTCGTGTGTCTTGCACCTTCGTTGTATTTCATTTCATTTAAGTTCATAAGACACCTCCTATCGTACTTCTTCGACCTTCAGGCCTCTTAACTTCGCAACGGAGTTGACCGTCTTGAGTTCATCGAGAGCCTTCATCGTCGCATGGACCTGGTTGATCGGAGTTCTGGAACCGACACACTTGGTGATGACATCTGTCGCACCGGCCAGTTCAAGGACTGCACGGACAACACCGCCGGCAACGATACCTGTACCAGGAGCAGCCGGTCTCATGACGATCTCACCGGCACCGAATCTGCCTGTGACTGCATGAGGTATTGTTCTGTAACCGTCAACTAACGGGATCCTCTTGACGTTCTTCTTAGCGGTCTCGGAAGCTTTTCTGATCGCATCAGGAACTTCGTTTGCCTTGCCTAAGCCATAGCCGACTCTGCCCTTCTTGTCGCCGACAACGACGATCGCTGCGAAACGCATCTTACGGCCACCCTTGACAGTCTTGGAAATACGGTTGATCTGAACAACTCTCTCTTCGAATTCTTTAACTTCCTTGTTAAATCTTCTAGGTCTTCTGTTGTCTCTTCTGTTATCTCTATTTGTATTTTCCATATTGACTCCTTAGAAATTCAGGCCAGCTTCTCTGGCAGCTTCAGCAAGCGCCTGTACACGTCCGTGATAGATGTATCCGCCACGGTCGAAGCAGACGTTCTCGATTCCTTTTTCCTTCGCTCTTTCAGCGAGTTTGGTACCAACGGTCTTGGCAGCTTCGATGTTGCCGCCGTTTTCCAGTTTCAATTCAACAGATGAACAAGAAACCAAAGTGATGCCCTTTTCATCATCGATGATCTGAGCGTGAATGTGCGCATTTGAGCGGAAGACATTCAGACGTGGGCAATCGGCAGTACCATGTACTTTGTTTCTAATACGTTCATGACGTCTCTGACGTGCTTTATTCTTATCTTGTTTAGAATACATTTCTCTACTCCTTTCCCACTATTAAGCCGCAGCTGTCTTGCCTTCCTTATGAGCGATATGTTCACCCTGGTATCTGATACCCTTACCTTTGTAAGGTTCAGGCTTACGGAAGCCTCTGATCTGTGCAGCAACTTCGCCAACTCTCTGCTTGTCGATGCCGGATACGACGATGGTCGTGGCATTCGGTACTTCGATCGTGATACCTTCTTCGATCGGGAAGTTGATATCATGCGAATAACCCAAGCTCAGGGTCAGTGTCTTGCCATTTAATGCAGCCTTGTAACCGATACCGACGATCTCAAGAGTCTTCTTGAAACCTTCTGTCGTACCGACGATCATGTTGTGGACAAGAGCTCTTGTCGTACCATGAAGCTGCTTTGTGTGTTTGTCTTCGTTAGCTCTGGTGCAGTTGACTTCTGCGCCTTCGACTTTGATCCCGATCAACGGGTTGAACTGACGTGATAAAGTTCCTTTAGGACCCTTTACCGTCACCTCATTGCTGTCGGATACAGAGATCTCGCATCCGGCAGGAATGGTAATCGTTTTATTTCCGATACGTGACATTGTTTCTTTCTCCTTAAACTATTACCACACGTAGGCTACGACTTCGCCGCCCAGGTTCTGCTTCCTGGCATCGCGGTCAGTCATAAGACCCTTGGATGTGGAAATGATCGCAATACCTAAGCCGTTCAATACTCTAGGAACGTTGTCGCCCTTGGCATAAACTCTTAAACCAGGTTTTGAGATCCTCTTTAAGCCCGTGATAACTCTTTCCTTATCCGGACCATACTTCAGTTCAACAGTGATCGTCTTTTCTTTCGCTGTTTCACCTTCTACTGTGTAACCGTTGATGTAGCCTTCCTGTTTCAGGATACGGGCGATTTCAACTTTCATTTTGCTTGCCGGAATGACTACAGTCTCATGTTCAGCGCTTAAGCCGTTTCTGATCCTTGTAAGCATATCAGCAATTGGATCTGTCATACTCATTGTTGTTTCTTCCCCTTTCCTTTACCAGCTGGCCTTCTTGACTCCAGGGATCTGGCCCTTATAGGCTAATTCTCTGAAGCAGATACGGCATAATTTGTATTTTCTCAATACAGAATGCGGACGTCCGCATCTTTCACATCTTGTGTAAGCTCTGGTAGAGAACTTTGCAGGACGATGTGCTTTAACTTTCATTGATGTCTTTGCCATGAGTTCTCCTTCCTTACTTAGCGAACGGCATGCCAAGTTCAGTTAATAATTCCTTGGCATCTTCATTGTTCTTGGCTGTGGTAACGATGACGATATCCATACCACGGACCTTGCTTACCTTATCGTATTCGATCTCAGGGAAAATGATCTGTTCCTTGATACCCAGAGTGTAGTTGCCTCTGCCATCGAATGCAGTGTTGGAAACACCTCTGAAATCTCTTACTCGCGGTAAGGAGATATTGACCAGCTTATCCAAGAAGTCATACATCTTTTCGCCACGGAGAGTGACCTTGCAGCCGATCGGCGTGTTCTCTCTCAGTTTGAAGTTAGCGATGGATTTCTTAGCCTTGGTGATGACCGGCTTCTGACCGGCGATCTTTGTCATATCGGCAACAGCGTCTTCGAGCTGCTTTGGTTCAGCGACTGCTTCACCAACGCCCATGTTGATGACGATTTTGGCGATCTTCGGGCATTCCATCGTGGATTCGTAGTTGTGCTTCTTGATCAGAGCAGGTCTGATCTCTTTGTTATATTTTTCCTGTAAACGGTTCATTATTTCTTAGCCCCCTTTGCAGTTTTCTTTGCAGACTTCTTAGCAGTCTTCTTTTTCTTGTCATCAACGAGTTCTACATTGGAAACCGAGATCGGTAATTCCTTGTTGATGATACCGCCGTCAGGGTTGGCGTTGTTCGGTTTCGTATGTCTCTTGACAACGTTGACACCTTCAACGATGACACGGTTGGATCTAGGAAGAGCTGCTACGACTTCAGCAACGACACCCTTGTCGTCACCGGCGATAACTTTTACTTTGTCACCTTTTTTGATCTTCATAGCTTCCTCCTATAATACTTCCGGTGCTAAGGATACGATCTTCATGTAGTCCTTATCACGAAGTTCTCTGGCCACAGGGCCGAAAATTCTGGTTCCGAGCGGCGTCTTATCATCCTTGATGATGACGGCTGCGTTGTCATCGAACTTGATGAAGGAACCGTTTTCTCTTCTTAAACCGTACTTGCTTCTGACGATGACAGCCTTGACGACCTGGCCTTTCTTAGCCGTGCCGCCCGGTGTAGCGTCTTTAACGGAACATACGACAACATCACCGATGTTGGCATATTTTCTTCTGGAACCGCCTAAGCAGCGGATGACGAGCAGCTCTTTTGCACCGGTGTTGTCAGCGACTCTTAATCTTGTCTCAGTACTAATCATCTTTGACTCCCCCTTACAGAATTACTGCCTTTTCAACGACTCTTACCAAACGGAAGTGAACTTCCTTGGCGAGCGTTCTTGTTTCCATGATCTCGACAGTGTCGCCGATATGAGCTTCATTGTTTTCATCATGGACTTTGAATTTTCTAGTAAACTTAGAGCCTTTGCCATATAAAGGATGGCTCTTCTTTTCGTTGATGGCGACGACGATCGTCTTATCCATCTTGTCAGATGTGACCACACCCGTTAAGGTTCTGCGTCTGCTTCTTTCCATTGATCTGCCCTCCTTTATTTGCTTTCTCTTTCGTGTAATACAGTGAGGATCCTTGCGATCGATTTCTTTAATTCTCTGATGCGCATCGGATTCTCGATGGAGCCGGTAGCTCTTGCGAATCGAAGATCGAATAGTTCGACTTTCATTTCATCCAAAGTCTTCTTCAGATCTTCGGAAGATTTTTCTCTGATTTCCTTGATGTTCATAACTATTCACCTTTCTTCACGAATTTTGCCTTGACCGGTAATTTGTTCTGGCCGAGTCTCAATGCTTCTCTCGCCGTTGCCTCATCGACACCGCCGATCTCGAACATGACTCTGCCTCTCTGAACGACTGCGACCCAGCCTTCAGGAGCACCTTTACCGGAACCCATACGGACTTCCAGAGGCTTCTTTGTGATAGCCAACTGCGGGAAGATCTTGATCCAGACCTTACCGCCACGGTTCATGTATCTGGTCATGGCAACACGGGCTGCCTCGATCTGATTGGAAGATACATAACCACCTTCAGTAGCGACGAGACCGTATTCACCGAATACGACTTCTCTGCCGGCCTTTGATTTACCTTCGTAGCTCAAACGATGAGGACGACGATACTTTGTTCTTTTAGGCATTAACATAATTATTCAGCATCCTCCTTTGTTGTTTCAGGAGCTGCAGGAGCTTCAGCTGCCGGAGCGGCTGCTTCAGCGTTGTTTTCCTGTCTTCTGAAATCTCTTCTAGGACGTCTGTCTCTCTGCGGACGGCCCATGGATTTAGGTCTTTCCGGTTCCTTGACCATCTCGCCAGGAAGGACTTCGCCACGGCAGATCCAGACTTTAACACCCAGCTTGCCATATGCTGTCATTGCTTCTTCCCAGGCATAGTCGATGTCGGAACGAAGTGTATGTAAGGAAACGGAACCTTCAGAGTAACCTTCGCTTCTTGCGATATCAGCACCGCCTAAACGGCCGGAGATCGCAGTCTTGATGCCCTTCGCACCGGAACGCATCGTCTGCTGGATGGCACGCTTCTGCGCTGTACGGAAGGACTGTCTTTCTTCGAGCATCTTGACGATCTTCAAAGCGACGAGTCTTGCATCAAGGTCAGGGTTGGCGACTTCAACGATGTTGATGTTGATGTCTTTGCCACCTGTGAGCTTGACAAGGTTCTTCTTTAATTCTTCGATCTTGGATCCGTCAGATCCAACGAACATACCCGGACGGGCAGTTCTGATGATAAGGTTGACACGGTTCTTGCTTCTTTCGATCTCAACGCGTGAGACTAAGCAGTCTGCACATTCCTTGAGGATGTAGTCACGGACCTTGATGTCTTCCAACAATAAATCACCATATTCTTTTTCGGCATACCATCTGGATTCCCAATCACGGATGACGCCGATTCTTAATCCTATCGGACTTACTTTCTGACCCATTGTTTTCCCCCTTATCTCTCAGCAACGACCACAGTGATGTGGCTGGTTCTCTTCATGATCGGTGAAGCTGAACCCTTTGCACGCGGCATATATCTCTTTAATGTGATACCTTCATCGGCGTAGCAGGCCTTGACGTAGAGCTTGCTTTCGTCCATCTGGAAGTTATGTGTCGCATTGGCACATGCACTCTTGAGGACCTTGCCGGTGATCCTGGCAGCCTTGTTCGGTAAGAACTTGAGGATAGCAGCTGCTTCCTTGACGTCCTTGCCTCTGATCAGGTCCAAGACCAGCTTTGCTTTTCTGGTCGTGACTCTGACCGTCTTTGCCATTGCCTTAACGTCGCGCGGTTCAGATTTTACGACTTCTTCAACTTTTTTCTTTGCCATATTTTCTCCTACGCTTTCTTATCGGCATTGGCACCATGTCCACCGAATTTTCTTGTCGATACGAATTCGCCTAACTTGTGGCCGACCATGTCTTCTGTGACATAGACAGGAACATGTTCCTTGCCATTGTGAACAGCGAATGTATGTTCAACGAATGCAGGGAAGATTGTAGATCTTCTTGACCAAGTCTTGATGACTTCTTTTTTGCCAGCCGCATTTAACGCTTCGACTTTCTTAAGCAGATAAGCATCTACGAATGGGCCTTTCTTTAAACTTCTACTCATTTTCCTTCCCCTTTCTATTTAGCATTCTTCCTTCTGACGATCAGATCGTTGGAAGCTTTCTTATTCTTTCTGGTCTTAACACCCATAGCTTTCTTGCCCCAAGGTGTCATCGGAGACTTACGGCCGATCGGTGAACGTCCTTCACCACCACCATGAGGGTGATCGACAGGGTTCATGACGGAACCTCTCGACTGCGGACGGATACCTTTCCAGCGGTTTCTGCCTGCCTTGCCCCAGTTGATCAGAGTGTAGTCTTCGTTACCGACGGAACCGATGGTCGCACGGCAGTTGCCTAAGACTTTTCTCATTTCAGTGGAAGCCAGACGGATCGTAACGTATTTGTCTTCGACCGCTAAGATCTGGGCAGAAGCGCCTGCAGCTCTGGCGAGCTGGCCGCCTTTGCCAGGCTTTAACTCGATGTTGTGAACAACAGTACCTTCCGGCATGTATCTCAATTCGCAGCAGTTGCCGACCTTGATATCGGCCTTTTCGCCGGAGACGACTGTCATACCGACAGTTAAGTCTTTCGGAGCGATGATATATCTCTTTTCGCCGTCTGCATAGAACAGTAAAGCGATGTTGGCGTTTCTGTTCGGATCGTATTCGATCGCTTTGACAGTTGCCGGGATATTATCTTTATTTCTCTTGAAGTCGATGATCCTGTATTGCTGCTTGTGACCACCGCCCTGATGCCTGCTTGTGATCCTGCCTGTGTTGTTGCGGCCGCCCTTGGATTTCTTGGAGGCTAAGAGGCTTCTTTCAGGAGTGCTCTTAGTGATCTCTTCGAAGGTCAGAGTGGTCATTCCGCGTCTGCCAGGAGTCGTAGGCTTGTAACTTTTAATAGCCATTTTGTTTATTTACCTTTCTTTATGCAATTATCCGGAAATAGCATTTTTCTTCCGATAGTTTGACCGATTACTTATCAGCTAAGATGTCGATCGTGTAACCTTCTTTGAGCTTGACGTAAGCTTTCTTAAGATGGTTTGTCTTACCAACGTATCTTCCCATACGTTTGGTTTTCGGCTTCTGGTTGACGACGTTGACGTTGTCGACCTTGACATTGAATATCTCTTCAATGGCCTGTTTGATCTGTACTTTATTCGTGCCTTTTCTTACTTCGAATACGACTGTATTCTGGCCTTCCTGTGTGCGGATCGTCTTTTCTGTGACAAGAGGACGAACGATGATGTCTCTAGCGTTACTCATTACCTAAAACCTCCCCTAATCTTGCCGCAGCAGTCTTTGTAAGGACTAACTTGTTGGCATTCTGCAGATCGTAGATGTTGAGACCTTCAACAGATAACATGACGACATTGTTGAGGTTTCTTAAGCTCATGTAGGCGTTGTCGAAGTTTTCTTCGAAATCAACAACGAACAGTGCTTTTCTGTCGATTCCCAGATCCTTGAGGACCTTGACGAAATCTTTTGTCTTGATCTGAGTCATCTCTACGTTCTCAACGCAGATGATGTTGTTGTCGTTTGCTTTGAGTGTCAAGCCGGAACGTAAAGCCAGTCTTCTGACTTTTCTGTTGAGCTTGAAGGTGTGGCTTCTAGGAGTCGGACCGAACGGGATACCGCCGTGTCTGAACTGTGTAGCACGAGTCGAACCCTGTCTGGCTCTGCCTGTGCCCTTCTGTCTGAACGGCTTCTTGCCGCCGCCGGATACTTCAGATCTGCCCTTTGTATCGTGGGTACCCTGTCTCCAGGAAGACTGCTGTCTCAGAACGGCATCGAATATTGCCTGTTCATTGACTTCACACTGGAACACTGAATCGTTAAGTTCAACGTCGCCGACTTTCTTACCAGTTAAATCTAAGACATCTAACTTCATAATTATTCAGCCTCCTTTGTTAAGAGAACCTTAGGTTCTACGTGTTTGACTTTCTTTGTCGTAGTCTTGACCATGACCAGACCCTTTTTCGGACCCGGTACATTGCCCTTGACCAGCATGTAATTCTTTTCAGCATCGACTTTGACGACTTCCAGGTTCTGGTTGGTCGTCTTGAATCCGCCGTCCTGTCCAGGCATCGGTGTATTCTTTTCGATACGTCCGTTGTTTCTACCGGTGGTAGCCATGGAACCGACATGTCTGTGGACAGGTCCGGCACCGTGAGATTCCGGCAGCATATGTGCGTGATAACGCTTGATTGTTCCTGTATATCCTTTACCCTTAGAGATACCAGTAACGTCTACCATATCACCAGCGGAAAAGATATCAACTTTTACTTCTGCACCGACTTCGTAGTCCATCTCGTCAGACTTGACTTCCCTGATGTACTGCTTCGGAGCTGAGCCAGCTTTCTTAGCGTGGCCGATTTCCGGCTTAGTTGCGCGGGATTCCTTCTTGTCGACGTAGCCTAACTGTAATGCTTCATAACCATCGGTCTCAGCATTCTTCTTCTGTAATACGACGTTTGGTTCAACTTCGATCACAGTAACAGGGATAAGGTTACCTTCGGCAGTGAAGACCTGAGTCATACCAAGCTTTCTTCCAAGTATTCCTTTCATGATGTTCACCTTTCTTTTTCTTACAATTTGATTTCGATATCTACGCCACTAGGCAGTTCCAGACGGCTGAGGGCATCGATCGTCTTAGCACTTGGCCCAATGATTTCGATCAAACGCTTGTGCGTTCTGATTTCGAACTGTTCTCTTGAATCCTTGTTGACATGAACGGATCTTAAGACAGTTACGATCTGCTTCTCTGTAGGAAGCGGGATAGGTCCGATGACCTTCTTGACACCGCCATCTTCAGCAGCCTTGACGATCTTTTCCGTCGCTGCATCCAATGATCTGTGTTCGTAAGCTTTCAGTTTGATTCTTACGTTGTTTTTTGCCATAGAATTTTCCTCCTGTATTCCATTAATCCCTTTCTATATAGGGATAACCCGCTCCATGTAAGTTCCCTGGTTATCACACCAATCACACGGGGATTCGTGTGCCAGCAATCTTCCATATCTTCGCGAGCGCTCGTATATTATATGATTTTATTCAGGGATTTTCAATAACTTTTTTCTCAAAAAGCCTTATTTAAAGGACTTTTTTAAACATAAGATATACAACGTCTTTTGGTGTTTCTTTTTGCAAGCGTTTTCATAAAAAATAAAGGGTATAAAACTCAGATTTATACCCTTTTTTCTTAAGTTTTCCTGAAATTATTTCCCGGAAATATGCCTTTATTCCGTCTTTGTGACCGGTTCGATCAGCTCATTTTCATGATCGATCGAAGCTGCTTTCACATAATCCAGTTTATTCGACTCTTCGACCAGTTTATTCATATCCGGATCGCTCAGCGCATCGAAATAAAAGATGTAGACACCGGCCGTATTCTCCCCTGTTTCGCACTTTCCTTTGCAGAAGTCTTCATACATTGAAATATGCTTTTCGATATCCCCTTCCTCAAACTGTATGAGGATATGATCGTTCTTCGGATTCACTTTGCCATCGATGATATCCCCTTTCGGTTCCTTCATCTTGATGATCGACTTCTCTTTGCCCAGAAGGTTTTCCGGCAGCTTATCGCCGTATTCCTTCTTAAGAAAAGAACTCAGTTCTTCCGGAAGCGTATAGGAGCTTTCGCCATCGATCATAGTAAGTCCTTCCGCATCCAACAAACAGACATTGTCTTCGATCTGCAATATGACGAATTTCTTGTCACCATCAAGTTTGTTCAGGACCTGCTCATCATCGACGATCTTGATCTCATCCTTCCCAAGGATCACGAAGATCATCTTCTCCCCTTCATATACCGGGATGATATCGATATCTCCGTCGATCAATTCCTTGCCTTCGATCTTAAGTGTCAGGATACCGGAACCGAAATAATGATCTTTGTAGCGGTCGTAATTCTCACTGATATATGCGATCGCATCTTCCTGGTAAAGGAAAACGGCCTTCTTGGAAGCAGGATTGCTTATAACTTCTTTTGAACAGCCTGTGCACAGGCATAACAAACTTAATAACATGATCAGTATCTTTTTCATCATCATGACCTTTATATATCAAGGATATCACAATAAACGTAAGGCCATAAACTCACGTTATGGCCTTGGTTTCATTGCTTTAAAACAGATCGTCTTCCTTTTTTCTTCCAAACAGCAGCAGCAATCCGTTGGCTGCACACAAGAGTGCCTGTAAGATCGCCCACTTATCTGCGAAGATCAAGGAACCGCTCAGACTCTGCGTTAAGAAGAATCCGATCAGTGACAGCGCACTGACTGCCAGACCTAAGAACTTGCCTTTCAGTGCCATGAAGACACCTAAGCCTAAGGCTCCCAGGGCAAAGACTGCGTCAAGGATCGCAAGAGACTTCTTGGTTTCTGCATCCTTCTTGTCAGATTCAGATGCATCATCCTTTCCATCTGCCTCACCCTTTTTGGAATCATCTTTTTCTTCTTCCTTTTCAGGTGTGACTTCTTCCGATTTATCTTCGATCTTATCGAGCTTGATCGTCTTTTCTTCCGTATACGTCTTGCCACCGTATTCAACAGTAGCCGTATATGTCACGCTTCCGTCTTCATTGACTGTCGGTTCGACACGTACTTCAGAAATGCTTGCCTCGACTTTGATCGTTTCTCCGGTCTTGACATCTTTGAAGATCGCATAAGCCGTTGAGCCGTCTTCAGACCATTCAAAGCCGACAAATTCATAGGTATGACCTGTTGCCGGTAAGACGATGGTCTTGGTGTCAGTGTATTCCTGGCCATTGAACCAAGCCGATGCTGTGTAAGTGATCGCGCCGGCTCTGTCAGCAGTAGCTTCTCTTACGGATTTGGTCACAGTCGCATAAACTTTTTCTCTGTGGTTCTCATCATGTTCGCAATAGAAGAAGACTTTCGCACCGCTGTAATCTTCATCCCAATCCCAGAATCCGAGGAAATACTTGTGGCCGATTCCTTTTGCCGTTTTGGTCTCAGTCTCAGTCAGTGAGATCTCGCTTCCCTTTTCCTTGACTTCGATCGTAACAGGCATGTCGTCACATCTTCTCTCGAATTTGAAATCGCCGATCATATCACCAGCTTCAACTTCATTCAAGGAAGCTGTCGCAAAACGGATCGTTCCGCTTCCTTCGTCGACATTGATGGAGCTCATATCCGTGCCCGCACCATAACCCAGGTATTTATTGATCTTCGGATCATAATGCAAGACGATATAGCCGTTCTTGTAAGCTTCATCTTCCGAATAGATGATATCCGATGAATCATCATGTGATCTGACATCGATCTCTTTCTTCGGATAGACGACATCATTCTTCTGAATGTCTGTTTTTCTCAAAGAATAGATCTTTGTCGCATTCACAGAACCGTGCAACACTCTTTGCGGATCATTGACGATCGGTTCCTCGATGATCGGTTCTTCCGTTTCGATCGGATCGATCACCGGCTCTTCGATGACCGGTTCTTCGATTTCCGGAGCCGGTTCCGTAACAGGTTCTTCGACCGGTTCAGTTTCCGGCTGAGGCGTTTCGATCGGTTCTTGAGGGATCTGAGGTTCTTCAGCGGGTTCCTCGACGATATGCTCTTCCGCTTTTGCAGGTTCAACGAATGATTCTGCCGTTTCCGCCTTCATCGGAGTGCCGCTGCTCAAGATCTCTTTATATCTTGCCGGAACCTCATATGTATTGACATCAGCTCCGTCATACGCCATATCGAACAGCGTTGACAGATAAGAAGCTTCTTTGATCGAACCGACATACTTCGCATCGTACGATGTTGCCTGCGGATCGGAGAGATCGACGAAATAGATGGACTTCGTGGTGTTATCGGAAATAAACACACCATCTAAACCGGCTCTGTAGCCTGCATAGGTCATAGAGTATGCCGTCAGATCATCGCTCATCGTCAGGATGTTGACTTTACCGATCTTGCCGAAGTTGAGATCGAAATCGCCGGCACCGTCCTGCACATACACGCCGATCTTGAAGACATACATTTCGCCTTCACTTGTGAGCGCATAGTAATACAGATCGACCCTGCCTTCCGTCGAATCATCAAAGCCTGCGAATGCAAGAGCGACGAATTGTGCTTCTTCACTCAGATCGAAGTAGTTCAGCGAACTGCCGGTCATCAATTGCAGGTAACCGGATTTCGATACGCCGGTAACTTCATAATCAAACTCATATGGGGCAACGCCTTCTCCCAGATCAAGGGACACATGCGGCGCATTCGCCATATCATATAACGCAAATCTATCTGCGATCGAGAAGCTGTCGCGGCTTCCGTCATAGACGATACCGTTATCCGTGATCTCATAACGATAGTAATCGTTATCCAGATCATTACCGTAGATGTAATCGCCGGATTCACCGCCGCCATAGAACGGATATACAGCTTCGCCGATCATGACCGTGCTCATATCTTTGAGATCGATCGCATCAAATTCAAACTGATCCTCACCATACGTCACCTGTGCGAAGATCGTCACATCCATCGGTTCGCGTTCGACGACCGCAATGCTTGCTTTCTCGCTCAGAGTCGGCGTCTGGTTGGAAGTCGCAATGACTTCTGCCTTACCGACTGCCACAGCTTTGACAAGACCGTTTTCATCGACGGTAACGACATTTTCATCAGAGGATGTCCATGTAACGGTACGGTCTTCGATGAAATTCGGTTCTACCGTCGCGAACATCTGCAGTTCATCCATTGCGCCGAGGATCAGAGTCGCTTCTTTATGCGAAAGTTCGATCGAGCTTGCGTTGTCCGGATCGACCGTCTCGTATCTCACGAGTTCATCTTCGACATAGAGATAGATATCTCCTGCCTGACCGAACATGAAGTAGCCGTTGTTGAAATACATGCCATATCCGCGGCTTGCGCCAAGTTCATATAAGAGCTTGCTTCCGCTGTATATGAACGGATCGGCATAGGCTGTGTTCTGCCATGAAACATATGGACTATTCGCCGCATTGTAACCCAATGCGCCGCCGTCATTGAGATTGAAAAAGTTGATGCTTCCGTCCACATCCTGTGCCTGCCAGATCACGGCATCATTTGTTACATCAGCCTGCAGGATATAGATATCCTCTTCATCCTGATTTACATTCAGCGATGTTGACGAGGTATAGTAGTTTGCACCCTGACTCATCAATACATCAGCTTTGCCGGCCGTATTGCGGTTGGAAATGATGTAGTTATGTCCGGCCTCCAGCGTATCCGTCAGACGATAGACCGGTGCGACGATCTTACGGATGATCTCCCCGTCATTGATCCTGACGAGTTTTGCGCGTTCATTTGCCGCATAGTCGCCCGTAAAAACGACGACTGCATTTTCCTGGATCGAGGAAACATCGAATGTGTGTTCAAACGTTTCGCCTTCCCCGTTCTGCGTCGGCACAAAACCTTCAAATACGGTTTCGCCGCTGACATCCATCAGTGCCAGGTAAGCGATGTAATTGTTATCTTTCACAGAAACCGTTACTGTCTTTTCTTCCTCATTGAAAGAAACCTCCAGTTCCGGATTACTGTTATCCACTTTCAAGGAATAACCGAGATTGGATCCTTCACCAAGTTCGCCGGCCTTATACAAAGCCAACAGATCATCAATCGAGACCGCACCGCTCTTCGCGGAAGAGTCGACCTTCAAAGCATAGTACTCAGGGATCGCAAACTGTCCGATAAAAGCCTCATCGCCTTCACTTAATCCGAAATCCGCAAAGCTCTTGTTGACTACGGAAGAAGTAGGCGCCGTCTGCTGCCAGACACCCTGGTTTACATTATAGAACGCACCATAGATATTGGATTTGACATCGGATGCGTAGATCACATCATCATTCTCATTCAGAACTAGAGTTGCTGATGATCCGACGTTACGGATAAATGTATTCGCAAATTTTGTGATCGCTGTCTTTTCGTTGATCGCAAGTCTGTCGTATGGGAATTCAGCTTCCCCGGTATATGGGTTGCCCGTAAATACGTTTCTGAAAGCTTTGCCCGGATATCTGACTTCCATATAGTTGGTCAGGTTCGTTCCGCCGAAATAGGAAACTTTGTTATTCGGATAATACGCATCGAGAGCAGATACGGTATCCGTCATCGGCGCATCGGTCCAGCTGCCATAGAAGCCAAGGAACGGGATCGAATGATCGACATCGACCTTCGCACCGTCTTCAGTTTCGCTGACGCATTTGATATAGGTGAAGCCTTCGACATAACCGCCGTTCGGTCTGTTGAAGAGCTCTTCGTCTGTTACCTGGATGATGACGGAAACTTTCGTGCTTCCATGTGCGGGAACTCTTAAGACTTCCTCGCCGGTCCTCTGTACACATTCCAATAAGAGCTGTGCATCGTAGCTGGAGATACCGTTTCTTCCATCCATTTCGCCTGCCGCAAGATTCAAAGAATCTGCAGAGACTTTGCCGGTCACATAGTCCAGTAAAGCCTGCACATCGTCTCTGTCCGTATCGCCGTCCATATCGACATCGTGGACTTCATATGAATATGAGACATTGGCAGACAGATCTCTGGTAAATGTATCCAGATAATTCAATCCGTTATACTCGTAAGCATCCTGCGTGAATACGTCGGTCACAAATGTATAATCGATCGCTTCATCGCTCATGTTGTTGATCGTGAAGGAATACGCATAATTACCGCTTCTTGATGCATCCTGGCCGAATTCCGCTTTGACTTTGCCGTCTCTTGCAGAACCCGGAGACAGGACAGAACCTTCGCTCATGAGGATATAGGACTTGGCATTGACCGCCGCATTGACATCCGCCAGACCGGCACCCTGCTGTAAGATCGGCAGATAGTTACCGTCGTTTTTCATCGGAGTAGCCGTTGACATCATCAGGGAATTCATCAGGTTCCTGGCTGTCAAGCCGTTTGCCTCAGCCATAACATCGTTGTCACGGACATATTGGGCAAGGACCGCCATCAGACCGGTGATATGCGGAGCAGCCATCGACGTACCGCTCATCGATTCAAAGTGTTCGTTGGTCATGCCGTCGACCGACCAGATATTTCCGCCCGGAGCGGTGATCTCCGGTTTGATCACCAGGGAGCCAGGAACGCCCCAGGAGCTGAATGAAGAGATCGTCGCATCGCTGCGGTCCTGATTCAAAGAAGATTCAGCTGCGGTCGTAATCGTGATCTTTCCGGTGTAGTAAGTATAGTCACCTGCCGTATGAGCTTCGGCAGTGTCCTTGATATAGTTGGCATCTGCCTGCGTGATCATGATCATCGGGAAATTGCCGGTGAAATCATTGATATTCATCGTAAGTGTACCCGGCTGATTATTGGCGATGATCATCGCAACAGGAGAATATGAAATACCGGCATTGCCCTTCTCATAGAAAGAAGTGCTGCCGCGGTTGACGATAATGATCTTGCCTGTAAGATCTTCGCCTTGGGCAACAGCTGCCAGATCCGTTCCGTCGCCAACACTGTCAACATAAACGAAATCGTGTTCGCCCGCTTTATCGTAGATCGATTCGGTCCTGCCGCTGTCACGGTTGCCGATCGTGTAGTACATGGATTGGCCTTCATACTTCAAAGGCATACCGACACTTCCGACGTTGTCTGCGGAAGCTACAGCCAGCGTATTGATGTAGGAGCCCGGCGAACCACCGGCTGCCTCAGAAACATCTTCCAGGTATAAATCCCCTGTCGGAGTTGCGGAGGAACTCGGCCAGTTGGAAGAGTTGCCTGCCGACATGATCAAGGTCGTGTTGGTAGCAATGATGTTATCCAGTATGGACTGGTATGTACCGGCAAAAGAAGAGCCCGGATTGCTGGAACCTAAAGAAAGGTTGATCGCATCCGCTTTCAGAATGATCGCATCTTCGATCGCAGCGAAATAATCCGAATCATAAGCGCCGCCGCCGACACCGAAGACCTTCATTGCGAGGATCTGTGCATCCGGTGCGTTGCCAATCGCGCCGGAGGCATCGGTCGCTTCAACGAAGTTTCCATTGACTCTGACATATTTGTTAGCTGCAGTGATGCCGGCGACATGTGATCCGTGTTCGCCCTGATTATCGTTTGCAGCATAATGGTCTGTTTCATAATTGCCGTCAACATAGTTGAACGCAAATGGTATTTTGGAATTTTTATAGACGAGATCCGCATCCATCTCGTGTTTGGAAGCAGTGTTGTTCTGATTGAGCTGATCGATAACGCTCTTTATCTCTTCCGGGGTCAGCAGATTATAATCGGATAAAGAAGCTCCGTCTTTCGTAAGGGAATATTCAAAAGCAACAGGGTCAAAAGAGATATGGTCCTGATTGACGCCTGTATCGACGATCGCCACTCTGCTGCCTGCGCCGGTATAACCCTGTGCCCAGGCGTTCAAAGCACCGGTCATGTAATTCGTCGTGATCGCAGTGTTGACTTCATCGTTCTGGATCTCATATCTGGTCTCGACGAAAACATCTTCAACTCCGTGAACATCTTTGATGAGTTCGATATCGCCGTATTCTACATTGGCAGAAATGATGTTTGCCGCAAGTGTCAGGTTCCACTGAACATCCAAGTCACCTGCGATCTTGGAATCGATGACTTTTGCGAGATCTTCCTGTTCGACCTGCAGCTGATCACGATATGCCATTGCTTCATGATTTTCAGCTACATCTTCTGCCGAATAAAGTTCCAGTGTTGCCGGTTTTTCCAGTTTGATGGAAACACGGACGACATCGGAATCCGCATAGACAGGTTCCTCGTTCTTTTCTTCATAGACTTCTTCACCAAGATACTTTACATTCAATGTACTTGGATCGACATCTTCAACAAATGTTTCGCTTGTACCCTCTTCTTCAGACTCTGCATACACTCCGGTAAACATGCCGGTCGTCAGAAGAAGAGCGATCATAAGAATACTAAAGAGCTTCTTCATAATCTATCCCCCATAAAATTAATTTTACCTGTAATTTACACTTTTTTGAATATTTACACTTTTATGATAGTTACAACATCAATAAAATATCGATGATAACTGTAAGTTTTTTCATTGGAAAAACTTTCTGATATTTGCTGTGGACAGTTTCGTTTCCCTCCAAACTTCATTTAATTGAGTCTAAAAAAGCATAAGCCTTTTTACGACCTATGCTTAATTTGTAATAATGACTCTTTTAAATGGCTCTATTAAATAAAACTGTCCACGTTTTATTTAATTAAGCCATAAAAAAGTGCAAGCCCACTATGAGCTTGCACTAGTTTCTCAAGAATTCTTAGTTTATTTTACTCAGTGGCTCCACAAACAGAACACTGGTGTCCAGTTACAGTTCCAGTTGCTTCGTCAATTATGTCGATCCACTGATGTCCTAAAGCACCAAGATCCATCCTGGTTGTACTATCGCATCTGCTGCACTTATAGTCAACATATCCTGCTTCAGTACAAGTAGGTTCTTGTCTTCCGATTTCAACGGAATAATCATGGCCCAGCGCATCAATGATTCTCTTTTCATGGCAAATAGAACACTCATCTTCTCCACCAGCTATACAAGTAGCCTCTGTTTTTGTGACCCACTGATGGTCATGCTGCTCAGTCCAGTGTGCATAAACCGTTGCATTAGCTACATCATTCGTAGAATACACGCGTACGCCATCGCTTCCGGCAGTTGTGTACCATCCCTGGAATACATAAGTAATACCATTCTCTGTTACATTCGACATAGATGGGAAACTGATTGCCGTATCTCCGGTCTTTATTTCGATCTTTGTAGGAACTTCAGAATCATATCCATGGCCATTCTTATTGAATTGGATTGTACTGATTCCGGCCTTAACCACCAGTTTCAACGTCATTCCTGCTGTGATCGGAGTTCCCGGTTCAGGAGATTGTACGATGACATCACCAACTTTGCCTTCAACACCGGTGTTGAAATCGATCGAATAAGTAACTCCGTGTTCCTTAGCCCAGGTTATCGCTCTGCCATAGTTGTGTTCGATGAAATCTGGAACTTGCTTGCTTTCGTCGATCTGCGAAGGGCCCATTACGGTAATGGTACCTGATTTATAATTCGAAACCAACGAACCATACCTAGGACTTTGAGATACAACTCTATTTTCATAAGCTTTGTCGTATCCCGCATCGGTCGATTTGATAGTGGTTATATTTAATGTGACACCATTTGCAGACGCCCATTTTTGAGCATCAGAAGTACTCATGCCTTCCAGATTCGCCCAATAAGCAGGCATCGGATCCGGTTCATATAAGAACTTATGTTCATAATCGGTCGTCGTATAGCTTGGCCTTTCGTATTCGCTGTCTAACGAGAACTCGAAGTTCTTTTCCTGTGAGACCGTCGAATAATTGCCCATGACCTGATTGATCCTTTCGACTGCTTCATTATATGAACCTTCATAAATCAGATATACCCAAAGCGGAAGCATCATCGAATAACTATAGTACATGATGCCACCATATCCGGTAATTCTGGAATTCTGGAAATCAACAAGGTCAAATGTATCGATACCAGTATAATTCTTCGTGTTTAAAAGGAGATTGAACACGTTTGTCAGCTGCGATAAAGTCATGTCTGTTGACATCCAGTCAGAAGCTTCTTCCATTGCTCTAAGAGCTAGAGAAACACTTCCGGATTCAACAAACGCTTTAGCAATTTCAATAATGACTTCTTTTTGATGTTGCTGTCTGTCAAAGTCACCATTCGGCATATGATGTCTTTCTCTGCAGAATTGCAAAGCCATCTGTCCATCAGCGAAAACATGTTCACCTGCAGGCACATAGATACCATCCAGCGTAAAAGAAACAGGGTTGTTGATATAAATACCGCCGATGACATTGACGATCTGGACCAATCCAAGATAGTCCAGTTCCATGTAATAATCGATATCCATATTCATGAATTTCTCGACCGTTTCAATGAAACATGCTCTGGAAGTCGAACGACCCGAATTGATCTTATCAAGTTCTCCGCCGTAACAAGGAATTGGCACAAACGAGTCTCTGGCAATGGAAGTCATAGAAACTTCATAAGTCTGAGGATTTATGGTAGCCAGAATGATCGAGTCTGCAAGACCTACTGTCGATCCGATATCGGTACGGGAATAACCTATCAGGAGCACATTGAACGGATCGGTGCTTAAATTCTTGGTACTCCTCTGCTTATCGATTTTCAGTTCTTCTTCAAAGCTGTAAAAATCAACCAGATCTGGAAGGTATTTTGTGAAAGGAGATTCCTCGGCGGTACTTTCCATTATCGTTGAATCATCCGAAGCCTCGCTTTCCTCTTCGTAGGAAATCTCTTCCGAGACTTCTTCACCGCTTTCCTCGCCCGGAGTTTCTTCTACACCTTTATAAATGGATCTGTATGCAGATGTTATAACGATCGCATCGACATCGCCATCGATCAGTGCCTGCATGAGTTCTGCATTCGTCCTATAATCTACGGTTGCATAATCGATCTTTTCTTTCGCAAGAAGATTGGTTGCGATATATGTCAGGCCATTAGTTGTTTCCAACAGCATGCCGACTTTCTTTCCGGATAAATCTTTTAATGAAGAATATGTTGAAAAATCTTTATTGTTCTTGTAATAAACAAAAACACCGGAGAAAGTTTCGTATTTATCTGATTTTCCATCATCAAGCACATTGTCAACGATTGTATTTGCTTTAGAAAGAGCGAACGAACCAAAGGTACCGCCAATCAGAAGCAAAACCGCCATGATTGTCGAAATGATCTTAAGTGCCAGATCTCTATGGTTGAAGCCGACAAAAAAGACGATATCGATTATGATCATGGCACACAGAATAATGCCGACGATGCTGCCAAACAAAGACGGCTGTATCGAATAGTATCTCCAAGACCAAAGGATAGCTAAAAGAATAGCAACATGTGCCAATACCAAAATCACAGAAGACACAATTGTAGCTATCTTCTGACCGGAAACCGTTTCTTTGATTCTTTTCGACTCTATTTCTCTATTCAGTCTCTGCCGGCGTTGCTTCAGCAGTTTCTGACGACGTCGAATTATTTTCTGATCCTGTTCTTGCATTTATACTCTTCTCACTCGCTTCTACAATATCGAATCTGCCATTTCTTTTTATAACCATAAGATTGATTGATGTAGCAAATTTGCTCATCGGCAGACTGTTGTTTTCTTTATAATTCCATCTACATGTTACTAAATAAGCATCATAGCCGTTATTCTCGCGATAATCATACCAGTCACCTTCTTCGTCTTGCTTGTAAGCAATATGTTCGCTGATATAATATGGGGAACTTAGTTTTTCACATTTTGTTATTTCTACATTTTCTACTTCAAGCAGGTTTTCTTTTCCGTACTGCGTTCCGTAATAGCTGATGTACTTATAGAAACCATCTCTTGCCTTCAAATATACATTCTCTTTGTAATGATCGCCGTTTTCAAATTCGCCGTCATAAACAAAAGACAGACCACCAATATCATACTGCCCGCGTTTGTTTGTCCATGTATAAAAATCAACAACGTAGTTTTTCGCAACAAGTCCGGCAATCGCAGCATCATCTGCAGGTACTTCACCTTCTTCGGTGCTGATCGTGCCTTCCTCAACAGCTTGCTTCAGTTGTCTGAAGTATTCTTTCTGAAGATCGGTCGGATTATCTCTGAGAATATAATTCATCGATTCAACGATATTCTCTGCTTTTGTTTCAACCTGTCCGCCACCCGCAAGATCCATAAGAGCTTTTACTTCTCTGTAGGTGATCGAAGAAAAGATAGCGATTGCCACAATAAATGGCAGCATCATTAAAAACATTATCAGATAACGTTTCTTTTTGTTTGCCATTAACGAATGAAAGCTGGTTTTCTTTTTTGCTTTTTTTAATTTGAGTCTTTTTTCTTCCATAATAAAAGGGGATAATTAATCCTCTTAAAATTATATTAGATAAAGCTTTGTTTTTCAAACAATCACACGGCTTCACACAAAAAGTTCATCAATTCTATTCAAAACCGTAAAGAATATGATTGTCATAATAAGCAGAACGATCAGAAACCATGGAAAAGAAATTGCTGACGCCATACTTCTCGCAAAGCGTTTCTTCATCGGAAAACAGATTGACTCCAAGTCCCAGCTTGTTGCCCTCAAATCCTATGCCCAAAGAAGAAACTGTAGTCGGATAAAAATCAAATGTACTCAGTATTCTATTCTCGGAATATGATAATCCATCGACAGGGTGAATAAGAGTATAATAGCCTTTCCTTTCAAAAGATCCGATCACCGCTGAAAAATCAGCACTCATACTGCAATGATCCCCGACGATAAGGATCGTAGTATTGTCGTAAAAATCTTGTTTTTGACACCAATCAACGAACTCATAAACCCGTCTGCTGCTGCAAGCGTATACATTAGCCAGCTGGTCAGGAAACTCTTCTTTGCAGTCTTCACAGACCCAACCGTTTTGATGATGCGTATCGACCGTCAGCATCGTCAGATTAAAGGGAGCTCCTTCTTCTGAAAGTTTCAAAAGATCTTGCTTTGCATACTCAAACAAATATCTGTCGATGATCCCCCACCAGACTCTGGTATCATAATCAAACAAGTCATTTTCTACAAAATAATCAAAGTCATGGATCGTGTAATCGCCATGCATCTCATAATAGAAATTCCTGCCGCTGAAAGCCGCTTCCGATCCGATCAGCAGTTCATTGTGATATCCGCCTTTTTTCAATATCTCTCCTAAGCTGAAAGCACCCGGTAGGTATTTGTTACTGGTGACAAAATCATTTTCACCAATAGGAATATTCAACGGAATTCCACTGCTTTGTGCGATCATTGAAGCAACTGTCCAGCTTGCTCCAGGAGCCACTTCATAGCCACGATTGTCATTGAATGTTATATTCTCTTGCGCAAGTTCATACAATTCAGGAATACATTCGTATTCCAAGGCTCCGCCATGTTCTTTCGAATAATCACTCGTTTCTACCGATTCCAAAATAATATAGATAAGATTTCTTTTCTTTTCGGGAAAAGTGTATTCGAGAACAGCCGGGTCCACATATTCATCCTCATACAATGTTGATGATCTTGTATAAGTATCAATGAATTCCGGCAGCCTCAATTCCTCTGATATCAGTAGAAACGAAAAAAGAAAAAAGAAACACGATATTAAAACCGGCTTCTTCCTGATAAACGAGAAAATCTTCATTTCCTGAATTTTTTCTAAAAAAGAGAATCTCTTAAAAAGAAACAGACTTATTATCGTTGAAACGATAAAAGGAATGATGATGATATGTTTGATAATGCCTTTGATGAAGACAGGATCAGCGCCGTCGATCTGAACGATGCAATGAAACAATATCTGAGATATCGGATTGGTACCAATCAAAATAAAGTTCCGACGAACGTAAAAGATTGCACAAATAAAAGAAAAACCAAGAGTTAAGAATAAAAAGAAAAGTATTATTTTATAAGCCCTTATCTCCTTCTTCATCTTTGACTCCTTCGGTAGCCTCTTTATTGAAAATAATCTTAAGCGTCAGCAAAATAAGCTTGATATCATCTATGACACTATAGTTCTCTATGTAATATAAGTCTAACAAAAGTTTATCACGGAGTGAAGTGTTGTACTTGCCATAAACCTGAGCATACCCCGTCAGGCCGGCTTTCACAACGAGCCTGTATCTGAATTCCGGCATCGTTTTGCAAATATCGTCATAGATCTCGGGTCTTTCCGGCCTCGGGCCCACGAAAGACATATCTCCATTTAAGATATTCACAAGCTGAGGGAGTTCGTCAAACCTTGTCTTACGGATAAACTTTCCGACAGGCGTGATACGATCGTCGTTTTCTTTCGCCAGAACCACTCCGGTATTCTTTTCCGCGTTCATGACCATTGATCTGAATTTGATGATCTTAAATTCTTTTCCATCTTTTGTAAGCCTGACCTGTTTATAAAAGACATCCCCGCCGTCCTGAACTTTTATAGCAATGGAAACCAGAAGCATAATAGGACTCACAAGCACGATCAGGATCAGCGAACCGGCAATATCGATAAAACGCTTTAAGATCCTTTCGATTTGCGAAGGACCGAATTTATTGATCTTCAATATCGGCGAATCCACAATATGTAAGATATCGCTGCTAGCCAGAAGCATATCTGTTATACTCGGAACATCATAAATAAGCATCTTCCTTGCATAACAGGCCTTGAATATCTTTTTCTTGTTTTCATGATGGACATCCAGAGTAACCACGCCGTCCGTTCCTTCAAGAAGATCATCGATCTTTTCGTAATCGATATCTTTCAGATCGATCGTCTTCACTACACTCATGGAAAGATCTTTGATATTATTCAGCTTTCCGATCAGATTATAATGAGATTCTCCATATATCGCCACGACTCTGACAGGAGGAAAATTGGCTCTGATATACCTGTTTTCCAAATATATGAGCAAACCTCCAAAAACCATCTGAATCAAAAGCATGGTCAGTATCGGCCATAAAGGGATGAGTCTCAAAGTTATGAGGCACAGAATAAAATAGATCATTACACTTGAGAAGACCAAGGTAAGTGAACTGGATAAAAACAAATCAGTCGTTGTCGTTTCACCGACTTCAAAAGTATCGAACAGTCTTCCGAACAGTATAAAAAGGATCAGATAGACCAGGAAAAAGACTAAATATCCATTTGAATAGTAGAAAAAATAATTGACATAGCTCATCATGAGCGTAGCCAAAAAGATTATCTCAAAGAAGAAGAGATTGGCTAATCCTATGGCGATCTTGGCGTTTTCCTTATTATTAAATCTATCGATCATTTATTTGATTTTCTTAACTTCTTTTTTATTAGTTTGCGAAATGATGAAATGTGGTCTGTTTTTGACCTCCATGTAAGTTTTTCCTAAGTATTGGCCCATGATGCCTAAAGCAAACAATTGCATTCCGCCCATCAGTAATATAACGCAGATAAGGGTCGCCCAGCCTTGGACGGGATCTCCGAAAAGAGCATATTTGATAACTATAAAAATAAGATAGATAAAAGCAAATGCCGTTGTCACCAGTCCGAAGAAAGATGCGAGATCCAAAGGCCAGTTAGAGAAATTGACAATGCCGTCTATCGCGTATTTTACAAGCCCCCAGAAACTCCATGATGTTTTTCCTGCAACTCTTTCGACATTTTCATAGTCGATCCAATATGTTCTGAAACCGACCCAAGAGAAGATGCCTTTGGAGAATCTGTTATACTCTGACATCGAAATAATTGCATCTGCCATATCTCTGGTCATCAGACGATAGTCCCCTGCTCCGTCGACCATATGGGCATCTGAGATCATATTCACCACTTTATAAAACTGTCTGGCAAACCATGTCCGGATTTTAGAATCTCCGGTCCTGTCGACCCTTCTGCAAGCGGCACAGTCGTATTCTCCCGTTTCCAATGCTTCAAGCATTTGTTTCAATAAAACAGGGGGGTGCTGAAGATCCGCATCGATAAACCCGACATAGTCGCCCGATGCATTGCAGATCCCGGCATACATCGCAGATTCTTTTCCAAAATTACGGGAAAAAGACAGATAAACGATATGTCTGTCTTTCTCTGAAAGACTTTTCATAACCTGCAGCGTATTATCGGTTGATCCGTCGTTTACCAGAATAATCTCATAATCCTCTTTCAGATCGGCAAAGACCTTCGTGATCTCATCATAGAAAAAAGGCAATGCCTCTTCTTCATTGAAACACGGTACTATTACAGATATCATTTTTTCATTCTTTTTTGTCATCATATCCACCTTGATTCATGATCTCCCGGATATTCAAAACAGTTTCCTTTTCAATATGCCTGTTATCTGATGAATTGAAATTCTTGAAATTTGCTATATCCATTTCAGATGAATATTCATTTTCATAAGCAAGACCAGGGTGAAAAAGAAGTTCAAGTTTTCTTCCATCTTTTTCCGCTTTTTCATACAGAGCCGGAAAAACGGTTTTTACCCTATCATAATCCATATGTCCTGACATCATCAGCCCGCACATATACATTTTATCAATTTTGTGCTCATCACAAAATCTATCTGCTTTGGCAGAGTACAGCATAAGGATCCTGTTCTTAATGATATTCACCGGAGAGTATGACAGCCACAAGTTCGCAGCCTTTAAAAATGGTCCTATAGGTTCCTTTGGGTTTCTGATATATTCAATTTCATACTTCTCTTCCTTGACCGTTTCAATCAAACTATCCCAAACAACAGGAATCAGATGCGTATGGACATGCGTGTCCAAACGTATAGCGTGCTGAGTGCGGCGAATGCTGTTTCTATCAGCGATCTCCCAACACCTTTCGATCATTTCCTGTGTTTTCTCGATCTGAGCTCTGATCTCTTTCTTCAGTTCCTTTTTAAGCTGTTCCCTTTTGAACCCATATGATGATAAAAACAGACCGCTCCAGCTCATAGGGAATGCGTTGCTTTCGCTTTTTCCTTCCGGAAAATTCAAATGGACAGACATAAGCGGCAGGAATGGAAGCTCCGGTATCGAATCATACAGCAGTTCAGCACTTCGATCGAACCCGCTCGTATTGCAGATAATCGAAATGCTGTCTAAGCATCCCGCTTTCATGCATTCTATGATATCTTTCGATGTATTGAAAGTATATCCGAAATCATCCGCATGAATATCAATTCTGTTTTTCATTTTTAAAATCCGCCCGATAGAAAGAGATCAAATAGATGAACATCGTAGCATATACACTATATTTATTCACCACTATACACAACAGCGTCATAGCGGCCACGCCTAATAATTCGAGTTTATAATTCGATACAAATACGCTGTCTTGCTTTTTTCTATAATAAACCAATCCAACAGTGACCATAAAAAGATAGATCAGTGTATTGATTCCCAGAAAGAACAGATACAGAAGTCCTGAAACAGCTCCATAATGATTTGCCAGCTCGATCGGATAATGAACTCCGCTCCAAAGAATATAGATCTTGTGTATGATCAGTCTGAATAAGACCAAAGGATTCTTTAACAGAAAAAGATAATGATTGATCAGGACATGCTTTGCAGCATCAAGAAAACCATCTTCAGAGAAATCCAATGTATTTTCGTATATATACATCCTCATCTGTTTAAGAGGATAACCGTCTTCCTGTTCACCAAGACTGTTTGGATTGACACCATGGATCAGGATCGTATAAGTGTTCATAGAAGTCTTGTATTCGTTGATCTCAAGAAAACTGGAAAGCAATGACGAGCAAAGGATAGATACCAGAAGTGCTGATATCACCAGGATCTTTTTGTCGATCCGGATATTACTGAACAAAGCAGTCAGCGCCATAATGACATAAAGGATATATCCGCCCGGATTTACAAAACATGTAAGAACGGTCGACGCCACTGTAACAAACAGATAAACCGCTGTTTTTTTAGTATCGCTTTCTGCAAGCATTTTGTTATAGAAATACAGAAAGACAGAAACGTACATGAAGACGAAAACTTCATGGGTCGGAGAAAAAGTAAAAAAGGATGTTGACGGCATCAGCAGATACAGCATCGTCAGCAGAAAAGACTTCTCTTTTCCAACGATCTTACAAAAAGAGAAAAAATTAGCCGTAATGCCAATATAAATCGCTATAAACAAGCCGACATGCAAAGGAATGCCGATCAGCTTGAATAAAACAAAATGCAGAGCGACTCCATAGAGATGGGATATTTCTTCCGAATGAATGTTTCCTGTCTTTATGATCCCTTCCGCAATATCGTTATATATTTCAATATCGCCGGATACGGTCGCATCATAATTGAAGAAGATCGTAAAAACGATTTTTAAAAGTACCGCTGATAATGTGATGATGAGAAACATCGTTCTGATATCCAGACAAGATATCTTCTCCAATACATAACTCATCAACGGCTTTATTTTTTCTCTAAAGAAATAGATTACCAGATAATAGACGAGCAGCAATATTGCGTAGACGATAAGGCGCATATATCCCTCGAATGAAACCGTAAATACATAAAGGGTCACAAGTGGAACGACATAGAAAAACATATCTATAAAAACAGATATGATATTCTGGAACCAATTGTAATAAGAAAGCCTATTCTCCATATCCTATTTCTGACAAATATCTATGCAGCGCATCCTTCCACTCAGGCAATCTTTCAAATCCATTTTCGCTGAGTTTTGATTTATCCAGCCTGGAATTGAAAGGCCTTTTTGCCTTGCTCAAGCCATATTCCAACGTAGTGACCGGGATCACTTTTGTCTTCATTCCAATTTGTTTATAGATCTCTTCACAGAAATCATACCAGGAAATATAACCACCCTCGTTAGTAGCGTGGTAATACCCATATTTTTCTGTTTCGATCATATCGACAAGAAGCCTCGACAGATCATATGTATAAGTTGGTGTTCCGATCTGATCATTGACGACTCTTACTTCATCGTGAGTCTTACCGACGTTGATCATTGTTTTGATGAAATTCTTTCCGTTCAAGCCAAAAACCCAAGCGATCCTGACGATAAAGAATCTGTCAAGCGATGATACGGCAAGTTCACCTTCCAATTTGGTCTCGCCATAGTAACAAAGCGGTGCATAAGACTTATCATCCGGTTTCCATGGGGTTTCACCCTGACCGTCAAAAACATAGTCTGTGCTCAGATACAGAAACTTGCAGTCCAGCGATTCTGCCGCTTTGACCAGATTTTCCGTCCCTGTTACATTGATCGCATAGACCTTTTCTTTATTCTCTTCATCTTCCGCAGCATCAACGGCTGTCCAGGCAGCACAATGAATGATCGCTTCCGGAGCGATCTGTTTAACGGCAGATATAACTTCGCCCTTTGTGATATCCAAAAGATAGTCCATATCTCCTGTGATATCCGTCGTAATGGGCTCGTGACCTCTTTTCCTTAATTCGTTGACGACATCATGACCTAATTGGCCATTCGCACCTGTTACAAGTACTTTCATGTTTCTTACTTTTTAGAATACATCTCTTCGTAATACTTCAGATACTCACCGGAAGTAACATCATCCATCCATTCCTGGTGATCCATATACCACTTGATCGTTTCTTTGATACCGGATTCAAAATTATACTTTGGTTTCCAGCCCAATTCCGTTTCGATCTTAGTTGGATCGATGGCATATCTTAAATCATGGCCTTTTCTGTCTTTGACATATGTGATCAGCGATTCCGGTTTGTTTAATTCTTTCAATATCGTCTTAACGACATCGATATTGTGTCTTTCGTTGTGTCCGCCGATATTGTAAACTTCTCCATTTCTACCATTCCTCATGACCAAGTCGATACCTGCGCAGTGGTCATATACATGGAGCCAGTCTCTGACATTCAAGCCTTCACCGTAGACAGGCAAAGATTTGTCATGTCTCGCATTATTGATCATCAGCGGGATCAGCTTTTCCGGGAACTGGTAAGGACCGTAATTGTTGGAACATCTGGTGATCGTCATATTCAATCCGAATGTCCTGTGATAAGCCATGACCAGCAAATCCGCACTTGCTTTGGACGCGGAATACGGAGAGCTCGTGTGCAATGGAGTGGTTTCGGTGAAGAAAGAATCAGTCGCCTCTAACGGCAAATCGCCATAGACTTCATCGGTCGAAACCTGATGATATCTTTTAACGCCATATTTCAACGCGGCATCCATCAATACTTCCGTGCCAATGATATTAGTCCTTAAGAAAACTTCCGGGTCTTCGATCGAACGGTCAACGTGAGATTCTGCCGCAAAATTGACGACAATATCAAACTTTTCTTCTTCAAAAAGCTTATTGATATTCTCTCTGTCGCGGATATCCATCTTCACAAACTTGAAATTAGGATTATCTTTGCATCCGTCAAGATTCTTTAAATTACCTGCATATGTGAGCAGATCCAAAGCGACGATCTGATCTTCAGGATGCTTATCCAATTCGTAATAAACGAAGTTCGTACCGATGAATCCGGCTGCTCCCGTGACTAAAACTTTCATAAGAAAAACCTCCTATCGCGGATAACATTATAATTCTATCAGAATAAAAAATATATCTCTACCTTCTTATTTGTCTCGCTTTATCTTAATGAAGCGATCAATTCATCTATAGCGCTGTTTTTTTCGTACACGGATGGATATAATGCCGTATTGAAGGTATGATCGGGATGGATTATCAAAACTCCCAAATTCTGCAGTTTTTCACCCGTAGAGGTCAGGACCACATTGTTTCCTCCCGCATCATATACCCCCTCACCGGAAATGGGAGTGTGGGAGTGACCATCGATGACTACATCTATGCCGGTCGTGTTATCGATCAGGTCATAGGAACTGAATCCTTCTGTTACGCTGTTGGAACCAAGATGTGCCAGCACAATGACATAGTCGACTTTTTTTCTTACCTTATCGATCGTTTTCTGAACCTGTTCATACAGATCCGCACCATCGTTTCCTTCATAGAAACTGTAGATAAACTCACCGTTTTCTGTGATCGCTTCATATGATGGCTTGCCGGGAGTCATTGTTTCGGGAGTAGTGACCCCGATATATGCGATCTTCGTCCACCCATATTGCTTTATCACGTACGGTTTGACATCTTTCAGCAGATCTTCGCCGGATCCTTCGTATTTCAGATTACAGCTCAGATACGGAAAATCGGACTCTTTGATATTATTCGCAAGCGCATCAAGCCCGATCCAGAATTCCTGATTTCCCAAAGCAGCAGCTTCATAACCGACCGCGTTCATAATCTGAACGATCGCAGCACCTTTATCAGAAACCGAAAAACTGCCATCAAAAAAATCACCTGCATCAACAAGGCCGACATACGGATGTTCACTTTGCAAATAATCTTTGTATCCTTTTACACCGGAGTATCCGACCTCACCATAAACTTCACCGGCTATATCGTTTGTATACAGGATATATATATCTTCTGTCTGTTCGTGTTTGCATGCATTCAAGAAGAGAAGAAACATGCAGAACGTAATCAGCAGTATCTGTTTTTTATTTTTCGTAAATAAAGTTTGCATTGCATTCTTCCAAAACAGGGGCATTTTTATCCTTTTCCGAAAGGATCGGCTCGATCCCATTCAGCAGCATCCCCCAGTCAACATTGATCGTCGGATCATCATATCTGATCCCACCCTCCGATTCTTTATTGTAAAGTTCATCACATTTATATTGAAATTCAACATTATCAGTAAGCGTCAAAAAACCGTGTGCCATGCCTTTCGGCAGGTAAAACATCCTTTTGTTTTCTTCCGATAATTCACAGCTTACCCATTCACCGTAAGTCGGGGATCCTTTTCGGATATCTACCGCCACATCGATAACTTTACCCTTGGTGCAGCGGACAAGCTTCGCTTGAGAATAAGGCGCTCTTTGATAGTGAAGACCTCTTAAAGTACCTTTTTGAGCAGAAAAAGACATGTTATCCTGAACAAAAACGCTTTTTATTCCAAGCTCATGAAATTTAGCCTGGTTATATGTTTCCATGAACCAACCGCGATTATCTCCATAACAGTCAGATTCGATGATATACACACCGTCGATTTTTGTCTCGATCTTCTTCATATTCCGCTCTATTCCGCCTTTCCTTCCGCAACAGCTTTCAGATGTTCTCCATATGGAGATTTACCATAATGCTTTGCAGATTCCAGCAGTTCATCTCTGTCTATCCAGCCATATTTAAAAGCGATCTCTTCCGGAGCAGATATGACAAAATTCTGTCTTTTTGAAATGATCTGCACGAAATTAGAAGCTTCCAGCAATGAATCCATCGTCCCGGTGTCGAGCCAAGCATAACCTCTTCCAAGCAGCTGGACATCCAGTCTGTCTTCTTTCAGATACATATCATTTAAAGTCGTGATCTCCAGCTCGCCTCTGGCAGAAGGCTTGACCTCATTTGCCATCTTTGAAACACCGGCCGGATAAAAGTACAACCCGGTGATGCAATAATTGGATTTCGGATGCTTCGGTTTTTCCTCTACCGAAAGAACTTTACCATCTTTATCAAATTCTACGATGCCGAATCTTTCAGGATCATTAACGTGATAGCCGAAGATCGTGGCTCTATTCTTATTTTCAGCGTTATCTGCCGCTTTCTTCAGAATGTGAGAGAATCCATCACCAAAGAAGATATTGTCACCCAAAACCATAGCGCATGCTTCATCGCCTATGAATTCCTCTCCCAGTATGAAAGCTTGCGCAAGGCCGTCCGGTGAAGGCTGAACACAATATGAAAGATCCACACCAAACTGATGTCCATCGCCTAAAAGTTCTTTGAAACGCGGAGTATCTGTAGGCGTAGAGATGATCAGAATATCTTTGATCCCAGCCAGCATCAACGTACTTAATGGATAATAGATCATCGGTTTATCATAAACAGGCAAAAGCTGTTTGGAAGTCACCATTGTTAACGGATATAGTCTTGTTCCGGCACCGCCGGCTAATATAATACCTTTCATGTCTAGCACCTCTTCAAAATTATAACATCAATATCCCTGTTCTCTGTAAAGCCGGATCAGTTCGCTTATCGTTTTATCGCTTTCTCCTGAAACCGGATTTTCCGAGTCCAGGATCTTCGACAGTTCTGCAATATCCTTACCATCACATTCTTTCAGATAGGAATCCGCAAGATCGATCCATTCTTCCAGACTGAGCTGACAGGAACTGTTTTCCTTAAAAAACCTTCTTTGATCACCGATATATCCTAAGATCCCATTCAGGATCTGTTCATACCTTTCTTTGCGTTCTTCCTTTTCCGGATATTCATAGATCGGTTTCCCCGATCCATCAACGCCAATGATCGGTGGCTCATAAGATGTGACCAGAAATTCACTCATCTTCACCGGGAGATTATCTCTCATGCCTAATAAACGATCCGAAAAACTCAGATGTTCGATTCCCTGATTCGCAAAATTTCCTGCATAAAATCCTGTCTTTACTTTTTCTTTAAGATAATATGCGGCACCTTTTTGTGACGTATAGTTGCCGGAAAACATATCGACAGTCGCAAGCTTATCACAACCTTCAGCAAGCGTGTTCAGGTGCACGGCAAGGCCTCTGCTTCTTTTATGTGACCAGTCGCGAAGTTTCTCTTCGTGTTTTTCAAACTCTTTTTGATTCTCTTGTAAAGAATCAAATATCTGTATCTCAGGCATATCTTTTCCCGCGATCGAAAGGATCGTGCCAAGATCGCTCGTCAGGTGGTTTTCCAATGCTCCCGAATAGATCGCTGCCCTTGAAAGATAGGCGTAATCATCGTTGATCTGATATTCCTCATAGAAATACTTTTCATAAACCTCTTTTAAACAATATCCGTCTCTTGATACAAACAAGAGTTTATCGATCTGCTTTTCTTTTGCGTTTTCGCAAACGAAGTGAAGGTAACTCAAAACCAAAGGACCGCCCAATATATAAGCAAGTTTTTCAAAGAATGGCTTATCTGCTGAGGACGAAAGATATTCACTTGCCCGCGAAAGAAAGATCGAAGAAGCCAGATCATCATGCCTCTTATAGAAGGACAATAAGTATTTATAAGCTTTATCAGAAAAGACATGATCGACGATCTTCGGTGTCTGGTGGGCATCGGTTCCTGAATTGATGGCTTGCGAATAATCAGAAATATAGTTGTCTCCGAAATGGATCATCTGCTTCCCTTCGATGTTTTCTTTTTTAAATACATATTCAAAAAGTCTGCCCGATCCTTTTGTCATATCAAAATCGCAGGATACATAGATCGCATCCATCTCATAAGCAGAAAGGATCTTCTCAACGATATCTTTTGGAAGATACATATCTGAAACCGCGATCACACGTTTTCCAAGCTGCTTTGCTTTTTCGTAGATCGGATAGATCAAAGGATTGAGGTGACAGAAACGGATCTCATGACCGATCTCTTTTTCTTTCAGATCTATATACTTTTTATCGATAAAAGCGTAGATCTCATCGATATTCACTTCCTTATTCAAAGTTTTTCTTGCATCGCTTTCTGCTTTTTTCCTCGCATCAGAAAAACCGTTCGATGAAAATTCTTTTTCCATATACTCAAACAGTTCCTCTGCTTTGACGAAAGGACGGATCACTAAAGTATCAAAAACATCAAAACTGACGACTTTTTTATCATTGATCTCTTTGAAATATGTCTCATAAGTAATCTCGATATTTTCAGCAGAGTAATCATTGACTTCGCTGCGTTTTGGAACAAACGGTCTTCTGCCTTCGTTCTTTCCATAGATCTCATAATGAAGCAAAGGATTGATGCCTTGAATATCCGGATTGTTGATCAGATAGTCTTTGGTAGAAAAGGATGAAGAAGGGTCGTAATCTTTGAGCCATCCTTCATTTAGATAATGTGCAGCAGGATCCGATTGGATCCCATACTTTTCCCGGTACCATTCCTTATCAAAAAACCGTGATCTTTCGATCACCGTTTTCGGACTGAGTTTTAATAATAGTTTATCGATAAAAGCCATGATCAGACGATCTCAAACTTTCCTTTCGCTTTTCCGTACTTTTCAAGAAAATGATCTTCCAGCTCTTTATTTTCACAGATGATCACATCCGCTTTTTCGTAAAAGGTCTTTTCGATATCTCCGGTGATCTTCTCTGTATGGAAATTGGAAGCTTTATGGTATTCCTCCGGGATCATACCATGAGTATCCCAGCAGACTGTGACTCCTTCCAGATCAAAAACTTTGTACATATCATCTGAAATCTTATCCCTCATAAAGCGGATGACGGAGTGGATCAGACAGTTTTTACAGTCAGAGATCAATCCCAGTACTTCTTCGCTTTGTAAGATATCAAAACTGTTGCATATGATACTTGCGTGTTTTTCATCAAGAAGATCGACTTTCAGATGTTCCGCGATGCGGTCTTCTCCGGAAAAATAGATCTTGAAATAATCGTCGTAGTATTCATCTACGTATCTGACTCTCGCATCATAAGCGTCATTTGTTGAACCGGGTACCGGTGCAAAGATGAACATTGTTTTGTTTTCCCGGATGATCTGTTTCAGCTTTTCTTTATTTCGGCTGTCCACGTTGAACTTTCTTCTGTCATCGATCTTTGTCTTCATCTTTTCGATGAACCACTTTGGGAAAGACAGACCGTGTTCCTTCACCTTTCGATATACTCTCTTACAGAAAATGATGGATTTCGCAAGACCGAGCCCCGGTATCACTGAGCTTTGAGGTTCAACATAATCATGCGTGATCTTTTCAAAATAATCTTCCGCAAGGATATCCAGTGCATAGACCTCATTAGCCTCTTTCAGACACATATCCGAGATCTGTTTCCTGAGTTTCTTGTTTTCGATCAGTTCACTGATCGCATCGACCCACTCTTTAGTCGTATTGTTGACCAGAAGTCCGTTTTCCCTGTCACGAATGCCAAAAATATAGGGCTCGCAATTCGTATAGATACCCGCAATACCGAAAGACGCGTATTCCACATATTTGTTGAAGTACTTGCATCTGTGAAATTCCGTAAGCGGCATCGGCGCCAATCCGATATCCCAGTTGCATTTGGCCATATACGCCGTATAGGCATCGTATCCATCCTGATAAGGCAGATGTTTCAGCCCGAGCTTTTCGATAAAGTCCGGTTTGGCCCCCATGATCTCGATCTCGATCGAATCACCATATTTTTCAACGATCTTCGTGATCGCATCTTCCAGGATCTCGTTGAGGTCCTGTGCTCTGTCGTTCGATCCGGCAAAGCCGATCTTGACCTTATCGTTCTTTTCTTTCTTATTGATCCTGTTTAAAGACGGCTCCGGTATATTGAAGCTGTATTTGAAGTTCGGACCGTATTTCTTTAAAAGGACCGGAGATGGTGACAAAAAAGTGTCACAGTTGGACATGATCGTCTTTATATTGTTTTGTGTCGACGGAAGAAGATAATACGGTGCACTGCTCAAGTAGGAAGGCACATTCAAAAGATCATCATCCATCACATAGATCAGTTTTTTGCCTGCTTTTTTTGCGATCTTCGAGACATAAGCATCGATATCGGAATCCGATCTTAAAAAGACGATGATATCCGCCCATTCGACATTCTTCTTATTTATGAAATGGGAAATCGAAAACTTGTAGTTGCATTTCCCTTTTTTCTCCAGATATTCCAGCTGGCAATGTCCACACAATAAAACAGAAGGAATAAAAGTTGTTGAGACGACCAGTACGTTCATTCTTTTATTCCCGTTGCTTTCTTATACGCAGTGCATACTTCGTCCGTATCGCCGAACATGACCACTTTTCCCTTATTCAGCCAAATGACTTTATCACACATCTCTTCGATCTTCTCAAGATCATGGGAGACGAATAAAACAGTCGCGCCGCCGGACATGAGTTCTTTCATGCGGTTGAAGCTTTTCTCCTGGAAGGCAACGTCACCGACGGCCAATATCTCGTCGACGATCAGTATTTCGGGCTGCACGACCGAAGCGATCGAAAATGCCAGTCTGGCCATCATACCGGAAGAATAGTTTCTGATCGGCATGTCAATAAAGTCACGGATCTCTGCAAAATCCACGATCTCATCGTATTTGGATTCCAGATACTCTTTTGAATAACCTAATATCGCCCCATTAAGATAGATATTTTCTTTACCTGTCAGCTCCAGATCAAAGCCGGCGCCCAGTTCCAGCATCGGAACAATGTTGCCATAAGTGCGGATACTGCCGGAAGTCGGTTTCAGAATACCTGAGATTAGTTTTAACGTCGTAGACTTTCCTGCTCCGTTCTTTCCGATCAGTCCCAGGGTCTTTCCTTTCTCCAATACAAAAGAGACATCATCCAATGCGAGAAATTCATTGAATCTGAGTTTCCCTTTGACTGCTGTGGTAAATACTTCCTTTAAGGAGTTCAGAGGCTCGTCTGACATCCTGAATTTCATCGTCACATGTTCGACTTCGATCATATTTTCCGTCATAAACTACCTCTATAGATATAATGCAAACTTATCCTGCGTCTTTTTAAAAGTATAAGCTCCGATGAATAAAGAAACCATCGCAAATAACAAGCAGAAGATATATGCCATAGGTTCCGGCGAGATCCCATTGATCAGACAGGTACGGCAATTACCGATAAAATGATATAACGGATTGAATCTGACAATGAATCTGTATTTTTCCGGAATGATCTCTGCCGGATAGAATATAGGCGTCGCATACATCCAGATCTGTGTCAGGACGCTCCATAAAAACTGAATATCTCTGAAAAAGACCATCAACGCGGACAGGAACAAACCGATCCCCAACGAAAAGATAATCAGACAGATCAGAAAATAAAAGAACAGGATCGCCTGTGGACGGATAGCTACACCCAGAACTAGTGATGCCAGCAATAACGGTACCAGAGAGATCGCCAGGTTAATGGAAGACGATATCGTTCTTGCCAACGGGAAAATGTATTTTGGAATGTAGACCTTCGTAATCAGTCTGGCATTGCCGCTGATCGAAGAAAGACACATCGTCGTACATTCGTTAAAGAAACTGAAACATACAACACCGCTCAATAGATATACAGGATAATTCTGCGTATCCGAACTGAAGAATGTTGAAAAGACCAGAAACTGTACAGTCATCGTCAGAAGAGGGTTCAAAAAACTCCAGAAAACGCCCAGAATCGATCTTTTGTATTTGGATTTAAAATCACGGATGACAAGCTGCGAGATCAAAAAGTCATATCGATACATCGCACCGATTGCGGCAACAAGATAATTCGATCTGCCTCTTGAAAACTGCCGATAGGAAACAATGAACAAGGCAGCCAAAGCCAATCCGAGTCCGCCCATAATAAACCAGTAGTACTGGCTGATAGCGATTTTTTCAGTACCGCTTACAGCGAAACAGATAGATCCATCGATCGTTTGGTTCCCTATTTTTATACGGGATCCGGCAGGTGCCAAGGCTTTGTTCATCATGACCGAAACACCTTGATTTGTTTTTGAATTCGAATATATCTTAAGCGTGAGAGTCTTATCTTTGAATCCTCGGATAGGATTTTCCGGACTCAAAAAGACCCTGTGCTGCTCCGGAATCTCTGAAACATCTAATATCTTACGGTACACAAGATCATTTCCGCTCATCAGATCGATGGTCAATAAACCTTGTCCTTCTCTGTAAAGTTTCGTAAACACAACAGCGATCTGATCGATATTGTCAACAGTGTTTTTGAAATCCTGAGAAACCGTTACTCCTCGCGTGATCTCCGGTGTTACAGAGTCTGCTTCGAGAATCGAGATACTGTCATCTGCGACCCTGTATTTTAACTGATCTCCGGAAAGAAAATAAAAAGCTACTGTAAAAACAGCGAAAACAATAAAAGATATCGTAAATACTTTTCTTAAGTTATTCTTATTCATCTACTCCGTGACCGAAAAGCACAATGTTCCTTTGATCGTTTTATTATCAAATGTGAATGTTGTGTCTGCATCTTTATCCATCATAACAACCAGGCCTGTGTCTTCCTTTACGACAGGATAAATCCTGATCGTGAGTTTTTTATTCTTCATTCCTGTCAATTTAGAAGTGGGTTCGATATATGTGCGATGCTGTTCTTCAATCGAAGCGACATTATATGTATTGCCTGCCAGAATTGTATCGCCATTCAACAGTTCTACAGCTATGTCAATTCCTTCTTTATAAGCGATCCTGTTGAAAACGATCCCCACCTTGCTAATCGTATCAGTGGTATTAATATAATCTTGTTCAATAACGACATCTTTCTTGATCTCGTTAGTCGTGCCGGTCGCTGTCGGCATAACGGTGCTGTCTGTTTTTCGAACAGAACTTCCGCCTTTGAAAATATTCCCACCAAAAACCAACAATAAAGATACTATGACAAACGCTGCAGTGATTGCAATAATAATCTTTTCCAGTTTCTTATTTTTCATAACATTCCTATTATAGCAATTTTAAATATAGTTTACTAACACCAGGATTATGAAGAAAAAATCATTTCCTGTATTTGATCTGAAACGTTTATCTTTCAGAAAGCTCTTTTTCAAAGTCATATCATTCATATAATACGCAACAGTATTCAATAATTCTCTTTTCTCTTCATCTATCTCTTCGCCATACACTTTTAGTAAAGATTTCGCAGAATTAGAGCGATAATTTCGGATCCTGCCGTTTAAAAAACGTTTGACTCTGCCAGCAAACACTTTGAAAACATTCGCGTTCATACCGATCTGATTGTTTCCGTGCTGTCTGTAATACATATGAGTTTCAGGGTCCAGGATCACTTTTCCGAACATCGCCACGACTTTATGAATGATCGCATCATGAATGACGCAGTATTCTTTATTCACATCATATTTCAAGATCTTGCGTCTTGCCCGGTCATTGAAAACAAAAGTACAGCCAGGTGCCGTATGATAGATAAGCGAATGAGGAAAATCTGAAAAGCCATACAGTCTGGAGACATTGGAATCGATCGGATTCAGATCTGCATCCGTAAGTGTATATCTGCTGCAATACAATAAAGGAACATCTGTATCCTCTTTTTCCAAAGCTTTGATCGCAGATTCCAATTTATCTTCAAACCACACATCATCCTGATCGCACAGGGCATAATACTGTGCTTCCGGACAATTCCCGATCAATTCCCAGAAAGATTTTGCCGGACCTTTGTTATCCCCGCAATAGTACTTTATGAACGGGTACTTATCGCTATATTCCTTCAGTACTTCGACCGTAGCATCTTTTGATCCATCATCCCTTATCAGAATTTGATCCGGTTTCAGAGTCTGATTCAAAAGAGATTCAAGCTGTTCTCTGATGTAATTCTCGCCATTGTATGTCGACATCAAAACGATCAGTTTCACTTCATCACCTCATCAATCGTTTTCAGACATTTTTCCAAAAAAATCTCTTTAGAGAAATTGTTGTTGAACAGATCATAAATACTTTGATTATCATTTCTCATCATCATCATTTTTCTGGCATCTATCGACAGATCATCAGAAAGATTGAATCCAGCGCAATACTGTTCGACCAGATTCCATGTATCACCTTTGATGTTGTTGATAATCGGCAGACCATGCTGAAAATAATCTATGCATTTGACGGTGAGCCCGATGTAAAGATCTTCTCTGTAAATATTGATACCTCCATGGCATTGCCCAAAGATCTCTGCTTTTTTCTCTTTATCTCTTACCGGACCGTGATAGACCACTTCGCATTCTTTTTTCAAGGACTCCAAAAAGGACTCCGTTTTTTCACCCTCACCTATAATGTGCGCGATCACAGGAAAATCGATCTGTTTAATGATCGAAACGATCTTTTCTGTGTCTATGATATTATTAATCGAACCTATATAACACAAAGAAAGCGCATTGTCAGGATATGCAGATCTGCTGGAGATACAGCCCCCTTCTCTGGCCCAATGGATCGTAGTTATATTTCGATCGTATTCTTTTTTTAAAATCGAATGATAAAGGTCACATTCTGCAATCAGAGCATCACAACAACTGATGTTTTTAGCGCGAAGGCTTCTCCAGTAACTGAAAGGAAAGACATTCTTGTTCACCTTGACCGGAAGAGATTCCGGCCACATATCGATGATATCGATGATCATCTTTTTCTCAGGATGTTTTGCTTTGTACTTTCCTGCTTCTTTGGCCAAAGAATTCGCCGGGACCATCAGCCAGATAAGATCAGGATCCTCTTTTTCTATCTGAGCGAAGCAGTCTTCAGCAAATCTTATATGTGAAAGAATCCTGTTCAAAGACAGGTTTTTCTTATATGGACGTGTTGGAATTGCTTTAAAGAAATGAGGAACTGTTGTTCTTTTTTCTTTTTTGATATGTGAAAAATCAGAGGTCAGAGCAACAGTGTCATACCCTCTGCTTTTACAAGCTTCATAAACAAAGCCCATACGCTCCTCATTAGATTCAAAACAAGATGCGATCACTACTTTCATATAACGTGACTCATTAATTCATAAATGTATAAGAGAGAACATATACAACGACCTCAAAAACCAGCACAACAAACGCAAAAAGCATATATTGATCGAATTTTTTTGAAATCTTGATCTTCTTATTTGAAAGAATCGGGAACAGATAAGGAAGGAAAGGACTGAAATAGCGTCCCTGGATACCTTGTATCATCGGACCTCCGAAATCTTCGATGACCTCCTGGTCGACTTCTGTCCAGGAGATCAGCATGCCGCCGACCATCATCAAGCCCCCGAAAACACAAAGCAATAAGACGACGACTCTGAAAATAACCGGTTCCATATGTTCCTCTTCCCGCAGGGAAGCACAGACCAGCAAACCAAGCAACATATGGACGATAGTCGTCGGAAGAATCAATGTATTTCCTGATAAAGCTCTGCCAAAAGAACCATAGAACCAAGTCTTCAGATTATAGCGTATCGTACGGAGAATGATCTCGATCGCAAATAAAGGATCATACATGACATCGGCAAATGTATAAGTTTCCCCTTCTAGAGTCAGAGGTAATTTCATTGTCATACTATATAATGTTTCCGCATTAACAGGTCTCATAAACAGATTCTCAAATATTTTTCTGACAATCCTGAATATCAGCGGGAACAGAAGAACAGTCAATTCATACATTGCGGGAGCTGTAACGACCAGGATGGCAATGATCTTATTCTTTTTAGAGCCGAATCTGTGTTCCGGTACAAACCAGTACAGGAAAGAAAACAGACCATATACGACTTTGATCGGTGCGATCAGAAGATTGACGATAAAAACGAATACGAATTCTTTCCTAGTGATCGGTTCATCCGAAAACATCCATTTCATAAGAAATGCAATGATGACGAAAGTAAGTCCGTTGATATAACAGTCGTACGAAAAAGAAGCCGCCTGCTGCATGAAGATCGGAAGCGTAGCCAGGATACCGAACAAGAGCTTGTGAACTGGTGTCTTTTTGATGGCAAGATAAACACATATCACATAGAAGGCCAGATTAAAGAGCCTTCCCAGATAAAAGGTTCTGAGCATATTCAATTTCAACAGCCTGCCAAGCGTGATACCCAATGCCTGAGGAACGAAACAGATATGATAAGATTCATCAATATCGAAAGCCATTCTTGATTCTACGTTGTCCAACCGCAAAGGGCGGTTGATCTTCTGAATGAATCTTTCGTATGCTGCCGAAATATTCAAATGACCTGCCATGGCACCGTAATTCAAATATTCATCATCGATCATCAGGTGATCCTTGCTTCCCATCAGTTTGTTTGAAAGCTGCAGAGAATATTCATAATGGATCGTTTCATCCGGGACTGACATCGGCGTTATTATGAGCCAGAGGGTAAGGCCGAAACAAATTGCGATCACAGTAAAAAGAACCTCATAACGCGGCTTCACCAGCAGGATCAGCAACACGATGAACGTAAAAGTTACAATAACCCAGGTAATGACGATTTGATAAAACAGTTTAAGATCATCGTTTTCATTCATGAAACGTAACGACAGGTCACCTTCTTGAATCTCGTCGTTGATCTTTAAAGTGCTTCCTTCATATGCCTTAAGATTTGAGTAATAAACTCCGGCACCTTGTCCAAGATCACTTTGCGAGTTCAGCAAGACACGTATCTGCGGGTCTGTATTCGGATCAAGCTTTTGATTTAAGGCAACCGTCAGAAAAGCATTATCCTGAAGCGAATTCGCCTTTATCGTTTTTTGTGCATAAACCGTTCCACTCTTAACGCCCTGCACTTCAATATCAAAAGATCCGTTGTTTTTTCTTGCGTATGTCGCGAATTTGATGGCGATCGCATCACTTCCCTCTATTGAAGGCAGAATCTGATCAACCCGTGTATCCTCGCATAATTCAACAACATTATCTGAAAATTCATTCCCGGTGGAGATCTTTCCTAAAGTATCTTTGTAAAAGAACAGTGTAAAAATCACCGCAAAGATCCATATCGCCAACAGCGCAATTATGACTATCTTGTTGTTTTTAAAATTTTCTTTGACTCTGTCTTTTAGTTCGTTCCATTTATTTTTCATAGCTTATTGACCGACTAATAGATTATTATAATTGTCATTATTCAGTTTTTCCAGGGAATAATCAGAAACCGACTGATCCAGGATCAGAGAACGGATATTCTTTTTGATCATTTCTTTCTCGGAACCGACCGTATCAAAACCATATTCCTTCAGGATGCGGTAGCTGGGCGAATTGGGGTCACATACCCCCAGGATCGGTTTTTTAAGCATCAGATATTCTACGATCTTGCTTGGAAGATAGGGCTGGCTTTCAGCTCTGGGCATCAATGTGTCAAATAGCACCAGTATGTCCGCGTCTTTCATGATCTGCACCGATTCTTTATAAGTCACTTTATCATGGAGCACAAAAACATCTTCCAGTCCATATTCTTTGATCTTTTTCACATCGGGAGCTTGGATCTCCGAATACTGATGAAATACAATCATGCCTTTCAGATCCTTGACTTCCTCTTTCAGTTCCTTCAAGGCTTCCAGAAAGGAATCGATCCTTCTTAGGCCATACAATCTGCCCAGATGTACGGCTTGTTTCGTCTGGTGATGAACTTTTGGAACATCAATGAGATCGGAATACATCTTCCATTCCGGAATGTAAGTCAACGGATAAATGACGGACTTTTTCACCAATTCCTCATAATTCGGATACTGCTTCAAAGTGAAGTCACGCTGCTCTTCACAAATGAATACAAGCTCATCCGCATGATTGACGGCAACTTCCTCATATCTGTTGTTATAGAGGAAAAAAGCTCCGACATTGAATGCGATCTTATAGAAGATGCTTCGATCGGAAAGATCCGCTTTCTTATATGGAGATCCTTTAAACGGATCGGAAAAAGAAGCGATCCATCTGACTTCCGGATGTTTCTTCTTGATCTTATAGCCGGCGATATGTGAGATGCCAGGAACGATCGATGTGAACAGATACTGATATTTTCCTTTTTCAAATTCTTTCAAAGAATCATAGACATATTTGTTCATCAAAAAAAGACTCACCGGCAATCGTAAAGGATAATTTCGCGGGATCGACCAGTCTAAATCGGAAGTATATTTTATATTGAATTGTTTAAAATTTTCATCTTTTTCGAGTTCTTTTAAAAGGCTCGGGTCTTCTTTTCCCTTAAAACAAAAAACGTCCATGTCAAGATCAAGGTTTCGAAGACGTTTATAGGAAAGGATGGTAACGGTGTCGTTATAGGGAACGAAGCTTCCCGGAACGACAAACATTTTATTTTTCATTCTTTTTCTTCAATTCATCGAGTTCTTTCTTCAAAGAAGCGACCTCGTATGTCAGTTTGATGATCTCTTCATTGTGCTTGGAGATCATGATGTAAACGTAAAAAGTCAACGCATATAACAAAGCGGTCATGATCAAAAAGACCGTATTGACCGGAAGCTGTATTCCCAAAAGGCCGGAAAGAGCATAAAAAGATTCCGGAAAGACCGACATGGCAAGCGAAAGCAAAGCCCACAAAAGCCATACGATCGAGTATTTGATATTCAGTTTTCTTCTGATAACAGAAAGAATGATGATAAGAAAAACACCAAGAGAAGCTAACAACAATCCTAAACGTAACCCACTGCTCATAGAAACCTCTCTCTATTGAATAAATATAATGGACAGGATCTCGCACAGCATGAAGTAGATCGATTTCAAAGGATTGGCAAAATAAGAAACGCCCCCTTCTCTTTCTTTCATGTCGACTTGGATCTCTTTAACGTTGAAACCTTTGTGAAGCAGATAGCACATCGCATCCGGTTCCGCATAGAAATTCATTGATTCATTAAAACTCGCAATGACCTTCTTTCCAAGTGCCCGCATGCCGCTGGTCGGATCCGTAACGGTCTTTCCTGTTTTAACCTTGATCAGAAAACACAGAATACGGCTGCCGATCATACGAAGCGACAGCGGCTTTTTCTTTAACAGAAAGCGGGAGCCGACAACATAATCACTGCCGTTTTGGATCTCTTTGATCAGAGAAGACATGAATACAGGCGGATGCTGGCCATCACCATCGATACACAAAACGCAGTCATAATCATGGTCATGTGCATACATAAAACCCGCTCTGGTCACCCCGGCCAGGCCAAGGTTGACCGGAAGATCCAGATGGTTGAAATGATTCTCATCCAGGATCTTGGCAGTTTCGTCCGTCGAACAGTCGTTAATGATCAAATAATCATAACCATATCCCGTTATTTCTTTTGCCAGATTCGCGATATTCTCCTGCTCGTTATACGCAGGGATGACGATGAGCGTTTTCATATAAAGTAATTATAGTATAATCAGTTTCCTTTTTCTTTTCCAAAATATGTGTCAATATATGGCTTTTGTCTTCTAACCATATTCTCGATCGTGAACTCTTTAATGATCTCAAGGCTTTTTTCAGACATCTTTTTATTGTTTTCTTCTCTCAAACATAGATCGATATCCTTCGATAGTTCATCCACATCATACGTTTTAAAGATCATACCGTTTCCATCGATCAGGCTCTTTGCTCCAACAACGCTATCTGATGCGATCACCGGAACGCCCTGCGCCATCGCTTCATTCAGAACCAGTCCCCAGACATCCGTCTCTGAAGGCAAAACAAACAGATCGGAAGCCTTATAATACTCACTGACTTCCTCCGGCATAACAAAATCGATGTAATGGATCCGGTCACAGTCTTTTGAAAGTTCAAGGTATTCGTCCAGCGGCTTCCCGCCCAGGATAAAAAGTTCGCAATCGCTCTTACATTTTCTGACGGCCAGGATAAGGTCTTCAAAACGCTTTAAAGGAAGAAAACGGCCAACACCAAGAACGATCTTTCTTTCCGTTTCGATCCTCAGCTTTTTTCTTATTTCCTTTTTTTCTTCTGAAGTAAAAGGCTTTTCTGCGATCTCTTCATCCTTTATGGATGAAAGGTTGTGAATGATAATCTTCTTCGGGTCAGCTCCATACGCCACCAGATGTTTCTTGGTCGCTTCACCGCTCGCAGTGAATCCCGTGCAAAGCTTACCGATGACAATCCTTTTTACGAATTCTCTGAAAGGTGACTTTACTCTTTCCGTCGGATAGCCATCTACGTTGACCAAACTGTACCTTCCTTTTAGTTTGCAATACAGAAGCCCCAGAAGGTTCGTCTTTGGTCCATACCCATCAAATATGATCAATGCATTCTTGCTGTCTCTGATGACATCGATCACATCGAAACAGATCGGATCATAAAGATCTTTATCATTTTTCAGTTTATGGATTTTACATGTCTCAGATTCTTTTTGCAGCCATCTGTCATCCCTTTCATAATCGTGGTCTTTGGTATAGACGATCGTCACATCATAAAACTTTGCGAGTTCTTCACACCACATCTTTCTGTAAGGGGCAATGTTTGAAGTGATCACGATGATCTTATCCATTGAGGTCCATCCTTCTGCATAAGACATACAAGAGTTTTGGGGAGCTGCTGCAGACAAAAGCAAGAAGACAGGCTTTTATTTCGTTGATCCCCGAGATCCTCTGAAAGATCGTTCTGCCATCCAGTTCCGTATAGACTTTCTTGAATTCCTCGTAATCCATGATCCTGGCAGCGGAATACAAAGCTCCCAGTTCCCACCGCGGAAAGAGTCTCTTTTCTATAGATTTGTATTGCGGGAAGTCAGAAAAATAAGAACTGACCGTTTTTTTGAATTCTTTATGGCTTTCAATGATCCTTTCACCCGATGAGCTTGTCATGATCGAATTATCCCTGACATAGTAGCCATACAGTTTCTGATGCAGGTATACGGATTTCTGCGAATGGAGGATTACATTCCAGATAAACGGCTGATCTTCTGAAAAACGGATCTTTTCATCAAACAGCAGACCCTTTTCCAGAAGAAAGTTCTTCTTAAACAGCATCGATGGCACGACGAAACCGATATTCCGCTTTAAAAAAACCTCGAGAAGCGATTCTTTGTCAAATACCGTTATCTGATCATTTGTATCATCCGGCACTTCCTGTTTTTTTACAAACCGAAAATTACAGAAGACGAAATCTGTATCCTCTCTCATTTCCCGAAGCAAGGATGAAAGGAAGTTTTCATGTACAGCATCGTCTGCGTCGATACATACGACATATTCACCTTTTGCCTTCAGGATGCCAGCGTTTCTTGCGCTGGCAAGGCCACCGTTTTCCTTATTGACGATCTTCCAGGTCACATCCTTATCTTGCAGAAAATCCTGTACAAAATCGATGCTTTTATCTTTTGAACCATCATTGACCACGATCAATTCAAAATCCCTGTAGTCCTGAGCAACTATCGAATTCAGACATGTAACGATATATTTTTCAACATTATAGACAGGAACTACAACCGAGATCATTTCATTTCCCTTTCATATACAGAATCATTCATATTGATGCGGGGGATCGTATTTCCATATTCCTCGTTGTAAGGAATGGCATAAGTCATAAACACATGTTCAAAGCGATCCGACGCATCTTTAATATTTTCCTCTGAGCATGCATACATTGAACCATAAGGAAAAGCAAAATCCTTAAGTGATATACCAAATTCCTCTTCCAGTTCTTTCTTTGATGTATCCAGTCCCTTTTCAAAACTTCTATCTTCCATAAATCTGGACAATTCGTGTTGATAGTTATGAGAACCCAGGATCGCTTTGGAATCCCTCAGCATTTCTTTGAGCATCTCTGAGTTAAGATAATTCTCTTTATTCAGAAATTCGTTGGAAACAAACAGGTAAAACGGAAGATCTTTTTCTTTCAAAAGCGGATACGCATTGCGATACACGCTTTCATAGACATCGTCAAAGGTGATCACGACATTATCAGGATCTTTTTCCTTCAATAAAGTATCTGCATCAACGATTTTTTTATTCTTCACAAGGTAATTGATCAATGATTCAAAATGATCTTTTGTAATCGAATAGATGTCATGATCATCATTGACGTTATGAAACATATAAACCTTGCCCTGGCAAGGTTTATTCTTGTGATTAAAGACATAAAGCCTTTGAAGAAGTATATAGTAAAGCCTTTTAAACATGTTTTCTCCAGACCATTCGGTTGATGATGCCAGTGTAGGACTGTATCAGTTTGACGACCTTGTCTGAGACATTGGTATCGGTGTAATCAGGAACCGGGATGCCTAAGTCGTTGTTTCTGGTCATTTCGATAGCTGTCTCTACAGATTGCAAGACTTCCTTTTCACTGATACCGGATAATATGAAGTTTCCTTTATCCAAAGCTTCCGGACGTTCGGTAGAAGTCCTTATGGCGACTGCCGGGATCGGCTTGCCGATGCTTAAGAAGAAAGAAGATTCTTCGGGCAAAGTGCCGGAATCCGATACTACACACATCGCATTCATCTGTAAGTTGTTGTAGTCATGGAATCCTAAAGGTTTATGCATAATGACTCTTTCATCCAGTTTGAAGCCGGATTCTTCCAGTCTTTTCCTTGACCGAGGGTGGCAGGAGTATAAGACAGGAACATCGTATTTTCTTGCGATCGCATTGATGGCACTGAATAAAGATTCAAAGTTTTCTTTGGTATCGATGTTTTCTTCCCTGTGAGCACTTAGTAAGATGTATTTCTTTTTCTGCAAGCCTAATTGGTTCAATATATCGGAAGCTTCGATCTCCTGAATATGAGCACTTAATACTTCCGCCATCGGGGAACCGGTGACATAAGTTCTTTCCTTAGCAACACCTGAGGCATTGAGATAACGCCGTGCGTGTTCGGAATAGCACATATTTAAGTCCGATATGACATCGACGATCCTTCGATTCGTTTCTTCCGGAAGGCATTCATCAAAGCATCTGTTTCCCGCTTCCATGTGGAAGGTAGGGATATGAAGCCTTTTGGCTCCTATGACGCTTAAGCAGGAATTGGTATCGCCCAATACCAGCACGGCATCCGGCTTTTCCTTGACCATCAGTTTATAAGATTTATCGATGATATTGCCGATGGTGGATCCAAGATCATCGCCCACGGCATCCAGATAATAGTCAGGATCTCTCAATCCCAAGTCCTTGAAGAAGACACCATTCAGTTCATAATCATAATTCTGTCCGGTATGGACCAGTATCGTATTGAAATACTTATCACACTTCTTGATGACTTCAGACAGCCTTATGATCTCAGGCCTTGTACCGACGATGATCATTAATTTCAATTTATCCATCTCAAACCTCCTCGTGGAACGTATCCGGTCTGTTTTTATCCAATTGTTCATTTGCCCACATCAGAGTGACCAGGTTTTCTGTCTCACTCAGATTGATAATGTTATGCGTATAACCCGGAAGCATATGTACCGGTTCAAGCTTTTCTCCCGAGACTTCAAATTCCATGATCTCATCACTGCCGATCTTTCTTTCCTGTATCAGTCCGTGTCCTGAGACGACAAGGAAGAATTCCCACTTCGTATTGTGCCAGTGCTGGCCTTTTGTGATGCCCGGCTTGGAGACATTGACGGAGAACTGACCGTTGTTTTCGGTTTTCAGAAATTCCGTAAACGAACCTCTGGCATCTGTGTTGCTTCGAAGCTCAAATTTGACCTTCCGCTCAGGAAGATACGACAGGAATGTCGAGTACAGTTTCTTTTCAAAACTTCCTTTCGGGATGGAAGGCATGATGAGAGTTTCCGGCTCTTTGTTGAATTCATATAAAAGATCGACGATCTCTCCTAATGTCTTCTTATGCGTGATTGGAACAAAGCACAGCTCATTCTCTCTGTGTTCCTTCCCTTTCAGAGCCTCAAACATCTCATCGACGATATCATCGATGTAGACCAGGGTGAGTTCGGTATTTCGATCATTGACTTTGATCGGCAGATCGTTGGCGATGTTATTGCAGAATGTGGCAACGGCGCTGTTATAATTCGGCCGGCACCATTTACCGAAAACGTTCGGAAAACGATAGACACAGACCCTAACGTCGTTTTCCTTGCCGTAACTCAGCAACAGATCTTCCGCTTCCTTTTTGGACTTTCCATAATCGTTTTCCAATAGTGCCTGTGTCGAACTCGACAGCATGACCGGGCACTTATTGCCGTTTTCTTTCAAAGCATTCAGCAGCTGTGCCAGAAAACTGTGATTGATATTGAACTCTTCCGCATTCTGAGGACGGTTGATCCCTGCCAGATTGAATACAAAATCACATTTTGAACAATACTCATTCAAAAGCTCTTTCGCAGTATCGACATCGTATTCATAGATCTCGTCGATCACGACATCTCTGGACTTATCTTTCCCGTCTCTTACATTTTTCAGGTTTTCAACAAGATTTCGGCCTATGAAGCCTCTTGCACCGGTCACTAATACTTTCATATCTCTTCTTATTTTATTAAAAATGCGCTTTTTAATAAAGCGCATCAGGATACCTTAGCGAAACATCTCCAGTTTCTTCAGCAGGAGGATCATTCCTTCAGTGTCAAGCCTTTCTGTATTGTGGGAGTTATACTCTTCGGCTATATTAAGCTTTTCATTGCCTTTGTTGATATAGCGATCATAGTTGAGATCTCTGTTGTCTGCCGGGATACGGTAATAATTGCCTAAGTCTTCCGCTTTGACCATGTCTTCTTTTGTGACCAGAACTTCATAAAGCTTCTCGCCATGCCTGGTTCCTATGTTTACGACTTTGGTTTTTTCGTTCCCCTTGAGCTTTACGATCGCTTCTGCCAGTGTGCCGATCGTGGCAGCAGGAGCCTTCTGTACGAACAGGTCACCTTGATTGCCGTTTTCAAAGGCAAACAGTACCAGTTCGACCGCTTCGTCCAGTGTCATCATGAATCTTGTCATTTCCGGATTGGTGATCGTGACAGGCTGATCATTTTCGATCTGTTCAACAAACAAAGGGATGACAGAACCTCTGGAAGCCATGACATTTCCATATCTTGTCAGACATAAGACAGTGTCACCTTCCTGCAATTGCCTTGATCTGGCGATCACGTTCTTTTCCATCAAAGCCTTGGTCATGCCCATCGCATTGATCGGATAAGCTGCCTTATCTGTAGAAAGGAAGATCGCTTTTTTGACGCCATGTTTTACACAGGCATCGATCACGTTATCAGAGCCTAAGATATTGGTCTTGACGGCTTCGATCGGATAGAATTCACAGGACGGCACCTGTTTCAAAGCTGCCGCATGAAATACATAATCGACCCCTTTGAACGCATACTCGATCGATTTATAGTCTCTGACATCTCCGATATAGAACTTCAGTTTATTTGCATAATCAGGATATTTCTGCTGATATTCGTGACGCATATCGTCCTGTTTCTTTTCATCACGGGAAACGATGCGGATCTCTTTGATGTCACTTGTCAAAAAACGTTTCGCAACCGCATTGCCAAACGAGCCTGTTCCGCCGGTGATCAAAAGGATTTTATTTTCAAACATAATGACTCCGTCCTTCTTCCTATAAATTTTATCATAATCTGTTTTTATATTATAATTGAGAAGATATGAGAACAAAAAAAGCACTGATCAATATGCTGTGGTCCTTATTCTCCTATGCATTATTGTTGATATTCGGTATATTTTTAAGACGGTTTCTTTTACAACAATTCGAAACAGAAATCATCGGCTACGAGGGTGTCATTGCCGATATTTTTTCTTTCATAGCACTGGCGGATTTCGGACTTGATTCATTATTCAATTACCGGCTCTATCAGGCATTTGCGAAAGAAGACAAAGACAGGATCAACAAACTCGCCAATATGTACAAGTTGCTGTGGAACCTGCTTGGCGTTGCGGTGATGGCTATGTGCGTAGTCCTGTATATCAGTCTTCCGCTGATCTTCAAAGGAAAAATCAATAACTGGCCGATATTCAGAATCAGTTTCATCCTTTATGCCCTATCGGTGCTTTCTACTTATTTTCTCGGATATTGGCGTACGATCCTGACGGCTTCTCAGAAAGAATACAAAGCGATACGTATAGAGACTGTCATCAATTTTGTTGCCTTTGGATGCAAAGCGCTATCCTTGCTTATATTCAAAAACTACGTATTATATCTGGTTCTCAATGCATTCTTTATCATCCTTTCCAAAGCACTAGTCTATTTCATCTCAAAGAAGGAATTCTCCTTCTTTCACAGTGAAAAGACAGACTTCTCAGAGTTTACGGCAGAAGGAATGATCGCTGAGGGTCCCCAGCTCATCATGATCAAGACAGCTGATGTCGTAAACTGGTCATCAGCCAACCTTTTCACATCACTTTTGATCAACGTAAGTACTGCTGCCATGTACAGCAACTACGCCATCATCGGCGGAGCTGTCTGGTCAGCGATCGCCAGCTTTTTAAGGCCGATCCGTTCTACTTTGGCAGATATGCTGTATAAAGAAGAAAAAGATGTGAGCTTCGCGTTTTATAAAACGATGGATCTTGCCTGCTTCTTTCTGGCCACGATCATTTTGGTGTGTTATTCCGTTGTTTTTCAACCGGCGATCATTTTCTTTTTCGGCGAAGAATTCCTTCTCCCGATGAGCTTTGTGTATGCCTATGCATTCCTCTATTATCTGGCAGCTAAATCCGAAGCAACAAACTCTTTCAGAGAATGCTTCGGCGATTATAAAACAGAAAGTATCTTCTCTTTGATCGCAGTTCTTGTGATGATCGTAATCAGCACGATCTTATCCAGGCTGGTTGGAGTCGGTGGCATCATGATCTCCATTTCGGTATCATATATTGTGATATGGCACAGCCGCAAGATCATTTTGATGAAAAAGTTCTTTAAGCATTCCCTTCTCAGATCTTGGCTCATTGAAGCGGCTTATCTATTGCTGGCGACCATTGAACTGGTCATAACCGTTGTCCTGACAAAAAACATTTCAACCAGTTTTATGGGTATGCTGATAAGAGCGATCATCGGTGTACTGATTCCGACATCGATCAATATCATCTTATTCAGAAACAGTGATCTCATGAAAACAGTGATAAACTTCATTAAGAGCAAGATTTTTAAAAAACAACATGAAGAGGAGTAAAGAATGAACGAAACAAGATTTTCCGTTATCATACTGATCTATAACACAAAGATCGAATACATCGACCTCGCAATCAAATCGATCCTTAATCAGGACTATCAGAATTACGAGATCGTCATGATTGATGATGGTTCCAATGAGGAAGTCAAGCAATACATCTCGCAATACGAAAGCGATAAACGATTCCTCATTCACCATCAGGAAAACCAGGGCATGGTCAAAAGCAGTATGCAAGGCCTGAAGCTTGCGACAGGCGATTATATCGTATACGTAGATTTTGACGATTATCTCGATCCTCATACGCTAAGTATCGTCAACTCCAAAATCGTCGAATATGGCGTTGATGTCGTTATGTTCAATCATGTGCGCTTTACTGACGACATCAATAAGATCACTGAACTCGAACCTCGTTTTAAAGAAGGCATGGTCGATAAAAAAGAAGTATTGAAACAGCTATGTCTCTTGCAGACCAACACCGCCTGGTCAAGGATCGGAAAAAGAGAACTGTATATAGGTATGGAAGATCACCTGAACCTCGATCTGATCAATGGTGAAGATGTTCAGCAGTCTACTTATGTCATCATGAACGCAAAGACTTTCTACTATACACCGGAAAATCTCTACTATTACCGTCTGATCGAAGAACATAGATCATACTACGATGTCAAAAACATGAACGACACCAACTTCATGGTCCCAATGTATAAGATGATTTTTGAAAAAGGCGAATATGAGGAATTGCTGCCAGTATTCAAAACATCAGCTGCCAATTCCATCGTATACAATGCTTTCAGAATGTGTTTATGGATCAAAGATCGCAAAGAACGTATAAATCTTCTGAATAAATTAAACGAGCAGGAAGTCACCGAACTGACCGCTTCCATAAACAAGCCGATGTCACCGGTTTCTGCGGTCTTGTTTTATATTTTCAGAAAAAAACATTATATCCTTCTTCAGCTGTTGGCAAAAGTATATGATCTGATCTACGGCATGGATATGATTTAATCGTTTGCTTCACTATTATTCAAAAAAACAGTCTATAAACACTTGATGATGCGCTTATAGACTGTTTTTTAAATAATTTTCATAATACCTAAATCTTAATTTCTTTCAGATATTCTTGATAATCTCTGATATACTCTTTTCCGTCATAGTGCGTACTAGCCAACACAAGCAGAACCGAATCCGATGAAAAATCATACATATCTTTCCAGATCATCTTGGGAATGTAAACACCCATCATCGGCTTATTCAATTCAACAACGAACTCTTCTGTGCCGTCGGTGATGCGGACTTTACTGGTCCCGGCAACATTGATCAATACAAATTCAGAATCCCGGTTGGCGTGCTGGCCTCTGACGACAGTATCGTCTGAGCCATAGATGTAGAAGACCCGTTTGATATCAAAAGGGATCGATTCGTTACCTTCGATCACAACCAATTTCCCTCTTTCGTCACCCAGATCATTAAAATGTAAAACCGGGCATTTTTCTTTTAAATCCATAGTTTATTATTCAAAACGATTCAATGCATCAATGACATAATCCAGCTCTTCACTGCTGATTCCATTATACATCGGTAAACTTACCACCTCATCCGCATATCTTTCAGCGATTGGAAAATCACCTTTTTTATAGCCCAGATATGCATAAGCTTGTTGAAGATGCGGCGGGATCGGATAGTGAATGATCGTTCCGATCTCATTTTCTTTCAGATACTCGATCAATTCATCTCTTTTTTTACAATGAATGACAAATTGATGATAGACATTATTTGAACCTGGTCTGGTTTTCAAAGGACAGATCAGAGGATTACTAATCTCATTCATATATCTTTCAGCGATCTTTCCTCTTTCAGCGTTGAGTTCATCAAGGTGACTCAGTTTGACTCTCAAAAGACCCGCCTGCAGTTCATCAAGACGAGAGTTCATACCGATAATGTCGTTCTCGTAATGAATGCGTTTGCTGCCGTAATTACGGATGACTCTGGCTTGTGCAGCATAATCATCGATATTCGTCGTGATCGCGCCGCCATCACCGAATCCGCCCAGATTCTTGGTCGGATAAAAACTCCAGCAGGCAATATCACCGATCGAACCTACCTTTTTATCTTTCCACATCGTACCATGTGCCTGTGCACAATCTTCTACAACTTTTAAACTATGTTTTTTGGCAAGTTCCATGATCTTGTCCATATCGCAGGACTGTCCATACAGATGAACTGCCAGGATTGCTTTGGTTTTTTCTGTAATCTTTTCTTCGACCTTATCTGCGTCGATGTTGTCGTACTCATCGGGTTCAACAAAGACTGGTGTACCGCCATTCATTGTGATGCCCATGACACAGGCAATGTAGGAATTGGAACAGACAATGACTTCGTCGCCTTCCTTGATTCCCAGAATCCTGAATGCGATCTGTAAAGCATCCATGCCGGAAGCCACGCCTACACAATGTTTGCAAGAGATATAGTCAGCATATTCTTTTTCAAAAGACTCTACTTCTTTGCCGAGAATATACCATCCGGAATTTAATACTTCCAAAGCTTTGTTGTTGTATTCATCAAGATAAATATCATGCTGTCTTTTCAGATTGTTCTGTAAAACTTTCATATTTGCCTTCCCTCCAATAAGGTTTAGAAAAACATTAGTCTTCCTTGCTGACAATAATCCTCTCAAAGAAACCGAGAATAATAATGGCGATTAGTAAAAATAACGAAGCACCAGTCATTACCGGTTCAAAAAACAGCTGCATAATGATACAGATCGACACACCTAAGATAAGGGTCTTAAACTCGTTGCTGATGCGATTCGACTTCAAACAACGGACGATGACCATAAGTTCCATTACAGAACAAACGATCATAACGAAACACGGAACGATTCCGGCGTAATCATAGATATCGATCCAGAAATCATGTACCTGTTCTCCCAAGATCGTGCTGATATGTTGACCACCCCAAAGATAATTCGGCATTAAACCAAACGAACCGAAATATAATTCAAAACGCTGGTCATTGATGAATTTCTGTTTAAACTTCTGTACGATGTGATATCCATCCCATGTTGCTCTGCAGTTGAATAAATTCAGTGAATAAATCGTTACAAGAAGGGCAACAATTGCTATCGCACAACACGCAAGAATCGTAAAGATCTTTCTTTGTTTCTTAGTGCTGTTTTTCAAGATATATGCTTCATAAACAAAAGAAAATGCCATTACGATCGCCGCCATAAATATCGGCGTTCTTCTCGCTATAACCAGGAGATAAAATAACGAAGCTGCAAACAAAACAAACAAACTGATCCTGACTGCATTGTTCTTTTCGTGAAATATCAGATAATACAAGCATCCGATCAGAATATCGATATTTACAGCGGTAGCTGTATTTGCTATTTTTTCTTTAGTCCAGAAATCATAATGCGTTGTTGACATAAAAAATCCATGATGACCGTGGACGATATATTCATAAATACTATTCAGGATAATATGCAAAGACATGCTTATCGCAAAAAGATAAACGATCTTTTTGATGTTTTCTTCACTTGGATGTTTCATGTTCGATCCGATATAGTAAGCCATCGGACATGTAAAACCCATTACACTATAGAAAGCATTATATTTATATGTAAAAGCAAAAAAAACAAGCCCAAACAAACATAATCCAATAAACAGTTTCGGATCGTTCACTTTGAATTTCAATCTGTTGTCAACAAACAATAAAAAGCAGATGACTGGAAGGATCAGCTGTCCAAAATGAAGAAAGTTGATTCCTACAAGAAAGATCAAAATATTAATACAGAGATTGATCAGCTTATTATCAGACCATATGTTGTTCATTTTAAATAATACTCCTATAAAAACTCTCAAGCCACTTTGCCGTCGTATCGACATCAAAACCAGCTTTGATTATATCTTCTTTTGTATACAGGCGCAATGAAACGTCTTCATTCATTCTGTTGACCCATGTTTCTTTTTTTAAAGGCAAAAACTCGCAAAGCCCGGTAATATTAACGTTCCGATCGCATTGATCACTTAACAGGCATTTAATACCCGACGCTTGCGCCTCGACTGCCGCAACGCTCAAGCCTTCAAATAAGGAAGGCATCAGAAAGACATCCGCCATCTGCAATAAACAATTCACATCGTTGCGGTATTCCAATACAGTCACATTATTCTGCAAGCCAAGTTCAGATATCTTGCTATCGATCTGATCCCTGAGCTCTCCGTTGCCGACCAGAAACAGTCTTGCATCCGGATCGTTTTTCAAATACTCAGAGAAAACATCCAGTGTAAACAGGTAATTCTTCTGCTCCGACATCCTTCCGACCTGAATGAAGACTTTCTCATCCTTCAGATGAAACAGCTTTCGGTATTTATTGCGAACAGATTCATCATACGTGAAACGATCGGTATCGATCGCATTGTTCAAAACATAGAAACGGTCTCCCTTGACCACTTTCTCGCCAAAAAGCCATTCCCCGGCTTCTTTTGAACAGCCGATAAAATAATCCGCTCTGTTTCGAAGAGGATACTGCAGCAGATTCTTCACCATAGCTGTCAAGCCTTTGCCGTTGGATGTATTGTGAGAATGAATGATCGTCTTCAATCCATGTTTTTTAGCGATTGGCAGATAGATCGATGCATAGCTTCTGGAATGGGAATGCAGGATCTGATATTCCGGGTGTTCCGTAAAGAAGGAATCCCAGGCATCCTTAACTTCTTTTAAATTCGTTCCTTTGAAAGTAGGCATGATATAGATCTTTGAACCAAGCGATTCAACGATATCTTTCATTCCCATAAGTTCAGGATGATCCACGATAAAATCGCACTGGACTTTGTTTTTATCCATTGCCTTACAAAGGTTTACGATCATCGCCTGTGAGCCTCCGTAATTGAGACTGGCGATCATTTCCAATACTTTTACCGGTTCACTCATTTTATTTCTTCGTTACTTCTTTAATCGCCTTCATATACTTATCGATGACGATATTGCGGTCAAATTCTTTTTCCACTTTCTTTCTGCCGTCCAGGCCCATCTGTCTTCTTTTTTCATTGCTTAAAGCCAGATATTTCTCGATCTTTTCGATAAGATCTGTCAGATCGTTCTGTTTTACCACGAAGCCGTTGATGCCGTCTTCCACGATCTCTTTGCATCCAGGACGGTCAGTCGTGATGATCGGTCTTGCGCAGGCTAAAGACTCCAGCAATACATTGGACATTCCTTCCGGATAATACGTCGGATGGATCGTACATTGCACTTTTTTGTAGATCTCTTTCATATCGTCGACGTAGCCTTCATAGACAAGGATCCCCTGGTCCGATAATTCCTTGACAAGGTCTCTGTAGTTGTCCTCATCCGGTCCGCAGACATGGAATCTGGTATTCGGATACTCTTTTGTGATCACTTTTGCGGCTTCGCAGTATAATTCAAAACCTTTTTCCTTCATCAATCTTCCTACATAGGTAAAATCGATCGACGTATCATCAGGAAACCCACTTACTACATACTGGTCCAGATTCACTCCTGAACCCGGAAGCATATCAAAATTGTCCTTGACCGCTTTGTGTTCGATCATGAAATCTCGGTTGGCATCATTCTGAAAGAAGACTTTATCTGCCTTCTTTAATCCGAGTTTATACAGGTTCAAAGATATGAACTGCAATAAACCGCCGTTTTCAATAGCGGAACCAAGACCAGTCACATTAGCGATATAAGGAACTTTCAGTTGCTGGCAAGCCAGTCCGCCATAGACATTCGGTTTGATCGTATAAGTCAGAACGACATCCGGCTTGACTTCTTTGATCGTCTTTTTATAAAAGCTCAGTAATTCAAGATCTTTGAACGGATTCTTTCCTTTTCTTTCAAAACTGGTGTCGATGTAATGACAGCCCATTTCTTTGATCTTATCGGTAAAGATGCCTTTCGGCATTGAAACAAAGACCTCATTTTCTTTCAACAAGGTCTCTAACAGTTCTTTTCTGAATTTATACAAACCAAGGTCATGGTTCGTCAGTATCAATACTCTCATTTAGTTGTTTCCGTTAAAATACTCAACGGTAGAAGAACCTTCCCCGTTGATCCCTTCATGCGTAAGGACATTTTTCACTGTCTTCAATATGATCTTGATATCCCCTAACAAGGTGATATTGTTGACATATTCGATATCATATTTGAATTTATCCGCCCAGGAAAGAAGGTTCCTGCCATTGACCTGTGCCAGACCGGTCAGACCGGGTCTGACATCATGGCGGTGTCTTTGTTCCTCATTGTACAAAGGAAGGTATTGGACCAATAAGGGTCTTGGGCCGACGATCGCCATATCTCCTTTTAAGATATTGATCAATTCAGGAAGTTCATCCAGCGAAGAAGCTCTTAACTTCTTGCCATAGCTGTTCAAACGCACATCATCCGGAAGATAGTTGCCGTCTTTGTCTTTTTCTTCCGACATGGAACGGAATTTGATCAGCTTGAAGATCTTTCCATCCTTTCCCGGTCTTTCCTGGGTAAAGAAAGGATTTCCTTTCATATGTTTCCATCCTAAGATGATCAATACAAGAAAAACAGGCGCTAATACGATCAGCGCCGCTAAAGACAAGAAAAAATCAAAGAACCGTTTAAAGATATTTTTATACATTATTCAAAGCACTCTCTGATGACTTCGATGACCATATCCTGTTCTTCCGCAGTCATCTTGATATCGGTCGGCAGACATAAGCCTCTGTTGAAGATATCCATACTGACATCCGTTGCCTTTCCTAAATCGATATAGGCGTTGGACTGACCTCTGCCGTTGCCGTTTGCCGTGACGAATTTGTTGGAACGGTAGATCGGCTGGGCATGCATAGGTTTCCAGATCGGACGGCCTTCCATATTGCATTCATTCAGCTTCTCTAAGATCTCGGTCGGACAGGACTTACCTTTTTCATGGATGTATAAGGCTTTATGATCGTCTCTGACCTGCTTGCACATGGCATCTTCATCGATGATCATACAGGACAGCCAGAAATTAGGGATGGACTTTTCTTCGTCATACGGATTCATCTTTACCGGAAGACCCTTGAAGCCTTCTTTGTATCGGTTATAGATCTCCGTCTTTCTTCTGATATGTTCATCTAAGTAAGGAAGCTGTCCCCTGATGACGCCGGCAATGATATTGGACATACGGTAGTTGTAGCCGATCTCTTCGTGCTGGTACCAGAAAGCATTTTCTCTGGACTGTGTAGACCACTTTCTGACTTTGTCTGCATCTTCCTTGGAATCGGTGAGGAACATGCCGCCGGCAGAACCGGTGATGATCTTGTTGCCATTGAAGGAGATACAGTTGTAATCGCCTAATGTACCGGTCTCGGCCCATTTGCCATTGAGCTTATACTTGGCACCAAAGGATTCGCACGCATCTTCAATGATCAGGATGCCATGTTCATCACAGATCTTTTTGATCTCTTCGACTTTGCCCGGCGTGCCATACAGGTGAACCATGACGTAGAGCTTAACGTCCGGGTATAGTTCGATCGCTTTTTTCAAAGCTTCCGGATCGGTGTTCCAGGTATCATATTCGGTGTCCAAGAATATCGCTTCGCCATCTTCATAAGCAATCGGATTGATCGACGCATCAAAAGTCATATCTGAGGCAAAGACTCTGTGCCCTGCTAATGTACCTTCGTTCGGTCTTGCCTGGCCATAAAGTTTTTCACCCGCCAGCTTAGTCGCCAGATGAAGTGCGGAAGTACCGCAGCTTAGACCGACTGCATATTTGCAGCCGACATATTCGGCAACGATCCTCTCGGATTCGTCGATATTCTTACCGACCGTGGTGACCCAGTTGGTATCAAAAGCTTCTTTGATATACTTCTCTTCATCGCCATGCATCGTCGCAGTGGCTAAGAAGATCCTTTTTTCTGAACGTTTCATGATAAGCTAATCCTCTTTTCTCTTATAGGTCGGAACGACTTTTTCGACCAATTCGAATATATGATCATCGTTATTGTTCGATGTGATATAAAGCTCTTTCAACTGCTGTAAGAAGACATTCTCATCGATCTCCAATGGTTTCCCGACAAAGATCAGATCGTTATCTGTGGTCTGATTTCCTTCAGCCGCCATCAGTTTTTCTTCATACAGCTTTTCACCAGGTCTCAGACCCGTATAGATGATCTTGATATCTTCATCCGGCTTGAAGCCTGATAATTTGATCAGATTCCTTGCCAGAGTGTCGATCTTGACCGGTTCACCCATATCCAGGATGAAGATCTCGCCGCCCTTTGCATAGACGCCTGCCTGCAAGACCAGCGATACAGCTTCCGGTATGGTCATGAAGTAGCGGATGATGTCCGGATGTGTGACAGTGACCGGACCGCCGGCCTCGATCTGCTTTTTAAATAACGGAATGACCGAACCATTAGATCCTAGAACATTTCCGAATCTTACCGCGACAAATTCCGTCTTTCCTTTCAATTCTTTAACGCTGACTTCCGAGAAGCAGTCTTCTACAACAGACAGTTTTTCTGTTGTTTCGTTTTTAATCAGCTTATCAAAAGTCTGGATGACCATTTCGCACATCCTCTTGGATGCACCCATGATATTGGTCGGATTGACTGCTTTATCCGTCGAGATAAGTACAAACCTCTTAACTCCGTATTTGACTGCCGCATAGGCAACTTTGAATGTACCGATTGTATTGTTTTTGATCGCTTCATTCGGTGAAGCCTCCATGAGCGGCACATGTTTGTGAGCTGCCGCATGGTAGACGATATCCGGACGATATAGCGAGAAGACATGGTCGACTCTTTTGGAATCTCTGACCGAACCGATCATTACGATCAGGTGCAGATCCGGATAACTGCGCTTGAGCTCCTGCTGGATATCATACGCATTGTTTTCATAGATATCGAAGATGATCAGCCGTTTAGGGCTGTGTTTTGCGATCTGACGACATAACTCCGAACCGATCGATCCGCCCCCACCGGTCACCAGAATGACTTTTCCATTGATGAAATCAAAGATCTCATCGTTGTTGACTTTGACGACATCTCTTCCCAGAAGATCTTCGATCGCAACGTTTTTCATCATATTGACCGAGACATCACCATTAACGATCTGCTGAATGCCCGGAAGGACCTTCAGTTCGCAATCCGTCTCTCTGCAGATATTCAGGATGTCTCTTCTCTGCGCTGTGGAAGCAGATGGAATGGCGAAATAGATCTCGTTGATATTGTATTTTTCTACGTTCTTTAAAATATCATCCCTGCCGCCGACGACCGGAACACCTTCTATATATCTTCCGAGCTTATTGGTATTGTCATCAATGATACAGACGACTCTGGAGTTGGATTCCATGTTCTTGTTGACGTCACGCAAGATCGTCATACCGGCATCACCGGCACCGATCAGCATGACTCTTGTCGCGTTTTTATTGTTTCTCTGCTGGCGTTTGATCATCAAGACAAAGCGGTATGAGAATCGAATAACAGCTGCGAAGATGATCTGCATAATAAAGCCGATCACATGAAAGGATAATGGCATCCTTGCACCAAAAATCCTTGTCAGGCCAAAATTAAGGATGCCGCATATGATGTTGGATAAAATGATATTTGTTAATTCACTGTAGCTCGCAAATCTCCAAATGCTTCTATATAGTTTTAATAGCCAGTAAATAAATACACAGATAATTGCGTATGGAATGATCAGTTTATAATAAACACTGAGATATGCTTGCGGAATACTTTGGAATCGAAAATCGAACCTGAGCCAAAGACCAAAAAAGTATGAAAAGGCAATCGTTACAAAGTCATATATCATCAGGATCAAAGCGATTACCTGCCAATGTTCAATATAAAAAGCACGAGTTTTACTCATGCTTATATTCTACTATAAAAAAGGAAGATTAGATACTCGGCCTTTCTTATGCTTTCATATGGCTTTAACTTCAAAATGAACAGTTTTTATTGCTGTTTTGAAAAAAGCATTCTTTTTTCAGCCTGGCTTCTTTACAAACTGTAATAAGGAATATTTCTATTCCCCACCCTGACAAAAATCCTTCTTCCTGTTTTTTTCATCCCGATGCTCTCGTAAAGATGCAAAGCTCTTTCGTTTTTTGTTGCACATACAAGCAGAAGATCTTTGCAGCCTTTCTCCTTAGCGATATCCACCATATGATCCATGATCATTTTTGAATAGCCTTTCCCTCTGTGCTTTTCATTGACTTCCAGCCTGAAGACAAAACTATCGCAATGTCTGATCCGATAAAGTTTTTCATTTCCGCCTTTAAACATTATCCAACATGAACCGATCTGTTCACCATCTGAATCAGTGAAGAAATACCCTTGTACAAATGGATCTTCATTTTCAATCCACTTTCTGGTTGTATTCCCGACAGCATCATTCACTTGATCAAGATTGGCCTTCGTTATCTGATTTCTAAGCAAAGTGTTGGTATGTTTCTTATACTCTTCAATATCAAGTTTAAGAACGAAATGATCAAAGATTTCAATTACAGTATTGCCAAGAAACCTTATTTTCATTTTTACAGATTCATTCCTCCGTTGACGTCGATAACCGCTCCAGTGATGTAGGATGCTCTATCCGAAGCTAAAAAACAGATTACATCAGCGATTTCTTCAGGCTCACCCAGCCTTTTGAGCATCGTCCTGCTCCTGAACTGTTCCAATAGATTTTCAGGAACGCTTTTCAGCATATCTGTATGTGTATATCCCGGAGCAACGACATTCACTCTTACCTGAGATCCTTTTCTGGAAAACTCTTTGGCCCAAGACCTGCACATTCCGATAAGACCTGCTTTTGAAGCGGCGTAATTCGCTTGTCCGATATTGCCCTGTTCAGCTACAACGGAACTGATCGCTATGATCGAACCAAAACCCTGTTCCTCCATTTTAGGACCAAAGTGCCTGACTAAATTGAAAACGCCTTTCAAGTTCGTATCGATCACAAGATCAAAAGTATCATCATTCATTTTTCTGGTCATAGAATCTTTTGTGATTCCTGCGTTACAGATCAAAATATCAGCTTTGCCGCTGTTTTCAAGGACATCATCAAATAGTTTCTTGCAGGATTGAGGATCTGTTACATCCAGATAATGCCAAAGGATGCCTTCATCTTCAAAATTACATTCGCTTCTTGAGCAGGCATAAACGAAAGCCCCCTCTTCCCTCATTTTTTTTGCCGTCGCCAGTCCGATTCCTCTTGATGCCCCGGCAATCACAACAATTTTATCTTTCAGTTCATTCATAACTCAGCCTTCCCCAGCAGCAACGCTGCTCCCATTCCGCCTCCGATGCACAAGGAAGAAATACCATATCTGATATTTTTATTTCGCTTCATCTCATAGACAAGAGTGGTGGTGATTCTTGCTCCCGTCATGCCTAAAGGGTGGCCAAGTCCAAGGCCGGACCCATAACGGTTGCAATGATCGATCATGTATTCATGGTCAACATCATATTCTTCTTCCAGTAATTTGAAACAGCCGAGTACCTGGGCTGCAAAAGCTTCATTGAGCTCAAAATAATCAATTTTATGAAAATCGATATTATTCTTACTTATAAGGTCTCTGATCGCATAATAAGGTCCTAAACCCATGTACTGAGGATCCAGTCCGACAACAGCGCTGCCTAAAATTTCGGCCAGTGGAACAATATTTTGATCCCTGCAATAATCTTCTGATGCAATCAGCAAAAATGAGGCCCCATCATTGATCCCGGATGAATTTGCAGCTGTCACAGTCCCTGTGCCATCTTTTATAAACGTTGGTCTGAGGGAACTGATCTTCTCTCTTGTAGATTCTCTGTTTGGAAATTCATCTGTATCAAAAACAAAGATCCTGCCTCTGTAATCCTTTAATTCAACCGGCACGATTTCTTCTTTAAAAACGCCTTCGTCTACTGCTTTGATCGCTCTTTGTTGTGTCAGATAAGCATAATCATCCTGTTCTTCCCGGCTGATATGGTATTTGTTTGCAATATTCTCGGCAGTAATGCCCATATGAACACCGCTGAAGGAATCCGTCAGTCCGTCAGAGACCATCAGATCGGTCATTTCAAAATTGCCAAACTTCTTTCCTAAACGCAGAAAAGTGTTCGTAGCATACGGAATATTAGACATGAATTCAACGCCGCCGGCGAGGATCAGATCTTTTCCGCATTCTATCTCGTTACATGCATTGATGATCGCTTGCATGCCAGAGCCGCAGACCATATTCAAAGAATACGCCGGAGTCTTTTCGTTTATACCCGATTTGATGGCAATCGCTCTGGCAAGCCCTTGTCCCATTCCCGCAGAAATAACATTCCCGACAATGACTTGCTGAACATCTTTCAGATATTTTTCAGATAACCCATTTACAATCACCTGCCGTGATACTTCTACAGCATCTTTTTCATATAAAGAGCCCAGAAACTTTCCTATAGCTGTACGTTTTGCTTCGATGATAAATTTTCTTCTGTTCATAAGACCTCTAATTCTTCATTAATGATTGCAAGGATCTGTTTCAACCTGCATGCCCATGTATGCTTTTCCATAAAGCATCTATAATTCTGTTCAACGATATCCTGATACTTTTGGTTGTCGTTTTCTAAAGCATCTATTTTATCGTCAAAATCGCTTAGATCTTCCTTGAATTCAATCATTCCATCTTTGGGAAAGAGTTCATCAAAGATGAGAGGCTTTTTCCCGATGATCATCGTCTTGCAAGCAATCGCCTCATAATACCTTCCGGTCATTGCGCAGACATCACCTGTTTTTTCAGGACTTTCATAGATTTTAGGAATACAAACGATATATCTGGAACGATTTATTTCCCTGACCAGATCATTCAGATCAGGGAACAGCGCTTCTTTTTCTTTTCTTCGATAAACATAATTCTCATTCGAATCCGGGACATCTCTTTTTTCTAGATAACGCAAAATCTTCTCATGAAGACCTTTATTAACTCGCCCCATTTGTATAAAGAGCCTGGTCTTATTCATGTGCAGATCTTTAAAATAATATCTGTTTGCGCTTTGCGGAACCCAAAAACTGTTGGCATATTTGTTCTTAAAGAACAAATAATTCTGCTTAAATGACCAGAATATGTAATCCGGTTTCAGATCGTCCAAAACTTTTTCCCATTTTTCATATTCAGGCTGCCAGCAATCCCATACATATAATGCGATCTTGTTTCCGCTTTTTTGAAGCCGTTTCAAAAGATGCAGATTGCTTTTCAAATAGTTGATAGACATGGCGATATAAAGGTAAACACCATCTTCTCTTTTTTTAAAAGTAAAGGGATCACAGACAGGGTTCATCTTCAACTTTCCAGTGATACGGTTGATGCCCTTTAAAATGATACTTTTATATTTGATTTCTACATTTCCATTGCCATAATCAAAAAACTCATTCTCCTGACCGAGAACGGCATCATGACTCAAAGGTCTTTTCTTAAAAGACTTCTGTTCAGATAGGATTATCAGTTTTTTCATCGAAAGATATCCCTAGGGTTCTTTTCAAAGTCATATACCGATTCATTACCCGACATGATTATTCTTTTTGCTTCAGTGAATCCAACATTCATAAAAAGGTCTAAAGCAGACAGATGAGAAACGAATTGATCTGTCTTTCTTTGAGGGTACTCAGGATGATGAAAATCATTAAAAACGACTTCGATTCCGGCATCTGCAAAAGAATCCATATCCAAGTAATCTCTTCCGCTTGGACCGGCAATATAAACATCAGCTCCGGTTTCTTTGCAGATATCCAGGATGAGATCGCTTTTCAAGCCGTCTACATTCAGTTCGGTCGATCTGATATATTCCGGATGAATATCAAGCTTTTCACAAAATGCTTTGATAATGGAAATATTGATTTCACAAAAGAACGGCGTCTCAATATTCATTGCCGATTTCAAAACAGAGAATACATCATCAAAAAACGGATACTTTCCATAGGACATTCGGATCGTCTGAAGATATTTCTCCTTCCATTTTGCATTTTTTGGATCCGATGCGATCCTCGTATTTGCGATCGAACCGTCCATATGCCCTTTATTGCTTACTGGAATAGAGAGCCATTGAACACCATTCGTGCCAAGAATCCTGTTGCGGTTTTGAAAATAATTTTTTTCATATTGAATAGAATCCAAGATGATGAATTTATCCGCTTTTGCGATCTTATTGAATAACCCCAGCCACGGAAGGTGCTCCGGCTGGTGGATCGTTATAATCATACCGTCTTGCTCCTATAGTTTTGAATCTTTTTCAAAGTTCAGCTCAAGCCTTAATATTTCAAAGGCTTCTGCATATTGTTTTCCGATCTCGTAGCCACGGAAACCACAGCGGCTCTTCACACCTTTGATCCAGTCCTCACCGCCAAACTTTTTGTACTCCGATTTATGTTTCTTTAATGCAGCGATCTTAACATCGACTGTATCATCGATGCCGACATACATATCGGGTTTAAAAGCAACATACGATCTTCCTGAAGGCTGTATCGGCTCAAAAAAGAATACAGTATTTTTTCTTCTGGCAGCGGCAATTGTCGCTTTGGCGACTCCTTCATGTGCCTGATGAGTGTCGAATGGATGGTGTGTAAAAATAATATCCGGATCATATTCCGACATAACGACATCGATCGCATTTACAACATCCGAACGGAAAGGAATGTCTTTTGTTGGAAATTCCAGTATTTCGATATCCTTAATCCCCAGAGTCTTTAATGCATCTACACCCTCTTTAACAGCAATTTCATCCGATCTTTGGATCTTTCCTTCTTTATTCGTATAGCCTGACTTAGACATGATCAACGCTTTAACTTCATGACCGTTTCTTATAGCTTTGGCGATCGTTCCTCCGCAAGCTAATTCAATATCATCTAAATGAGCTCCTACAACCAATATCTTCATATCTTCAACATCTCTTTCTAATAGCATCATTATATCATCTGTCCCGTTTTTAATAGAATGGTATAATCAATGTGATGAAAACGATCGTAGAAGTTAACAGTAATAATTACGCCAGTACCGGAAATATCGTCTTAAACATTGCCAGAGAAGCCAGAAAGAATGGTTTTAAAGTGTATACAAGCTGCAGGAAAAGCAGGGCCGGTCTCAGATTTCGATATGAGGATCAGATCTATATCGGCACTTGGCTAGATCGGGTCATTTCCGAACGCCTGTCATATATCTTTGGTTTGAATGGTTATTTTAACATCATAAATACCTGGCTGTTTATCAATAAACTGAAGTCAATAAAACCGGACCTCATTCATATTCATTCCATGTGTGATAATTACCTTAACATCAACATGTTTTTTAAATTCATTCAGAAAAACAACATTCCTGTGATTTGGACCCTTCATGACAATTGGGCTTTCACCGGAAGATGTGCCCAATTCAGATGTGAAAAATGGAAGCTCGGATGCGGCAAGTGCCCCCATCTGGAATACTTCCCTGGCTCTTTATTTTTGGATAATACAGCCATAGTTTGGAAAAAAAGAGAGAAACTTTATAACAGTATTCATACTATGACGATCGTAACTCCTTCAAAATGGCTTTCGGAACTGGTCAGAGTATCACTGTTCCGGGAAAACCATCCTATAAAAGTCATAAATAACGGGATCAATCTTGATATCTTCAAACCGACAGAAAGTACTTTTAGAAAAGATCACGGCATAGAAAACAAACACATGATCCTTGCTGTCGCCTATTTCTGGGATGCCGGTAAAGGCTTGTATGTCTTCAAAGAGCTCGCCCGTCGCCTTCCTGATAATTATCAGATCGTTATGGTAGGCACCAATGACGAAACCGACAAAGAACTGCCGGACAATATCATTTCCATCCACAAGACATACAATCAACAGGAACTTGTAAAAATCTATTCCTGTGCTGATCTCTTCGTCAATCCGACAACAGACGAAAATTTTCCAACAGTCAATATGGAAGCTCTTGCTTGCGGCCTGCCGGTTCTGACATACGCGACTGGCGGCAGTGCTGAGATCATCGATGTTCAATCCGGTGCTTCTGTCGTTCCGGGTGATATAGACACATTGGAAAAAGAGATCATCAGAATATGCGAAACAAAGCCATACAAAAAAGAAGCATGTCTGAAACGCGCTTCTCAATTCAATATGAATGATAAATTCAAAGAATATGTCGACCTTTATAATGAGATGCTGAGTTAATCAGCATCTCAGCTTGTTGACAAACCCGCAGTATCTGAATGATCTGCGGGTTTTCTTTTGCTTAAGGATGTTATACTTATTGAGACAGAAGAGGATCTCATTTCTAACCAACTTGTCATGTCTTCTTCTGTCTTTTATTTATCTTAATA
>JAFRQF010000028.1 GCA_017428765.1 Erysipelotrichaceae bacterium
AGAAGGCTCTGCCGCATCAGCAGCATGACGGCCGTCGCCGTGAACTGCTTACTGATCGAAGCCAACTGAAAGATCGTGTCCTCCGTAATCGGAAGCGTGTTTTCAGGATCCCGGAAGCCGAGAGCTCCCTTGGACACGATCTCGCCATTTTCCGCATAGAGCCACGCCCCGTTGAAGCCGTCTTTTTCCTGCAGCGCCCGGGCAAGGTTTTCCATTGCTGTATTCTTATCCATTTTGTTTCTCTCCATAAACTTCGATTGTCTTTCTATTTCCATTTTAATAAAAAAGACTTCGGATTATATAACAGAAGTCTTTGTTTGAATGAATTATGTTCGCTTATTTAAACTATTTCAGATCATTCAATACATCCGCTGTATCCCCATCGATACAGACAGAACGTCCTTCGATCTGTCTGGGACAGTAAGCCTCATTGTAATTCAGACAGGCATACACACTGTTCTTATGATCGTTCACCATCTGCCAGAAGGGATACTTGATGATGACCGGCGTATTGTTTCCGACTCCGATCTCGAGATAAAGCACGTGAAGGTCCCAATGCCTTCTGAGGAAGTCCGAATAGGCGGCAGAAGCTTTTTTCCACCCTTCATCTTCCACGAAAGAATCGTCCGATCTCAGGTTCATGGTGAGATCCGTACCGTTCTCTTGATTCCTGGGGGTCAGTCCTTCCGGAAGTTCCATGAGGAGCTTCCCGTCTTCCGGGATCTGATAGATGCCGTTTTGATCTTTCACAAAACCTTCCGCTTCCAGTGCCTGATTGACCCATTCTTCATTGTCATAGGTCTTTCGGTCGGAAGGATCCGTGCTCTGAAACAGACCGTAATCGCCCTGAGTATAAAACAGTCTCTTCTTATCAAAGCCCGCTTTCTGAAACTGATGGTCCACATTGGTCGTGATGACGAAATAGTCTTTGTCTTTTACGATCTTTAACAGGTCTCTGTAGACCGGTATCGGGGCATCCATATAACGGTTGATATAGATGTTTCTTGCCCAGAATGCCCAGGCGATCTTCGGATCCAGGTCCATAACGAAGAAACCTCCCGAATACATGTCATGAAAACCATATTTATCTTCAAAATCATAAAAATACTTCCGGAACCTTTCACCGTCGTATGTCATTCCGGCGGCAGTCGAAAGCCAGGCACCTGCCCCGATCACGATGGCATCTGCTGTCTCGATCTCGTTCCTGAGCCTTTCGATCTTTTTTCTCTGGTACCTGTACCCCGGGAGATCCCGTTTTCAAATCTTCTGACACCACTGATCCCTCTTTGGATTGTTTCCAGGTAGCCGTTTGGCATTTCAGCATAATTCCTGTTCATAATACCTTCTATCCTCATCTTTAAAGACATTGAAGATCACCCTGTCCATAGAATCAGGATACCTCTTCATCCATTCTCTGACCGTTTTTACGGCGCTCTGAGCGGCTTTTCTGTTCGGAAAATGAAAGACTCCGGTCGAGATACAGCAGAAGGCTACGCTTCTTAATCCGCTGTCTTTGCACAGATCGAGCGTGTTGGCGTAACAGTCGGCCAGGTCGTTCTCCAGATCCTCAGTCAGTCTTCCCGAGACGATCGGCCCGACGACGTGAACGATCTTCTTTGCGGGAAGATTGTATGCTTCTGTCAGCATCGGTGCCGCTGTAGGCTGTTCATAATCTTCTCCGTATTGTATACGTTTGACCTTCATCTTCTCATTGCACTCATTTCTTAACTGTATCCCCGCAAAGGAATGGATACAGTTGTCGATACAGGAATGCATAGGCACAAAACACCCCAGCATCTGAGAATTGGCCGCATTGACGATCGCATCGACCGCAAGCCTCGTGATATCGCCCTGCCAGATCGACAGACCGTCTTTGATCTCCGGGATGTCATTCAAAGTGACGATCCCTTTTTCTCTGTTTCTTTCCGCCAGATAATCATCCTGAACGGACAGTACTTCTTCCGACATGGAAGTCGGATGATCTTCCGTTGCATTTCTTATTGCCTGATACCACTTGGCCGCTGCATCGTGAATGATCTGTTCTACACGATGCCATTCTTCTATCCGCCCTTTAGCACGATAACGAAGTCTTAATTCTTCATATCTTCTGTTTATTTCATACTGGGATGCTTCTTCTGCATTCAACCCTCTTCCGCCGGAAATCATTTCTAATTCTTCAGGCATCAATTCTTTTATATCTTTCATTTTTGTTTCTTGATCTTACAATATCATTTTCCGAATCCTTCTTCTGTGATCGTTATTACTATTCACAACTTCTGACTTTGAATTCTGTCTGTAAAACTATACTTTATCGATCTGTTCTTCGTATTTTCGCAGCAAGTCCATTGCAGGATCTGCATACAAGGCAAAAGAAAAATATCCGCGAGGGATATTTCTGGATCTTTCTTAAGCTTCTTCGATTTCGAAACGGTTGTTTTCTGCTTCACCCATGGAAGCCAGCAGTTCGATCTCTTTGTTCGCTGCTTTTTCAGAGACATATGTCTTGGCACCGGCTTTGTCCGGAGAGCTTACGAAGTGACCTTCTTTTTTGGAAACTTTGCCGACATAACCTGTCTCGTTGCTATAGATGTTGACCCATTTCAGATTACATTTCATTTTTGTATTACTCCTTATTTTCAATACCTTGATGGGACAGTATTCATAAATACCCATCAATATGGATTGTATCACAAAAAAAGAAAAACACTGTCTATTTGAATCCTAAACTCTTTCAAATCTGAGAAGGTTTGCACAAAAAGTCATCTATGTTCACTTTGAAACAGATCAATAAGCATCGATCAGGATGAATCATGATCCTCTGATCGGCCATCTTGTCAGAAGACCGAAGTCATGACCGTATTCGCCTGATATGGTATCTGGAAATTTTTATCTATGTGTCTTGCCTATCTTATCGTAGAAAGGAAAGACCATGGGATAGATGCCTAATATGACAAACATGACGATCGCATAGCGAAGCGTACGGACAAGCAGGGAAAGAAAACTTCCGCTTTCCAAAAAACTCTTATCGAAAGGCAGTTTAAGCAATGTATTGAGTGCGAAATAGACCGCAAGTGCACCCACCAGACGAAGGATCTTTGAAAGGATGCTGTCGGTACTTTTGAAACCGACATATCTGTCTTCAAAAGGAATCGCAGCAGCCAAAGCCATCAGCAATCCCAAAGAAGTGAAATAATCCTGGGTGCGGACAAAAAAGAGCCCCGGCAACGCCGTTATCAGAAGAAGCAGAGTCCTCAGCCATTCTTTTTGTATATGTTTTTCCGCCAGTTCGCAGACAGCCATTGAAAATAGACCGATCAAAAGGCCGGCCAAGACGTCGGTGGGATAGTGAGCTCCTACAAAGATGCGGGACACCGCAACAAGCAGTGTTATGATGACGGCTATGACATAAGCCGTTTTCTCTTTGAGGGATCCGGCCAAAGTGAAGGTGTTGGCAAAAACGGTTGCGGAATGCATGCTTGGAAAAGAATAACCCTGCGCCGCAACATCTGCGGCATCTGCCTTGCTTTCGACTTTGGCGAGTATTCTGACACGATCCGGGTATTGCATATAAGGACGCGGACGCATCACGACACTTTTGATCATTGCCAGCCATGTCAGCATGACCGTAATGATCACAGCCATTTTTCTGCCTGTTTCTTTCTTAAAACAGAACATGACAGCCAATATCAGTATCAGCAGTCCTTTTTCATCACCGATGAAAGCCAGGGCTTTTCCCAGAAAGATGGTAAATGTTCCTGCATAACTCTGCAGCCATTCGATCATTTTTACTTCCCACTCCATTATTGAGCCCTCCTTTGTTCATTTAATATGATAAGGTATTTGTCTTCATTCCGCCCGATCATTTTTCTTTCGCCTTGATCAGTCAGATTCTGTGATCAGAAACAGCAGAGCCAGATCTTTATGAACAAAAGTCAACATAAAAAATCGCTCTTATTGTGGAGCGATCATCTTCGTATCAGTATCTTTCTCAAGAGCCACACGATGATGCATAGCCCTATGCCAAGGCCAAGTCCCCTGAGGATGCAGGCCAGTTTTGTGAATTCCGAATATTTCAGAAAGAGTGCCCGTATTCCTTCGATCAGAAGGTATGGGACCATACATTTGATACCGTCTTCCCTGTAGAAATCACTGTCATCTGCCGTTTTGATCAGATAATAGATCAAAAAGATTCCAAGCAGCAGTTCCGGAAGATAGAACCAGTGATCGAACATCTGCGTAAACGTCTGCGGCCAGGCAAAAAGGAAAGCCGCGATATGAAAGCCGATCATGGAAAAGAAATCCCCGATATTTCTGATCATGCGCGTACCGTCAGGTGACTCCAGAAACAGCTTGAAGCCTGCTAAAAAGCCCAGCACGAAAAAACCGATCAGAAACAAGCCCGCGAAACCGATGTTGAAACGAAGTCTCGGTACATAGAAAAGTCCGCCTGCCTTTTTGACGGCATTCCTGAACATTTCTTTTTCCTCGGCTATATGATCATTAATTATCTGCTGTTCTTGCTGTGCCTGCTGTGCTTCTCTCCTGATCCTTTCCGGCGACTTCGAAATAAGAAATCCCTGATTATTGCGTATGCTTCCTTCATGGTCTCTTATAGTACCATCAGGTGCTGTGTGCAGTTTTCTTGGATCGATCCTATCTGCCATATGCTTTACCTCTCTTTTTTTATCTTAGCATGCTTCATTTTTAAACGGATCTTAGCGCTTTTGTCCTATATGGTCATAATATCACAATAAAAAGGTTTCGGATCCTGTGTGCCTCCGAGACCTTTATGTATAATTCATTTATGATCCGTCACTTCCGACGCAACGATCATCACTCTTTTTTGAAGAACTCTTCCTTTGTGATCTCCTTGCTGTGATCGATTTCTTCTTTCGTCAGCGCATTGTACGTATAATCCGTGTCGTAGTAGTGAGCCTCCATAGGCTCTTTCTTATGCTTGTGAAATACGATCGCAAATAAGGAAATGAAAGTACCGACAGCGCCTAAGATACCGATCGACAGAAAAAAGACCGCTAGTTTCCCCGGATGGATAAAGCCGATCAGAAGTCCGAAAAAGACCCCGATGAAAAACATCCAGCCAAAACCCTCTATGAGACGTCTTTCACCCTTTGTCGTCTGCCAGCTTCCCGAGGCATGGAATTCCTTGCCCTTACGGCGTTCATAAAGCGGTATCTCAATATGAGAATTATCTTTAACGGTCTGTTTCACGACACTTTCCGCTTTTTCATAAATGTCTTTGTTTCTGTCGTTCATATTTTTCTCCTTAACTTACGAATCTGTCTGACGATCCCGCCAAGGTGATTCGCCGACGAATTCCCCAAGATATAAGAGCTTGTCATCGAGGATGACGATCTCGATCCCATGCTCTTGTTCCCAGTCGCAGTTTCCGCTTAACTGGTATCCGATCCTTGAAGGATCTTTCGGAGTCTCCACCGCCAATGTGCCGATATCGAAACATTTCAGCATCTCCAAGGCCGGCGTATCTTCATCTACCGGTATGGCCAGCTCGATGTCATTTTCTTCCGCTCCGCCGATTGCGTCCAGAAACTCCAGGCAGTATTTTTTCGCAGCCTGGCAGATATTTTCGACCAGTTCTTCCGGCATCGAATTCATCGCTTCGACACACTTTTCAGCGTATTCGACCGATGTATCATCATACATATCGACATCGACCATCGTATTCCAAAACTTACAATACGCCTTCCCTTCGATGTAGGTATCGGCTTTCCCCAATGGTTTCACCTGCAGATCTTTGATCAGCGGATCCTTCTTTGTCTGATACGCTTCGATCAGTGCCTCTTTCTTCTCGTCTCTCAATAGTTCAGGTTCCGGTTTTTTCTTGAATACATCAAACAATCCCATAATGATATGCCTTTCCAGACTTTGATCTTTCTATTTTCATTTTAATATATGCATCGGCATATGAAACAGGGCCTGCATCCGATGCAGACATAATAAAAGCAGCCTTTATAATACAGCTGCTTCTATTCATCAGAACATTCATTTGACTCTCTTGAAATCAGAGAATACGATGACCAGGTCGCTTTCCAAACCGCTCCACGTCTTTTCAAATTCATTTTGAACTTCTTCATCGTTTTTCAGTTCCTTGTCACTTAAGAAAACGAAACGGGATTCTTCGATGCCTTTTCCGTCGTTATATTCCGCTTCCTTCCGGTAAGAGTATTCATAAAGATACTTTCTGCTTACATCTTCGACATCGCTTCCTCTGTACGAATCACGGGAATTATCGGTGTATAAGACGTAAGTACCGGTATAGACCAGAAGTTCATAGATCACATCCCCCTCGATCGTATAGCGGGCGATCACAAGATCGCAGTCTTCTTTCTTTTCGCATTTTTCTATAAACGCATCCAGCAGTTCTTCGTTATACGTACCGTCATTGGCAACGATGAATACATCATCTTCTTTTGACGGCTTATCCTTCAATGACGCAAGATAGGCATGCGGATCCTTTTTGTCGGCGATCGTTTCTTCCGGTCCTTCCTTTCTGCACGCGCAAAGACAAAGCGCAGCGATCAGAAACGATAAAAGCCATTTCTTCATTTTCCTGTTCTCCTTCACCTATCTGCTCACATTTCGTATAGAAAAGGTCACAGCCTGTGACCCTACATATGATCAGAACTTTCAAACTCAGTATGTCCAAGGCAGATATGCGGCAAGAACGGCAAGAAGGACTGCCGGAAGCATGTTTGCCACGCGGATGGTCTTTCCCCAGACAAGATTCACACCGACGCAGAAGATCAGCACGGAACCGATGAGCGAAAGATGGAAGATCGCCATATCCGTCATGATCGGTGAGACGAGTCTTGCCGGCAAGGTGATGGTGCCTTCAAACACAAGGACGGGTATTGCGGAACACACACCTCTTGGCTATGAGAACCTCGAAGCGAAAAAAGTCATGGATCTCAACAATCCGCCGGAGACCATCTGGCCGGATGAGGAATACTTCGTTCTTGATGAAGGTACAGGCAAATACATCTGTTCGATCTGCGGATACGTCTACGATCCGGCAGAACATGACGGTGTCGCCTTTGAAGATCTCCCTGAGGACTGGAAGTGTCTGCGCTGCAGACAAGGCAAAGAAAAGTTCAACAAAGCCTGATAAGTCTCTGAAGGCTCCCGCACTGTCCTTAACGGCAGCAGGGAGCCTTTTATCATGCCCGGTTTATCATTGGTCATGAAGGTGATATCGCGATGACTGTCAAAACTGAAGCTGGTGTAAAATAAGAATTATGAATAAACAAGAAAAACGAACGGATCACTATCCGGCGAACAGAACTATACGCTGCTATCGCTGCGGTACGGAATTTGCGATCCCCGAAAAAAACAACGAGGTCCTGCACTGCCCGCATTGCCAGGGAAAGATGCAGCTCAGCAAGGAAACAAAGAAAAGAAAAAACATCATCTTATACATCATCTATTTTCTGGTATCCTTCATCGCTCTTTTCATTTATTCCGCGATCCGGGCAGGCACCCAGAATCCCTTTGATTCGACATTCATCGTCTTTATCGCCGTCACCTTCTTTGCGACCTATTTCCTGGCAGGAAAGATCGTCGACCGTCTTGCCTGGTCCAAGGGCTGGCTCGAATACGTCCACGTGTGGGACAAGTCCGATGAGAAGGCAAAACGCAAAGGCGGAAGATAATACATACAGTCTTCAATAAAGCTAACAAAAACTCTGAGCGTCGCTCAGAGTTTGTTTTATCTGATCACAAAGAAGTATTACAGATCCTGTTCAAGCTGTTCCAGAACTTTCGAAACGCCTTGTGCGATCTGTCTGATCGTTTCTTCTTCAAACGGATTCTTGAGGTCCGCTTCCTTCAAGAGGTCGAAGTACCCCAGGGAACCGCCTAAGGAACAAAGCTTCATATAATCCTTCCAGGCACTGTCTCTGTCTTCGCGCATCTTGAGATAGAACTGCAAAGCGCAGATCATCGCCAAAGCGTAATCCACATAATAGAACGGATACATGAAGATGTGCTGCTTCTGCATCCAGAAACCGCCTTCGTTCAAAAACCTGTTGTCGCCGTAGCTTCGCCAAGGCATGAACTTTTCTTCGATGGCTTTCCAGTTTTCACGCAGTTTCTTTGCGTCCGGCTGTTCACCTTCAAAGACACGGTGCTGGAACTCATCGACACTGACAAGATACGTGATGTTGGCCAGACTGTCTGCGAGATGTTCATAGACGTAGTGTTCGCCTTCCCCCTGAGGATAAAACAGCGGATACCACGGTTCCGTGAAGAATTCCATGGCCATCGAATGGATCTCATTGATCTCCGAAGTGGAATGGGTATATTCGCTTAAGATCTGTTTCCTGTTGGCGATGTATGACTCAAAGGCGTGTCCCGCTTCATGGGTCAGCACCTCCGTATCGGCAGATGTCTTATTGAAGTTGGAGAAGATGAACGGTGCCTTGTATTTCGGAAGGCCCGTGCAATAGCCGCCCAAGCGCTTGTTCGGCTTGGTCTCAAGATCGAAGAGATCATATTCGACCATGAAATCAAAGAACTCGCCGGTCTCTTTGGACAGTTCGCGGTACATCTTTCTTGCCGCTTCGATCATGCCGGCCGTATCTTTGTCCGGTGTGGAGTTGCCATCCTTGAAGAACAACTGTTCATCATAGTATTCCAGTTTTTCGACGCCTAGTCTTCTTCTCTGTCCCTCGTGGATCTTTTCAGCTACCGGAACGATATAGGAGACGACGGCATCGCGGAATCTTTCGATATCTTTCGGCGTGTAGTCGAAACGATGACGGGAAAGATAAGCCAGATCGATGTAGTTTTCAAAACCGAGCTTGTCGGCGATCCTGCGGCGCACCGCACACAGACGGCCATAGACATCATCGAGCTGATCGGAGACCGATTCATATAAGGCTGCCCAGCTTTCCAGGGCTTCCTTTCTCTCCTGTCTGTCCGTTGATAACATATGTTTCAAAAGACCGTAGAAGTTACATTCCTTGCCGCGGAAGACCGTCTTGCAGGAAGCGGCGATCTTGGAATACTCATTGACGAGCCCTGCTTCCTGTATCCTTTCTTCGATGACCTCGGGACTGTTGGTACGGATATCGGCATCCAGAAGCTTGAACAGCTGGCAGCCGAATTCTTCTTCGAATTCCTTTCTGAACTTCGAAGCGGCAAGCGCTTCATTGAACTCCTTCATGACGATCGAAAGCTTAGGTCCTACCGAATTGAGATACTGGATCTCTTCATCATAGAAAGGATCAGCCATATCCACGTCGTGGCGGATGTGGGCGATCGATGCCATCGTCCTGAACTCATTGGCAATGTCCTGCTTCTTCAAAAGGGCATTTTTCGCAGATTCATAATCTTCCGCTTCCCTGAAGCTCTTCAGTGCTTCATAAACAGCCTTTTCCGTTTCCTCAAAAGAAGGACGGATATACTTCAGATCTTTAAATTTTTCCATTTTATTCTCCTGTCAGATCGCTACTATTATGCCATATTCCAGGTTCCCGCAAGAAACTTATACTTTTGTGTTATCAATTAATAGTCCTGCGATACTTTCATACGCAGGACTCATAAATGACTCTTTTTTATCTGTAAGGACAATCGATCAGATGGTCATTGACCATGCCGATCGCCTGCATGAACGAATAAGTGATGACCGGCCCAACAAAGGCCATGCCCCGCTTTTTGAGGTCTTCACTCATCTTTTCGGAGATCTTGCTTTTCGTCGGCATCTCAGAAACATTTTCCCATCGGCCGTCGATCTGTTTTCCATCCGTATACGACCAGAAATAGGCATCAAGACTTCCGTATTCCGCAATGATCTTTTTTGAAACGATCGCATTCTTGCGGACAGCGAAGATCTTGTTCCGGTTGCGTATGAGGCCCGTATCGTTCAAAAGATCTTCAAGGTATTCATCGGACAAAGAAGCGCAGATCCCGATGTCGAAATCACAGAAGGCTTTCTTATATGCTTCCCTCTTATTGATGATGGTCCGCCAGGAAAGGCCGGTACTCTGTCCTTCCAGACACAGCATCTCAAAGATGTGCCTGTCATCGTGGGAGATCTTACACCACTCATGATCGTGATACTCTCTCAGTAAGGGATCTTTGATCGCCCAAAGCCTGCACGCACTTTCTTTTTCCATGGTCCTAGAAAACAGCGACCGTCAGTTCGATAAGATCGAAACCGGCTTCATATTCTTCTTTCTTTTCGGCAACAAACAGACGTGATCCTTTGTTGATCCTGTCCAGATAGTCTTTTTCATGATCCTTCTTGAAAAGACAGACGACCTCATCTCCGTCGCTGAGACCGTAATAGGTCACATTCGGTTCGTGTTTTCTGTCAACGATACTGAAGAGCTTAAGCTCCGTTCCTATCTCGATCTTAGACAGCGTCTCATATTTTGCGATCTCGTACAGGTTGCCGATCTCGATCCGATCGACTTCCTCATGGACGTTTCCGTCTTCGTCTTCAAACGTATAAACAGTCTTCTTTTTCGCCCTTTCAGCTTCTTGCGCGGCGATCGCCAGATCATCGTAAGCGGCAAGGTCGATATATCTTCTTCCATCCTTGCCCGTGCCTTTTGTCTTCAGATAGAGGACCGCCTTTTTCAACCGGCCGATATCATGTCTGTGAAAATCATGATGCCTCAGTTCGGTCTTCAGCTGAGTGAAATGGATATGTGCATCCGAAGCATCATTTTTATGCGCAAAGAACCGAGCTTCATCTCCCTCGACAGAGAAACTGAAGAGCCTGTCAAAATCCGCATCCCCGTCATCTTCGTAAAAATGCAGGATATCGAACGGTGTTTCCGTCTTATAAAACTTCCAGCCTTTCCAATATTCTTTCATATGTTTCAAGATCCTTTCTTTGCCGCTTTGAACGCATCGACTCTGGCACGCATCTCATCATCCATGTTCCACAAGAACTTGAAGGAAGCCCAGGAACCTAAGACCAGGATACCCGGCAGCAGGACACATAAGACTTTGATGCCGTTTAATGTTGCGGCGGATTGTACGACGGCGGCACCGTTGTAGCCGACCATCCCCAGCAATAACATCGCTGCGGAATTGCCGATCGTCTGGCCGACACGGCGGCTGAGATTGAAGGTACCGTAGATCGAACCTTCCGTCCGCTTGCCGGTGATCATCTCATTGTAGTCGATCGCTTCACCGACCAGACCCCATTGCATATAGATGGAGATGAAGGCAAAGCCCATTGCCACATTGGAACACACGGCATAGACCCACGGATTGATATTGAACAGCATCAATGCCGCAAACAAAGCGACATACATCGCGCAGCTGATCAGCAAGCCATAGCGGATCAGTTTTTCCAAGCCCAGTTTTCTGGCGATCGAAGGACCGGCGATGAAGATGAGGATCATTGCCGGGGCACTTAACAGAGTACCGTAGCTTGCGATCGAGATATCGCCTAAGACGTCCGAATACATGTAGTTGGACAGGGTATTGCCAAGATATTGCATCATGCAGATGAAGACACCGTGAACGCAAAGCGCCACGAACGGACGGTTGACTCTGACGACTCCGAGGATGTCCGTGAACCGGATATCGTCACTGTCCGCTGAAGAAACGGCGGTATTGTTTCTTTCGAATGTCATATAGTAGTGACCCATACACATGGACATACCGATCAGAGCACAGACGGCCGCACCGATCGCATAGCCCGTCGCATTGGTCTCCCCATACCTCTTTAAGAACAGAGGCATGATGAACAGTGATACCAGAGTCGCACCGGCACTTCCGATGCCTCTTGCCGAAGAAAGGGAAGCCCTGTCCTCATCGGTATCGGCCATCGATGACAGTAAGGAACCCATCGGGATATTGAACATCGTATAGGCACCTTCATAGATGATCTTCAGACCAAACAGCAGACAAAGTCTTGCCATCCCTTCAAATAAGCTTGGCACGGACCACAAGGCGATGAACGACACACAAAGTAACGGTGTCGCCCTTAAGATCCAGGGACGGAACTTTCCTTTTATGCCGGTATTCTTCGCATAGGACTTATCGATATAAGCACCCATCAAAGGGTCATTGATGAAATCCCAGATGTTCCATACCAGCAAAAGTATGCCGATCGTTCCCGGGCTGATGCCTAAGGCATCAGTACAATACATGGAAAATGTGGAGCTCATCAAAGCGAAGGTCATGACACCTCCCGCATCGCCGAGCCCGTATCCGATCTTATCGATCAGACGCAGTTTACCTTTTTTCTCCTTCATGATTAACCCCCTCTTTTTTATATGTATTTTTATCTGTTTATCTGTTCTTCAAACCATACCGGCAGATCGAAGATCGTACAGGAGACCTTCATCCTGCTTCCTCCGGGTATCGTCTCGCCCTGTCCTCTGAGTTTATATCCATACGCACTTTTCGGAAGTGTGACCTCGATCTCGTCTTTTCCTTCATCAAAGATCGGACAGACAAGGATCTTTTCTCCGCACATGAAGAAATCCGCTTCCCTGTCATACTCCTCATCTCTTAAAAAGACCGGTGTGATCAATGGCATATCCTTCCGAATACACAGATCCATCTGCCGCTTCAGATACGGTACGAACGTCTCCCTGAGATCGAAGATCCTTTTTACCGCATCCATCATATCCGGATATAACCACGGCATCGTGGAAGCCTCTTCCGGTTTCCAGGAATGCAGGACGAATCTAGGTAAGAAGACCCCGTATTGTAACCAGCGCATGAACAGTTCCCTATCAGGGCTTGGTCCGGCGAAACCGCCGATGTCCGGTCCGAAGAAAGCGAAACCGGACAATGCCATCGTCATGGCCTGATAGTGGTTGTAACGCAGATCCTTAAAATCCGTATAGTTGTCTCCCGTCCAGGTCGTCGCAACTCTCTGCGATCCGGCGATCGCACAGCGGGTCACATTGAACGGTTTGATGCCCTTTTCGATGCAGGCCTCCCTGCTGGCCTTGGCCATCAGGAAAGAGAACAAAGGCCGTATCCGTTCTGCCGAAATCTCTTTTCCAAATCCATGCGCAAGGACCTCTTCATCATGGACGTCATATTCATTGTTGTCGTTCCAGATGTCCTCATATCCCTTCTCGATCAGGACCTCCCTGATGCACTTCTTCCAGAAATCATAGGCTCCCGGATCGGTGAAATCCAGATACGAGGCATTGCCGCCCCAGAACGGGAACTTCGCCGGTGTCCCGTCTTTGTAGTGCAAGAACCAGCCGTTTTCTGCGATCTGCTCATACATCGGATGATCATCGAGGAAAGCCGGCTTGACGTTGGGAATGATCTTTAAGCCCTTCTCTCGGAAATAGCCGGAAAGAGCTTCCGGATCCGGGATCTTGTCTTCATTCCAATGGAAGACATAGCGCTTCTCGCCGATCTGCGTATAGCCGCTCGACATATAGAAGCCGCCTGCCTTGATCCCATAATTTTCACAGGTATCGATAAAGGAGCGAAGCCTTTGATCGGCGTCTGAGGCATCCGTATATTCCATCGTCGAACCGCAATACGAAAACGCAAATTCCGGTATTGCGGCAATGCCGCCGGTCAGATGAACGAAGCTTTGAATGATCTTCTTTACGCTTCCGAAAAGGATATAAAAGACCATGTCTTCTTCCTCGAAACGGATCGAATTGAAGGCCTCGTAGTAGTTGTCATGTTCCCTTCCGAAATCGACCTCACCCTGACAATACGTGTCATAATATACGCCATAGCTTCCCGCCTTGTTTTCGCAGATATAGAACGGAAGATACTTGTATAACGGATCGCTGTAAGCTGCTTTGAAGCCCATGGCATCGTTGGTGTCGAGTTTATAGTGCTGATGATCCTTGTTGACTCCGCCGGACTTGTCACCTAAGCCAAAGATCTTCTGTCCCTCTTCCCTGCGGGTGTAATGGATGAAACCCTTGCCCAGTTCGCCGTCAAAATTGTAAGCCAGTGCGTTGCGGTCCTGATATACGATCCCTTTTTCATTTCCCGCTGTGATGCGGAAATTCAATAATTCGATCGCAAAATCCAATCCGCAGTGTCTGAAAGAAACGATCCCTTCTTCCTCACGGACTTCCGGATCGCACAGCACAAAGCCATCCAGAGACAGCTTGTCTCTTCCCTTTGCATCCGTATTGTTTTCAGGATCGACGCTGAAGGTAGGAAGAAGGTCATCATTCCTGATCAGTGCCACCCGTAACATATCCTGAAGAAAATCGATGCGCATCCTTACGCCATCGCTTATATAAACGCGTGTATGATCATCTGCGTGATCCAATCTGAACTCATGTGCGAATTTCATGTTCTGGGATTCCTTTTTGTCAGCATATTCTTTATCAGCTTGAGATAGGAAGGTCTTCCCATCTGTGTCTTGTTCAAAGCGATACATAAGACCTTGCGCTCTTTGCCGTACGTCTTTTTCCAAAGAGGCAGATCTTTGTCATTGGGATCACCTGTCCTTGCGAAACGACTGAGCTGATCGAGCATCTGTTTCGATACGTTTTTATCTTCTTTGCGATACGGCCGCCAGGAAGTATCCAGTCTGCCGAACATATAGCGTAAGTCGCAGGAGTGGAAGGCTCTGTTGTCATCGCCGGGCTGGTCGATATCGAAGTAATAGACATAGGCGCCGTTTCTTCTGGCGAAGCGGTTGCCGATATAGGCCATGACCGGCGCATAGAGATCGCAGTTGGTGTAACCGATCATATAATCGATCTTCAGCGGATCATCGATGAGCTGATCGACGCTTTCTTTCAATAAAACACCGTCGATCACCGGCATCATGTTGTTGATGCTGTCGTTTCGCTTCTGTCTGATCGCTTCATAGGCGTCATGGATCGTTTTCAGATCGGCAGTCCTGAACTGCTCAAAGCTCTCGCATCCGGCCAGCTCCATCATCTGCTTCCAGTAGTCATAAGTCTCTTCCGCCTTTCTGGGAAGAGCGAATTTAGGGAAGGCACCGCCGCCTGACATCATGACGGCCCGCTTGAAAAGTCCGGCATTGTCATGATCGAGGCACAGATACTGGACGGAAATCGCTCCGGCGCTTTGTCCCATGACCGTGATGTTTTCTTCATCCCCGCCGAATTCCCTGATATGATCTTTCACCCAGCGCAAGGCCTGCAGCTGGTCATCGAGACCGAAGTTGCCGTTTCGATGGTATCGTCTTTCGATCTCTTCGTCACAGAAATAACCCAGCACACCGACTCGGTAATTGGCAAAGACGCTGATGATCCCGCGTTTTGTCAGTTCGTATCCCCGGAAGGGTTCTTCCTCGTTGCAGCCGGAATTGAAACCGCCGCCATGGAAGAAAACGATGACCGGACAATTATGCGCATCTTCCGGTGTGAAGATGTTCAGATTCAGACAGTCTTCGTCATATTGAAAATCGATGCCCTGGCGAAATTCGCGATAATAAAACAGACGCTCAGGATTGTCGAGATGGGGATGAAACTGCCGGTATTGCGGGCAGGCCTTCGCCATCTTCGTCGCATCAAAAATATCCTCATAATGATCGATCCGCTCACAGTATTCAAAGCGCTTTGCCCGCGCAAAAGGAATACCTGAGAATTCATACGTATCCTCATGTCTCTTCCCTTCAAAAGTGCCGATCGATGTCTTGAAAATGATCTTATCCATAGAATGATCTTCACGGCATCGTAAAACGATACCGTACCGTATGATTCTATTTTATATCAATTTGCGATATCCGAAATGATACAAGTGCCTTAAAGAAAAAATGTTCCCTTCGTCTGCATCAGGAACAAAGCCTATCGATGAAAGATTTACGAAAGAAAAACAGATACAAAAAGCTATAATAAGATTAAAGTAACTGAGGGAATATAGTATGGAAAAAGATCAGAGATATGTCAAAGCGACCTATGAGATCATGGAAAATCTTCTCAATGTGGAAGATCTTGATGAGGCCCTTTCGCTTGCCTTACAGACGATCGTAAAAACACTGGACTCCGAAGCCGGTGTCGTCTGGTACCTGGACCGCAAGAGCGACAGACTTCACAGCGTCTTTCATATCGGTCCCAGCGACATTTCCAATACCAGTATCGAAAAAGGAATGGGCATCGAAGGCCTGGTCACCAAGACCGGCAAGTCCATCGTGATCACCGACGCCGAAGAAGATCCGCGCTTTGAACCGACCGTCTTCGACGAACAGGGATTCAAGACCAAGACACTGGTCTGTGTTCCATTGAACAATTCCAAAGAAACGATCGGCTGTATCGAGATCATCAATAAGAACAACGGCCTTTCCTATGAACCGGCTGAAGTCGAACTGTGCGAACACATGGCCAATCTGGCAGCCTTCACGATCGATGAGAAGGGACTCGATGTCGATCTGGATGAAGACAAGAAGATCTTATGCAGTTTGCGCAACGTCACCAAGGAATACCCTTCCGGTGACGGCGTCTTACAGGTGCTCAAAGGCATCAACCTCGATGTCTTCGAACATGAGTTCGTCGTCGTCTTGGGCGAATCAGGCTGCGGCAAATCGACGATGATGAACATCATCGGCGGCATGGACTATCTCACGGACGGCACTTTGACGATCGAAGGAAAAGACTACTCCCATCCGGACGATGCGAGCCTGACGGCTTTCAGAAGAGAATATGTCGGTTTCATATTCCAGGCCTACAATCTGATGCCGAACCTCACCGCCATCGAAAACATCCGCTTCATCTCCGAGATCGCCAAAGATCCGATCTCCCCGGAAGATGCGATCGCCATGGTCGGACTCTCCGAACGTTCCAACAACTATCCGTCTCAGCTTTCCGGCGGTCAGCAGCAAAGAGTCTCCATCGCCAGAGCCCTGGTCAAGAATCCGAAGCTCATCCTGGCCGATGAGCCGACGGCTGCCCTTGACCTCAATACATCCAGAGAAGTCCTCGGTGTCATCCAGGACATCGTCAAAAACAACGACACGACCGTCATGATGGTCACCCACAACCCGGAAATCGGCAAGATGGCCGACAGGGTCGTCAGAGTCTCCAACGGACGCATCGCATCCATCAAACGCAATCTGCATCCATTAGCTGCACAGGAGCTGTCCTGGTGATATGAAAAAGACTCAGACTCTGGACCATCTGCGCAACATACGCAAACAGTTCGTTTCCTGGCTGTCGATCATCATCATCTCGATGCTGGCGGTGGTCGCCTTTTTAGGCATCCGCTTTACGGCAGGATCCCTGCAGGAAAACATCAACAGCTTCTATAAGGAAAGCGGCTATCGCGATCTGCAGATCCTATCGACGCTCCGCTTTTCGCAAGACGACCTGAAACAGATACAAAACCTTGACGGCGTTGAAAAGGCGGAAGGAAATTATTCTTATGTGACCCTCGTCAAGACCGGCCGATCCTCACGCAATGCGACATTCTTAAGTCTCAGCGATTCCATCAACGTCCCGCGTCTGATCTCAGGAAACCTTCCGGTCAAAGACAACGAATGTCTGATCGAAGAAGGTGTCGCCGATCAATTAGGCGTGAAGATCGGCGATATCCTGTATACCGATCAGACCCCGTACCTGAAACAGAACATCTTCACTATCAGCGGCATCTGCATCCACCCCGACCACGTTGCCAAGCTGATGGACAATGCCAGCAACAACTACGTTCTGATCGACAGATCGATCTTCAACGAAGAAGAAGACGGCTATGATCACAGCTACTCCAGCATCGAGGTGCGCTTCACCGATACCGAGAAAAGAGATGCTTTCTCGAATGCGTATTTTGACAGCATCGGATCCAAACAGAAAAGCATCGAAGACCTCTCTGATACAAGGGCAAAGCTTCGCTATGACCAGGTCATCGGCAAGATGAACGATGCCATAGATGAGAATCAGGCAAAACTCGATGAGGCAAAGGCCCAGCTCGACGAGGCAAGAAAACTGCTCGACGAGAACCAGGCCGAGATCGCAAAGAACGAGAAGAAGCTCGCTTCTTCCTATACACAATTGAAAAACGGCAAAGCCCAGCTCGACGAAGGCAAGAAGACCCTCGACCAGGTGGGCGGACAGCTCGCCGGTGCGGAACAGGAACTTGATAAGGCTTCCGAGCAGCTCGACGATGCCAAACGCCAGCTCACCGAAGGCTATCAGTCCTTCATCGATATCCGAAACGCCATGCGCTCGATCATCGAAGAAAACGATCCGGAAGCAGCCGCAAAGATCAACTGGGTCAAGGATGATTCCTTCGATGTCGATGACAGGGAGCTCTCCATGAAGAACTTCCCGATCACCGAAGACTTCCGCCTTGACTGCACCATGGAAGAAAATTTCGATCAGCTGCGCGACTTCCTTCTTCAGTTTGTTAAGGATGAGGAACAGGCGGGATACATCAATGACGCTACCGAACTGTTCAAAGAAAACCAAGGTGCCAACAAAGCCAGGGAATGGGAAGACGGCCACATAAAGTATCTGGCCGGCAAAGTCGAATATTCCGAAGCCTACGGTACATACAAGAGCGCCTACCGCTCCTTCGTACAGGGTCTGGAAGAGTATGAAGCCAAGATGGCCGAATACGAAGAAGGCATGGCCGCCTATCGAAGAGGCCATATCGCCCTGAACAAGGCAAAAGATGAGATCGCTGCCAAAGAAGAAGAATATGCCGCCAAGCTCTCAGAATATGAAGACGGCGTCAAAGCGATACAGCAGGCTCGAGAAAGGATCAGCCAGATCCCGGAAAACCGCTGGATCTTATTCAATATCAAAGGAAATGCCTCCTACGTCTTCTCCAAGTCTCTGACGGAAAACTTCAGCGGCATCTCCGTTACCTTCTCCCTATTGTTTGTCGTCATCGGTGCCTTAGTCATCTATGCGACCGTCGGCAAGACGATCGACGAACAAAGGACACAGGTCGGTACCACCAAGGCCTTAGGTTTCTTCAATTCCGAGATCATGTGCAAGTATATGGTCTTCGGTCTTTCCGCATCGGTCATCGGTGTGGTATCCGGCATCCTGTTATCCTATTATGCGTTATTAAGATACACGGTAAGATCCCAGGCGACCTACTTCCACCTTGGCCAGCTGCGCCGTTACTTTGAACCGGTACCGGTAGCCATCGTAGCGATCGCCGCACTGCTGCTGACGATCGCGGCAGTCTACCTGGCATGCAGCCGTCTGGTGAAACAGCCGGCAAGGATCCTGATGCAGGACTCCGCTCCGCCGACCTTCAAAGGATCGAAAAACGCGAAGGCATCCTCGGGATCTTTGTATTCCAAACTGATCCTGCGCAACATGTTATCCGACCCGAAGCGGGTATTCGTCACCATCGTTTCGATCGCCGGATCCTGCGCACTGATCTTCATCGGTCTGACCATCTTACATTCGATCTCCTCGGCATCGACCTTGCAGTTCGACTATATCAACCGCTACGATTTCCAGGTCGATTACGACTCCAGCATCAATGAAAAAGCGGAAGAACAGATCGAAGCGATATTGAACGATTGCGAAGCGAAATTCATCAAAGTAAGGATCGCCAACGTGGCCTTCCTCAACGAAGACGAACTCGATTCCTGCCGTTTCCTGATCGGTGACTTAAGTGAACTCAACGACTATATCCTGATCACCGACACCAAGACAAAGAAGCCGATGACTCTGGATAAGGAAGGGGTCTATGTCACGATCAAAGCCAACGAAACGGCGCATTATACGGAAAAAGGAAAGATCACGGTCTTCGATGAGATCATGAACTCCTATGATGCCGATGTGGCCGATGACTTCATGTTATATGCCGCAAGGATCTTCTTAATGTCCCGTGACACCTATGAAAAGGTCTATGGCAAAGAGCCGATCGATTCGCAATATCTCGTGAAGATCGATGAGACCGTATCGGAAAGCACGAAAGAAAAGCTGCTTGCCTTGGACGGCGTCAACGGCATCGTCCCATCTGACCGTGACAGAGGTGACTTCAACGATTTCGTCTCCCTTGCCAGAGCGATGGTCATCTTGCTTACTGCGATGGCCTTTGCGATGGCCTACTTCATACTGCTGAACCTGGTCAACATGTTCATCAACCAGAAGAAACGTGAACTGACCATCATGCGTATCAACGGCTTCACCGTAAAAGAAGTCAAGAACTACGTCGGAAAGGAACTCATCCTGACCACGGCGATCGGTATCCTGCTGGGTCTTCCGTTAGGTGCCTTCATGGCCTATAAGATCATCCTGTTATTGGAGAATACCAACTGCTTCGATCGAAGCATCTACTATCCGGGCGGTGCGATCGCTGCCGCCGTTACGGCTCTGTTTTCCTTCCTGATCGCCCAATCGGCACTTCGCAAGGTCAAGGATCTCAAACTGACCGACATCTGATAACACACATAAGCGTCGCTGCTGCGGCGCTTTTTCTTTATCCGAAATAAAAGACCATCCGCATCGCAGAACTTTGCGATACAGATGGCCTTTGTCATTTTGTTTAAGCTTTCAAATCTGTGGCGGTGACGCCTTCTTTGATCTCCATCGTATAGGTGATGCCAAGCTCCTTTGCCCACTCGATATACTGTTCGACCTGTTTTTCATCCAGCATATCCGAAGAGATCAGGCCCTTCTGGCCGATCATATCATTGACGAACAGTTTGGTATAAAGGAAAGCACCCTGTCCGGTCAGATACATCTCGCCGGTCATCTTTGCCCTCTGGTAGGCTTCGATCAGACCCGGCGCATTCAGGTGCAGTTCGACCATGACATCCTTGCCGTCTTTTTTCCCATAGGCCTCGATGACGAATGCCCCGCCATCGGAAACGATGCCCTCATCGATGATCTGCCTGATCTGCTCAGGATCCTTCGGTGCCAGAGGCACATGTTTCAGGATCACATCGTGCGGGATGATCTTCTCTCCGTCGACCTCTTCTTCCTCATAGGAAAGCAGACCGGAACGGTAAAGCGGTTCGGAGAACTGTATGCCCAGTCCGCCGTATTTGAAGTAGGCGTTCCTGCAGCCCTTGAAGTATTTCTCACTGTTGAAAGCAACATAGACCGGCTCATCATGGGCATGTTCACACAACATGACCGGAGCGTTATCATATTCCGGCCATTTTCTGTAGATCTTCCGGCTGAACGGCTTGGTGCGGATGATCTTGCCGTCTTCCAGGGCATAGGCATCTTCCTGCATGTCTGCCAGAGCGACATCCGTCGACCACCAGAACGGAAGGAAACGCTTTGCCTCAACGCCTTCATAGACCATCATGTTCAAAGTATCGCAGCTGTCCAGTTCATTGACGCACTTTCTTGCCATGACGCACATGATGCCCGGCGCAGAGCCCGTGCCGATGATGGCTGTCGTATCGTTTTTCGCAAAGATCTTGCCATATTCTTCATACATGTACTTTATGCCGGCCAGCCAGCGGTCATATTTATTCACATCCATGACTTCCGGAAGGTCCTCGACTGCCGCAAGGTCCTGATAGCAGCAGCCAAGCTCCATCGCTGCCTTCAGTACGTTGGCGCCGTATTCCAGAGGCATGACATTGACCAGAAGTTCGCAGCCCTTTGCCGCTTCCTTGACCTGTTCGAGATCCGATGCATCGACTCTTTTCGGCGTCCCTTTTTTCATCAGAGCACAGACCGCTTCCGCCGCTTTCAGATCATAATCACAGCAGACCACTTCTTCAATATTCGGTTCCATATCGAGTTTTCTGCAGATCGTCGAACCCTGGGCTCCGCAGCCGCATACCATAACCTTTTTCATAATAAGACCTCACCTTATAATCTGTTTTTTTATCGTTATTATTATAGAAGAAAACACCGATTTGTATACCGGTGTTTTCATTTTTCTTATCTGTTTTTATCCTCTTTCGTTCAGGAAGTTCATGATCCGTATTTCCTGCCGCTGATCCTTTTATCGGAAAAACCGATATTTTTATTTGAACAATGATTTGTGATAGTTTATCAGTTCTTCGATCAAAGGACGAATACCTTCGATCTCGCTTTCTTTTCTTGTCTCGATGGAGTATCGCTTCCCCGACTCATAGACCATGTAGAGATCAAGAGACAGCGTCTTTGAATCCTCTTCTTCATCGAAGGTCGTTTTGTCACCCAAACCAAAATAACCATCTTCGTGGTTGCCGTAATTGTCTGCCTTGTGGTCATATCTGCTGAAGTTATATCTTCTTCTGACATCGGTCTTTGCGATGATCTTTGTCAGATCTTCAAAATAGGATTCCGGGAATTCGATGTATTTCTCTTTGAGCTGCCTTCCTTTGACCGTATCATAGACGGAATACTGCAATACGAGTTTCTTTCCGTTCTCACTTTTCTTATCGCTGATATAGATGTCGGATAATTCCGTCTCTTTCCCGTCTTCTTCAAACGAGAGACGGAACCGGTTCATCAATGAATCATCTTCTTCCGGATAAAGTGCCGTATTCCCCTTTTCTGCCAGGTGATCCGCAATGGCATCATAAAGTTTCTCGCTCCAGATCGCATAAGGATTGTTATCCATCGTAAACTCGATCTTTTCCCCTGATTTATATGTCAGCAGAAAACGTCTCGCCTGGTACTCGGGGGCGATACCGGCCGTCACATCATAAACACCGTTGTATCTGACCAGATCGTTTTCTTCAACGACCTGCTGAATCTTCGATAAGAGCTTTTCATCCGCAGCGTCTTTCACACCGCTGTTAAGCTCTGAAATGACCATTTCACCGTTTTCTTCATAGATCTGAAAATGAAAATCATGGTTCTCATCCCCGTAATAACGCTCTGCGATATATACGGCGATATCGCCAGAAGCGATATCTGAAGATTCGATCGTCTTTGGCGCATCGGGATCTTCTTTGCGGATGTTTTCACCATCCAGCGGCTCTTCTATGACTTCATCGTTTTTATCCTTGCAGCCGAAAAGGCCAAACAGCAATACACTGCCAAGCAACAGTTTCATGATCCTACTCCCTTTCCTATGCATGATTTCCTTTCTCAAGATGAACGATCTTCTTTTCAATTCTATTCTATCATCGATGTCTTTCTTTTCTTTCTTACTGCTGCCGCACGAATACATCCGTCCTTCGTTTGTAACAGATCCGGCATATAGAAAGATCCTGGAATCTCCGGGATCCATATCGTTTCTTTATTCGACCGGCGCAAACTGCGAATTGTAGAGCTTGCTGTAGAAACCGTTTTTTGCCATCAGCTCTTCATGTTTTCCCTGTTCGATGATCTTCCCTTCGTTCATGACCAGGATCTGATCGGCATTGCGAATCGTGGAAAGACGATGCGCCACCACGAAGGATGTCCTTCCTTTCATCAGGGCATTGAATGCCTCCTGAATCTGCAGTTCGGTCCTGGTATCGATGGAAGAAGTCGCCTCATCCAGTATCAGCATCGGCGGCATCTTCAACATGACCCTTGTGATGCAAAGAAGCTGTTTCTGACCCTGGGAGAGCGAATCGTCATCGATGACCGTATCGAGACCCTTAGGCAGCCTTCGTATGAATTCATAGCTGTGTGCCTTCTTTGCGGCAGCGATGATCTCTTCATCGGTCGCATCGCTCTTGCCGAAAGCGATGTTTTCTCTGACGGTCGCCTTCTTTAACCAGGTCTCCTGTAAGACCATGCCGTAGTTTCTTCGCAGGGATGGTCTTGAGATCTCTTTGATCTTATTGCCGTCGACTTTGATGTCACCGCTGTCCGTATCATAGAAGCGCATCAGCAGATTGATCAGCGTCGTCTTGCCACAGCCCGTCGGACCGACGATCGCGATCGACATGCCCGGATCGGCATGGAAATTGAAATCTTCGATGAGCTTGCGGTCTTTCCTGTAAGAAAAATAAACATGGTCGATATCGATCGAACCTTTCGCATCTTTTAATTCCGCTTCCGGATCCGGACTTAATTCCTCCGCTTCCAGCAGTTCGAAGATCCTCGCCCCGCAGGAAAGGGAATTCTGAAGCTCCGTCACCACGGAAGAGATGTCGTTGAACGGTTTGGTATATTGATTCGCATAGGACAGTAAGACGCTCAGATCGCCGATGCTTAACTGTCCGGCGATGATCTTGAAGGCACAGGCAAGGGCGACGATCGCATAGATCACATTGTTGACCGCTCTGGTGGACGGGTTGGTCAAAGATGAGAAGAACGTCGCACCCTGGGATGCTTCCCTGAGGTCTTTGTTCAATACGGCAAATCTTTCGGAAGCCGTGTTTTCATAAGCGAAAGCACGGATGAGCTTTTCATTGGAGACCATCTCATTGATCAGAGCCGTTTGTTTGCCTCTGGCCTTGTTCTGTGCCTCGAACATCGTATAGGACCTTGAAGCGATGAAACGGGCGACCAGGAAACTCAACGGGGTCAGAGCCAGCACGATCAGAGTGATCATCGTATCCTTGCTTAACATGAAATAGAACGTGACGACGATCGTCACGACCCCGGCAAAGAGCTGATTAAAGCCCAATAAGAGTCCTTCCGAGAGCTGGTCGGCATCGCCGATGACCCGCTGCAGGATGTCACCTGCCGGATGGCTGTCAAGATAGGACAAAGGCAGTGCCTGTATCTTTCGGATCGCCTTCTTGCGTATGTCTTCAATGACCTTATAACTGATGCGGTTGTTGATGACGGACATCAGATAGGTAAATAATGAAGAGACCAACACGATCAGGATGACCTGTTTCGTATAGGTGATCAGCGAGACATGATCGATGTTCTTGAGATCGGCCAGGCAGTCGATCATCTTGCCAAACAGGACCGGCACATACATCTGCATCACGACGGCCAGTGCCGATAAGAAAAGCGACAGCAAAAGCATCGGCAGATATTTGCCGATCATCTTCAGTAACTTTTTCAATACGCTCGTGCCGTTCATGAAGCCTGCTCCTTCGGGAATTGCGAATAGTAGATCTCCTGATATACCTCACAGTCTTTCATCAGCTGTTCATGATTTCCTGAACCAACGAGCTTTCCGTCATCGACGACCAGGATCGTGTCACAGTGTCTGACGCTGGAGCTTCTTTGCGAAACGATGAACACCGTCATGTCTTTCAGGGCTGCCAGCCCCTGGCGGAGCTTGAGATCGGTCGCAAAATCCAGTGCCGAAGCGCTGTCATCGAGGATCAGGATGGACGGTTTCTTTACCAGTGCTCTGGCAATGGTCAGACGCTGCCGCTGTCCGCCGGAAAGGTTCCTTCCGCCCTGTTCGATATGGGCATTAAGGCCTCCGTCTTTCTTCATGGCGAAGTCATAGCCCTGGGCGATCTTCAGTGCCTCACAAAGTTCTTCGTCATCCGCATCTTCATTACCAAGTTTCAAATTGTCGCGGATGTTTCCTTCAAACAGGATGGCCTTCTGCGGGACGACGCCGATCAAAGAGATCAGCTGTTCTTTGGAGTATTCTTTTACATCATGGCCAAAGACTTCCACGCTTCCTTTTCTCACATCATAGAAGCGCGGGATCAGATTGACGATCGAAGATTTGCCCGAACCGGTCGCACCGATGATGCCGATATGCTGGCCTTTCAAAGCGGTGAAGCTGATATCCTCTAAAGCATCTTCACTTGTCTCATCATAGGAGAAACTGACATCATGGAAGCTGACGGCAGTCTCTGTCTTTTCCGTTTCAAGATCATTTTCTCCATAGACCATCTCGTTTTGGATCGCCAGGACATCGGAAACCCTGTTTGCGCAAGCCAGTGACTTGTTGATGGTGATGATCAGAGAGGCCATCTTGATCAGCTCGACGATGATCTGGGCCATGTAATTGTATAAAGCGACGACGTCACCCTGCTGTAACAGCCCTGCCTCCACGCGAATTGCGGAGCGGGAGATCAGGATGACTGTCGCCAGGTTGATCAGGATGTAGGTGATCGGATTCATCAATGCCGAAAGACGGCCGACCAGGACATTGATCCTGGTCAATGCGTCAGAGTCCGCATCGAAGGAAGCGATCTCGTCTTTCTCCTTGAGGAAAGCCCGGATGACCCGTACACCGCCGAGGTCTTCACGAAGGTTCGATAAAAGCTTATCGAGAGCCATCTGTGCCTTTTCGAATAACGGTATGCTTTTTAACATGATCGTAAAGACGGCCAGACATAAAAGCGGGATGGCAATCGCAAAGATCAGGGCCAGTTTCACATCGATCGTGAAAGCCATGATCATCGCACCGAAGACGATGAACGGGCTGCGTAACAGAAGACGCAGTGCCAGGTTGACACCGGTCTGCATCTGGTTGATATCGGAAGTAAGTCTTGTGATCAAAGTTCCCGTACCCAGTTTGTCCAGCTGCCGGTAGGAGAACGTCGCGATATGATCGAACAGCGATTGTCGTAAATCGGAGGCAAAGCCGATGGATGCCTTGGCGGCAAAGTACTGGGCAACAAAGGAAAAGCCCATGCCGGCAACTGCCAGAACGATCAGGAAGATGAAATCCCGGATCAGGATGTTATGTCCGGAAGCCATAAGCCCCTGATCGATGATGTCCGCTATGACTAACGGCACGATCAGATCCATCAAAGCTTCCAGCAATTTAAAAAAGGGAGCGATCAAAGCTTCCTTCTTATAAGCCTTCAGATAAACGGTCAGTCTTTTCATCCTCATCATTGTAACACAGAACAAAAAAGCCTCCGTAATCGCACAGAAGGCTTCTATGAACTAATGGTTGAGGACGTAGTCGGTATCGATCAGATTGATCAGATGTTCAGCGACTCGCTTGGTGTCGTTGCAGATCTTGAGATACTCACCGGAACTGACCGTGGTGAGCTCTTTCTCATTCAGCCTCTTGATGTAGATCTTGACCATCACGCTGACCAGACCCTGGATATTGTCCCTGAGATCTTTGATCTCGTGGGTGATCTTGCGTTTGTCGTTCTGATAGGAATCGATGATCACAAGATAGAGGCGGTTGATGAGGTTACGCAATACTTCCATCTCGTTGACGATATTATCGGAGAACTTCTCATCGCCGAGGTTTCTTGCGTAGCCGGCCAGGTTGGCCGCATAATCGCCGATCCTTTCGAGATCCGCGATCGTCTTATAGGTCGAAGACAGATACCTGCTGTCTTTCTTGTTCATCTTCTGTTCCTGACCGAGTTTGATGATCAGCTCCACGAGCTCCTTATTTAAGAAGTTGAGCTCAGCTTCGTTGTCATCGAGTTCGCTCTGCCTGTCAAAATTCAAAGTCTTGATCATATCCATCGAGATATTGAAGTTCTGCATCGCCGTATTGGCCATGTGGACGATCTCCTGTTTGATCTGTTCGACAGCGATCGAAGGCGTCGTCAGGATGTTTTCATCGACAAAGTAGAATTTTTCTTTCTTCTCTTTCGGCGGTTCGTCCTTGATGATCTTTTCCGTCAGAGCGACGAGCGAATCGACCAGCGGCAATACGATGATGACCGAAGCGATATTGAATATGGTATGGAACATCGCCAGCTGGGTGTGCGGAAGTCCCGGGAACATCCTTTCAAACAGGATGCCGAAGGACAGTGCTCCGCCGGAGGCGATCTTCATGATCAGATCGATCACATAGACTAACAGAACGCCGCCGATATTGAAGATCAGCTGCATCAGAGAAGTACGTTTTGCGTTGATGCCTTCCGACTTCATGCCTGCCAGCATACCGGTCAGGCAGGTACCGACATTGGCACCCAGAGTCAGATAGATACCCTGCGAGATATTGATCAGTCCGACAGCGACCATCGAAATGGAGATCGAAGTGATGGCAGTCGAAGACTGTATGAGTGCCGTCAATATCGCACCGAAGATGATCAGAAGAAATGACGAGTTCACGCGGGCGATCGCTTCTTTCAAAGCCGGAGATTGTGAGAAACCGGACATCGCACCCGACATCATATCAAGTCCCGCAAACAGCAGACCGAAACCGGTCAGCACCGCGCCAAACAGCTTGATCTTATCCTTCTTGGCGAACATGGTGATGAAGACGCCTAAGCCGGCCAGTGCGGAGAACAGGAAGTTCATATCGACGCCGTCTCCGCCGCCCATCATACCTAAGGCGACCAGCTGACCGGTCAGTGTCGTACCGATCTCACCGCCGAAGATGATCGTGGCAGCCTGCCGCATCGAGATGATGTGGGCATTGACAAAGCCGATGGCCATGACCGTCATCGCACCAGAAGAGGAGATCGCGATCGTCGCCACCGTACCGATCAGAACACCGACGATCTTATTATTTGATACTTTTGCCAGCAATTCACGCAATCTGTCTGAGCATACCGCCTCCAGATTGGATGACATCATCTCACAGCCCGTAAGAAAAATACCGATGCCGGCAAGCAGATGTAAGAATTCATAAAAGAAGCTCGTACTTTCCAAATTCTGACTCCTTTATTAAAAACTATACCAAAATCAGCGGAAAAAGAAAGACAGAGTGCTCTTTCATGAAGGTACCCGCCATCAAAAAAGAACGATTTGATGCAGATTTTAGGAAACTTGTAAAATTCTTGAAAAATCCGCTTTTCTTTAAACAAGTCCTCATCCCAAACTCTTCCTTATGAAAAAAAAGGGATACAAAGCGATCGGGTCCCAGATCAGAATGAAACGATCGTTCTTTCAGCTGACGGCGGCTCCATAGAATGGCCGGACAGCCGATTGACCCGTTAAAAAATCTGCGATCGCAGATTATTTCTGATCTGTTACATTGTTTTTTAAAGAAGCGATGCGATCTTTTTGGTCAGTGCCGTGATCCTCAGGATCGGCGGCTTACCTGAGGATCTCGGAAACAATGTCACATCGGCCACATAGAGATTGGCCGGCAGGTCCTCATCGTACAAGGATAAAGCTGTTTCTTTCTTTAACGGCAGCATACCGGTAACAGACAGATGATAATCCAAAACATATCCATCCTCCTTGTATCCGATCGATTGCAGAAATAGGATATCAGAATTGTTTCCATAGGATACAAAATGGTTCAGAAGTGTTTGCGCATGTATTCGATCGTCCGATACAGTGTCTCGCCCGCAAAGATCTTGTCCAGGTTGTTGTAGAAATCAAGACCATATCTTCTTTCCATATAGGCAAACAGCTCTTCAAAGCCTTCCCTCTCATCTTTCTCAGTCTCCGCTTCCGCAAATAAGGAAAGCTGTCTGTTTTTGTGCGAGGAAAGATTGTAGATACTGACGCCGACCAGACGGACACGTCTTTGTTTCACCTGCCGGAGCAGTGCTATGGCATTGCGGTAGATATCATAAGCGGAACCGATATCCTCTGTAAGACGGGAACGGGAGATGCTTTGCATATCGGAATAGGTCAGTTTCAGACTGACTCCGTTTCCCTCCGATCCGACTTTCTTCAAGCGCCGCCAGACGCTCAACGAAAGTAAGACCAGCACATCTTCCAGAAACATATAATCATCGACATCCTGCTGGAAGGTGATCTCACGGCCGATCGACTTGGCATCTTCCGGATGATAGGTCTTCACCTTTTCATTGTCGATCCCGAAAGCGATCCGGCTGATCCAGCGGCCCTGTTTGCCTAATAAAGAAATGACCTTATCCGTATTCTCCTGGATGTCTTTCACCGTATGGATGCCCGCTTCATGTAATTTCTCTGCTGTCTTGACACCGACCGTGTATAGGACTCTGACATCGCGGTCCTTTACCAGATCCACGAAATCCTGAGGAGAAAGTATCTCAAAATAGCCGTCCGGCTTTTTCTCTTCACTGGCCGTCTTGGCTGCCGTCTTGGAATAAGCCAGACCGACCGAACAGGTCAGATCGACTTCCGCCTTGGTCCGCTGCTTGATCGCCCGGGCGATCCTTCTGGCACCTTCCAGGTCTTTTGCCTGTTCGCTGATGTCAAGATACGCCTCATCGAGTGAGATGGCTTCCGCCTCAGAGGCATAGGAATACCAGATCTCATGAAGCTTCTGTGAGACGCTTCTGTATTTGTTGAAATCGGGATGCCTGTAGATCCCCTTGGGACAAAGACGGTAGGCTTCCTTGATGTTCATGCCGGAACGCACACCGTATTTTCTCGCCTCGTAGTTGCAGGTCGAAACGACGCCCCGTTCATGAGGAAGAGAGCCGATGATCAGCGGCTTGTCTCTTAAGAATGGATCATCGCGCATCTCTACAGACGCATAGAAGGCATCCATATCGACATGTACGATATACTGTCCGGGTTCTTCTTTACTCATTTCTTTCTTATTGTACTTCAAAGCTCCGATCCCCAAGAATGAAAAGGACCTCCTACCTCTGATATACAAAAACAAACGGCCGTGATCAGAAAACGATATAAAAACATCGTCTCATTGAAACGATGTCTGTCGGCCTGATGCTTCATCTTCAATTATGGCCAAATACCTTTATCGTGTCGATATCATAGCCTTTGTATTTCAGAAGTTCAGAGACCGTGACCAGCTGAAAGCCCCGATCGATCAGATCCGGTACCAGCCGTCTGGTTGCTTTTTCACTGGAAGAGTAGAGGGAATGCATCAGTACGATATCCCCGTCTTCCACATATTTCATGATGTTGTCGTAAGTGATATCTTCATCCCGGTTCGACCAGTCTTTGGAATCCACCGTCCACAGTATTGCCGGCATGCCGATGATGTCTTCGAGCTCATAGTTTCTTGCGCCATACGGCGGTCGGTACGTCTTCATGCGATACCCCAGTTTTTCTTCGACATAGCTGACCGGCTCCATGACTTCCTCATATGCCTCATCGACTTCCTGTTTTGCCAGATTTCCATGATATTCACTGTGAGATCCGAACTCCATTCCCAGCCGTATCCCTTCGCGGATGTTGTCCAGCTCTCCGGGCGACATGCGCGAACCCACCGAATAGAAGGTCGCCTTTGCCCCGTATTTATGAAAGATCTCATAGAGATCATAATCCACCTTCGCATAAGGACCATCATCATAGGTAATCGCGATCATCGGCCTGTTTTCATCGATATACTCTTTCTTCTCATAGGTGTTCATCTTCTCAAAACCCAGGTCTATCCCCATCAGTTTCTTTTGATAAGCGATGGGCAGATCCATCTCGTAATGAAAATCAAGGAAATTCAGATGGATGTGGCGATCGTCAAGAGAGATGGTGATATGGGAAAGATCCAGAGCTTCCGGAGCGCTGGCCAGCCAGAAGGAAGAAGTATAGGCCTCTTCGATCCCGTCTTTTTTCATGTTATAGCGCAACATGTCCGACAGCATCTGCTCCCCGCCGGTCACCTTCAAAGTGATATCGTGAAGCTTTTCATCGACATAGAAAAAGTTGCCGTCCATGTAGGAGATCTTGTAAAAGTCTCCGGCTTTTTCAACGGTATAATCAAAGATCATCTCTTCCCCGGATCCACAAAGCTGTCTGGCGTACTGAGCGCTCAAAGACGATTCCGGCGCGTAAAAAGCTACGCACTTGCCATTGGTATAGCTTTGCGCTCCTGCATTGCGGGATCTTGTGCATCCGCCAAGGACGCATATCAGGAAAAGAAAGATGACCGCGAATCTCTTATTGAACGATGATCCTTCCTTCGACATCGGTATATCTGCCTTCAAAAGAACCCAGGGATCTGGCATATTCGATCAGAGCAGTCACATCGACCGGTCCTTCTTCAACGATCGCTTCGCAGCCTTCAAAGGCCGTATTGCCGTCGCCCTTATGGAAAAGGACATAGCTGGTCGCAGCGACCGAGTAGGTCTTTTGAGGATCGATCGGGACATATTCCCCGTTTTCAAGCACCATGACATCTTTGACACGGCGCTCCTCACCGGCGAAACCGGCAAACATGTTGTCGCCATCCAGTATGACACTGGTTGGGATCGATGTATCGACCGTATATTTCAAGCCCGAGACCTGTAAGAATCCGCCATTCTCGCCGACCGCATTGCCGTCGAGTTTATAGATGCCTTCCGTGATCCTTGAACAGTATTCCAAAGCATCGACGATCTGCTGACCTGACGCATAACAGGAAGCCAGCTCGTTTTGAAACGGCATGACGGCCAGAAGGTCCCCATAGGTCAGTTCGCCGGCTTCCACATTCGCCCTTACTCCGCCGCCGTTGACTATTGCCACATCGGTGCCCATGTAATAACGAAGGGCATCCGCACAGAAATCACCCAGCGTCGTCTCTCTGGCACGGACCATACGTATGCCTTCTTCATCGCTGATATATAAGTCATGATCGAGGTCTGTGATCTTTTCCGCCAGTATCGTATCGAGCTTGGCGAAATCCTCTTCCATTTTTGCCGTCATAGTCTCATCTTTGCGGTCATACGCATCGACATGAAGTGTGCTCAGACTTCCGTCCTTACCGATGATGAGCTCGCCCACCGCCTGCAGTTTCGTACCGACGGAAGAAAGCAGGACATCTTCGTTGTTTTTGTTCGGATATCTGTCTTCGACGATCACCGCATGGGAATGGCCGTCCAGAAAGACATCGATGCCTTCCGTCTTATGGATCAGAGAAACGGAAGTATAAAGGATCTCTTCCGTACCGACATGGGATAAGACGACCACATAGTCGGCACCTTCTTTTCTCGCCGCATCGACACTCTCCTGCAGTTTTGCCGCAAGTTCATCATCATTCTCTCCGCCATAGAAGTCATAGACGAATTCTCCGTCTTCCATGAAGTTGGCCGGCGTGGAAGAGATGGTCGTCTCCGGTGTCAGAAGACCGATGAATGCCACTTTGTAGTCTCCGTATTGTACGATCTTATATGGTTTCACATCTTCAAAGATGTTGTTCTTTTTGCCCGTGTAGTTCACGTTGCATATGACCTGATCGAATTCCATCATCTGACGAAGTGCGGCAAGCCGCTCGACGCCATAGTCGAATTCATGGTTGCCGAACGTGACGATGTCATAGCCGGTATTGTTCATCAGATCGATCACCAGTTCGCCTTTAGAAAGCGTACCGATCGCTCCGCCCTGTATATAGTCGCCGCAATCCACCAGCGTCACATATTCGTGTTCTTTTTTGGTGTCATCGACCAGAGCCTTGAGCCCGTCCAGACCCACCCCCTGATCGACACCGCAGTGGACATCGGAAGTGAAAAAGATATAGATATCATCCTTGAGTTCCTTCTTCTTTGCGCAGGAACACAAGCTGATACAGATGAGTGAAATGATAAGAACTTTGAGCAGTTTTTTCATAATATACACATCCCTTATATTTTTCATTATACTTCCCCTGCGCAACAAACCCGATACTACAGAATAAATTTAAAAGGCTAGCACTGCGCTTCCTGTGTTATATTGTAAAAAGGTAATAGGATATGTTATATACGAATACATTGGATGCGATCGGCAATACGCCGCTTTTAAAACTCAATAAGATCGTCGACGAAGATTTCGCCGATATCTATGTCAAATTCGAAGCTGTCAATCTGGGCGGTTCCATCAAAACCAGGACTGCCTTCAACATGATCAAAGATGCCGAGAAGAAAGGCCTGCTCAACGAGAACTCCGTCATCGTGGAATGTACCTCCGGCAATCAGGGAATTGCCCTGGCAATGATCGGAGCCATCAAAGGCTACCGCGTCATCATCGTCATGCCGGATTCCGTTTCCGTGGAAAGAAGGAAACTGATCATGCAGTACGGCGCACAGATCCGTCTGGTCCACGACGAAGGAAACATCGGCGAATGCATCGAGAAATGCCAGCGCATCGTAAGAAATTCCGCCAAGGAAGATCCTTATGTCTTCGTCCCCGGCCAGTTTGAAAACCCGGCCAATGTCAAAGCCCAGGAAATGACCGGTGAGGAGATCGTAAAAGATCTTCCGCACATCGACGGCTTCTGCTCGGGCATCGGCACCGGCGGTACCCTGACCGGCATCGGAAAAGTCTTGAAGAAACACAACCCTGATATGACCATTTGGGCCGTGGAACCGGAAAATGCGGCGATCCTGACGGGACTTCCGATCGGGACACACTTACAGATGGGGATCGGCGACGGGGTCATTCCGGAGATCCTCGACCGGAAGATCTACGATGATATCTGCATCATCTCCGACGAGCTTGCCATCGGCATGGCCAAACTGCTCGCAAAAAAAGAAGGGCTGCTCTGCGGTATCTCCTCCGGTACCAATGTGGCCGCCGCCCTTCAGATGGCAAAGAAATTAGGTAAGGGAAAAGTCGTCGTCACGATCCTTCCGGATACGGGAGAACGCTACTACTCCACCCCGTTATTCGATTAAAGACCGCAAAGGTCTTTTTTTAATTCCGCAGTAAGTAACGGACGCTCTCTTTCAGTTCTTCGGAAAAACCCTCAAGATCTTCTTCCCCGATCACTCCTTGTGCAAGCAAAGAACCAAGATGCATGCTTACATTTGAAGGCCGCAAGTCACTGATCAGCACTCCCGGCCCCCTTTTGTCTTTCCGGATCCTTTCATACAGTTCCCAGAAATTTTCTGAAGCATTCCTGTCTTTTCTGCTCAGTATTCCGATATATTCTTCATTCAGTTTCGCCATGTGATCTTCCTGCCACTTTGGCAGTCTTTCACGGAATAAACGCCAGTCTTTCTTATCCGCCATAGGAACCTCCATTCTATGTGTACTTTCTTCATGTTCATTATTACATATCGTTATTAGCACTTGTTTATCACTTATGCTAGCACTTAATGCTTGACAGTGCTAATAATAGTGTTAGTATATAGGTGTAGGGTAAATAAAGACCCGGAACATGGAGGTAAATTAGTATGAAATATTTTCCTAGAAGTTTAGATGTATTTGATGATATGTTCGATGGTTTCTTCACAAAAGAACCGGTATATAACAACAACGTAATGAGAACGGATGTCTTTGAAAAAGACGGTTACTACAACCTGGATATCGAACTTCCGGGCTACACCAAGGAAGATGTCCAGATGGACTTAGTCGACGGTTACCTGAATATCAAGGCGACCCACAACGTATCCAATGAAGAAAAGGATGCCAAGGGCAATCTGATCCGTTCCGAAAGAAGATTCGGTACTTGCTCAAGAAGCTTCTATGTCGGTGAAAACATCAAGGCAGAAGATGTCAAGGCAAGATTCGAAAACGGTATCTTGAATATCGTTCTTCCTTCCAAGGAACAGAAGTCGATCGAAACCAAACAGACTGTCACGATCGAATAATCACAAAGCACAAAAAAACTAAGAGGTATGGCGCTTGCCATACCTCTTTTTTTGATTAGAACAGATTTGCTTTTTTCAGGCGGTCGACCAGGATCGGGATCAGCACGAGCTGGATGATGATGCCCGGAAGTGCCGTGACAAAGGCAGCGGAAGTCCATGCCGTCATCGAATACGATCCCGCTTTGAAGATCAATGCATTCAGGATACCGTATGTGATCCTGCCGCACAACATCGCTCCGATCAATACGACATAATTTTTAACAAGGCCGTTTTCGATCTTTACCACTTTATTCAGAAGGCCGGTCATCAGACCATAGACCGTCAGCTCGCAAAGCATCGAAGGAAGTACCGGTGCCGGCGGCATACCGAAGATCAGGTGTGACAGCAAAGGTGTGAAGAAACCGCAGATCGCTCCGAGCAGCGGACCGACCGCAAAACCGGCGATCAGTACAGGGATATGCATCGGCAATACGACCGAGCCCGCATTCGGGATCATGTGGAAAGCCTGAGGAAGGACGACGCCGATCGCAATGAACATGGCCGTCAGGATCAGATTTCTTGTGTTTTTCATCGTGTTTTCTCCAAAAATAAAGGTATCCCTCCTCTTGCCGAGAAAGCGATACCTTCATGATATCGATCTGAATTTTTTCTTTAAAGACTTCTGTCTGAACGCCCTGCTTCTGCAGAACAGTTTACATTATATCACGGATCATCTTCAAAGCATCGTTTAATAATTCCGACGTCGATTTATCGGAAACGCCCGGAACAAGGACATCACACTTGTTCAACGGGATCAGGATCTTCACCGCATCGGACTGACCGACTGCCTTGGCCATCTTTGGCGATACTTCGCCTAAAAGCGCATCGGCAACGGCGATCCCGATCGGACCGATGATGACATCCGCTTCCCGGCAGGCGACAATGAAGGCATTCTCGCCAGTCGCCGCTTCATCCGCACCGCCCTTCAGCATATTGGCCGTTGCGGTCGAATTGGTGCCGATCGCTCTGACTGTGACATCCTTGAAACTATCCTTGATGGATCTGACCAGCTGCTTTCCGATATTGCCGCCCTGGCCGTCGATGACGATGATCTTCATAAAATGTTTTACTCCTTTGGAAGACGCGGTAAAAATGACTTGTACAGCGCTAAATACAGAATAACAGAAATGAAGACACACGCAACTGCATTGATCGCGGTCGAACCGGCCACCCAGGTCGCGATGATCTTTGCCGCTTCCTGCGGGATGCCTAAAAGATATTTTCGATAGAAGTAACCGACGATCGGATCGGCGACCACGTTGAAGCCTAATGCCGCGATTGCGGAAGTCGTCGTCACTAAGATGATATCTTTTCTTTCCGTCTTCTCTTTCAGACGGAAGTGATCCGCCAGAACACCGGCGATGAGACCGATCATGAATTTCAATAAGAAAGTCTTCGGTGCCGAAGTGATGTAGCGGGGATCGAAGACATCGGCGATCGAAAGGCCGATCGCACCGGAGAGTCCCCCATAGACCGGTCCTAAAAACCAGGCGGAAAGTACGACGACCGCATTGGCGATATGGATCGCTGTTGAAGTGCCGGCTGTGACCGGAATGGTGATCTTGCCATAGGTGAAAGCGACGTAGTTGATCACCGCAAACATCGCCGTATAGACCAGTCTTCTTGTTTTATAATTTGTCATCTGCCTTACCCCCTTTTGGATTCAACTTTACAGTATCAGTATACCGTTTTACTTAAAAGTACCAATTTTGTATAATTTAATGGTACCAATTATGCTGACACTTGATCGTAACGACAAAGATCCCATCTATTTTCAAATCTATCGACAGTTCAAGGAACAGATCATTTCCGGTGAACTGAAGACCGGCGAGCGTCTGCCGGCGACCAGAGCGCTGTGCCAGGAATATCATCTCAGCCGCAATACCGTCCTATATGCCTACCAGCAGCTGGAATCGGAAGGTTTCATCTCTTCTAAGGTCGGATCTGGTTTTTATGTGGAAGAGATCCCTGAGTTTTCCCATGAAAATGACAGGGTTCCCATTTTCTTCTCATCGGAAAAGAAAGAAGCACTCACCTATGATTTCCGCTACGGAGCGCTTGAACCCAACATTTATAAAACAAGTGCCTTCCGCCGTTCTTTGAAAGAGGCGATGAATGAACTTGAATCCAAGGCAAACCTCGCCAATGACGAACCGAGCGGTCTCTATGGCCTTCGCGAGGCAATCAGTGAGTATCTGCTGCAGGCCCGTGATATGCATGTCCGCCCCGAACAGATCCTGATCACCGGCGGCCACCATTATTCGATCTCGCTTTTACAGAAAATACTTCCCGAGGATATCGATACCCTGTATATGGAAGAACCGGGACATGAAGACAGCTTCTCAACATTTCTTGAGGAAGGCTTTCACATCGTCTCGATCCCGGTCGACGAAAACGGGATGAGAGTTGAAAAGATCGTTTCGCGAAACAAAGCGATCGCCTACGTCACCCCTTCCCATCAGTTCCCGTTGGGAGCCATCCTTCCGATCGGCCGAAGGCTATCGCTGCTCAAATGGGCAAAGGCATCCCGAAGCTACATCATCGAAGATGACTATGATGCCTCACTTCGCTACAAGGAACAGCCGATCCCTTCTTTGTTTTCTCTTGACCGGAACCAGAGCGTCATCTACCTGGGTTCCTTTTCCAAGACGCTGTCACCCGATCTCAGGATCTCCTACATCGTCCTGCCGGCAGATCTTGATCTGCATTCCTTCTCCGGTCTGATCTCTTCGCCGGTCTCTGTTCTGATGCAGCTGACCGTGGAAAAATATATCCGCTCCGGCCAATACAAGAGAACGATCGCCCGGATCCGCAATCTTCTAAGAAAGAAACACAATAAGATCATTTCCTTTTTTAAAGAATGCTATGGCGATACGATCTCACTTTATGGTATCGGCGGCGGGACTCACTTTGTGATCTCTCTTCCCGTAAACATGAAGCAGGAAGAGATCATCGCTTTCTTCGCGGAAAGAGACATTGCCGTTTATCCGACGAAGAATTATTATCTTCAGAAAGAAATAGCTCCGGAGGGACTCATTCTGATCGGCTACGGCGGAATCCCTTTAGACAGACTCGACGAACATCTTCTTCATCTGAAAACCGTGATCGATGAACTGATCGAAAACAAAACAGCCTGAATGGCTGTTTTGACTTTACAGGAATGTTTCCGGCGTATGTAAGATCATCGACCCGGCAGGAATGACCGAGTCATCTTTGATGAAAGTATCTCCGCCTAAGATCGTTGCGTTGGCATAGATGATGACACGGTTGCCGATGTTGGGGTGACGCTTGCCACCTTTTAACAGATTGCCATCCTCATCCTTGCGGAAGTTTCTGACCCCCAGCGTCACACCGTGATAGATTCGGACATGATCGCCGATCACTGCCGTCTCGCCGATCACCACACCTGTGCCGTGGTCGATACAGAAGGATTCACCGATCTTTGCCCCGGGATGGATATCGATCCCGGTCTTTTCGTGAACATGTTCGCTGATCAGCCTGGGCAGGATCGGCACATCGAGTTCGTAGAATTCATGAGCGATACGATGAAATAAGATCGCCAGAAAACCGGGGAAACTCAGAATGATCTCCGTGCAGGTCTTTGCCGAAGGATCACCGTTGTAGATCGCCGTCAGGTCCTTGTAGACCATCTGCTGGATCTTGGGCAGGCGATCCATGAATTCATTGGTGATCCTTTGATAATCCAGGTCAACACGCAAGATCTGCCGGTTCAGGTCTTCACGGATACTGTTCAGCGTATCCGGTTCGGAGCTTCGCAAAGGGAAGTGTTCCGGGAAAAACAGGGAACGGATCCTGTTACATACCGAGACGATCTTTTCCGGTTCGATATAGAAGCGGTCAAGATCGCCGATGGTACTTCGGCCGGTCTGCAGTTCGTATAAAATATCCTTAATCATCACCAAACAGTGCAGTTGAAAGATAACGGTCACCGGAATCCGGCAGGATCACCACGATGTTCTTTCCGGCGTTTTCTTCCTTCTTTGCCTCCTCGATGCCTGCCCAGAGAGCAGCACCGGAGGAGATACCGACCAGAAGGCCTTCCGTCTTGCCGAACATCGCTCCTGTCGATAAGGCATCTTCGTTTGCCACAGTGACCACTTTGTCATACACGGAAGTATCCAATACCTTTGGTACAAAACCGGCACCGATGCCCTGGATCTTGTGGGGGCCGGCCTGTCCGCCGGAAAGGACCGGTGAAGAAGCCGGTTCCACGGCGATCACTTTCACATCTTCTTTCTTTTCTTTCAGATATTTTCCCGTACCGGTGATCGTACCGCCGGTACCGACTCCCGAGATCAGGATATCGACCTTTCCTTCCAGGTCCTCATAGATCTCGGGACCCGTTGTCTCATAATGGGCCATCCAGTTTGCGGGATTGTCGAACTGTGCAGGGATGAAGGAGTTTTCATACTCTTTCGCAAGTTCGTTCGCCTTTTCAATGGCACCCGGCATGCCCTTCTTGCCGTCGGAGAGGACGATCTTTGCCCCATAGGCACGGATCAGTTTCCTTCTTTCGATCGAGAAGGTCTCCGGCATGACGATGATGACTTCATACCCAAGAGAAGTTCCTACGGCTGCCAGACCGATCCCGGTATTGCCGGAAGTCGGTTCGATGATGACGGAACCTTTCTTCAGGATGCCGCGTTCCTGCGCATCTTCGATCATCTTTCTGGCGATCCTGTCCTTGACCGAGCCGGTCGCATTGAGGTATTCCATCTTGCCATAGAGCTTTGCCTTAAGTCCGTATTTGTTTTCGATGTGTTTGAGTTCCAGTAACGGTGTGTTTCCGATGAGTTCGGATACTGATGTTTTGATCTTGTTCATTCTGTTTTCTCCTTTTTTTGTTTTGAAACGGCAATAAAAAATCCGGGATCATGTCTCACCCGGATTATGCCTGTCGATTCGAAACCAATAAGATCACTGTATCTGAAAGGATCCCTGACGGCGCATCCGGGTGCATCTACAGATACAACAACAGTTTCTCATTTCATTTCTGTACATATCCCGTCTCCTTTCGCCGTCTTATTGATTTGATTATATAACGATATTTTTTATTTGTGCATTTTACTATCTATACGATCGTCGTACAAAGTCCCATCTCGGCCTGCGTCGTATCCAGACGCGAGTACTGAATGGGGATCTGCTTCTCACATTCGATCTTCATGGCATATGGGACATCCTGCGGTACGCCGATGCCGTCTTTGTTTACGATCTTATCCATGCGGATATGAAGCGTGCGTTCCGCTGCCACTTCAACGGCAAATCCGTCGATCTTGTCCCTGTCTTCAAAATACAGCGTCAGATGGACCGTGATCTTTTCTTCATACGGATTGATCACGCAGACCGCTTCATGGGACGGATACAAGCCATTCCCGTGAGACGAATAAAAACCATCCGGGATATACTTTACAAACATCTTTGCCTCCTTGTTTTTATATGATCTTAACTATCTCTTTCTTTCATTATATGAAAAAAGGTCCCCCGTCAGGAGACCCTTGTAAGTTAATTATCTGCGCGGTTGTAGGTACACTTCATATGTACGCTGGCATCATGCAGGACTTTACCTAATGCCTTGGCCGTCTCCGCCTTTGCCATCTCACAGATCTTTTCATTGGCTTCATCGATCATTGTGAAATCTTTGGCCTTGATCATCTTTGCGTCATATTCGTTGATCAGCTGGTGTCCTTTGGAAGGAACGGCCATCTGGTAGCGTTCGATCAGCTGGATGCAGGTACCGAAATTCGGATCCGCCAGCGCACCAATGAGTCTGGAATTCCAGTAGAAGGTATCGGTCGAGACTTCCATGGTGGTACCTGACAGATACTTCGGGATGGAAGAGGTATGCGTGTATACCGGAACAACGGTATTGAACGGGTTGGCGCCGAAGCACACCCACTCGATGCCCTGTAATTCCTTCGGCATATAGCCTCTGATCTGTAAGACCGCCATGACACCGGTACGGGAGATACCGATCGGACGGTAGATCCCCTTCTCCGGCAGATCGGCATGCTGGTAAGGATTGTATGGCGTTCCCTGGTAGTAGGAGGAAAGCACATATTTGACATCCTCGACCGTGATCTTCTTCTCGGCGTTCATCGACCAAGGGATATCGTCGCTTTGCGGAGTGAAGTCGGCATCCGGGCCGTCCCACTTGTAGGTCTTCGGGTTGAAGTAGCGTCCCATGAACCAGGCACGCGGCGTATTATAGACGTGGTCGGCATCGGAATGGGAACCGAAGACGTTGCGCGGATTGAAGACCTTGCCTTTGTTCAGATCGAGGTGATTGTCCTTGATGAACTTCTTCAGATCGGAAGAGCACATGTGGTACTTCTTATCGCCATAGGCATCATTGAGATCGAAGGAATCGATACCGAACTGATTCGGCATGATGACATATTCATCATCCCTGACTCTCTTTGCGATCCAGTGGTGACCGCCGATGGTCTCCAGCCACCAGCATTCATCCTTATCGGCAAAAGCGATGCCGTTTGGCTCATATGTTCCGTATTTTTCCAGCAGCATTCCCAGTCTTTCGACACCTTCCCTGGCGCTTCTGATATATGGAAGTACCAGTACGACCAGATCTTCTTCACCGATACCGCCGGCCTTTTCCTTCTTTGAACCTTTCCTCTCCTCATAGACAACATATGGGTCAGCGCCTAAGACCAAAGGATTGGAAGTGATGGTCTCAGTCGCCGTCATCGCGACATTGGCTTCGTTGATGCCGTTGGCTGCCCAGATACCGTTTTTCGGATCGACGCTCGGTGTTGAGGTATAGCGAAGCGGATCGTCCGGCAGTTCGATGGTCAGATGGCCGATCTTGGACTTGTATTTGCGCGGCTGTTTCTTGGGATCGACGACGATGAGTTTTTTGACATCATAGAAACCGTCATCGTTCCTTGCGATCATGGTGGAACCGTCATAGGAGGCTTTTTTGCCTACCAGGATAGTTGTACAGGACATAATGTTACCCTTCTTTCTATTTCATATAGAAATTATAGACCATTTCCTTAAAATCAGGCGCTTCATCATACACCTTATGGGAATAGCCCTCGTAGAAATATGAATCACAGCCGATCTTGTCCGCCGTCATCTTCATTTCCTCGTAAGTAAACAGTTTATCCTTTTTCGAACCGACCAGCAGGCAGGGTATCCCGATCTTCTGCACCTTGTCGCTCAGATCAAAGCCCTTCACCGACTCCAGTCGGATGATCAGATCCTTCAGATTGTCATCGGAAAGATCCTTATACATCGAGATCATGACATCGATGGATCTCTCATAGTATTCTTCCGTATAGACATCCTTCATATATCGGTCGATCAAAGAAATGATGTCTTTCTTCTTCGCATATTCCATCCAACGGAAGGCGCGGTTATCGTCGCCGACCTTGCAGACCGTCGAACATAAGGCGGCTTTTTTAAAATACTGCGGATGATCTATCAGCAGGTATTGGGCCATCATGCCGCCCAAAGAAGCACCGCAAAGATAGATGTCATTCAGTTCCAGTTCGAAGATCGCTTCCGCAACATCTTCCGACAGATCTTTAAGTCCGATGCCTTCCGGCAGGTCTTCTCTGTAGTCAAAAAGATAGATCGTGAAATCTTCGGAAAAGATCTTATAATCCGGCAGGATATTTCGCGGCATCTCTGAGATCGGCTGCAAAGTCAGCCCGGGCAGAAAGACCATCGTTTTAAGACCGTGTCCGAATTTCATATATTCTATTTTCATAGGCGCGTGTCCTTTCCTGTTCCCTGTACAAATATTATATAGTATCAACGGTCAAATAGATTGTGAATTTTATAACAAATGATTATACTAGTATTGTACATTAAATAAATCAATTATGGAGGGAATTATTTTATGGCAAATCGTTTTGTTCTGAATGAAACATCGTATCATGGTGCCGGTGCCGTCAAAGAAATCGTTACCGAGATCAAAGCCCGCGGCTTCAAAAAGGCATTCGTCGCTTCTGACCCGGATCTGGTGAAATTCGGCGTTACCGCCAAAGTCACGGATCTGCTCGATGAAGCAGGCATCGCATATACACTGTATTCCAACATCCAGCCCAACCCGACCATCGAAAACGTCCAGTCCGGTGTCAAAGCTTTCGCGGAAGCGGGAGCTGACTGCATCGTTGCGATCGGCGGCGGTTCTTCCATGGATACCGCCAAGGCGATCGGCATCATCAACACCAACCCGGAATTTGCGGATGTCAGATCTTTGGAAGGAGTCGCAGCGACCAAGAACCCTTGTACGCCGATCCTCGCTGTCCCGACGACTGCCGGAACAGCTGCCGAAGTCACCATCAACTACGTCATCACCGACCCGGAAAACAAGAGAAAATTCGTCTGTGTCGACGTTCATGACATCCCGGTCGTCGCATTCGTCGATCCGGAAATGATGTCCTCGATGCCTGCAGGCTTGACTGCCGCTACAGGTATGGACGCCCTGACGCACGCGATCGAAGGCTACATCACTGCCGGTGCCTGGGAACTTTCCGATATGTTCCACATCAAGGCCATCCGCATGATCGCCAAAAACTTAAGAGGCGCCGTCAGAAACGAAGCAGCCGGAAGAGAAGCGATGGCTTTGGCACAGTATATCGCCGGCATGGGCTTCTCCAATGTCGGTCTTGGTGTCGACCACTCCATGGCACACACTTTATCTGCTTACTACAATATGCCGCACGGCAAAGCCTGCGCGACACTTCTTCCGACCGTCATGGCTTACAATGCGCCGGTCACCGGTGAAAAATACCGTGACATCGCCGATGCGTTTGGCGTCGAAGGTGCTTACACGATGCCTCTGGAAGAGGCAAGAAATGCGGCTGTCGCAGCCGTAAAGAAGCTTGGCGAAGACGTCGGCATCAACATGTCCTTGAAGGATGTCGTTCCTATGGAAGACGTCGATGCTCTTTCCGCAGACGCTTTGAAGGATGCCTGCACACCTGGCAACCCTCGTCCGGTCACAGTGGAAGACATCAAAGAAATGTTCCTTTCTTTGATGAAATAGTTCATTATTCCCATTTATAGAAAAGGCAGGCTCAAGCAGCCTGCCTTTTCATATCCTCAAGTATTCCTTTGTAATGTCCTTTGATGTCGAGAAGTTCGTATTTCCCGTCTTTGATCATGAAATCCGCCGCATAGCCGTTGACGATGGGATGCATGGACTCGCCGTGCTCTTTCATCAAACCAAACATATAATCAAGATCGAGTCCGAAGACAAGATGGATCATATTCATGAAGACCGCCCCGTGGGAAACGATCAGTATCCTGTCACCATCTTTCGCCTGTTCATAGATCTCTTCAAAGGCATCCAATACCCTTTCCTTCAGCATGATCAGGTCTTCCCCGCCGACATCTTTCCAGTCTCTGGTGCCGAACCTTCGCCTGTCGATCTCTTCCTGATAAGCGGAGATCAGAGCCCCTTCGTAGTCTCCCCAGGCCATCTCCTTGAGTTTTTTGGTGTAGACCAGAGGGACATCTCTTCCTTCCAGGATGATGTGGGCCGTATCGATACAGCGTTCACTCGTCGACGTATAAGCCTTGGAAAAAGGAACATCTTTCAAAGCTTCCTTTGCCGCATAGGCCTGTTCAATTCCTTCTTCGATCAAAGGGGAATCGCAGCGTCCCTGCATCCTGCCGAGCTTGTTGAACAAAGTCTTCCCGTGTCTGACGTAATAGAAATATACGGTTTTATTCAAGTTCTTCTCCATTACTTTCGATGACCTTCTTATACCAGTAGAAGGAATCCTTTCTTATCCTCTTACATTCTTTCGGATCATCGTCCGTCCTGTCAATATAGACAAAACCGTATCTTTTCTTTACGCCGTTTGAAGTCGACAGCAGATCGACACTCGACCACGGGCAATAGGCCAGCAATTCCACGCCCTTATCGATCGCCCGCTTGCAGGCAGCAATATGTCCTCTCAAATACTCGATGCGATAGTCATCATGTACCTTCCCGTCTGCGGTAAGCGTATCGTAGGCGCCAAGTCCGTTCTCCGTGATCATCAGCGGCTTATTGTAGCGGTTGTAGAGATCTCTCAAGAGATATTCCATGCCAATCGGATCGATCGCCCAGTCCCAGTCCGTTGTGTCCAGCAGAGGGTTCTTGCACATCTGATAGAAACCCGGATGGGTCTCAAAGCCGTCGATCTCGCCCTTCTTTCCGGAACGGTTGACGCCGGACCAGCGCATCGTATGGCTTCCGTCATCTTCGCACCACTTCGCACATTCCGAAGCGTAATAGTTGATCGCCAGGAAGTCGGAGATCGCCTTCGGATCGGAGATCAGTTCCATATCCCCTTCTTCGATGATCGGAGCCAGCCCGTGTTCTTCCAGGTAAGTCTGGGCAGCCTTATTGTAGATGCCTTTGAAATAGATGTCGGTATAATAGTCATTTCTTAAAGCCTGGGCATTCTGCATCGCCATGACATCTTCCGGCTTGGCGCTCAGAGGATAGATGCAGGAATAACCTAACGGCGCACCGACGATGCCGCCCGGTACGAGTTCATGGACCAGCTTATTGGCGATGGCCTGTGCCAGGTTCATGTGATGGTTGATCTGATATCTCAATTGGTCGTGTTTGCCATCAAGGAGCTCTTCCGGGATGTAACATTTCTGCGTCCAGTATTGGACGATGATCGACTGTTCGTTGATGGTCGTCCAGATCTTCACCTGATCTTTGAATTCATTGATGATGTATCTGGCGTAGTATTCAAAATCCTTTACGATCTGCCTGTCCAGCCATCCGCCGTACTTTTCCACCAGGGTCCAGGGACAGTCGTAATGGTAGAGGGTGACGATCGGCTCGATCCCGTTGTCTTTGAGTTCTTTGATCAGATCCCGATAATACTGTATGCCTTTTTCATTGACTTCACCCGTTCCATCCGGAAAGACTCTGGACCAGGCAATCGAGAAACGATAGGCGCTGAAGCCCATCTCTTTCATCATCGCGACATCTTCCTTGTAATGATGATACTGATCGGAAGCGATCTCCGCGGTCGCAAAACCGAACTTCTCATAGGAGTCCTTGTTTATGACATCCTGCTGGGAAGCTTTTTTGCCGTCTTCATAGGTAGCACCTTCCACCTGGTAGGCGGAAGTGGAAGCACCCCATAAAAAGTCTTTCGGAAAACCTTTTTCTTTCATACCTTCTCCTTATTTGAAAGAAAGCGGGCACTTGACCCGCTTCCCATAAATTCTTGAATCTGATGCGATTAAGCTTTCTTCGCAAGTTCTTTCTTGCCTAAGACGTAAGTGACGACAAAGGCGATGACGACTGCTAAGACCATGACACCCATCATGCCCCAGAAGTTGCCCCAGGTGCCATCCGGATTCATGTAAGCTGCGAAAGACAGGAAGCCCGGACCGGCAACGACATACTGTGTCAGACCGAAGAGACCTGCGATGAAACCGCCGATACCGCCGCCGACCATCGCACCGATGAGCGGATAACGGTTCGGGAACAGGACGCCGTAGACGCCCGGCTCAGTGATACCGCAAAGAGCGGTGATACCGGAACCGATACCGACCTGTCTGTTTTCTTCCTTCTTGGAAAGAAGTGCATAAGCCAGACATGCGCCGCCGACTGCAACGTTGGCCGGAGCCATACCTGTACAGATCAAAGGGTCAGAACCGACTTCCGCCAGTAAGAGGAAGAGGACCGGATATGTCGCGTTGTTCATACCGAAGAAGACCATCCAGACGGTCGTTGCACCGATGATCGCAACAGCCAGAGCCGGGAATGCACGGTAGATGCCTAAGACGGCGTTTGCCAGTACGGTACCGACAGTGTAACCGATCGGACCTAATGCGATCAAAGTGACAGGAACGGTTACCAGCATCGTGATCAGCGGAACGAAGATCGTTCTGAGGTTGACCGGCAGGTTCTTCTGTAAGAACTTATAGATGACAGACATGAACAGCGTACCTAAGACGACCGGGAAGATCTGTCCGTTGTAACCGATGTTGGCTACCGGAATGCCTAAGAAGTTCAGAGTTTCCGGACGGTTCGCTGTGACATAAAGCAGAACAGCACCTAAGAAAGCGCCGAGATACGGATTGGATTTGAGTCTGGATGCACTTGAGAAACCGATGTAGACCGGTAAGAAGTACAGCATCGACTGCTGGATCGCCGTCAATACGATGACGGTACCGTTGGTCGCATCAAGTCCGGCAAATGTCTGTAACAATGACAGGACCGCACCCGTAAGACCTCCGGCAATGAAGACCGGAATGATCGGAGAGAAGGTGCCGCCGATATAGGACAGGATCGTCTCAACGACATTTCCCTTGGCCTGTGAATCAGCCTTCAATGCGTCCGGATCATCGACGGAACCGGCAGCCTTGATGTCGTTTTTGATGACTTCTTCATAAAGAGAAGGTACATCCTGACCGATGACGAACTGCTGTTCGCCATTCTGAACGACGATGTTGATGACACCAGGGATCTTCTTTGCTTCTTCGACATTGAGCTTGGAAGAATCTTTGAGGTTCATTCTCAAGCGGGTCATGCAGTGAGAAGCGGACAGGATATTATCAACGCCGCCACAGGCCTTGATGATATCATCAGATAATTTCTTATAATCTTTCTTTGCCATTATTTTCCCCTTTCTTCTATTGTGATAATGACATTATCTATTCCAGTCAGGATCTTTGATCTTGTCTTTCAGATCGGAAGCGATCTCAGAAGTCTTCGTGAAATCTCTCCATTCAGACATGTCATAGCCCCATTCCTGACCATTGGACTTGATGAGCTTGGAATACCAGTAGAAGGAATCCTTCTTGTATCTCTTCATATCTCTTAAGTCGTCATCTGTTCTGTTGACGAAGACCAGGCCGTATCTCTTAGCCATACCGTTGCCTGTGGAAAGCAGATCGGTGAATGACCATGGGTTGAAGCCGAAGACTTCGACGCCGTCTGCGATCGCCAGACCGACGTTGTAGATATAGTCTCTGAGATAGTCGATACGATACTGGTCGTGGATCTCGCCGTTTTCGTCGAGATCTTCATGAGCACCGAAGCCGGCCTCCGTGATGACCATCGGCAGATGGTAGTGATCCCACATGTAACGAAGCGCATAACGCATGCAGACACCGTCGATGTGCCAGTCCCAGTCCGTCGTTTCCACGAACGGGTTTCTGTCTAACGCGTATTCGCCAGGCCAGTTGGTGTAGATGAATTCGCCCTTGATGCCGTATTTGTTGAGACCGATCTCCTGTACATAGGAAGGATCAGGCCACTTGCCGCAATCCGAACGGTAGCAGTTGACGGCGATGAAGTCGATCTTTGCCTGTGCGAGCAGTTCCATATCGCCCGGCTGGATCTGCGGATCGATGTTATGCTCTTTCCAGTAGTTCTTGATGAAACCGGAGTATTCTCTGTAAGCGTAAGTGTCGTTCCAGATCTTCTCGGTCAGTTCTTCTGCGTTCATGGCAGCGATCTGATCTTCCGGCTTGCAGGATTTCGGATAGATCGGGACATAACCCGGAACAGGACCGATCTTGCCGCCTTCGACCATCTCATGACATGCGATGACCGCCTTGGCATGGCACATGTTCATGATGTGGTTGATCTGCCATTTCTGTACTTCCCATTCCTCATCGGTGAGACCTTTGGCAACGCCTAACCACTTGCCATAGACAATCTGCATGTTCTGTTCGTTGATCGACAGCCAGTATTTGACGCGGTCGCCGAAGTTTTCAAACAGGACGCGGCAATAGTAATCGAACTCATCGATGATGGCTCTGTCGTGCCAGCCGCCGTATTTCTCATCGACCCAGCAAGGCATGTCATAGTGGTAGATCGTAACGATCGGTTCGATACCGGCAGCCTTGAGTTCGTTGATCAGATTGTTGTAGAATTCGATGCCTTTCGGATTGACTTTGCGGTCAGCCGCAGGAATGATCCTGGACCAGGAGATACCGAAACGGTAGGATGTGAATCCGCATTCCTTCATCAAGGCAACATCTTCCTTGTAATGATGATAGTGATCAGAAGCGATCGAGTTGTCCGCAAAAGGCTTCTTGGTCTGTGAATTCAGGTCGATGATGGCCGGAGTTCTGCCATCTTCCGCCGTTGCGCCTTCGACCTGCCATGCGGCAGAGGATGCTCCCCACAGGAAACCTTCAGGAAAAACAGGATTGGTATTGTGTTTCATGATCTTCCCCCTTTTATGTAATTTCATTATATGAAAACGCTAACATTTTTCCGGTCTCAGCTTTTGATACCATACTGACATTTTGGTATCATCTTTTGACACCATCACTATGGAATGGTACTATTCATGTATGAAAAGCGAAGTGAATAAGGGCTATGGCATCGTCCGCTTCAATCTGCTGACATCCCTTTTATCCCATCTCAACCGTAATGACGAGAACGATACCGACTTTGTGATCGCCCGCTATTTTCTCACGCACCTGCGTCAGCTCAAAGATATCAGTATCTACAAGATCGCCGAAGAGTGTTTCGTATCCCGCTCATCCATTCAGCGTTTCATCAAAAACATCGGATATGATTCCTATACCCAGCTAAAAGCCTCTCTGGATGAAGTCATAAGGCATGAAGACAGCTTCAAGGACTATACCGATCATGCCGACTACCATGAATACATCCTTGATTCCTTGCATACAATGGGCAAGGACATCGAAAAAGCGTCCCGCTCTCCATCCTTCAAGAAACTGCTCAACATCTTTGAAAGCTCCGAACAGGTCGTCATCCTGACCGCCGAAGATTCTTCGCACGCCTGCAAGCTTTTCCAGCAGCAGATCCTGACGACCGGCAAGCTCATCCGCATCATCACTTCCGCCAACAACAATACCGATCTGCTGAATACATTGAAAGAAAATGATCTGCTTATGGTCTGTTCGGTGACCGGCAACTACGCCCTGGCCATCAACGACCAGCTTTCCGACATCAGAGCCAGAAAAGTGCTGATCACTCTCAATCATACGACTTCGTTTGAAGGCATCTATTCCTTTATCTATTATCTCGGTGAAAACAACAGGATCTCCACCAGACAGATCGTCACCGACCGCAACGTCTACAACAACTACGGCCTGACCTTCTTCTTCGACCTTTTCTATCACGAGTGCTATATCAGCAGTCTCAAAAAATAAAGACCTTCATCGCGAAGATAAAGGTCTTGTAAGATCTTCTGTTTCAGTCTTTGTCTGCCGGCTTTGAAGCAGACTTTTTTAATCCGCTCTGGTGATCCACTCACCGTCCTTATCGGCCACCCATCTGTCTTCCCCGATCTTATACCAGGTATAGCCTTCCGATTGTCTGGTCTCAAAGGCGTAGAGGATCTCGCCCTTCTGGAAGGTGCCGACCTTTTCCGCATCGGTCACCGGTGCCTTGCGGATATTGATCTTACCGGTGATGTTTTCAATTTTGAACGCCTGATCGGACGGTTCGCCGAGCTTTGTCACCACTCCGAAAAATAACGGGTTATCGCCCTTCAGGATGCAATAGAAAAACGGCCGGTCGAAGACCACATCGTGGTAGATCGTCTCACGTACATGGCAGTCTCCGGCACCCAGACCGCCCATCAGCACGGTCGCAGCACTGGCGATCACTTCTTCTTCGTTGACCTCGATGCTGCATTTCTGTTTGGCCTTCTCCAGATATAAGAGATCGATCGTTGCGGCATCGCCGTCCGCCATATTGGAAAAATCAGCTTTCGTAAAATCAAAGAGATCCTTTAATCCCAGTTTCGTCAGGACCTCATTGAGGTCATATTCTTTCTCGTATTTGAATTTCGGGAACGCAAGACGCGTGATATGCTGGTCGACGGAACAGCCGTATTGGGCATCGTTATAATCCTCGTTGGTCCAATTCTGATACGAGCGACTGAAGTTAAAGATCGTGCTTTCATCCATGCGGTTGATGAAGTCATAGATGTCAGTTCCCTCATCCGGCAGCAGAGCGACCACTGTCGTCGAGTTGTCCAGCATCTTTTCAAAACCGCTGAAGCCCTCGCCGGTCCAGGCACCCTGCAGTTCCTGATGCATCATCTCCGCAAGAGAAACAGAACCGTCCCGGTTATTGAATTCCTGATAGTACGTATCCGCCGGATCGAAAGGTCCGTACCACTTGCCGCCGCTGGCCAAGGCGTTGAGCAGGACGAAGGAGCTGTCCTCATTGAAGTCGGATGGCGAAAGGACATCGTTGAGCGTACCTCTGCTGGCAAGCGATGCGATCTTGTTGACCTGTTCAGCGATCTGACTTCCGTCCGCAAAATCGCCTTCGCCGATCAGTTCGCCGTAATATTCCTTGATGGTATCGACATATGTCTGCTTCAGCTTCAGGCCATGATGCGTGTTGAAGAAGACGGCATTCACTTTGTTGTAATAGGACTCTTCCGCGCTGTAGAAACTCTGACTGCTTTCGTGATCTTTCAGAAAATTATTGAGATCCTCACTGCACATGCCTAAGACATTTTCCAGCTGTGCACGCGTCTCACCATCCGCAGCGTTGCTTAACATCGCCAGAGCGTAGTAAAGCGACAGCGGCGAGATGATCTCGTTTTCGTTCTCCTGTACCGCACAAAGCAGATAACGCAAAGAGAAGTTCCGGTAACGCTTATAAGCTTCCTGCGCCGTATCGTTGTTGTACATATCCAGGAGCCCGTAATCGTTGATCACAGTCGTATAAAAACTATCTACTTCCTGCGTCTGGGGCGCAAAGATCTCCGTCACTTCTTCTTTTGTATCCTGCGTGCCTGATTCAGCTATACTTTCGTTTTTACTGCCGCAGCCGAAAAGCGATAGAAACAAGAAAACAGATAAGATGATATTCATGATTTTTCTCATCAGCGTGATCCTCTCTTATCTTTATTATAACAACAAAAGAAAAAGCCCTCATCGCAGGGATAAGGGCTGAATTTTCAATGGCGCTGACTACAGGATTCGAACCTGTGGTACCTTTCAGTACGCCACCTTTCCAAGATGGTAGGATAAACCGCTCTCTCAAGTCAGCTTATTGACAATACTATTTTGTCTTAGTTTCCGATATTTTTCAATACCGGCCATAAAATTATACCACAAAAGAGGCCAAAAGATGCAAGTCTGTTGAAAAGACAGGCTCAACGGGCATCATATTCCTGATAAACTTCCCCATTCAAGACATCCTTCCATTGAAAAAGACCGTCTTCAAAAACCATATAAGAGTGTTTTGAATCCTTCTTCGGTATGGAAACGGAACCCGGATTGAGATAGACGAAGTTTTCATATTCCTCGATCGCCGGCACATGCGTATGACCGCATAAGAGGATCCCCCGCAGTCCGGGCATCGGCTTGTTCTGGTTGTAAATGTGGCCATGCGTGGCATAGATGGTCACGCCATTGATATACAGGAAAGAATAATCGGACAGGATCGGAAAATCCAATACCATCTGATCGACATCGCAGTCGCAGTTGCCGCAGACACATAGGATCTTATCCGCAATATCGTTCAACATGGCAATGACCGCTTTGGGATCATAGCGATCAGGCAGATCGTTCCTCGGCCCGTGATAAAGGATATCACCCAGAAGCAATACCTCATCGGGTCTTTCTTCCTTATAGCGCTCCATCAGCTTTTCACAGTAATAGCTGCTTCCATGGATATCGGATGCGATGAACAGTTTCATAAGATAAGCCTCCCTGACCAAGTCCATTTTACCTTAGAAAAAGAAAAAGAGCACCAGGCTCTTCAGATACTCGCTTTGGCATGTCCGTGGATCGGCCGGAACCCGAAGTCCTTTGCCATATTCACCGCATTGATCATCAGACCGTTGCTGAGGGTGACGATCACACCAAGCAGCGCACTTTGCCAGCCATAGATACCGATCGTCAATACCGATACGGCAGCACCAAGCACGCCGATCATCAGGCCTGTCGAAACGCGAAGCTTTCTTGCCAGGACTTCCGCTATCGTATCGAGACCCCCCGACGTCGTATCAAGATGTAACATGATGCACTGCCCTGCCGTAAGAAGGCATAAGAAGATCAGCACATTGACTGTCTTGGAAGATGTCAGTAAGACATCGGCCTGCGGAAGCATCGACATCATAGCCGGAAGCAAGACCGAGATATAGATGCAGCGGATCCCGAACTTCTTGCCTAAGAAACAGACGCCGACCAGAAGGCAGCACAGATTCATCACCAGTACGATCAAAGATTCGCTTAGCGGAAGCAGTTCGCTCACCAGAAGCGCCAGTCCGGAGACCGAGCCTGTCACGATCTGACAAGGGATCAGATATTCTTTGACAGCCAAGGCGATCAACAAGGTCGCGATGCTCAGCATCCCGTACTCTTTGATCGTCTGTCCGGTGAACTTAATATGATTCATAGTTATATTAAAACATCCATAAGTGCCGATGTTAAGGCTGTTTTTTGCATACTAATATAAGATATACTTATACTAGAGGTCCAACTATGAATACGAATCAGCTGAAATACTTCATCTCTGTCGCCCAGACCAGATCCTTCTCGGCAGCCGCCGAAGAAAACTACATCACCCAGACCGCCATGACCCAGCAGATCAAAGCACTGGAAGATGATCTGGGACTCAAGCTCATCGACCGCTCCACCAGGCCTATCACCCTGACTTCCGCCGGCACGAGCTTTCTTTCCGATGCCAGGCTCATACTCAGCCGGCTCAATGACGCCAGACAGCGTGCCTTGCAGGCATCCAACGGCGTATTCGGCACCATCCGCATCGGCTACATCAAAGGCTATGAGCGAAGCGGTCTTTCCGATCAGCTGAGGGCCTTCCACCGCATGGTGCCCGGCGTCCTGCTGATGTGCTACAGAGAGACTTCCGACAAACTTGCCAACGGCTTGCTGAAAGGAGATTACGACATCATCTTCACCTGGGATTCGACGAACCTGAAAGCCAGCGAAGAATATGAAGCCGTACAGATCGAAAAAGCCAGGCTCTATGCCGCTCTTTATGCCTCACATCCGCTTTGTCAGAGAGAGTATCTGGAAAGGATCGATCTGAAAAACGAATCGATCATCTACATGTCACCATCGGAACTATCCGACAACTACGGCGATTCACAGTTCATGGATCTTTATCACAAGGCCGGTTTCCATCCGCAGATCCTGTGCCGTTCCACCGATGTCGAATCCATCCTGATCATGGTGGCTTCGGAAGAAGGCATCTCCATCATGCCCGACTACTGCATCAAGAAGATCAACAATGCGGAAGGTCTCGTCTTTCTGCCGATGAAGGGAAACGAAGAAGTCGAAGAGATCCACGCCATCTGGAAAAGAAACAGCAGTGATCCGGCCCTTCTTCATTTCTGTGAACTTCTGAAACAGCCCGATTCCTATAACGATATCTATTAATGCGAAAGACAGGCATCAAGCCTGTCTTTTCAGAAGGTACCTGTACATCCGTACAGCAAGCAGCTTAAGTTCCAATTTTCAACTCAGTTCCTCTTTCACATGCATATGGAAGAAGTCATTGGCTTTGTAGCAGATGTGAGACTGTGTGTCTAAGATATAGGTCGTATCATCATAGTAATCCGATTCCATATACCTCTTATAGGAAGAAGGACCAAGTTCATCTTCCCTTACATCGAACATTTCAGACCATTCATCACGCAAGTCTTTCAAAGTAAGAAGACTGTCATCCATGTCTTCCAGTACTTTATACATTTCAGTTTTCTCCTCCTATTCTTTTTCTTAATCTTTTCTTTTGAATTCAGGAGGATGGCCATCCAACGATATTATTGTTTCACTTTTTAAAGTGTTTGTGTATGTCAAGATATTGACATAATCTCTTCCTGGCAATTCAAAAAAGGCATAAAGAAAAGGTGCCGGAGCACCTTGAATAAGATTATTTCGTGACCTTCTGTCCTCTTGTGACCGGCTGCGGAGCGATGAAATCGAGCTCTTTGCCGTTGGCATTGGTGATGATCAGCATCGTAGACATATCATATTTTGCAGAAAGCTTCTTGATGTCGACCTCGACGATCGGATCGCCGGCCTTGACTGCATCGCCCTGTTTCTTGCCTAAGAGCTTGAAGCCGTCGCCGTTGGCGTTGACAGTGTCGACACCGCAATGGACTAAGAGTTCGACGCCATTGTTCATCATGATGCCGTATGCATGTCCTGTCGGGAACAAAACTGCCAGAGTGCCGTTTGCCGGGGAACAAAGAACGACTTTGTCCTTGTTGTACTTGAAGGCGGTGGATTTACCCATCATCTGTTCAGCAAAAACTGCATCAGAGACTGTAGTGATGTCGATGACCTCACCGTCAGCGATCGCGACGATGTCATCATCCGATACATTCAGTTCAGGTAATACTACCTCTTCTTCCTTTTTAAATAATTTGTCGAATAAGCCCATTTTTTCTTCCTTTCTTGATTCTTATCTTTATGAGTCTATTGTACATTTTTGATGACCAATTTTAAATAGCTAAGCTCCATAGAAACCGCAGCCGTTGCCGCCGGCTTCCTTGATCCTGTATAATGCCGCATCGGCATCTTCAAAGATCGTTCCCTGCGGATTGTGCCGGTCAGAGAAAGCCACACCCACACTTAACGACACTTCCGGCTGGCCTTCTTCAGGCTGCTTGAGTATCGTGTTGAGCTGCGAGATCTTGTTTTCCACGAGCTGACGCATCGAAGAATTGACACGGGTCATGACGACGACGAATTCATCCCCGCCGAAACGGCAGATGATATCGACCGAACGGAACGAATGTTTCAGCAGTTCGGCGACTTTCTTCAGTACCTTGTCACCGACCGCGTGGCCATAGGTATCATTGATCTGTTTGAAGTGGTCGACATCCACGATCAGCATCGCCATATGATCCTGATCGACGTTCTGTATCAGCAGCTCATAAGCTCCTCTGTTGAACAGACCCGTCAGAGCATCATGGGAAGCTTCGAAGGAAAGCCTGTCCTGGGTCGAACGGTTCTCTTTCAGGATCTTGTTGTAGGTCCTGGAAACGAAACGCAGCTCCTCGACACCTGTCGGCACGATCGGTTCGTTCTCCTGCATCTTCTTCACCATCCTGGTCAGAGGCGTTCTTACCTGCAAGGAGATAAGAGCCACCATGCCCACCACGATCAGTAAGAAGATCACCATGATCAGACCTTGCAGATTCACCAAGCCCGTAAGCTGATCGCTTGCCAGCTGCAGTTCCTGCGAGGAAGAGGAGATCAGATAGCGGGTGCACATCGAAACGTTGTCGCGGATCCTGTCCTTATACAGCATATATTCGGAATCGAAGACCAGGCTCTGCGCCTTTTCTTTGAGCTCTGCTTCGCTCATCGACAGTTCCTCTTGCGACAAAACGACTTCTGAGATCTCCTCAGGCACTTTGGAAAGATCGCTGCCCTGACTTTGTAATACCAGACGCATCGCCTTATATTCGGTCTTAAGCAGTTCGTTGGACAGATCAAGAGCCTTGTTTAAGCTGTCCAAAGCGGAAGTGTTCTCCCCGCCCAGCAGATCTTCGAGATCCTGTACGGCCTGATCTCTTTTCTTCGTCACATTGACTTCTTCAAAAAACTCATTGAGGTGCTCCATATCGCCGGTGACGACGAAGCTGCGCACGCAGTCGGTCAGATAATCCGATGCGCTTTCCATGTCGGAAGCAGCTGTCTGGGCCTGTATGTAACGATCCGAAGCCTCCTGCATCCTGACGTAGCCTTTCGCCACATAGACATCCATGGCAAACAGGATGACCGATGCCAGAAAAGCGAGGACCGCAAAGGCGATGTTGGCCGTCCTTAACTGGAAGGCCTTCCCTTTTTCGCCATACGCATCTTCCACTTCATCGATCTTGGAGAACGTGTTTTTTGCCTTGTCGATCTGCGCCTCTTTGATCGTCGATTCGATATCCGGCTCATTGCCGGTATTTTTCAAAGCTTCCTTCCTTTGCAGGATGAACGGTTCGAATTCCTCTGACGGGACCGGCTTGGAGAAGAAGTAGCCCTGTACGATCTCACAGCCGAGCTTTCTCAGCTGGTCGAGCTGATATTCGGTCTCGACGCCTTCCGCAATGACCGGAACATTGAGGAAATCCGCAATGTCGATGATGACTTCCAGCATCCTGGTATTGCCGCCTTCTTTGAAGGCATTGCGTATGAACTGCATATCCACCTTCATCGCATCGATCGGCAGCGATGAGATCATATGTAAGGAAGAATAACCGGTTCCGAAATCATCCATCTCGATCTTGAAACCGAGCTCGCGCAGACGCTCGACAGTCTCGATGATCTGCGAAGAGTTTTCCGTATAGGCGGATTCGGTGACCTCCAGCACGAGGTCTTCACAGGATAATCCGTGTTTTTTCAATATCCCCTGCAGATTCTCTACGAGCTGGGGATCATACATATCGATACGGGAGACGTTGACGGAGACCGGGATCGCATATTCGAATTCTTCTTTCCACCTGGCGATCTGTTCCGCCGTCTTATCCCAGACATAGAGGTCCAGTTTTTCGATCAGGCCGTTCTCTTCAAACAGCGGGATGAAAACTCCGGGGGAAACCATGCCCAGTTTCGGATGGAACCAGCGGACCAGAGCTTCCGCAGAACACAGGATCGGCACATCGGAAGTCACATCGAATTTCGGCTGGTAATAGATCTGAAACTGCTGATTTGTGATCGCAGATGAAAAGTCTTCGATCAGCTGTTCGGCATACATTTCTCTTTCATGTAAGTCGTCATTATAGATGCCGATCGTCTTGGTGAAAGAATTTTTGACGGTATCGGCTGCCGTTTTGGCACGGTCGAAACGTCTCTCGATATCCAGGCTCTTATCGGCATCCGTATAGACGCCCATACGAAGACGGACACGGTTGTTTGCTAGCTCATCGCCGGAGAGTCCGCTGCTGGCGGATTCCAGGATCTTCTTGTAGTCTTCCCGATGCGGACAATAGACTAAGAAGGTATCTGCCTCCTTACGGCAGACGATGCCTCCTTCATCTCTCACCAGTTCCCTGACCCTTTCACCGATCCTTGTAAGGACCTCATCGCCATAGGCATTGCCATAGCGCTCGTTGATCATATGGAAGTGGTTGATATCGATGACGATCGCATCCATCATCTTGTCTTTATGGAACTGATCGTACTGCTGGGCATAACGATAGAAATACTCTTTATTATAAAGTCCGGTCAGAGGATCGCGCTCCGTCCACTGGATGATGTCTCTGTCTTCCGAAAGTTCGATCGTACGCAAGACTCTTGCCTGTATGACTTCCCTGTTGGGATACGGTTTCGGGATGAAGTCGATCGCCCCGAGCTGCAGACTTTCCACCTCGGTATCGGATTCCGAAGTCAGGACGATGACCGGGATACGGGAAAGATCGGCGTCGGAACGCACATCGCTCAGTACCTCGATACCCGTCTTTTTCGGCATCAGGACATCCAGAAGCACGAGTGACAGGGTGTCCTTGTTTTCCCGCATCTTCTCGATCGTCTCCTGTCCGTCACAGGCATAGATGATCTCATAGTCTTCCCTTAAGATCGCACCGAGGATCTCCCGGTTGATCATCTCATCGTCCGCGACAAGGACCAGACGTTTGCCGTTGACCGAATGAAACTTCACATGATTTTTCGGCATGGATCTCCTTTCTATCCCGCCAGGCGGGAAGCAGTTTCCATATGCTTATACAGATTCATTATACCAAGAGAAGTCACCTGAAAACTTTTACCTGTGTTCAAAATGATGGTACGATTATTTTACGAAGGTGAAACAGATGAATTTATACAAACTGAGCGATAAGATCTACTATTCCGAATATGAACAAGAGCGTGACCGCCCTGCCTTAGGCTACATCAAAGGAGACAGATTCTCTATTGCCGTCGATTCCGGTCATTCCGATGAACACGTGAAAGAATTCTATGATCTTTTAAACAAAGAAGGACTTGAACTTCCCAGCCTCACGATCATCACCCACTGGCATTGGGACCACAGTTTCGCCATGCATGCGATAAGTGGATTATCGATCGCAAACAGAAGGACGGACAGATATCTCAAGGATTTCATTTCCAAACAGAATGAAGAATACGAGAAACAGTTCCTGTCATGGGATCCTTCCATCGCCCTGGAATACAGAGATGACAAGCCGATCATCGTGAAACAAGCCGATATCGTCTATGACGGATCCTTGAGGATCGATGCCGGCAATACCCCGATCATCGTCTTTGAAGCGATATCACCGCATACCGACGATGCCTCTTTGGTCTATCTGCCGAAAGAAAAAGTCCTCTTCTTCGGCGATGCGATCTCCGGCGTCTTCCCGACCTGGGAAGCCGATCCGAGCCTGACAAGAGGTCTTGTTGAAACGCTGGAAACTCTCGACATGGACTATTGCATCGGCGGACACTGGCCGATCTATACCAAAGAAGAACTGCTGAAGCAGCTGAAAGAAAGCATTTAAACATCAAAAAAAGTCTTCCGCAGGGAAGGCTTTCTTTTCAGATGGAGCAAATATAAGTAACATCACCTTTTACAGAAATGAACCAAACATTTCATAAGGAACTGCTTATAATGCACATTCATTCTAACATTTTTTCAGCTTTTCAGCCATCAATTTTGCTAATGTCAGAAACCGTAAATACAAGCAGCTCTTTAATGAAATAGCGACTTCGCAGCACAGTTCCCCACTGATCATCTGCGTAGTCGGATTTGTTTTTTTATTTCCTTATTAACTCAACAGTGATCTTGTATCCTTGATTCTTGAAATGAACACGGATCAGTTTGACATACTTATGAATGATCTCTTTCTGAAGAGTCTTTTCTAAACTGTCGAAGTATAATTCTTTTCTCTCGATATTATCCAGTTCTTTTGATAATGCATTGATCTCATTCTCATAGTTAAGAAAAAGCTCATAGAAAGTTTCGACGTCAATGCCTTGACCCTTTTGTTTCTCTACGAGCTTCTTTTGATTTTTGCGCATTAGTGCAATCTGTTTTCTCTTTTCCTTATAACCAGAGTTATCTCTGTAATATTCATTGGCAAGGCCTTGAAGCTGAAAGGCTTTTTTCTCAAGGATCATATCTTGAGAAGCCCGATGGCCACACACCTTGCAACGATAATATTCATATACTTTTTTGTGTCTGCCGGTACCGCAAGTGTGTGACATTCGGGAATCGCAATCAGCGCATACGACTAAATTCTGGAAGAGATACATTGTTCTTCTATATCGTTTTTTTATGATCTTGGAGTTTTCATTTGCATCATCAAATGTTTTCTGATCGATCAAAGGTTCGCAATAGTTTTCAACAACGACACCTCTGTATTCCATTGTTCCAGTATAAAGCCTTCGACGGAGCAACTTCACGATTGCTTGATCATCCATCTTGTAATCAAATCGTTTCTTTACTTCATTGACGACCTCCCGATAATTATGCCGGTTCTCTGCAAAAGTATTGAATATGTATTTTACGATTTTGATCTGATTCTCATCCTTGCTCGGATAAAGCATTTTATCGATCTTGTCATATCCTAATGGTGAATGAGAAAACGGATACTTTTTCTCTATGACCGCCTGTTTCATTGCGCGGATCGTTCTTTCGGAAGTTCGCTCTGATTCCAGTTGCGCATATACGCCAGAATTATAGACATGCGATCTGCCAATTGCGCTGGTCAGATCAAAACTTTCCATGACAGAAACAAGTTCAATCTGATTCTTGTCAAAATAATTGATCAGCCAATATAGATCTGCAATATCTCTGGTCAATCTGTCCAGACTGTGAAAGATGACCTTGCTTGCCTTGGCTTTTTTTACTTTATCTAATAGATTCTGAAGCTCGGGCCGATTCATTGATGTTGCGGATTTTCCTCTTTCAACAAAAATCTCAAGTTCATAATCCTTGAAATGATACCTGCAGTAATCTTCTATAACTCTTTTTTGTTCTTCAATATTGTATCCATGCATCGCCTGTTGCATGGTGCTCTCTCTGACATATCCGAATATTTTTTGCATATGTTCTCCTTATGATGTTTTATGATTATGTAAATTATCGTTTTGTTATAGTGGTTTGGGATTTCATAATTATGCTTTTTGATAATTAAAATACGTACCTATTTTTAGGTAAGTATTCTTAAAAAAGAAGTATTTGATACTTGTTTTATGATAGATTATTCTCCATTTTTTAAGACGATTAAAGAAAAAAAGATATCACAATACGAGCTCAAGCATATGGGCATCAGCTCATGTGTATTGGAATCTATCAAAAAGGGAAAAAGCATTACCTTAAACAGCCTCAACATGCTGTGCACGATCATAGATTGCGAACCACACGATATTTTCACCTTTGAAAGAACCGAAGAAGACGTAGAATACTATAAACAATTTAGTAGACCATCTCATCGCCAGGATCTCCATAAGCATCCTCTCAAGTCTGATAAGAAACTGTCTAAATAATTCCATTTTGCAATTCTTCATCACTCATAATCCGACATCTTTTTATCCGATTTCAATTTCTTTTTATGTGCATCCACACGATGCGTTGGAACAAAGTCCTTTTTCAGCATCTCAATTTCTTCCTCTGTTCTGGTATACTTCACTATATCGTTTAGCTTACAGTTTAACAGAAGGCACAATCTGTTCAATGTGTATAAAGAAATACTTCGGCCATTTCTTATTGAAGTTAATACGGTTGGGCTGATTCCCATGTGACGCAGCAAATATTGTGAGATTCCTTTTTTCTTAAGTGTTTTATAAAACGGTTTGTAGCTGATCATCAAACACCTCCCCTTACATTTCCATTGAATGACTATTCGCGTTCAGATATAAGTCAATCTCTCTTTCGATCTCCTTTTGTCTTTTTGCAACCAAACCGTTAATTGCTCTTTTAGTTGATGCTGTTGAATTACGGCTTGACAGCCTGCCTCTGACTATGGAGCTGTCTTTATAAAGCTGACCGCTGCTGCCATCAGAAATCTTGTAGTTTTTGTTTTTTAAAATGCTGCCATATGAGTTTTCTTCGATGTACCCTTTCCTGCTTGAGAGGATATAGTTTGCAATCTGGTCCTTCAGCTTTGAGATTTCAATTTCCTTTCTAGAGGAAACAGTGGTTCCTACTTTCTGATTGATTTGCCGCTCATATTGGTCAAGACTGGACAGATACTTTTCCCAGGTATTTTTACATTCTTTAGAATCAAGAAGATCATCAACAACTTTGAATACCGTTTCTCTATAAGGAGCCATATTGGCAGAATTGATCTGCAGCCTTCCGGTTTTTGGCAGTACGGCATACAGATCCTTTAGAGATTTTACGCTTTTCAGATCTGCGTGCTTAAGATGATCCAGTACATTTTTTCTGGAGATATTGATGCTGTTGAACAAATCCCTGTAAACGCCTTTGTCTTCTCTTTTCAGTAACTGATTTGCAAACAATCTTTTAAAATCATCCAACGCTTTCTTTGGCAGCTTTCCATACGTTTTATCAAATGCTCCGGATGGTTTATTTTCAAAAAACAGAAAATGAATATGCGGATGCGGAATCGTACTAGTCCTATTCTCCGGATGAAAATCTTCCCACCATGACACGTTTTCCGGATCCAGCCCAATTGACTTAAAATAGACCGGTGCAATTCTTTTGATGACTGCAGAAAACTGTTCCTGATTAACGATATTGTAGTTTGCAGCTGTTTCATAGTCCTTCATGCTTAAAACAAATTCATAACAAACAGCTCCTTCCTTGCTTAAGGCTTCAACGCCTTTTCTTTTAAATTCATCAATCTTTTCTTTAGAATCCAAATTACCCAAAGACGACACTGTAGCTCCATACCTTCCTGTATAATTCATTAAAGAATCGCATGCCTTGCCAACATATCGTTCAGTATATTCAAAGTAGCTGCCGGATCCGCCAAAGATCGACTGTGGCGTAACGGTTCCCTTGAAGCAGCTGTTTTTTGGAGCCTGCTGGCCGATCTTGAAATATCTTGCTTTATTGATGAACTGAATCAAAATACATCACCTCCTTCACTGATCTGATCATCCATTTTCTTCCACTCTTTTCTCAGATAACTCTCCAGAGCTTTATCCCATCCGGATTCTTCATTCACAATGATCCGAATTGCCTGCTCAACGCTTTTCGGCGGCGGCAGAATACTGGGGCTGCGATATAAGACTCTGTTACCATAATCGTTTTTGATTGTTAGAAACAGGATCTCGTCGATCTTTTTCTGCAGATTGATTATTGAGGATTCAACTTCCTCATTTACAAATTCGGAGATCCGATCAACAACATCTGCATCCTGTCCTTTCTTCATCTCCTTCATGTAGAGTTCTCTGATGCCATCCTCAAAGAAGTCTTTCCTGGTCTTGGCTTTTACGCCTAGACGACTTGCTTCCTTTGCGTTTTCTCTCATTAAATAGTCCAGTTTCTGAAGAACATCTTCATCAAATCTGAAACCCAGCACCTTTTCGCTGTTTGCCATTTTCGTCCTTTCTTTCCATGTTTCAGTAATTCATATAAGTTTTTTGTTAACAGGTCTGTTAACAAAAACAAGTTTCTAAACTAACGCCAATTAGCCTTTAAAATAAGCAAAAAATCAGGCAGAGCCTGATTGTTCGAGTGGATTTGTTAACAGTTTTGTTAACAAATCCTTTATCTTGCTTAAGTAAGGATCGCTATCGATTACGACAGTGCATCATCTTTATTTCTTCCCTCAGCTTCGTATTCTTTGATTCGCCGTCTTAAAGTGCCCAAAGACATTCCGAGTTTTTTCGCCATGAATCCTTTTTTGATCTCTCCGTTTTTCCATCGCTGATATAGCAGTTCAAATCTGTCATAATCAAAATCGATTCGTTTCCTTCCCTTGTAGGCACCTCTTTCTTTAGCCAAAGCAATCCCCTCTGCCTGTCTTTGCCGGATCGTATCTTTTTCAAATTCTGAAAGAGAAGAAAAGATCGAATATACGAGTTTGCCTGTCGGTGTTGTTGTGTCAATATCTCCTTCTTTCAAAGATTTGAACTGAACTCCTTTTTCATTCAGCTGATCGATCAAGTTCAGCAAATCGGCAAGTGAACGTCCAAAACGGGAAATACTCTCAACGATGACCGTATCTCCTTCTCTGACGTAATCCATCATTTTCAACAATTCAGTGCGATCTTTAACGTTTCTGCCAGACACTTTTTCAATATAGAATTTGTCAATTAGAAGATCTTTAAACATTTCTTCCTGCCTAGCAGTATTCTGATCAATACTGCTAACTCTGATATATGCAATTCTAGCCATAAGCTATTGTTCCTTTCTTTTCTTAATTCCTTGGTGGATTGCAGAATACAAAACCCACCCCTTCTTTGTAGTATCTAGTTGATACTGTACGCATCGACCAGTCAGGTATTTTTATGAACTGTTCAAAGCTGTCATTCCTGTGGTTGAAGTTTCCCTCAACGATAATCATAGTATTTTCGTTGCACACAGCCACAACAATACCGGTATGCTCAAAGTTTGTTGTAGAGAACACTGCACCAGGCGATGGCGATCTTGAATAGGCCCATCCTTTCTCTTTCAGATTCTGATATGTCTGATAGGCACACAAAGATCCCTGATTACGGAATCCCGGATCAAAGCCATAGTGCTGGTAGAATAGCCCCCAGCAGAACCATGTGCATTGACCCATGTGGTTGTTGCCGTAGGGATTGATTCCCCCATCATCAGTTCCATACCAGACTCTTGTATCAGAGAAGTCCGGGGCAAAGTCTTCCATGCCGATGATAATCGTTCCGTTTCCCAGTCCTGAAAAGATATCACCCGGAGATACAAATAGAGCCGGATTGATATATTCATTGAATGAATTGCAAAGATACAGCTTTGTCTCTCCTTCGGAATATCCGATGATCTCTGTAGCTTCTACGATCTCTCCATGAGAGAATTGAGGAAACAGCAGTCCATCCTCCGATACATATCTTGCGTAGAGATCGATATCATTTACATCGATCCTGAGCAGGATCTCTTTATTGGACGATTCTATAACTGTTCCTTTTGAGAAGGCATACAGGATATCTCCAGACCAGAGCTGGTAATTCTCCATTGTGATCTCATAGGTTTTCGGATCGACATGAATACCATAATGATCTGAAAGGCTGAAGGATATGGATTGATAGGGGTAGACATCTTTATCTTCCAGAATAATGTTGCAGGCAACGGTATCCGTATCGACGCATTTTCCTCTTAAGACTTCCGGATAATAGACCCAGTCATAGTCATCGACAATAATCGTTTCTATGATCGGTTCCCTTATCGGACCATAGATGTTATAACCTGTGATCCTTGTTTCTTCATGGGACCCTATTTTTTCATACCTTGAAACCGTATATTTGCCTAATACATGGATCTTATTGAAATAAGAATCATCAAAGGATCCGATATATTCCTTTTCCGGTAGTGACAGAAATTCCTCATACTTCTTATCCATTTCTCCAGTATCGGTATTAATTCTGCTTAGACATTCCGACGGATCATCCTTCATGTCATACAGAACGCATCCTGTCAAAGCGTTATAGTCTACTGATACTCGATTATCAAAAACATAGGCATCCAGTTCTTCTGTAAAGTTTCCTGCATAGGATCCGCTGAAGTTTTCTTCCACTGTTCCAAAGGTATTTCCAAACAGTGATCCTATATAGGCGATCGGTGCAAAGACGGCACAAACCGGTATCAATATCAGCAATGTCACAATAAAAAAGATGCCCAACAGCTTTACAGGCATCCAAAGCAGATCAGTTCTCATTCAGTCCAAGTTCATCTCCTTCCTTGTTTGTTTCAACATCATCGATTTCATTAACAATTTCATTCTTTGTTTCCTCTTCTTTCTGTTTCTCCTCTTTATGATCTGATCGGCCTGTCTTTTCTTCTTTCCTCACTCTTCGATCGAATTCCTCCTTCAGATCAAAAATCTGTGCTTCAGGAAGCTTGTGTTCAGGAATCGCCGGCGTTTCAGGAAGATAAAAACAGTACTTATCAAAAGCTCTTAGCCTCTGCAGCGTCGGATTCCTTCGTTGCCTGATAATTACAGCTTCACCCATTGAGAGTTTGGATAGCGCATCTGTAGATAAAACCGGAACACTCTCCTTTTCCTGCCTGTTCTGGTTCCAGACGATCTTTGATCCGCACAGATCTGAGATGTCCTTTAATGTCTGATATTCGCCAGCCAGAAGATAGAAAAGATTCTGACAGTTGGACCTTATGGTCTTGGCTTTATCGTTTCCATACCTTGTGGCAAGCTGAGCAAAATCCTGTATGACAAGACAGAATCTGACGCCCCTGGATAATCCGGCAGTCAGAGCATTGACGATATTGTCCCATTCCGCTCCGTTGGCAAATTCATCCCATACGACATAGACAGGGACTATCAGTCTTGCAGCCTTCTTGTCCTTTTCTTCCGTTCTTGTCAGCTTGATCAGTTCCTCATAGGTCTGAGAAATCAAGATAGATGGAAGCTCATGATAGGTTCCCTTTTCATCATGAATGCCAATGAAGACCGCAGTCTTCTTCTCTCCAAGCTGTTTAAGATCAAAATCAGACACCGATGTCATTCTTAGTATGTTTTCGTTGTTGATAAAGTATTTGATCTTATCAGAGAATACAGAAGATATGGATCCTCTGGTATTATCCGGAGATCTCACATATTCTATGAGTCTCATATAAGATGGATCCGTTACCTTCCTGTAGTGGGTAAGCCAGTATTCCAGGATCGTGCTGCAGTTATCATGCTGTTTCGGATCGATCGTCTGCTTTCCCTGGTCATGGACCATACGGACGGATCGCATATTGATCATTTCATCCGGAAGGAAATGCATATTCCCTTTTTCATCAGCGATCTGTTCCTCCAAAAGGAAGTTGATATAGCCTTCTAATAGTGTTGCAGCGGAAGAAGGCCAGAAAGGATCTCTTGCCTGCTCTTCATGGCATAGACGCATTGCGATATCGGATATGAGTTCCTGAGCTTCCGAATAGTTTGGCTTTGGAAGCATTCTGTTCAGGGATTCGAGCTCATTTTCCAGGACTTCTATCTGTTTTTGCAGATCATCATGGTTCCCTTCGGTTTCCTCTATCTTCTTTTTAAGCTGTGCAATCAGGATCCTGTTCTGGCCAACTTCATCAACAATGTTTCGGTATTCCTGTGAAGACATCTCTTTCAGATATTCCTTATAGGCTTGTCTGTATTTCTTTATGATGATGCCGAAGGGATTCCATCTTAAGGATCTTTTCGGATTGATGAAGTCGACGACTTTGACATCGTAACCATCATTGATAAGAGACTGACCATGTGTCTTATACAACTCCCCCTTAACATCCATGACGATCATGGATTCACCGGACATCCGTAATGACTGAATTAGGATATTGACGATAGAGAATGTTTTGCCTGATCTTGTCGTACCTACGACAAGAGAATGGGTATCTGCAGCATCCACCCAGATCCTTCTTTTTGATGTAAGAACCGGAGGACCTCCCCTTCTGTAAGTTACTTCATCACCGACATTCCATTTATGAAGCGTATTGAACTTATAAACATCAGATATCTTCAGCAGCGTTATCATCCTGTTGTGAAGACGTTTATAAGGATCAAACAGAATATCGATCATTCCTCTAAACGTGCTGTTCTGCAGGTTATGGCCTTTTGAATCGAATTCCAGACGCTGCGTTCCCTTCTTGGCTTCGTGTCTTGAAGCAAGCCTTGATGATCTCTTTTTTTCATCTGGTGTAAGAGATCTGACTTTCTTTTTTGCCCTGGCACTAGCAGAAAAGACCGTATTCATCAGAAATGAAACGATCGTCAGCAAAGACAGAGCCAGGACCGGGAATAAAAATTCAGGATACTCTTTATATCTATTGATATCAAAGATGATCCTGAATTCTTCTTCAAATCCCGATTTTACAAAATCTCCCAGGGATATGATCTGCAGTCCCAGGAAAAGACAGAGTACCGGTATAATCAATACCGACAGCAAAACAAAAACGATGTGCATTTAAATCTCACCTCCAAAAGAAAAAAGCAGCCATCCGCTGCCAAAACCTCATATTTATTTTCATATCCATTTACCAGTCTTTATCTGTCGGGTTCTGATTAGTGAAATACCGGTAATTATAAACCCTGGTCATTTCTTCATAACCCAATGCTTTGACTTTGCCCTTATCGTTTGTAACTTCAAGCTCATCACCGATCCACATTCCGTATTTACCGCCGCACCTTCCCTTTCCGTTCATGAGCAAGAACGCCAGGGGATTGAGCCAATTATTGACACTTTTCAGATTATAGCGGTAAAAGTATTCATGTTTTGTATGGTTCAGGACATATCGGTAAAAGACCGGTTCAATGTAGTGAGTTCCTTCTTCATCATCTTCATTTATATTAGAAGTTGTAAATAATCTTCCTGCATTTTCGTATTGAAGCGTAGCGCCATACCAGATATTGCCCATATATTCCATATCATCAAAACGGCTTCTCATCTGAATCACCATGGGATTTCTTTCGTTTTCATCTCTGTACTGTCCAATCAGGATCAGTCTGTCGCCTTTCCACAAGTCTCCCATCAACGTATATAAAGCACTGCTGCATTTTCCTGGATTCCAGGTGTAACCGGCAAAGTTTCTGATCTTCTCATTTGAAAAATCTGATGACGACAGATACTGCGGTTTATCATAATTAACCCATAGAAATTGCTGATGCATATAAACTCTCCTTCCTTCTATATGAAAAAGCTGTAGCAACAGCTACAACTTGATTACTTGTTTGTCAGTCTGATCAGATCCGAAAACCGGTCCCATCTTTTCACATCGATTACTGCAACTTCCTTCAGATCTTTGATTTCGCCGTTATAGATCGCTCTATAGAATTCATTGGCATCATACAGTTTCATGCTGGAATCATCAAGAATGAAATATCCGTATTCGTAATAGATCTCATGTTTCAGATCTTCTCTTTTTAATGAAGGATTTCCTTCCAAAAGATAATCATCATATCTATCCAGATCTTCCTTTAATTCTTCAACGCTGTTATACGATTCTTCGTCTTCTTCATATAGTCTAATTACTTTAATCATTTTGTAATACCTTTCTGTTCTCGCTATAAGTTTAATTCGCTATAAATTGACATATAATATTAGACCATCCCTTTGAGAACACTTTCTGCCACAAAAGCATCCGAATTGTATTTATCTACAAGTGAAGATAATAAGATTTCGTTTCCAGGAGATAACCTAGGACTTTTGGTAATAATCATTTTCTTGTATGCCTCTGGCGAAATTTCAAAGTCATAATGATCTATCGGTGAGATTAATTCATCTCTCTTCAATTTATCTATAACTTCATATAGTCTTTTGTAATTTAGCTCCGCATCTGATGTGAGCTTTAGCGGATAGATGTGAATCAAGTATCTCCATTCCTTTTGAAACTCCCAATACATATTTTTATAAATGCCAATTTCTTCAAAATCGAGAAGGGTTCTTTCACAATCAGAGAATACCGTTTTTGGTTCCAATAGGTTGATTTTGTCTGTGTAGTTAATTCTGTTTAGTATGTCCTTTTTGTGTAGCATTTCAGGAGAATAAATACTATTCTCAACTAAATATGCCATATTAATTAATGTATCTATGCTCTCTTCACCATCTAATTCGTTCTTAAACTGAATATGACCAAAAATCTTTTCAAGATCACTTTTTGTCGTCTTCTGCCTAACAAATGGATTTTTTGGCAATCCAACCCTCACACCCGATTCCATACTACCGTACATTTTCCACATCGGGATGCTTTCCTTGTTCTCATCGGTCCAGCAACTGACAAAAACAAATCTTCCAATATTCTTAAGATCTTTCGACCTGCTTTCTTGCAAATCATCGACTTTGCTTAGAGGACTAAATCTTATTGTTCTATTTTTAAGGATTAATGCCAGATTTTCTAATGATGTGTAATGATATAAATAATCGTTTTTCTCGTTAGCTTTATTTATCATCTGCCTCTTCCATTCGTTTTTTATTTTCCAAAAACATCTCAGTTTTAAATAATCCACTATTCTCAGAGAAACACTCATATATTTGGTTTGTAGTAAGTTCTCCCATTTTGAACATCTCATATACTTTTAACAAGTCAGGTGTTCTGATAATTAAACATTTGCTACGTTTCGCCTTTTCGATCTGCTCCTCCGCAACAGGCTCTCTCGTTGCCGGATCTTGATCTCTTTGGTCATTTATAATTAGCAGCCGTTTCAGGTTTTCTTCGGGATGATTGTCAGCTCTTTCATCAGCATGATTATCAAGTTGTGAAATAAAACTATTTTTGACGTTAGTATTAACTCCTTTGATCTCCCCAATAAACGATACATCTTCTTTTTTGATCAAGAAATCTTCTTTCTTTAAATCCTGAAAGTCAGATAAACGACAATCCATGACCTGTTCCAGTATTTCCTGAACGGTATGTTCTAGTTCTTTCCCATTAGTATAAAGAATGGATTTAAATCTCCGATTCATTAATAGTTCTAAATCAATATCTCTTATGGCTTGATCAAGCTCTTTCATCTGCCTCTCTTTTTCTTCTCTTTTCTGTTTTAATTGAACATCATTAAAAAATTCAACACCGCCAAACCATAATGGCGCGGCTTCTTCAGTCTCAACAAATCCAATTTCCTCTAAAACAGACATCAATTCAGAACTGTTTTCAAAATGCAATGTTGTATAGTATTTGTTCAATACGCCAAACAAAACCGGGTGTTCTGACATATCGCTTTTTAATTTCTGGTCACCGCCCTGATAATCAAAAAAGAAAGTGGAGCTAAGTGTTTTTTCTTTGACTGTTGTTTTATTGTTCTCATAAATCAAAGGAATCATCTTGCATCCCAGTTCTTTATTCAGTATCTCAGATAAACTATTTGGTATATCTTTCAAATCAGTGTAATAGTGTTGTTTATTATAATAGCGATCAAATTGAAGATTTGATGGATAACAAAAAATAATTTTGGTTTTTCTACTTTTTGTTATCATTGCTTTAAGATTGTTCAGTTTTTTATAGTCATTAATCTTTGAAAAATTGTTTCCGTCATATTTCCATAAAGATTTGGAATCTAAATCGATAACATTAACTTTAAATGAATCCAACGATTCCGGTGATGTAAGAGATGACACTTTGCAATCTGCGTCATTGAATTTTGTCGCATTATCTGTAATAATTTGCAAAGGTAATAATTCAAAACTATTTTTCATTTATCTTTCTATCCTCTTTATTAAACAAAATAAAGATCTTTTTCAAATCATTAATCATAATACTCTCTTCTTGTATTATATCTGCTTTTAACTCTTTTAGATTTGCTGAAAACTAAAATTATGATTTGCCGAATAATAGAATACCGCGAAGTAATCAAACAAAGCCAAGGGAGGCATTCGGCGCCTGAGATTGGGGCAAGTGATACAATCATCAGATCACTTGCGAATGGCAATTTGTAGCAACTTGCTACAAATTATCAGATTGAAGGATTCTTATGAGAATTACATGGAGGATGCAACTTACAGGCATCAACCATGTAAGGCTCCATGATGGCTGTTCATTTCAGCCTTGACAGGTTCTTATGATATCCATAAGGTTCTGTCAGGACCAGCCATCATGAACAATAAGGATCCAAGAACCATATGGCAGCCAGGGAAAGGCAACGGCGTCTGAGTGGGTGTAGATCATCATTCATGATGATCATGGCATCATAATTCAAAAGGCAGACCATCGGCCTGTCTTCCCTTACGGCAACATCTCCAGGATTGCCCTTGGATAGCCGTGATAGAGAAATGAAGTGAAGCGGAAGTATCGAAGCATACCGTCGATATCTTCAGCAAATACGGCGGTCTGTCTCTCCGTATCTTCGGCATCAAGTCCTGCTAGGCGCTTAAGATAGCCTATCATCTGACCATCTACAAGTTTGGGCTTCGCCTTGCGGTAGATGCCGTCCACCTTCATTTCGATTTCCGAATAGTAGTAGGAATTGGAGAAATATATCTCCGTAACGTTGTATTTGATGGCAAGCCTTATCAGGGCAAGGAATCTTTCTTCCATGTTTTGGGTTAAGGATTCCCCAGGGGTTTCCTTGGGGAATCCTTTATCCTTTCTACTGATTGAGTTCCTTGTATTGCGCGAAGAGTTTTGCCATCTCTTCGTTGCATTCGGAGTTCTTGCGGAGCGTATCCTCGAGCTTCTGCAGTTCAATCTGCTCCTTCATCTTCTTGATGAGGGTCGCCTTTTGGATTGCCCTTGCCTTTCTTTCAAGATAGGCTTTCATCGATACCACCTTGATGGCTTCGATGAAGTACTTCTCCGAAGTGATGGCTTTGAGCTCATCCATGATGTATTTCACCTTTGCAAGGCCGAAGTCTTCGCACCCCATATAGACGACAAGGTCATTCTTCTCTGCGTTTTCTTCCGTTGAGATATAGATATCTCCATAGTTGTCGTTGACATCTTCACATACAAGATATTTCATACTGTTTTCTTTTCCTTTCTTCTTTTTTCCTTATTTGGATACGTAGTAGACCTTGTCGGCCAGCAGTTCCGGGGAATAGTATATCTTGTCATCCTTGCGGTAGTTGTTGGACTGAAGCCGTCCCTTGATAAGGACGGTAGAGCCGACCGCCTTTGAAGTGGCGATGTCCTCCGCAAGTTCCTTGAAAGCCGTGACCTTGAAGTCGTCGAAAGCCTGACTTGATTTGAAAGGCCGTTCTACGGACACGATGAAGTTGATGACCCTGATGCCGGTGGAAGTCACTTCCAAAGGCATAACAGAGTCAAGTCTGCCTACAATAGTAAAATCATTCATTGTTATAAGTTTCCTCTCTTCCCGTAAAGGAGCACCGACCCTAGGACTTGGTGTCTTTACAGCTTCGGGGTAACAAGCGAAACGGATGGACGCATTAAAAAAGGATCATAAGAACATGAACCAGTCAGCGGTGGAGATTGTCAGAAACGACCTTGACACTTTGTGTCACAGGTGGAAGTCTGATCAATACCTACCTTGACTGCGAAATGGAATCATGATACCTGCGGACAGCCGTGAGCGTTCTTTTGAAACAGTGTCAAAAGACCAGCGCAGCGATACGCCGTAGGGCAGCTTTTGACACAGATGAAAAAGATGTTACAAAGAAAGATGTAAAGACACCATTATTATCTTCATAACATCACATCAGTGATCATGATAATGAAATTTATTCCGTTTGGTTTCTTCCTGATGCCGGATATCAATTATACGGATCAGGAACATAGAGGCGAGCTTGCTCGGGCTGGCCCCAGGGAGGCAATGTTTATAAAACCGAATCAACGACCTGATTTACTTTTTGAATAAACACTTCTTTAGAAAAGTTTTCTTCATAGACTTTCAGAATCTTTTTATAATTCAATCGCATATCAATGATCGCCCTTGCATCGAGTTTTGAATTTTTATCCACATTGAAACCAACTCCATATTCATTGATCAAAGAAAAAGTATCGCCCTTGATCGAATTGATGATCGGAAGACCATAATTAAAGTAATCAATGCTCTTGACTGTCAGACCGATATAAAGACCTTCCTTATAGATATTCAAACCCGCATGACATTTCGAAAAGATCCTTTGTTTGTCTTTTGGATCATAGACTGTTCCATGATCAACTAAGTTGCAATTGTTACTCAAAAGATTTAATAGCTTATTCTTATTTTCACCTTCACCAATCACATGTAGTTCCACGGGAAGATCCGAAGATTCGATCAACCTTCCCATTTCTTCAATATCAATGATGTTGTTGATCGAACCGATGTAAGCCAAAGACAGTTTGTCTTTTGGAAGATCCAAAGGATAATCTTCGATCTTGTTATCCCTTGCCCAGTGGATTGCAATGATATTCCCTTTATACTCGTTCTTTAGAATCTCTATATAATAATTGCATTCTGTGACTAAAGTATCAGCACAATTGATGGAATTCTTTCTGATGCCACGCCAGATTCTGAAAGGAAAAGTCTTCTTAAATAAACCGATCGGCATCGATTCCGGCCACATGTCGATCACATCGATGATGATCTTTGCATTTGGATGTCTGTCTTTGTATTTCCTTGCTTCCGAGATCAAAGTGTTCGCCGGAATGCAAACCCAGATCAGTTCCGGATCAAAAGTATCCAGATACTGAAAAGCCTTTTTCGCAAAATCCCTGTGGGACAATAATCTGCTTACAGAAAGATTCTTCTTATAAGGGATCGTTTCGATCTGTATATAAGGGTCTTTCCTGTCTGTTCTTTTTTCTTTGCGGATATGGGAATAATCCGTTGAAACGCCAATGGTTTCATAGTCCCTTTGTTTAAGTGCTTCAATGACAAATGAAGTTCTTTCTTCATTTGACTCAAAGCACGTTATTATAGCTGCTTTCTTTATTTTTGCCATTGATGCTGCTCTATCTTTTTTTCATTCTCGGTATAATTCTATGAAATAAACTTCTTCAAATATAACGTCTACGCTTTTATCTTGATATCTTAATCAATTTGGTATATATGTCGTTTCCCCTTCTTGAGGAAGCTCTTTCTGCTCAATTCTTTCATCATTCATCATTAATTCAATTTGTTCTTTTACAAACTTCACTTGCGAATCAAACAAGTGAACAACATATAGTTTTCTATTCCACCCCATCGAGGCAGTTCCTTGCATGTCTCCTATACCACCCAAATGATATGAAATGATATCCCACTCGCTGTTGTCGTTAATTTGCATATTAATGAGATCGAACAAATCATCTACATCGAAATCGGTCAGCACTTGTCCTTTAATTGCATCCCAAACAAGAATATAACGGTCTAGTATTTCTTTGGAAAAAGCTTTCTTCATTATTGCTTTAAGAACTATTGTCTGGTGTTCGTTTCGACCATAATCGCCATTGGAAAGATTATATCTTTCTCTGCAATAAGCAAGGGCGCTATCACCTGTCAGATGAATCGTTCCCCTTTCAAATGAATAATCTTTTTCAGAGTATTGCCCCCCATTACCACCTGCAGTAGTAAAATAGTATGGATTATCCACATCAATACCACCCAAAGCATCTATAATATCCTTGAAAGTATTGAATATAACTTCTCCATAATAATTAATATCTATATCAAAGTATTCCGAAACGCCTTTCATGGTATTGTAGATGCCAGCATTGCCCAAATGAGTTAATTTATCATCTTCATAGTTTATAGCAGGGTTAGGAATATATGAGTCTCTAGGAATGCCAACAATCAGTATTTGTTTTGTGTTTGGATTGACCGTTAACATCAAATTAACATCGGTGCGGCCATATACCGACAGTCTTCCGCTCCTTGTATCACAGCCTGCCGCAAATACTGTAAATGGAGTATTTGTAATATCTGTTTTTACTAATGGTCTTTCAGTTTCGGTTTCAATCCTTCTTTCAATTGAGTATACAATTTTAACCTTATCGCCAAAGGTAGTATATCCATCAAACTCCTCGATTAGATCGATATAAGCTTCGTTCAGCACAAGAAGATTGCCTTCTTTGTCGAGCAGAGCCTTTGCAGAAGAAATCAAATCTTCTTTTACTAGTTGAACAACATTCTTGTTAAATATATTATTTATTTCTTTAATTGCATAATTCTGATTCTCCAGATCATTTGAATTCAAAATTATGAATACCGGATTTTGATATTCCGTTATCTCGTTTTTTGCATCATCTTTCAAAGCATATACATTAATCACCGTCGAAAAAACGTTTTGTTTTAAAAAGATATCTTTTATTTTTGATTCAATAAACGGAAGTAAAAACAATATCACAAGTATGAGTAATATAATAAATATATTAAAAAAACAGGAAACAATCCCTCTTCCCTTTGATAATATAGTTAATACTCCTGACAAGCATCCAATAAAAAGAATTCCTAACAAAAACGGAAACTTATATCTCAACGGAAAAACAAAAAAATTCGTTGAATAGAAATATAAGATAATCAATAGACATAATAAAACAATCCATAATAATAACGCGCTTTTTTTGTTTAAAATGGACCCTGTAAAACGGACACAAGAAAAAAGCACAATTGACAGATAATTCTTCATTGTTGCCTGTCTTGCCCTGTTTACAGGGTTTTCCTTTTGTCTTGGTAGAATGGATATGATGAATGAGGTGATCGTTGTATG
>JAFRQF010000029.1 GCA_017428765.1 Erysipelotrichaceae bacterium
ATTAATCAGAGCAATTCAGGCTGAGAATCTCTGATTAAAAAATCAGATATTCAATCTGATTTTTTCGTCGTGGGTTAACTGTTTTATTAAAATATTCAAAATATGGCTTGACAGATATTAGCAGGTTTGTCTTTCTGACTTCATTGTAATAAAAAGGCTTCAGATTATAAATCAGAAACCTTTGTGTAACGAATTCCGTTCCCAAATCTACACGTATACAGGCATCAGGATTATCTTTTGTTTTGATTCACCAAGATCAATCGTGTATCCTGATCTCTGTCCCCAGATCAACAGCCTCATAGAGCTGCTTTACTTTATCTGTCGGCATGTTGATGCATTCAAGTGTCGGATTGTTTTTCCATTCATCACCGCCGAATACCGTTCTCCATGAAGCATCATGGAAGCCGACCATATGTCCGCCCGTTTCTTCATCAAAACCGATCCAGTAATCCACATGTTTCTCATAATCCTCGCCCGTCAGCGTGGCATCTGTAGTCTTATACAGGACATGATAGGTCCCATAAGGAATGATGTCAGTGTTTTCGTTTCCTGTCACGATATCGGAAGTGAATAGCAGATTGTCACCTTCGTAATAATACAGCTTCTGTTCTTCATAAGAGACTTCGATCCGTTCGCCGATTTCTGAGATCGGTGTTTCGACAGGTGCTTCGTCTTTTTGATCGCTCATATAATCTCTTCCGACTTTCTCGCTTTCCTTTTCTTCCGAACCGACTCTCATATCGGGATGCAGATTTATGACATGACCTCTTTCAAGCACATAGAGCAATGACACCAGTCCAATAATTCCCAGCAGTAAGGCCAATATCTTTATACCGGAATTCAGAGTCCTCCGGATCCGTTCCTCTCTTTTTTCTTCCAGAAATCTGTATACTCTTTCCATATCTTCCTGACCGAAACGGGCAGGCTTGCCAAGCCTTATCTCATTCTCGGAAACACCGAGCGCATCAGCAACATATCGGACATACTTTTCATCGATCGATTTGGTTTTGCAGTTATACCATTTGTTGACGATGGAGGGATCAGGATAATCATAGTTTCCATCGTTTTCCATGGACTTCAGGATCAGCTGATGAAGCTGCTTGTAATCGATTTTTCGATCATCGCAAAGTTCCCTGATGTGTTTTGTGCTGTTTGCCATTTCGCCTCCTTTCATGTTTTGAATATACAGGTTTTGATGAAACATTTCATTGCACGGCGTGCAAAATCTGTTTTCTTCATTATAAAACAGCTCCGATTTTCGAAGCTGTCATCTTTTTGATGAATTGTGTTCGGTAATCTACACTTTTGCAGACGGCATTCCTAGCCTTATCAAAACGGATCGTGTTTGATTATTTATACTGTTCAGAACTGTTTCCGCATTCATCCGATGCTATGATCTTCAGGATCTCTTTTTTATCCTTGCAGATCGTTCAAAGCCTCCGGATCGTTGGATGTAATGGCCGAGAGCTTCTCACAACATTTCATTTTTTCGCAATCGGCACAGGTTTCCACGCTCTTACTAAGCGCACATTGACGGATCTGACAGATACTGTCACAGAATGGTGTTTTCATTCCATCAAAACGGCATCCTTCACAGTTGATCATCTCCGGTAAGATCTCTGTTTGATTGAGCTTCGACCACAGCTTCGCTGTCTTTTTTCTTAATTCATCATCATCGTTCATGGTCGCGATATAGGCATCGCATTTCTCACAATTCAATCCGCAGTAAGCGATCGTCTTTTTCATTTTATTACCTCAAAATCTCTTTTTACTGATATGTTCATAATCCCGGTCTTCGCACCAGTATACTGTCTTTTCACTCGCATCGAAGACCATGGAGACCACCGTTGGACAGACTTCCTGGGCAACGGTCTTCAGCACTTCAAAGCAGTCATTTACATCAAAACCGTCTTTCGCATCCTTGAGCAGTTCTTCTGCTTTCCGATAGCGGTCTAAGCCCATCCAGGGATGCATCTCCTTATCGTATTTGAATGGTGAGAAATTCGTCATGACGACATATTCCGGTCTTTCATAATAGAGGTATCCCTGTCCGGGAATGATATGAAGCACGCTGCCATTTCTGTCCGACAATGCAGACATGAATGTCGTCCCGGGGATACTGGATACAGATCTTGTTTCAGCGATCTGCCTGACCTCATCAAATGTCTTCTTCTGAAGAAGCAGATCGATATCCAGATGGATCAGATCGACAGAACCTTCTTTCGGATCGCTTCTTTGATCATATGGCCAGCAGGTAGGCATGCCGACAAAATCGCCTTCGCTGTTAGCACCAAACAGCGGCAGCCATCCTTCCGTTACATCATTGATCTCGATATAGACACCCATAGCATCTTGCCTGACTCTGTATTCCATATCCAGAAGATCCAGATTGAAACCGACGAGGGTCTTATTCTTATTGACGACAAAACTGGTACACATAGCTGTCTAAGACCACTTTCTTGCTTCCTTGTTTTTCTTCCCGATCAGGAAAGACAAACACGCTCCGGCTAAGATAAAGATCATGCCCGGCCGCAAGCCGTATTCTGCGATCACAAACACGCCCAATACATATAAACAAAGTGTCATAAGAGACAGCCACCTTGTGATATCATTCATCGATTTGCTCCCCCTTCTTTTCATCATTTTTGCTGCTTTCAAATAAACCGAACGCCATCCCTATGCAGATGCCCATACAGATCCCAATCGTCCAATCGTGCATCGCTGTTCCAAGTACGATGCTCCATAAAACGCATATGCTGATCGAAAAAATCTGTTTATTTTTCATTCAGACCCCCATATCTATTTCCTGTAAAGATCGCACAGATGTCTCAGATGACTTTCGATCATTTTCATGATCTCTTCTTTATCAGCATCTTCTTCTCTGTCAGCTTTCGCAATCAAAAGAGACACCGGTGAAATGAATTCCATAGCCATCATTTCGGGATCATTTTTTCTGAAGAGCTTTTTCTTCATCATTCCTTCAATGATCTTGACATACAGTTTTTTCGGACCGTCGATCTGATGTCCGGTATTGATCTTAGCCAGTCTTTCATTCCTGAACTGCTCTTTC
>JAFRQF010000030.1 GCA_017428765.1 Erysipelotrichaceae bacterium
ATGGGAGGCATGGGCGGCATGGGAGGAATGCATGGCCCGTGGGGAAACAACGAACAATCCAACGAAGGTCAGGACGTTTCTGAAGGAGCGTCCGCTTCGTTTGGTCACGGTCACGGAAGACACTAGTCTTCCTTTTTTTATCGAATGATGTTGTATAATGAAATGTAGGTAGAACAATGAGCGAATTGAAAGATTTTAAATGTCCGAACTGCGGAGGCATTTTAGAGTTTGACGCCCAGACACAGAAATTAAAATGCCCGTATTGTGAGGGAAAATTCGATCCAGAGATCTTTGACGAGGGAGATCATTTTACTGTGAGCTCCGGTCTCTGGGAAGACGATGACATGATCGTTTACAGCTGCCGTTCCTGCGGCGGCCAGATCATCGCGGACAGGGATACGGCTGCCAGCAGCTGCCCGTATTGCGGAAGTCCGGTCGTCATGACTTCCAATGTCTCCGGCATCTATAAGCCAAAGAAAGTCATTCCGTTCCTTCTCGATAAGAAACAGGCAAAGGAGCGCTACCGTCAGTTTCTGAAGGGCAAGCCGCTTCTTCCGGATAAATTCTCCAATGAGGCTACGATCGATGAGATCAAGGGCATCTATGTGCCATACTGGCTCTTCGGCGGGAAGGCCAATGCCAGGATGTGGTTCGATGCGACCAGGACCAGACATTGGACCGAGGGGGATTATATCTGTACGGAGACCAGCTATTACAAGCTCTTCCGCTCCGGTTCGGTACGTTTTGCGGATGTACCGGTCGATGCTTCGGGCAAGATCGATGATCTTCTGACCGAATCGATCGAACCGTTCGATGTCTCGCAGGCCAAAGATTTCTCAGACAATTATCTGGCAGGCTATTTTGCGGATAAGTACAATATTTCGGCGGAAGATTCCAGGGCAAAAGCCAATTCCAGGATCGCCACTTCGACTTCATCTCTTTTCGCTTCGACGACGGGGATGTATGAGACCTGCGTTCCGTCTTCCTCTTCGATCTCGATCAATGAGGGCAGACAGGATTATGTCATGTATCCGGTGTGGCTGTTGAATGTGAAATATGAAGGCAAGATCTACGGTTTTGCGATGAATGGCCAGACTGGAAAGTTTGTCGGTGAACTGCCGATCGATAAAGGCAAGCTGGCAAGAAAGGCATTCAGCGTGTTTGCGGCTGTGACGGCAGCGTTATCCGTGCTGCAGTATCTGCTGATGAGGTGAGACTATGAGAAAGATGATAAGAGTGCTCCTCATCATGCTGCTGAGTCTGCTGCCTGTGACCCTGATCCATGCGGACAGCGCACACGTCGTGTTTGAAAACTATTCGGACTTCATGAGCGATGAGGAATACAGACAGCTCGATGAGGATCTTGCACAGATCAAAGAGAATTATGATATCGATATCTATTTCGTCTACGATACCTCGATCACGGATTCGGAAAAGGGTGTAGAGGAATTTGCCAAAGACTTCCTGGCAAAGAACGGTTCAGCTTCCAATAATGTCGTCATCGCCATGTCGGAATCCTTCTATTACATACAGGCTTCCGGTCCGGCATCCTCAGAAGTGATCAAAAACGATGAGGCCATATTCGACCGTTTCTATTCGAGAGCTTCCAAGCTTTCCGACAGTGATCCTTCCGCTTTCTCGGAAGGCATACGGGCAGCTTACCAGTATGTGGTGCAGCTGATCAATGCGAAAGTCTATGAATCGGATGCGCCGGTATCGGAAATGAAGGCCTTGGTCAATGACTATTCCGATCTGTTCACCGACAGCCAGGAGGAAAAGCTCAACCGCAGGCTGCAGAGGATCAAAGATAAATACGGCTTTGATGCCGTGGTCGTCACGACGGATTCGTTCAACGGCATGTCGGCGAGAGATTATGCGGATGACTTCTATGATTATTCGCAATATTCGGATGACGGTATCGTGTTCATACTCAATATGAGCGAAAGGACATGGTATGTCTCCACAAAAGGCAAAGCCATCGATTATTTCACGGACTATGGCATCAATGCGATCTTTGAAGAGATGTCGGAAGATCTTTATGACGGCAAGTACTATGACGCATTCGTGGTCTATGCCGATCAGGTCGAGACGTATATCGAACACGGCATGAACGGAAATATCGTCGATGTCGATAACGATATCGAAAGAAAACCGAGATTCGGCATCTTCAACGTCGTCATCTCGGCGATCGTCGGAGCTGTCTCATCGCTGGCGACAGCGCTGGGCCTTCGTTCAAAGATGAAGAATACGGCCAGACAGGTCGGAGCCAGGAATTATGTCGTACGCGATTCCTTCAATATCAACGGCGCATCGGATATGCTGGTAAACAGGCACGTATCCAGAGTGCGCAGGCAAAGACGGGACGATACGTTCCGTCATTCCGGACCGTCACACCCGAGCGGCGGAGGTTCGAGTTTCCATACTTCTTCAAGTGGTTCTTCCCATGGCGGACATGGCGGACACTTCTAGAAAATAAATGATTAAATCAAAGGAGGAGAAAAATGGGTTTAATTAAAGCTTTAGCAGGTTCTGTTATCGGTACCGCCTTAGACACATGGAAGGACTATTTTGTCTGTGATTCTCTCGATAATGATACTCTGATGGTCAAGGGGACCAAAAGAGGATACGGCGGATCGGGCGAAGTGATCACCAATGGTTCGGGCATCGTCGTCAACGAAGGCCAGTGTGCTCTGGTCGTTGAAGAGGGCAACATCCTGGAAGTTGCGGCTGAACCGGGCAATTACACGTTTGATTCTTCGCTTTCGCCAAGCATCTTCGACGGCGGTCTTGAGGGATTGAAGAATTCGTTCAAGGAAGCTGTTGAAAGATTTACGTTCGGCGGTGAAGTCAACAAATCACAGCGCGTCTACTACGTCAACACAAAAGAGATCATGGACAACCGATATGGCACATCCACACCGATCCCGTTCAGAGTCATATTCGATAAGGCGACCGGTTCGGAGGTCGAGATCTCGGTAAGATGCAACGGCGAATTCTCATTCAGGATCGTCGATCCTGTCACTTTCTATCAGAAAGTTGCCGGAAACAAGGCTGCCAGATATGAGAAAGAGGAACTGCTTCCGATCATGAAGTCCGAGATGATGGATGCACTCAATCCGGCATTCGGAAAACTGTCCGATCAGGGTATCCGTTATTCTGAACTTCCTTCCCATACCGCAGAGATCAAAGAGGCTCTGACGGAAGCGCTGAAAGTCCGCTGGGAAGAAAACAGAGGTATCGCATTCGATTCTCTGACCATCAATTCCGTCACGATCCCGGAAGCGGATGCCGAAAGGATCAAGAACTTCCAGTTCTCAGCTGTCAACAAAGACAAGGATACGGCCAATGCGACGATCATCTCCGCAGCAGCCGATGCCATCAGAGATGCGGCAAACAATGCCAACGGCGCAGCGACCGGTTTTATGAACGTCAATATGGCAACTTCCGCAGGTGCACAATTCTTACAGCAGAATCCGGGTGCGCAGGCAGGCGGCGGTTACTGTCCGTTCTGCGGCCAGCCGGTTCCGGCAGGCGCCAAGTTCTGTCCGAGCTGCGGCAAACAGCTTCAGTAATCACAGACCCGCTTAACAAGCGGGTTTTTTATATCTTTATTAAAAAGAATCTGTTATTATAAATGTGCGATGAGATTCACCGATGTATTAGCAGTTCTGAGCGGTCTTGCGATCTTCCTGTACGGCATGGAGGTCATGGGCAGCGGTTTCAAACATATGGCAGGCGGAAAACTGCAGGATGTTCTGGAAAAGCTGACAAAGAAACCGTTCGTCGCGATGATGGCCGGCATGCTGGTGACAGCTTTGGTACAGTCGTCCGGTGCAACTACAAGCATGCTTGTAAGTTTTGTTAATGCAGGTATCATGAAAGTTACCCAGACGGTCTACGTCATCCTGGGCTCTAACGTCGGTACGACCATCACCGGACACCTGATGGCAATGGACGTCGGACTTGTTTCGCCGTTTTTGGCTTTCATCGGTGTGTGTCTGATCATGTTTGTTAAAAATGACAAGCTCAATGCCATCGGTGAGATCATGATGGGATTGGGCTTTGTTTTTATCGGAATGGACACGATGTCGGACGGTCTGGCACCGCTTGGCCAGTCACAGTTCTTCCTGAATATCTTAACGAGCCTGCAGAATCCGATCTTCGGTATCCTGGTCGGTTTCGTCCTGACGACGATCGTCCAGTCTTCTTCGGCATCCTTGGGTATCATCCAGTCTCTGGCAAAGAGCGGCCTGGTACAGATCAGGGATGTCATGTTCTTCAACTTAGGTCAGAATATAGGTTCCTGTACGACAGCCATGCTGGCTTCGCTCAGCTTCAATCGTGACGCAAAACGTGTTTCGATCATCAACTTCAGTTTCAATATCGTCAATGCCGTACTGTTCACGATCCTGTATATGGTCTTCCCGTTCGACCGGCTTTATGAGATGCTGGCACCGGGCAGAGTCGTGGAACAGATCGCACTGATGCACACCTTCACCAATGTCATCACATCGCTGGTATGCTTCCCGTTTGCCAATTCTTTGGCGAAAGTCGCCTATCTGCTGATCCCGGATCACGGCACGAAAAAAACGCTGCAGCCGGAAGTCGAACCTACATCCAAGACGGAAAACAACTCGGCATTCAATATCTTCTCGATCAATATCGAGATGGCCAATATGTTTGATCTGGTATCGCAATCCATACGCAAAGGTCTCACAGCCCTGCTGGAACACTATTCCGAGATCGAAAGCATTTCCGAGAATGAGAGACAGGTCAATCTGATCAACAAAGGTATCAGCCGCAATCTGATGCTGCTGATGGCCTCCAATCCGAATATGGAGGAATCCAAGCAGGCAGCCTCTCTGTTCTCCATGAATGTCGATCTGGAGAGGATGAGCGATCATGCGGTCAATATCGCGGAAGCCGGTGAAGATCTCACGAAAAACGATCTTTCCCTTTCCTTAGTCGCATATGATGAATTGAAACATCTTTCGGATATATTATTGGAATCTCTTGACACCGTGAGTCAGATCATTGACCGGGGCGATCATACGTTATTTGAAAAAATAAAGGAAAACGAAGATCTGATCGATCAGCTTTGTTTTGCCTACCGCGGCATCGAAGTGGAAAGGATGCGCAACAATTCAGAAGAAGCTGAGTCTGGCGTGGTTTATTCTGAATTACTGATCGATATCGAGAGGATCGGCGATCACATCATGAACGTCGCTGAGAATCTTTGTTCTAGCTACGAAGGCCAGTAAGCGGCCTTTTTTCGTACATACTTGTTCGGGAATCCCCTGAGAAAGCGAGGTAACAATGCATTACAATGGCGGATATCTTATCGGGCAGATCAACAAGCTGACTAATCGGCGCATCAATGAATTATTAAAGGAGGAGAACGTAAGAGAATTCAACGGTGCTCAGGGTACGATCATTTTCGTACTGACAAACGAAGGACCGATGCCCATCAAGGACATCGGAAAAGCCACAGGGCTTGCCAAAACATCCCTGACTTCCATGCTGGACAGGATGGAAAAACAAGGTCTGATCGAGAAAAGAGAAAACGAAAACGACAAGCGGAGTACGATCATCGCTTTAAATGAGCGGGCAAAAAGCTATAAAGAAGTGATCGAAAAAGTTTCACAGAGAGTAAGTAAGGAATACTACAAAGGTTTAAGGGCAAAGGAAGTAGAACGTTTTGAGGCTACGCTTCAGAAGGTCCTTAAAAATCTTAACGAATAAACCATTTATTGTATTTATACTGAACATCATCAGCAAGGCACCATGGAAAACTGCTGTGGGATGTTTTTATCATAGCCAAGATAAAAATGTCCCGTTTTTTTCATTGCTATGATAAAAAAGAAAAGGGGAGGCACGCTCTTGAGGATACGAAAGTCAATGAAGGAAGACCTTGAAAGGATAATGGAGATCTATGAAGGCGCAAGGATCTTTATGGCGGAACACGGCAACCCCAGACAATGGGGACCGACAAACTGGCCGCCGGAAGATCTGATAAGAAAAGATATCGAAGGCCAAAACAGCTATGTCTGTTTGAATGAACAGGATAAAGTGATCGCTGTCTTCTTTTATGTCTATGGAAAGGACATCGAGCCGACGTATGAAAACATCACGGAAGGAAACTGGCTCGACGAAAGTCCCTATGGCGTCGTTCACCGTATCGCGACCGACCATTCGGTAAAAGGCATCGGTGCCTTCTGCATTGATTGGGCATTTCGCAGGTGCGGACATCTTCGCATCGATACACACGGAGACAATATCGTGATGCAGAACCTTTTAAAGAAACTCGGTTTCACGCATTGTGGAACGATCTATGTGGAGGAAGATGACGATCCCCGTCTTGCGTTTGAAAAAAGCGCAGCAGTGCTATGATTATTCTGCAGATGTTTTGATTTATAAAAGAAAGAACTTATGAAGGATTTCAGAGAACGGGAATTTGCGACATATCCCAGAAGATTTATAGCTTACCGATGGTATAAACCGATCCTTGTCGGCTTACTGGCGGCTGTATTCTATCTGTTATTTGCGGCGATCGTCTATCTGATCACGTATCTTGTGTTCGGGACCGGCGTTTCGGCTTCGGGATACGGACAGATCACGGCACAGACAACGGTTCCTTCGATGTTGTGGAATGCCGGTCTCCAGCTGCTGTTTCTCCTATTCGTGATCTATGCGGATAAGAAACTGCATTGGTTCGATGAAGTCCGCCGTGACGATATTGAAGCGTTTGATGCCGGGTATCTTGCAAGAAAAAGACGGAGTTCATCAAAGTAAGTGATCAAAACGTTTGATTGGGGGGAGAACATATGTACAGTGAGAAGATCATAGTAGGACAGGGAACACAGTTTCCGTTAAACGGTCTGCTTACCTTGCCTGATGAAATAAAGAAACCTGTTCCGGCAGTCATCATGGTACATGGCTCCGGGGCAAGTGATATGGATGAGAAGGTGATGAAGCTCACTCCTTTCCGTGACCTTGCGCAGGGGCTTGCAAGACACGGCATCGCATCCATCCGCTACGACAAGCGGACGCTTATTCATGCAAGAAAGATGCTGAAGCAGATCATCACGGTCAAAGAAGAGACGATCGATGATGCATTGCTTGCGATCGAAATGCTGAAGAGCGATCCGCGCATCGACCCGGACAGGATATTCATTCTCGGCCACAGCATGGGTGCCATGTTTGCGCCGAGGATCGACGCTGAAGGGGGAGATGCCAGAGGCCTGATCATGATGGCCGGAACTCCATACCGCCTTGAAGATATCATGATCAGACAGCTTGCACAGGCTAAGGAAAGCAATTCGATCATAAAATGGATCGCTCTCATAGAGGATAAGATCTTTTCGAAGAAGTTCAACGGTCTTTATGAAATGAGCGATGAGGAAGCGAAGAAGAAAAAGTTTGCCGGCGGCACGACTCTTTACTATTTCAAAGAAGCGGGACAGAAAACGGCGGCAGATTACCTCCTTCAAAGCGATAAGCCTGTGCTTATCATGCAGGGAGGAAAAGATTTTCAGGTATTGGCAGATGACGACTTTGCGAAGTTCAAGGAACTTCTTGCGGATCGAAACAATACATATTACAGATTATATCCTCAGCTGAACCATGTCTTTGTAGATGCCATTTATGACGATATCAGCAAGGCTTCTAAAGAATATGGCGCAGAAAGACATATCGGTGAGGAAGTGATCGGGGATATAGCGTCGTTTATCGATCAGGTCTGCAGGTGACCTGTCTTTGATCAAGCTATCCGGCAAACGATGCATTCAAGAGCTTTAAGGACCATTAAAAAACAAAATGATGACTAAAATATTTTTTGTCCGGCATGCCCGGCCAAACTATGATAATCATGATGATCTTCTTCGCGAATTGAGTCCGCAGGGAATGAAAGACAGAAGGCTTGTCACAGAGTTTTTGTCTGACAAAGATATCGATATCATTTTTTCAAGCCCGTACAGAAGAGCCGTAGATACTTTAAAGCCTTTCGCTGAGCAGTGCGGTCTGGATATCGAAATGATCGAAGAGTTCATGGAAAGAAAGGTAGACGCCAGTTGGATAGAGGATTTTACCGAATTTGCCAGAAAGCAGTGGAATGATTTCAGCTATAAACTATCGGGCGGAGAGTGTCTGAAAGAAGTACAGGACCGCAATGTCTCCGCTCTGTATGAGATCCTGAAGAAGTATCCGGGTAAAAATATCGTAATTGGAAGTCATGGGACGGCGTTATGTACCCTGATCAATTATTTTGAAAGATCATTCGGATACGATGACTTTGAAAGAGTAAAGGGCATCATGCCCTGGATCGTCGAATTTGATTTTGATGAAAACGCAGTCTGTGTCGGGATCTGTGAACACAGCGTTAAATAATATCGGATATTCCGATGATCTGTCGGACATAATAAAAGTACAGCCTGAGCTGTACTTTTTAAACTATCTGGGGGGACCATGGATTATAACTCGAACCCGAGACATTTTACAGAAGTTATTTCAAGTAAGATGACCATTTTTAAGGAAAACAAGGATAATTTACAGCCTTGTTCCTTGAAAACTGAATAAGTTGGATTACAAAGAAGTTATCTGTTTGAGCGAGTGCGATCGCCTATGGTAATAAAACACACCAGCGAATAAATCAAAAGTCTTGCGATGAAAAACCTATAATGGAAGGCACCATC
>JAFRQF010000031.1 GCA_017428765.1 Erysipelotrichaceae bacterium
GCCGAATGTCTTGGCAAGAAGAACTGCCTGCGCCTCACTTGGATATGCACGATAGCGGTATGCGATATTACGTTTCATTGTTTTCCTTTTGCTTACTGTGATATTCCAACATGGACTTATCTATATTATTGCGATTTTGAGTGGCAAAAAATGTGCCTATTTCAACCTCTGTGTTGGTGTACACATATTTGGACAGACTGTCTTATGATTTCATCCTATACTTCAATTGAAGGAGGATGAACATCATGGAAATAAACGAAAAATGGATCGCTTCCCTTACTAAGTTTGAGACCGATCTTATCAAGGCCTATCTGGATATCAGTGATTCAAAGAAGTCTGATGCCATACCCGAGATCGATGAACCTGTAAAGATCAAAGAATGCGTACATTGCAAATCACATAAGATCATCTGCTACGGTCATTCAAAGAAAGGAAGACAGAGATATCTGTGCAAGGACTGCAATAAGACTTTTACGATTATTTCCAAGTCTTTCTTCAAAAATACAAGGATCAGCTATGAACAGTGGCTGAAGCTTCTGGAATGTGAGATGATCGGCTCATCCTTAAAGGAAACAACCTATCAGGCCAATCTCTCCGTCACATCCTGCTTCTATCTTCGCCATAAACTGTATAAGGCTTTTGAAGAGGCTCAGGCAAAGAAACTGAAGAAAGAGGTGCAGCTCGATACGACGTTCCTTGATATCAGCTTCAAGGGAATGAAAGCCACTCCCAGGCCGATAAAAGGAAGTCATGTGAATCCGGAAAGCGAATCGTTTCCTTATATGAAGGATCCCCAGGTCTGCATCTCGACAGCAGCGGATGAAGACGGTGAGATCCTTTTTCTTATCTCCGGATATGGAGGAGAATCTTCTGGCAAATACCAGCTGCATATCGATCATTACGATCAAAGATGCAGGATCATATCCGATGGCTCCTCTTCTATAAGAAAGTTCTGCAAAGATAATCATTTCCGCTGCATAACACTGACTGAGGGCTATCACAAGACCAAAGACGGCAAACATATCTCCGATGTCAATTCCTTACATTCCGATCTCAAGGACCTCATCAGAAAGAAAAGAAACGTTTCCATCAGACATCTGCAGGGCTATCTCAATTGGATCGTATTCAAAAGAAGATTCATTATTCAGACGAAGAGAAAGCTGTATGATCGGATATATCAAAAACAAGGAAAAGAAACTCAGAAACTTTGATATCTGCAAGATCCCGTTTCCGATCTCATTAAAAGAGATCTATGGTCAATATCACTACGGCATGTTTGCATCACCAACACAGTAGTTGAAATAGGCATAAAAAACTTCCTTTCCAAATACGCAGGACAGGATCCGTTTCCCACGTCTGCATCAGCCGGATATCAAGTTCATCTTTGATATCAATGAAGTATCGGCCAGTAACCCTTATTCGCTTCGATATACGCATCCAGAAGCTTCTTGACCTTGTCCGTATCATTCACACAGAGGTTCAGCACGAGAGCTTTGATCGCTTTCTGATAGCTTCCTTCCAGGCACGCATCGACCGTCAGCTTCTCATAGGCATACTGCTTTTCCAAGATCCCTTTATAGAAGATGGTATTTCTCCGTAATTGACCGGCTCGATACCGTTGATCCCCACTCTGCTTAAAACTTCGGCCATCATTCTTTCTAGTGTTAAACTTTCTAACTTTTGACCCGATCGTTGAAAGAATGTTTCTTGTTCATCCGGATCTGAACGTTATTAGATCATCGCACATCCTGAGTTCGTTAACGTGTCTTGCTATTTGTTGTTAGTAGATTCTATTTTACTTTTCCCTGAGCTGTATCGATAAAAGACCTCTTTATTTCTTTTTTTCTGTTCACCAGTTTATTCCGCAGTTTCTTTTATTCGCTCTTACGAAAAGCTGCGAATCCGCAAAGGACTGCCAAAACCAGGAAACCTGCCCCTACAGCATAGTTCAGAATACCTAAAAGTCCTTCGTAATGCTGAGTGGCCTCGTTAATGATCACCATGATCCCAAGCACAGCCATTACCACAGAATTTGTAATGAGTTTTCCTTTGGAATTGACGCGTATATACTGATCGATCATACTGTTTCTTTCAGGAACCTGAAATTTCGGATATTCCGGAAGCCTGGCTATAAAGACGAATCTGAATATGGCATATACTGTCAAAGCTATAGCAGCACCGATCGCTATGGCAAGATAGTAATTTCTGGTGTAATAGGCAATAAGGCCTCCGATCAGACATGCCACCGGCGTGCCTGCCTGAAACAACATGAACGTTTTTTCATCACCCTTAGTTATCTGATGCGCTTTTTTAAGAAGCGGATCATAATATATAGCTCTGTTATTGTCGATATAGATGTTCCGGCTTGGCTGGATATTTCTTTTTGATGTCTTATTGCTCATCGGTGCTCTCCTTGTCTTTCTGCGCCTGCTCACTCATTTTTTCTATATACTGCGCAGCGATCTCCAGATACTCTTCTGCCTTTGTTTTGTCATTCATATTCTCATATATTTTCGAAAGCATCGCAGCGAGCTTCGCTTTATTTTCTTCATCTGCTTTCTGATACTCTTCGATCAGTTCATCAAGATATCTGCTTCCTTTTTTTATATAGATGTCATAAAGCATATCCATTTCTGGATTGTATTTATCAGGATCCAGATCGTAGTTTTTCTGATAATACTTCTTTGCATCATGATAGTTTTCTGCTGATAGATAGTAATAAAAACAACGCGTATAAATGATCGATCTCTGGTTGATGTTCAACGGCAGCTTTTCAAGTTCACTGACGCTGTTTTCGATCTGTTTTTCATCAGCTTCCATCATCGCTTTTGAAAAGTCGATATATCGAAGATTGAATCTGCTGATGAATGTACTTGCGAGCTTCGATCTTCTCAGCTGATCGAATTTTTCAGTCTCGTTCATATATAAATAACTGATCAGTTTATTTGAAACGATATTTGCTCCTACGATCCGACCGAAGAAAACGATAAAGAAAGCGATCAGGCAGATGATTGTCGTTATTTTCCAGTTCATAATAAGTCCCCTTTAAAGAAGCAAGTGGGAGAATTTCTTCTCCCACTTTGAAGTTTTATTCCCAGGTGTGAACAGATACCCTGAATGATCCGGGTGTCGAAGCCAGCTCATAGGCTTCCTGGATCTGGTCCAGAGTGAACACCTTTTCGATCAGCTTATCGACTTTGATGAGACGCTTGTCCAGCATATCTACAGCCATCTGGAAGTCATCTGTATCCGAGCCGATCGTACCGATCAGTTCAAGTCGCTTATAGTGGATGATGTTTGAATCGATGTGGATCTCAGGAGCCGGATAGCCCGCTGCGAAATACACGATCCTCGTATCAAGGTCGGCAACTTCCTGAGCCTGTGCGTTTGCTTTGGAGTTTCCTACGCAGACTATGATAACATCGATCCTGCTGTCATGGCCGATCAGAGCCTGGATCTGCTCTTTGAGATCATCTTTAAGCGGATCGACAAACTCAGTGAATCCTAATTCCTTTGCAACATTGATCTTCTTTTCCAATGGTTCGGAGATGATCACTCTGCCGCCGAAAGCTCTTGCGACCTGAGCATTGAGCATTCCCATCGTTCCCGCACCGATGATCAGTACGTTTTCACTTGGAGATACTCTTCCTCTTTTTACACTTCTGATCGCAGTTGATAACGGTTCAATGAAACCAGCCTCATCTGCAGGGATATCGGTTTTAAACTTGAAGCAGTAACGTGCCGGAGCAGTTTTGTATGTTGAGAATCCAAAGAAACCATAATAACCATCATCACTTGCCGGGAAAGTCTCTCCCTTGTACATGCAAGCGAAATTATGTCCTTTACGGCAATCTGCGCATTCTCCGCAGAACTGTGTCAGCATGATTCCGACACGGTCTCCGATCTGGAAGTTGTTTCCGACTTTTGCACCCTTAGCTACGACGATCCCTGAGTTTTCATGGCCTCCGGCCATCGGTGTCGGCTGTTTGCCTTTTCTCTGGCCGTTCCACAGCTCATAATCGGTCGTACAGATGTTGCAGGCTTCGATCTTGATCAGCAGCTCATCATCTTTGACTTCCGGGATCGGTCTTTCACAGACTCTTGCATCCCTGGTATCAAAAATGACGCCAAATCTCATAGTTTTATCTTCCATAGTATGAATTACCCTTCTAAGCAGCTTTCCCGGCACTTCCGGTAATGGTCATCCAATGTTTCAGCACTTCTTTATATGATCCGTACATCGCATCGAATACGCCATATACTTTGGAACCGGAAAGGTCTGCGTTCAATACTCCGTCTCTGCAAGCCATATAGGTATCAGTACCTACATTGACTTTACAGATACCGGACTGACATGCCCTTGTGACATCTTCTTCCGGAATGCCGGTCGCTCCATGCAATACAAGCGGAACATCTGTCGCATTGACCAGCTGCTCGAGCCGGTCAAACTGCAGTTTCGGTGTTCCTTTGTATAATCCGTGCGCATTTCCGATCGAAACCGCCAGACTGTCGCAATTGGTGCGTTTTACATATTCTGCGGCTTCTTCCGGAACGGTGAAGACGTTTCCGTCATTTTGAAGATCCAGACCAAGACCCACATGTCCCAGCTCCGCCTCCACATCTACTCCGGCTGCATGACATACTTTGACGATCTCTGCAACCTGTGCCACATTCTCTTCGAATGGCAGCTTGGATCTGTCCGCCATGATGCATTGGAAACCGGATTTTACTCCGATGATCGCATCTTCATACTTATAGGTATGATCTCTGGTAAGTGCGATCGGAACAGAAGCCTCTTCACAGTAATGCAGGAAAGTGTGGGTCCGATAGTCCAGATCCCTCAGTTCTTTATCATCGGAATATTCTTTGAAACCCGCCAGAACGATGAGGGGGGACTTCATCTCTTCTGCCGCTTCAATCGCGCTGCGCATGCAGTTTTCGTCTTCAACTGCAAACGCAGGTATTCCGTATCTGTTCTTTTTTGCTTCTTTTAATAACTCTGATAATTTTACGATCATGTTATGCAAGAATTCCCAGCAAATTGCCAACAACACCGATCGCGGCAACCAGAAGCATCAGCTTGACTGCTGTGAAGTTCTTTTTCAGTAAAGTATAGCAACCTAAGCAAAGCAGTAAAGGAAGCATCTTCGGCATGATCGCATCGAACAGCTGTGACTGAAGATTGAATGTCGATCCTGCAGCTGTGATCGTGATACCGCATGAAACACCTACATAGCTTGCAGCCAAGGCACCCATGACAGTGCAGCCCATGATGTTGAAAGCTGAAATGACTCTGTCAAGAACGCCGCTAGCGATCAGATCCAGGACTGCATCGCTTCCTTTGTTGTAGCTGTAAAAGAAGATCGTATAAGAGATCACTGCCGAAAGGGCTGTGATAACGATCGCATAGATCACAGGTGCTGCGATCATGCCTGACATCGTCATATCGATGAAGATCGCCAATACGATCGGAACAAGGATACCCTGGAAGAATGTATCGCCCATTCCGGCCAAAGGACCCATGAGAGAAGTTTTGATCGAAGTGATCATATCACCCGTAATAGGTTCGCCGTTCGCTCTTTGTTCTTCCATGGCAATTGCCAAAGCATGACAGACGATACCGATCTCAGGTTCGGTGTTGAAGAATTCCATTTCTCTCTTCAACATTTCTTTCTTGGCTTCCGGATCATCTTTGTATAATTCTTTTGCTACCGGAACCATCGTATGTGCAAAGCCGACGCCCTGCATCCTTACCCAGTTATAACAAGCATGTGACCAGAACGCCCAGTTTGCCCAGGCATTCACTAATGCTTTCTTTGATAATTTTTTCTTTTCAGCCATGTTATCTCTCCTCTAATTTGCGAGTCAGATTATAGTAGATGACTGCGCAGATCGCACCAACAACACCAACCTGAACCAGGCTGAAGCCCAATACAGCTGTCAGCAGGAAACCGACATACAGGAACGGTTTCGCATCGTCTTTGTAGATATAGATCAAAGTCAGGCCGATACCAACTGCCGGTAACATACCGCCGATCGTGCCCATTACAGATACCAGTCCGGATAATGAATTGATGATTCCGGAAACTGCGTTTGCGCCATAGTAGCAGGCAACAGCACAGATACCGCCGCCAATGACTAACAGCAGAAGCTGCGGAAGCAGTACGTTGATCATCCAGAGCCTGTCTCCATTGCCCTTATCGATCATCTTTTCTGCCATCGGTACCCAGATAGAGTTCCATGTCATACGGCCATAGTGAAGCAATGTTCCCAACAATCCGCAAGGTACGGCAATAGCGAGTGCTGTTTCAGCATCCAGATTATTTGTGATCGCAAGTGCCGTTCCGAGAACACCGGCGAGTGTCGTATCAGCAGGAATAGAACCACCGGCACCGACGTTGCCGATATAAACCAAGCTGATGGTCGCACCGACCATTGCGCCTTTTGCAGGATCGCCAAGAATGCATCCGGCAACGAAACCAAGGAATAACGGTTTTTGGAAGAACCAGATTACAGTAGTGATCCAGCTAGCCCCTGTCCAATACAGAATTCCCAGCAAAATAGCTTGAAACCAAGTCATACATTTCTCTCCTTATAATAGTTTTTCCAACTCTGTTGGCTTTGTCTCAGGAATATCCTGATAGTACACTCTGATGCCCTTCTCACGCATGCGCTTCATGCATTCTCTTTCTTCCTGAGAAGCAGCTGCATTTCTTACCAGAGAAGTACGATTTGAATTCGATCCCATACCACCGAGCTGTACTTCCTTCAGTACAACACCGTTTTCGATGAGAGTTTCAAATGTCATAGGATTCTTGGTAATGACGCATGTAGCTGTTTCATCATCAGCTTTCAAGAGTTCGGTCGCATCCGCTACGTTCAAGATCTTTACATTCAGATCTTTTGGAGCGATCGCCAGCATTAATCTGCATGCAAAAGCATCTTTAGAGACGGCATCATCAACAACGAAGATGTTTTTGAAAAACAGCTTCTTCGCCCATTTCGCAATGACCTGGCCATGGATCAGCCGGTCGTCGATTCGGGCAAGCACTACGTTTGACATACTTTTCCCCTCCATTTCAACAATAAATTGCTGTAAGTATGTTGTATTCTATTGAACATTTGTTCAATAGAAGCACATTTGTACTTTTATTATAAAGCCATATTATGTAATATTCAATAATAATATCTAAGCGCTTTCATGTTATTCTTTTAACAATAAAATTGAACAAATGTTCAGATTTTGTTAGTATAACTTTGAAATGACACGCGACCGTACCAACCTAATCATCAAAGCATGTTACATGTATTACATGGAGAATCTGACACAGGCTCAGATCGCAAAACAGCTTGGTGTTTCCAGACCTCAGATCTCCCGTTTCTTAACATACGCCAGGGAAAACAACATCGTTTCTATTACCATTAACGATCCGCAATCCGGCAGAAGTGTTATCGAAGAGAAAATGTGTCGTATATTCCATCTGAAAGAATGTCATATCGTTGATAAGATAGCCAGCGACAGGCATGACACAATGTTTCTTATGGGTGAAGAATCTAATGACCTGATCAGAAGGAATCTTAACGACGGAGACATTGTCGGAGTTTCTGCCGGAAAGACTCTTTATCATGCGTCTCTGGCCCTGACCGATCCGCAAAAAAAGAACTTAAAAGTTGTCCCGATCTGCGGAGGAACAGGATACAAAGGAGAAAGATGGCAGACCAACAAGATCATCTCAAACATCTCCGAAAGATGGGAATGTGAATCTTTTCAATTAAACTCCCCAACTTTCGTTTCTTCTGAATCATTAAAAAATCAGCTGATACAGGAACCGGATATAAAAGACATATTGAGTCTTGCTAAGAAAAGCAATCTGGTCATTGCCGGAATAGGCATCCTTGATAACATCGGTACCCTTATGGAGACCGGCTTCCTTAACGAAGCTGATATCAGGGAACTGAAAGAGAAAAAAGCTGTCTCTTCCATCTGCGGATCATTCTTAGATGAGAATGGAAATGATATCAATTTTTCTGGTTATAAACGAATGATCGGCTACAGGATCGACCAATTCGGTCAAGGCACAAAAGTCATAGCGTATGCTTTCGGGGATGAGAAGATCAAATCGATTCTCGCTGCGTTAAAAACAGGAAAGATCTACGCACTTGTGACAGATATCCTTACTGCTCAAAGCATCCTCGATAAATACAGCTGATAGATCTTAATAAGCAATAATAAAATCCCTTTTGTCGTAATGAAAGCGCAAGGGATTTTGGCGTTCTAAATTAACGTGTGGGTGAAAGCGGTAATCTAAAATATCGTGTGTTTTTACAAAATCGATCTTTAAATTATCGTGTGTCTTAAAAAGTAAGAAAAAGGTGTTGTCTCTCCCTTGTACAAGAGGGAAAGAGGACACCTTTTCTTCATAGCTGTATGTAATCACATATAATGATGATGAAGATCGTGGAGATCTTTGATGACTTGATCTATTAAGCATCAGGCCACATGCCCGCTTATCAGCAAGCGGGCTTTTATATTTCCAATAAGCTCTTCTTACATATAAAGCAAAAACCACAGCTTATCTGATTCAAAACATAAACCGGAATAAGAAAACCGAGTCAAGGAACTATAGAACTTTATATCGCTTAATCAGGCATCTCAGAAAAGATAGACACACATCATTTTAAAGAGTAGACACATTCTTGAAAGAATAGCGGACACACCAGGACACACCTGACTTCAAAGAAGAGACACAGACACACGATGTTTTAAAGAGCCCAAATTGTTAACGCCTTTATTTCGTCTTAAATATTTGCTGCTACAAAGTAAGCATCGTTTGTACAGTCAAGGATATGTCCCGGCCTGCGGCAGTCGCCTATCATCGTTGTATTCGGTGTGATCCCATACAATGCAAAAGCATCATCCTTATTTGATTTCATGCCGATGGAATAAAGAATATGGTCAGCTTCAACGAATGATTCATTGCCTTCTTTATCTTTAACAACAACGCCGTTCTCTTTGATCTCGACCACAGCTGTTTCAAGCATCGGTGTCAGCGTCGGACAGTTCGCTACATGCTGACGCAAAGCTATTCTGTACAGCCAGTTTTCATTCAGAGAAAGCTGATCTTTCATCTCGATGACGGTTACATCTTTTCCTTCTTCAGCAAGTTCAACTGCAGCTTCTGAGCCGATCGCTCCTCCGCCGATGATGACGATCTTGCCTTCCAGTGAATGCAATTTCGGATATACTTCGAGGATCTGTGTTGCGTTCTCGATCCCCTTTATCCTTGGTGTAACAGGAGCAGCACCCGTTGCGATGATCAGCCCCTGAGGTTCAAGAGATGTTATGAATTCGTTTGTGGCACTGGTATTGTATATGACTTTGATACCCTGTTTTTCGACCTGATGGATCAGATAATCACGGTACTGTTTGAGCTCTTTCTTGTATTTGCCGTATTCAGCATAATTGGTTGCTCCGCCCAGGCGATCTGTCTTTTCAACAATCGTCACATTATGACCCTTTTCTTTTGCAACAAGAGCAGCTTTCATGCCTGCCGGACCGCCGCCTACAACAATCACATTCTTTGGTTTATCTGTCTTTGTCAGCTCAAGAGGGACTCTGTTCTCTCTTCTGAATCTAGGATTGACTGAGCACTGAACGTTTTGGTGAACTGTTGAAATATGATAACAGTAATTACAGCGGAGGCAAGGAACGATATCATCGCCTCTTCCTTCTTCTGCCTTCTTTGGCCAGAATGGATCGGCAAAGAGCTGTCTTGCCATGGAGATCCCGTCGATCAGGCCATTAGCGATCCATTTTTCCGGAGTTTCCGGTCCGCCATTGACACCGGCATTGAGGAATACAGGTTTGCCTGTAGCATCCTTGATCTGTTTTGCGAAGGAAAGGTTATAGTCCATCGGTTCAAAAACAGTCGTCTGCTGATGCACATTGCATTCATAGTTTTCGATCGTCTTGCCATATGTATCCATGCCGTTATATGTGATGAAACCATCAACATATGGCGCCATCTGTGTGCAAAGGAAGACTGCTTCTTCCTGCGTATGAGATTCAGGGATCGGTCCCAGAGTCCTTGGAACTCTTGCAAGGATCGGATAGTCGGGCCCGACCGCTTCTCTGATTGCCTGGGCAAATTCCTTGGACCAGCGGCAGCGGTTTTCCAAAGATCCACCGTATTCGTCATCCCTGTCATTCCAGCCGGAAAGCATCATGGATGTTGTTGAGGAATCGGACGTATGGAGCATGATCATGTCAAAACCGAAGTTCTTGACGGTAACGCAAAGCTGAGCGGTCCTTTTGATAAAATCACGGAATTCCTCGATCGTTCCCTTTCTTCCTTTCATCGGGAACTTGTCAGGATCCTCACCCGGATACAGAGAAACAAATTTTCCATCTTCCATCTTATTGGCGTATGCGCCAATGGAATATCCGGCCATTGCACCGGACTGTTTCATGACCGAAAGGATCTCTCTGGTAGAATCAGCACCGTACTTGCTGAAAGGATCCGGATCCAGTCCGCATCCATAGAGCGCATTGATAACTAGACCGGCGCCTCCCAGAGCTCTGTCATAAGCTGAGATCTCGCCGTAATGTGTGCTCGATGGGGTGTTTGCCTTTGGTACGCCGGCAGGGCTTGAAATGATCCTGTTTTTCAGCATCATATTGCCAAGTCTGATCGGCGCAAACAGATTAGGATACTTCACATTCATTTTTATGCCTCCTTATTTTTGTTTCTGATCACATTGTCGAGAATAATGAAACAAAGCACTGCAACGACAGACAATGAGACCCAAAGAAAAGTGAATCCTTTTGATTCATATAATCTTGTGTAAAACGGTAAAACGACTGCGGAACCGATCGATCCGATGCTCAGAAGCAAAGTATGAGCAGACAAAGATCTTTCCTTGAATATCGGTTTACACAACATGATATAAATACTCGCCAGTGGTGAAGCTGCCGCAAAAGAAGCAATCATCAGGATCAATAGGGTCCCTGACGGAAAATGGTCATAAGTGATAGCGAAAGCGATCGCTGCAAAATAGATCGCATAAAGATATGTCATGTAGAAGCGATAGCCTTTTTTATCCGCGATCATCCCGCTCAGTAAAGCCATTGTTCCGGAAAGCAAGGTATGCAGGCTCAGATAAGTCGTACTCGCCTGCGTCGTATATCCGTTTTTCAACAGCATCGTCACAAGCAATGTTGAAAAACTTGCACAAAGCGAACCTGACAGCAAAACAACAATACCCATTCGGATAAATGTATCGTCCTTAATCAGACTTGAGGAACTATCCAAAGATCTCTTCTGAACATCGCTTTCCTGCGCTTCGATGTTTTCAACAAAGACTGCATTGAAGATCGTAGCAAGAAATGCCATGAAGATCATTGTCAGATACAATCCTCTTAGCCCATATACACTCAGCAGCTTTCCGCTGAGAAACTGGAAAAGTGCACCGCCAAACATACCGCTTGTAGAGATGGAAGCGATGAAAAATGCCGCATGTTCCTCATGAAATCTGTGGATATAGATATTGCTGGTGGCATGACTTCCCCAGGCAGCTGTCAGTCCTATAAAAGCGCAGCCCAGTATGAACGTCCAGACCTGATCGCTGATCAGGATCATAAACGGATAAGCAGCGGCAAAAAACGAAGAAAGATAGAAAGCGCCTTTCGGTTTCAGACCGGTAATGACTTTGGACCCCAAAAGGCCAGCAAAGAACATTGCGAAGCTGCACGATGAAGCTCCTGCAATTATCGTTGAAAGCTCACAATGATAATACTCACGAAGATATGGCATGGCTGCCGTTGCAACCGAATTGATCCCTGTGTGGATCAACGTGATCAGCATGCATCCGATCAGTGAACGATATCTTTTCATCATAAGCCAGCCTTGATGACGTTATAGAAATAAAAGGCAAAAAGAAAGATGCCCGCAAAAAACAGAATCTGTCGAAAGATACCCAGCTTCTGATCATATTTTCGGCAGAAATCCATCGGCGCGATATACCAGGCGATCAGCAGCATACCGATTCCCGCCATATACGCTTTTGAAAAAATGAGCATCAAAGAAAAAGAGAGAAACAGGGCAAAGAAGACGTACTGATAATATTTCATCAGACGGTCCCAGTACTTCTGTTTTTCCAGTATTTCCTGTTTTCTTCCTGTTCTCTCTTTTTTATTCATTGTTTACAGCATCCTTCCCTGATCGTCGATCAAAGCAACACTGATGACCTGATATTTCATTTCAGGCAGTTCGGAAAGTGTTTTCTTTGCAATTGCTTTGGCAACAGTTTCGTCGCCTTCTACTTCAAAAACAGCGCTTAATCCGATGACCTCTTTCAGCCTGAATGTGATGCTCTCGATCTGTTTCTGATCCAGAGCGGTAATAACGGCCTTCGTTTTCGGACAATTAACTCTCAGCATATGCTTTAAGCCTGTTCAGCTTCTTTTTCTTCAGCCAGAGCTTTCTTATCCAGCGAAATGATGAACGGTGCCCAAATCAAAGCATCAACGATGATCAAAGCCCACTGCATGATGGCACCGCGGATCGGTGTTGAACAGCCAAGCAGATAACCGACCCAGGCAACAATCGTCCAAGGAGCACTGACGCCTGTAGGTCTGCCGACTAATCCGGTAGCAATGCAGACATAGCTGACCAGGATATTGACTATGACGCCACCGAAATAAGGAATGACCAGATATGGGTTCAGCATAGCAGGAACACCAAACAGGAACGGTTCACCGATATTGAAACACTGCGGAACGATCGCAACTCTTGATACCTGTTTGTATCTCTTTGATTTCGCAAAGAAGAACATGAAGATACAAGCACCTAAAGTAGCACCGTAGCCGCCGATCAAAACTGAGTTTTCGAAGCATCCGACAAAGATATGAGGCAGAGCCTCTCTTGCTGCAAAGGCGGCCAGCTGTTCCTGGTTGCCGGCAGAGAGGATCGGTGAATACCATGCGCTCATCGTGGAACCATGGATACCGCAGAACATTGCCAGGTTGCCAAGCAGTTCATAAAGGATATAAACAGGAAGTGTCAGACCTACGCTCTTTAAAGGCGCCTGAATGACTCCGTAAATGATGTTGTGGAATGAACCAAAACTCGTTTGCTGGCAAAGTACGCCGATAGCACCTGCGATAGGCAGGATGACGAACGCCGGAATCATGACCTCAAAACCCTTTTCAACAAAGTGAGGAACACCTGCAGGCATCTTGATCGTGATGTGACGATCCAGGAAGAACTTCAGTGCTCTGACAACGACAAAGCTGACGATCATTGCACTGAACAGACCAGCGTGGCCAAGCCACTGCATCGGGATAGCTGCATAAAGCTGGACCGGTGTCAGCAGGATAAAGCATGCAAACGCAAAAGGCGGAGCCATGATCGGATCTTCAAATCCGAGCTTCTTTGCGTAGGCATAAGACAGGAAGATCACAACGTAGACCGAATAAATGGATAGTGTGCATACCTGTAGAGTCATGAAGAAAGTCATAAGCTGCGGATGAGTTCCCAGCCACGCTTGATATCCGCCTACATCAATGAATGCAAGCAAACAGCCGAAGGCACCGACCATCGTGATTGGCAGCAATGCCTGCATGCCTTCCGTAAGAGCCATCAGGAAGTTGATACTCTGGATCTTTTCTGCCAACGGGCCCATGATATCGCCGACTTTATCGGCAAATCTTTCCATTACAGAAACTTTTTCTTCTTTAACAGACATAATTTCCCCTTTCTTTCAATTATTTTTCTGTTTTTGAACTTTCGATTTTAGCTACGCATTCGCTTAGTACTTTATCCCCCTTAAGCAAACCGTAGTCACTCGGATCGACTGTCATAAACGGAACACCCTTATCTGCATACTGCTTTTCAAACGTTTTGAGTTTGAAACGGACCTGCGGCGCAAGAAGGATCAGATCAGCATCGTCGATAACGACATCCAGTTTTGTATATGGATATGCATTGATACTTACTTCGATGCCTTTCTGTTCAGCAGCTTTCTCCATCTCGACCGCCAGCAGATCAGTACTCGCTCCATTCTGACAGCATAGAACAATCTTATACATTATCTCTTTCCTCCAATATATGAATCATTTGTTCTGTCAGATCATGTACTGTCTCAGCGTTCGCAAGATGATCGGATGCATGGACCATCAGAAGTGTCAGTTCCACTGATTCACCTCGCGCGTCGCTCACCAACAGATTCGTATGCTCATTGTGTGCGATCAGCAGCTTTTCTTCAGCATCTTTCAATAACCTCTCTGCTTCCTGATAGTTTCTTTCTCCGGCAGCTGCCAGCGCTTCCAGACAGGAACTTCTGCTGTCGCCTGCGTTGGCAATTATGATAACCGCCGACTGATTTACATCCATAAGTTATTTCCTCCTTATCTGAGCAAAGACATGATTCTTTTGATTTTATTATCATTTCTTCTTTTTCCATTTTTTAGACCCTCATTTTGCACTTTAAAAATGAAATTATAGGCAAATAAAGAATTTCAGTTCATTGTTACAATTTCTATAAAGAGGTATTCCGTGAAGAAGAAAGAATTACAGATCATTTCGATCCTGCAGAAAAAACATGACTGGACTACAGCATCCGCTCTGGCTGCCTCTTTGGGGTGCTCTTCAAGAAGCATCAAGACCTACATCACATCGATCAATGATGAATACAACAACATCATCATTTCTTCAAGAAGCGGCTATAAGCTTTCCAAAAACGTCGACGAAAAGACACTGATCGAGGAAGATGCCGGCGTCTATGACGATATCCGTTCCCGCAGACTGTATCTGGAAAGAAAACTACTTGGAGCAAAAGAAAAGATCTCTGTCGACTCCTTGCTGGAAGAACTTCATATTTCTTCCATGACACTCGACAAAGATATCAATTATATAAAAAAGCAGCTGATCGCTTACGATCTGACTCTTAAGACCAAAAATGACAAGGTCTATATTGATGGAAGCAATACTGATAAAAGAGAGATGGTTCTTGACATCATCTATGATGAAATGAGCGATTCCATCGCCAACATCAGCAGGATACAGACCTTCTTTCCGAATGTTGATATCAACAATATTCATTCGATCGTCAACCATTCTTTAAGGAATGCCAACTGCTACATGGATGACTATTCGCTGATGAATGTTATCCTCTGGCTTGCCATCTACATCGATCAGGAACAGAATTCCGAACTTTCCAACAGGTTCTACCAGTTAGGCAGTGATTTTGAATCCGCTCATCTTAAAGAGATCATCAATTCAATCGCGATTTCCATTCACGATGAATATGATGTCAATCTTTCAAGAGACGAACTGGAAAACCTGGCCCTTCTGATAAACACCAGAATATCCAAAAAGGATATGGATTTTCTCAATACATCGTTGCAGCCAGAGCTCCTTGATCTGATCGCAAGCATTCAGGCACAGATCAAAGACACATTTAATATCAATCTCGGTTTCAATGACAAAGATATCCGCTTTGGTCTCCATCTGCAGAACCTTCTGATGCGTTTGAAAAATAATGTCATCCTCAAAAATCCGCAGCTTGCCGAAGTTAAAAAATCATATCCATACGTTTACGATATTGCCGTCACAGTCGCCAATGCCGTAAAAGAAAAAACCGGCTATACCGTGCCGGAAGATGAGATCGGCTTCTTTGCCATACATCTGGGAATCATGCTGGAAGAACTTTTTGATTTCAATTCCAAGATCAAGGTCGTTCTGATCTGTCCGAAATACTTCTCTTTACATTCTGATTTACATACACAGATCAGAGATATTTTCAATAAAGATCTCGTCATCGTTGACGTCATTTCCTTTACTGATGAACTGAAGAATATTGCGGACTATGATTTCGTTATATCGACAACATTATTCTCTACATCTCAGAAGAATGTCGTCTTTGTCAAAACAAAGCTTGATTTTGATGACATTTATGCAATAAACAAAGAGATCGAATTCCAAAAAGTCAAAAAAATGAAAAAGACCTTCGAATCCAACCTCTCTGATCTGATCACCGATGATTTTTATTTCTATAGTCCGAACTATGCAGATCGTTATGACGTAATCCACAAGATCTCAGAAAAAATGTATAAAGAAGACTATGTACCTGAAGACTTCGAAGACAGACTCCTGGAAAGAGAAAGCATCAGTTCCAGTGTCATCGGAAATATTGCGATACCGCACCCATTGAATTCCAATGCCTATAAATCTCTTATCAGCATTGCGGTCCTTCCAAAAGGAATGATCTGGCAGGATGACATGGAAGTCCATCTGATCCTGACACTGGCGATAAACGAGGCAGACAAAGATCACTTTCAGGATATCTTCCATCTGGTTACGGATTTTATCTCAGACGAGAACAACTTCCATGCCTTAATGGGCGCCAAAACATGCAAGGAGTTCAAAAAACTGATCATATCATTCTTCACAAATAAGATTAAATAGAAATCCCTCTGTCAAAAGCAGGAAGATAATTCTTCCTGCTTTTGATTGATTGAATCAATAACTAGCAAACCGTATGAATTTATTAACTATAATTGACAATCATAATTGCTGATTAAGTTACACCCATGTGAGGTATTTAAAAACACTTTAACATGATACCGTTCCGTCTTTTTCTATATAACGAACTCCAATATCTACACATTTGATTTTTTACTCGTAAGCTGAATCTCACTATAATACATGTTCCCTGAGGACTGTCAACTGTAGTCTTTTTATTTATCTTCTGATTCGCGTTTTTTTCATGTCCTCTTACGAAGACCTTGACTGTCCCCAAAGGACAGCGGGTATCGTAAGGAGGAAAAAGAAAGTGAAAACCAACAAGACACTCAGTGAGATCCGCAAAGAACTAGGAATAACCCGTAAAGCAATACAGGGATATGAAAACAACGGACTGATCAAGTCTGATGAAAAGGACAGATACGGCAGGCACGTATATGATGAGGAAACACTGAAAAAGATCATCGAGATACGCTTCTATCAGAAACTCGGTTTCTCTGTAAAAGAAATTAAGAAACTGATCGATTGCGATGATAGCCAATTAAGAGAAGCACTTATCGAAAAAAGGACAGAAGCCGCAGATAAGATTGCATCTCTGCAAAGAAAACAGATGATCATCGGATATCTTATCAGCAGTAAAACAAAGCCCGATATGAAGTTCATGTTAAAGGTTGTGAAGGAGGAAGAATAAAATGAAGAAACTGATCACGTTATTAACGATTATGCTCTTTCTTGCCGGATGTTCCGGAAAGAAGGAAACCACAGTAAAAGAAGAGATCAAAGCAGAAGAAAAAGAACCTGTTTCCATCGAATCTGAAGAAATAAATGAAACCGTTTATGGAACGTGGAGGACCTGCGCAGTTTCGATAAAAGACGCCAGATTTACGATGGAACAGATCGAAGCCATGGGCGAAAAAGATTCTGTTGATGCGATATTCGTCTTAAACGAAGACGGGACTATCTACGCTTACGAGGCGTATGGTGAAGTCCGGTTCGAGTCAGTATGGGAACCCGGAACAGATAACACCTCCGTCATTATTGAAAATCAAAAGCTTCCGATCGTCGATGGCGAGATCGTGATCGAAACTGAAAGCGGAACATTATACATGAACAAGATCTCCGACAGACAGGACAAGGATATAATCGATGAATTGATCCAGGCAGAATCGCAGAATACGATCGAAGAGTTTGAACCTGAACCGCAGGAAATACAGGAAGAAAATGAAGAGGAAACGTCTTCGGATGCTATCCGCCCTGAAGTAAAAGAAGCCATAGATGCTTATGAAGATTTTGTTGATGAATATATAGCCTTTATGAAGAAATATGAAGACAGTGACGGAACCGATCTCTCCATCTTATTGGACTACACAAAATTCATGACCAATCTGACAGAATACACAGATAAGATGGAATCTCTGGAAGATGATATGACAGATGCTGAAACTTTTTATTACATCGAAGTCATGAACCGGTGCAACGAAAAGATGATGAAAGAACTGAACTAGTACTGCTTTACAGATAAATAAAAACAAGAGGAATCAATAAACCTTGTTTTTTTGGTAGACTAAACTAGTGCGTGGGTAAGTCTCAACAATAAAGACAGGTTATACAGCGGACATCTGACTGTACAGGACCTGTCTTTTGTATGGGGCGAATGGAAAAGTGAAAGCCTCAGCTTTGTTTCTTTATCTTCTTGTAAGGTCCTCTCTTTTTTCCTTCCTTCTTTTCAGTCAAACAGATGATCACTGGTATCAAAGAAGTAATCGTACTCATTTTTCATCATCTGAATAAAATCATCTGTATACGCAACATCAATGTTTCCGTCTTTCACTGACAGAAAGCGGATCATCCTTTTATGTTTCATATCAAAGAAAATATCCTCCAGTCCTATCAGCACTCTGGCTGTTCAACTGGAGGATATTATTTTTTTACGTCAGATTATAAGTATCTTTTTATTAATTGTCCTTGACATAGAGCCCACTTTATGATGCTGTCCGTAATTCATTTTTTATCCATTTTCTCAGTATCTTACAGCATTGGCTGATGGCCGTTCCGGTCAGCAGAACTGCCGGAATCGTCCCCAGGCCGACCGTTCCTCCCATCAGATAGCCGCTGAGCATCAGCAAGCCATCCGTGATCGTCCGTACGACCGAATACTCTGTTTTCGTTTTTTCTGATATCGAAACAACGGTCGCATCCAAAGCATTCATGCCGAAGTCATTGACGATCAGGATCGAGCAGGAGATCGCCGTAAACAGGATTGCAAAACCCAGTATGATGATCCGGACAAATATGGAACCGTTAAATGTCTGAAGAGGTGAAAGCAGACTGCAGAACAGATCGATGCTCGGACCGCAGATCAGCGAATAAAAGATGCTGAGAATGCTCAAATGCTTTCTTCCGATCAGCAATGCGAGCGTGAAAGTTGCAGCGGCATAGATGTAGGATGACATGCCCAAGCTGACAGAAAAAGCCGTATGGATCCCCTCTTCGAAAACCGTGATGGAATCCCCTCCCAATCCGGCATAAATATAAAGCGCCACGCTGCAGCCGATAAAACATGCAGCAGACAGCAAGGACAGCGATTTCTTAACGAACATCTTGATCGATACGTGATACTTTTTCTTCCAATGCCTGTACTCTTCTGGTAAGGCTGATCACTTTCTTGGCAAAGTCATACGTCAGGATGGCTCCGTTGAGATGATCTTGCGCATGGACAAGCAAAACATCCACTTCAAGTTTTTCGCCTCTCGCAAAATCCGTTAACAGACTTGTTTGTATCTGATGTGCTTCGCGAAGTTCCTCATCCGCTTCTTTCAGTTTGAGATCGACAAGTTCGTAGTTACCGCGTTCAGCAGCGACCATCGCTTCCATTGAACAAGATTTTGAATTGCCGGCATGAGAGATCAGCTCGAATGAAACCTGCTCTGCCGTTTTTTTACTTTCTGACATGTTATATATCCTCCATATGTGCTTCTTACAAATACTTACAGATCCTGATCTCATCTCTGTCAGAAGATGGATCCGTATTCATCTTCTGACAGAGATGCAGAAACGTGTTCTGCATCAGAATTGTGATTACTCTTCTTCCAGAGAATGTTCGTGAGCCTTGAAGAACGGATAATAGATGACCATATCGACAATGATCAGAACAACGATCAGGATGGCCGCTTTGAAGTCGCCGGTTGAGAAATAAGCACCAAAGATCGACGGCATGTTGTAGGAAAGCATAGCATACGTACGATGGATGATGTTAGCGGACATCAATGCATATGTTACGGCACAGTTGACGATGGAAGTCAGGATGCTCGGGATGAAGAGGATCGGGTTCAGCATGATCGGCAGACCGAAAGTGATCGGTTCAGAAATACCGAAGAACGCAGGAACGATGCCCAATTTACCAACGGTATTGACTTCTTTGTTCTTGGAAAGCAGGCACAGGATACCTAAGGCGAGACAGTTTCCCAAACCGCCGATGATACCGAAGTAGCACCAGAAGGATACTGTGAAGACAGCAGGAAGAGCTTCGCCAGCAGCCATGGCAGCGGCATTCATAGAAAGTGTGCCATATTCGATCGGACTGAGGAATCCTGACCAGACTGTATCATGGATACCGAAGAACCAGCCGAAGTTGAGTAAGAAGCCGACCAGCATAGCGACAAAGATGTTATCGGTGGCAGCCGTAGCAGGAGACAGGATCTGGATGATCATAGCGGCAAAGCTTGTTCCGGCAGCTTTCTTGGCAATGATGAACAGAACTGCATCGATGGCCAGAATGATCAGACAAGGAACCAAAGAGCCGAAAGAAACAGTCAGTGCAGGCGGAACAGAATCAGGAAGTTTGATCCTTCCGACGTTGTGCTCCGTCAGAACTCTGTAAAGTTCTACGGTCATGATCGCCACAAAGATCGCGACCAGGATACCTTTTCCGTCAAAATAAGTCAGCTGGCCAAGGACATTTCCGAAAGATAATTCGACCGGATCGATCGCTAGCATGCTGAAACCGGCCACAGAAATGAGGATAGGAAGAAAAGATTCCTTCTCATAAGCCTTGCAAAGATAGTAAGTGATACCGATACAGACATAGAGAGACAGAAAGCTCATCGTGACGGTATTCAGCCATCCCAGGATCGCGGCATTGTCGCTGGCAAATTTAGCCCATGCCAGCATGAAGCCGTTCGTCGTGCCTTCTACAGCCGGTGCGGAGTTGATGACCGCAATGATCCCGCCAAAGAAGATCGGAGGCAATATCGTCATGAATGTGTCACGAATTGCCTTAAGATGCTTTTCACCTGCGATCTTTTTCGCAAGAGGCATCAGTTTTTTCTCAAGTGTAGCAATAAAATTGTTCATTTCTTTACCCCCTTTTTATTTGCTATCTTTTAATAATTCATCGACCATTTCCAGTACTTTCTGAGCATTCATCGCCCCGTAGACTCGCGGTTCGATGCTTGCCACCGGAACGTTTTCGCCAACCTGTTTTCGAATATCATCGATCAGGTAGCGGATCTGCGGTCCGATCAGTACGACATCGGCATCTTTCAGATGCTGAGAATACTCCTGCTCGCCATAAGCGTTCACTTCGACTTCGTCTCCACCCAGTTCCTTGATCCTGTTGGCCAGTATGGAAGTCGACATTCCGCCATTGCAGACCAGAACGATATTCCTCATCTGTTTTTCCTCCTTTCTCAGATCTATAAAATCGTTTTCTATGCTTGTTTTGTACCAATAATAGGAGTGCTTCGGGATCCGCTTGCAGTCGTCGTCGAAGTCGACAGCGACCAGCCCGTATCTTTTTTCACAGCCATTTTTCCAGGAATAGAGATCGAAGGGCGACCAGACGAAGTAACCGTTGACATCCACACCGTCTTCTTTGGCCTTCAGCAGATAACGGATATGTTCACGGATATAATCGATCCGATACTGATCATCGATATCCTCGCTGATCTCTTCATATGCGCCATAGCCGTTTTCCGTAACATAGATCGGCTGTCTGACATAGGACGAGACTCTCGTCAAAGCATCATAGAGTCCCTGCGGATAGACGAACATGCCCCAGGGATTATGCGGTACTATATCCTTCATATCGTCATTCGCCACTTCAAACCAGCCCTTGACTACGCTTCGAAGATCTCCCTTGTAATTCTTTCCCTGATTGTTGGTCTTCACCAGCGTCTCCCCTTCGGTATAAGGTTTGACATACATCGGAGAATAATAATTGATGCCGATGAAATCCACGGTATTCTCCCGGATGATCTGCAGCTCTTCTTCTTTAGCGAAACTGAGATCATAGCCTTGTTCCTTCAGCTTATCGACCATATCGGAAGGAAATTCGCCAAGACATGCCGTATCAACTTGCCAGTTGTTGCAATAATTATCCGCATGACGCATGGCATTCAAGGTCTCAGTGCTTTCATCAAGGCCATAGATCGTCTGATAAGAAGCGACCAGACCGATCTCTCCTTCAGTCTTCATTTCCCTGAACTTTCTGACCCCTAGTGCGGAAGCAAACATGACGTTGTAGGATCCACGTATCACCTCGGGTATGTTTCGATGACACGGAGGATAATTGCCCGACATGTAACCGGAGAAGATGAACCATTTCGGCTCATTGAACGTCGACCAGAAACGGACTTTGCCATTGAAATGCCGGAACACAGTCTCACAGTATTTTTCAAAATGGTAAGCCGTTTCGATGTTCTGCCAGCCGCCGATGTCTTCCAGATACTGCGGAAGATCCCAGTGATAGATCGTCACGAACGGCTCGATATGATAACGGTGACAGGTATCGATCAAAGCGTCATAGAAAGCCAGACCCTTCTCGTTGACATTCCCCTCAAGATCACGGATGATCCTTGGCCAGGACAAAGAGAAACGATAAGCATTCTGACCGCCTTCTGCCATCATGCGGATGTCTTCTTCGTAATGATGATAATGATCAGAAGCAACATCACCGTTTTCCAGATCGTTTTCGTGAAGGTAACGATCCCACATGGACTCCGCTTTTTCATCAAGATCCCATGCGCCTTCACACTGGTAGGAAGCTGTCGCACTTCCCCAAAGCATTTTTCTCTTCATAAACGCATCATATCCTTTTTTCTGTTTACAGCCATTTCTGCTTCTTCACCACATGGTGAATCAGTAGGATTTCCGAACGATGCAGGCACCGTTGGAATCGGCGACCTTTTTGTACCACTGATATGATTTTTTAGGTCGGCGCTCCAATTCCGGATCATTGAAATCGATCGCGACCAGACCATATCTTTTTTCGCAGCCGTTTTTCCAGGAATACAGGTCGAAAGTCGACCAGGCAAAATAGCCTCTGACATCAGCACCGTCATCAACGGCATTTATGATCGCATTGATGTGATCATTCATGAAACTGATCCGGTAGTCGTCTTCGACATACCCGGAAACATCTTCATACATACCGACACCGTTTTCGGTGATGAACATCGGTAAGCCATAACGCTCCTGTGCTCTCAACAGACCGTCATAAAGACCTTTCGGGTAGATCTCGGTATCCCATTCGGTATATTCGGAATTGGGATCCTTGATCTGCTCGAACCAGCCCTTCAATATCGTTTTGGAAGTGCCTTTGGCTGCCTTCCCCTTGTTGTTGATGATGAGCGTCGTCTCTCCTTCCGTATAAGGTTTTATCAGGGCACGCGAATAATAGTTCAAGCCTAAAAAATCCACTCTCGCTTTTCGGATCTGCTGCAGGTCCTCTTCTTTCATGAAAGAAAGATCGATGCCTTTTTCAGATAAGGCGTCCAGCAGATCTTCGGGGATCTCGCCCTTTGCTGCCACATCAAGGACCCAGTTATTGCAATAATTATCGGCATAGCGCATGGCCTTTAAAGTCTCCGGACGATCATCGACGCCATCGACAGGCGTATAAGAATGAACGATGCCAATCTTCCCTTCGATCTGTTTTTTTCTGAACAGATTCACCGCCATCGCATGTGCCAGCATGATATGGTAAGCACCGACCGTCGTTTCCTGAGCGTTATGATGGCCGGGGCAGTAATTGCCGATCAGATAGCCGTTGAAAATGGTCCATCGCGGTTCATTGAACGTTGTCCAGTATTTAACTTTTCCACTAAATTCCTTGAAACAGACTTCGGCAAAATGCAGATAAGCATCGCAAGTCTTACGATTGAGCCATCCACCTTCATCCTCCAGATACTGAGGAAGATCCCAATGATACAATGTCACAAACGGTTCCACATTATATCTCAGGCAGGTATCGATCACCCTGTGATAGAAATCAAGGCCTTTCGGATTGATCGTTCCATCGATATCGGAAATGATCCTTGGCCAGGACAAAGAAAAACGAAAAGCATTCTGTCCGCCTTCGGAAAGCATCCGTATATCTTCTTCATAATGATGATAAAAATCGGAAGCCACATCGCCATTCTCGAGCCCATTGACATGAAGATAACGGTCCCAGTTGGATTCCGCTTTCTCATCGAGATCCCAGGCACCTTCGCATTGATAAGAAGCTGTTGCGCTTCCCCATAAAAAATGATCATTAAGAGCCATATTTCCGTTCTCCTTATACAATGATTTTAAAAAGCGGAAGAAACCCTTCCGTGTCTGAAAATGCACCATTTGGTGAAAATCAAAAACCACTGCCTTAAGCAAAAACTGAGATAATTTTGTCGTTCATGAGAGAATAAGGAAAAGAAGCACCATGGATGAGTTCACCAGCAGACAACATCAGATCATTCAGATCCTCAACAGAGAGAAGCGGATCATTGACTCTTCCTTTCTTTGTGCCGAACTGAAAGTTTCCAAACGGACTCTGATTAAAGATATCGCTGCCATCAATCAGAATAAAAACTACATCCTCTCCGGCAAACGCGGTTATCGTCTCAATCCGGAATTCCGGGACAGCATTCATAAAATGAACATTCTACAGCAGGAAGAAGGCGATTCCTACGAACTGCTCAAAATGCTTCTCATCAGTAAAAAACCATTGAGTATCCTTTCATTGACGGAACAGCTGAATCTTTCCGATTCCGCCATACAGAAAATGGTGCGAAAATACAATGAGTGGCTGAAAGACTATGATGTGCAGATCATCCGGAAAGATGGAGCTTTATCGCTGATGACGGATGAAAGAGGCCGCAGGCAGCTGGTTGCCAGGATCGTGCATCGCAAATCGAAGGATTTCTTTTCTGATTTTTCCAATCTTCAGGATTATTTTCCCGATCTTGTGATCGAAGATGCCCTTTCGATAATCAATAGGACTTTGAACGAATACGGCTATCGGATCAATGAATACTACATCATCAATTTCTATCTGAATCTGTTTGCGATCCTTTCCTACAGCGAATATCGCAAAGGAGTGCGTGAATGTGCGGATGCTCCGCTTACACAATATGACGAAGAAAAGATCGCCGCACAGATCGTCGATTCGATCGAAAGATCCTGTTTCCTGATCTATCAGGACAGGGATCAGGTCATCAGCAGCATTGCCCAGGTCCTTTACGGTTTCATCGATCACGACGACAGCGCAGCCATCCTTTCCGCTTCCCACCTTCCCGATGGCTTTGTCGCCGATATCAGACAGATCATAGAAAAAGTACTGGCAGAACGCCATCTGGAGATCAACTACGAGAGCTTTCTGAATGTTTTCTGCCTGCATCTCAACGAAATGATCGAACGCTGCAAACACTCCGCCAGCTTCACCCCATCCGGTCTTTCCATCAAACAGACCAACCCTTACGTCTATGATGTTGCCGTCGGGATCGCCGGAGAATTGTCTGAAAAGTTCTCCATCATTATTCCTGACAGCGAGATCAATCTAATCGCCATCCACATCGGCTATGCGATCGAACAGAGTGAAAACTACAATGAAAAAGCCGAGGTCATCATCGTTTCCGATAATTACCACGGCATTGCCGACAAGATCGTCGAACAGATTCGCCTGATCTATGACAATCAGGTCATCATTCAGAACATCTATCCTTCTCTGCAGGAAGTTCCTTTCAGCGAACTATCACGCTGTTTCATAATATCTACGATGCCAAGCGAAGCCGGAAACCCGGATATCTGCTTTGTTTCTCCTTTCTTTACTCTGGAGGATCAGAAAAAGATGTCCGAAAAAATGCTTCGTTTTACGGAGATCCTCAGAAGAAAAGAATTCTCCCGCATGTTCTATGAATACGTCACCTACGATTCCTTTCTTGTCATCGATAAGAAGATCGATAAATATCAGGCGATCCACACATTGTGCGAGATGGCTCTCAAGGACGGGATCGTCAATCCCGATTTCGAACAGCACGTATTAGCGAGAGAAAGCCTTTCTTCCACTGCCTTCTACAATAAATTTGCAATACCTCACAGCGACGTACAGGAAGCAAAAAAGACCAAACTTTACATCATGGTCGATCCTGCGGGCGTCGATTGGGACGACCAGAAAGCTTATATCGTTTTTTTAATCGTGATCGATCAGAATGCCAGCAAGGAATTCCGCAAACTCTATAACACGATCATCGAAACACTCTATTCCGGTGAGATCGACCAGAATATCAACAAGATCGGAAACGCCAATGATTTTATCCGCTTCATCGTCAATAAATGATCACTGAATCATATAATATAAAGCAAAAACGAATACACTGTCGTTAGTAATGTCACTAACTTAAGTCAACATGATTCAAAGGCTTTATGAGAGCAGTTTCGCCGTTTACGGTGATGGCTGCTCTCTTTCTTTATTCAGGCGTGACGAAAAGAAGATGAATGTCATCTTTATGATTTTTGCCGATGATATAGTTTTATCAGTAAAGTGATTATCGATAATAATCATGCTATCCTGTTATAAAGTCCGTCAGCAGAGTCACATTAAGTTAGTGACATTACTAACTGATTCGGTTTCTTAAAATCATTAAAAGAATAGAAAAGATCTGTGACCTTGCCAAAATATAGAATCGAGTATTTGTTTTTCTTTTTATGAACGGTTTTCATGATTCGAATTAATGTTAATATTTCTGCTTCGCACTGATCATTCAACACATTTTCAGCTGCATCCATTTTCACATACATGTATTACGCAAAGTAAAACTCTTAATAAAACCATGTAAAACGAAAGATACTAATCAAACATACAGAAAATCATATAAGCAGGAACTCTTTTCCCCTCGTCATTCTTAATAAATGATTTTGGATGAACAATATAGGATTCTCCTATCCGTTTCCCAAACCTCTCTTTAAACTTATCATAAGAAATATTTGTATAGTTTTTGGATGACTTTACTTCTATCGGATACACTTTGATGCTGGTTTTGCTGTCATTCGACAGCATGAAATCGATTTCTATATCATTCCGCTTTTTTTCTACTGAATAGTGTGTATAAAAATACAGCTGTCTTCCCTGAGCAGTCAGTTCTTGTGCGACAACATTTTCATAAAACATGCCTTTGTTTATTGACAGTTTTCCATTGATTATCTGATTATACAGATTCTTTGAAGCGATCTCATTTTCTGAAAAAGCCAGATTCAACAATAAACCGGTATCGCCCATATAACACTTAACAGCCGAATCATCTTTATTTAAATTGAAACCAACATTTGGATCCGTACATTTGTAACACAGATTACACATCATAGAATCGCCAAGCCAAAAAATCGGTTCATCATAGTCACTGAACGAATTCCCCTTAATTTTTCTTAATACGATCTTTTTTTCATGAGTAGAAAGATATGCGGGTATGTTTTCAAATATTGCTGAAACTTTTGAATTGTATTTCTTTGATGCCTTTCTTATGTCGTCTCTATATAATTCAAGGATTTTCTGTTTTTCTTCGTATGCCTGGTAAAAATCTCTCCCGTTTTCAAAGAAAGCAACGACACTTTGCGGCATTCCCCCGACGATGATATATTCTTCAAAAAGACGCATTGCTTTTTTGTGATACCTGTTATCCAATGGTATTTCTTTCTGCCAGCACTGTTTAATATAATCGATCATTACCTCTTCACCGGCAGCAATAAGAAACTCCTCAAAATCAAGTGGATACATTTTGATCTTCTTTTCTTCAGAAGGTATGACGATATTCTCAACGTTCTCTTTGATAGAGATCAGTGATCCTGTGGAAAGAATGTCGTATCTGCCGTCTTTAACCAGATGCTTAGTTGCCTCTCTGGCTTTTGGATATTTCTGAATTTCATCAAAGATGATCAAAGTATCACGATTATAAAACCGCGTGTTATATTCCAGTGACAAAGTCTGATAAAAGATATCCAGATCATTAAGATTATTGTCAAAGTTGTTCAGGACATTTTTCGGAGCGATCGACAGATCAACCAGCACATACGATTTATAGTTCTCTTTACCGAATTTCTCAGCTATCGTTGATTTCCCTATCCGTCTTGCACCCTCGATCAGAAGCGATGATCTTCCTTTATCGTTTTCTTTCCATTCGATCAGTTTTTTATATATCTTCCTATACAGTTCCATTACTTTGCTCCTAACTATATTTTAATACGAATTATGCAAAACGCAAAGTATAATTAATAGAAAACATATGTATTACGCAATCTAAACACGATTCTCGATATATTACCTGATTATTATTTCAAATGACTGTGTTCAGAAGAAGACCTCTGTGATCGCAGAGGTCTTGATCAGGCATTTTTTCCTTTACCATCGATCAGATCGTCAGCTTAAAATCAAATACAGACGGCATGATCCCGGCATTTCTTATATCAATGTCATTTTATAGATTGATATTTTTTCAATCAGCAACCTCATATAAAACGACCGCAAAAATCACTTCGACTTTCCAAATTTCTCAAGCCTGTCATAGATATTATTGAAAAAGACCTGATTGGGATAGTAGTTATAGTTTCTGAAGATCTCGATGCCGTTGCCCATAAAATATTCTTTTATTGCCATGGCACACCCCGAACTTCTCGATACCCCGAATTCACACTGGCAGATGATATCGTAACCTTTTGCTGCACATTCATGAATGAACTTTGCAACATCATCAAATTCCTTCGCATGCCACTTATCCGGTCTATCTACCCAGCGGACATCATTGATGCATCTGGAGATGGATGCTGCCGGTTTACCTTTGAAGTTTATCGGACTGGATCCTTCATCATAAAAAGAGACCACCGCAGTGCCAAATGGAAAATCACTATTTAATGCACCAAACAGTTGATCTCTGCTGTATATGTAAACGTTCATTATCGATTTCTCCTTTATTGATCTGTTATAGAAGGCGCCTCGTTTCTTCACTCTTTTGAATAATCCGCATGTCGTCTTGTTCCTTCAGAAGAGTGCTTATCTGTTCTCTGTACTTTTCGAATTCTTCGCTTTGGTTTATCGAAAGCACATAGCTGATCCTGCCCAGAAGACTTGAAAGATAGCTCCCCTGTGAATCAGTACACTTGATGCGTTCCATATGGTCTTTCAATCCATATTTATTGATGAAAAAGATCTCCTGTCTGATCTTCTTGCGGTATTCAACAGGTGTATTCGGTTTTTCATTGACGACGATCCCGGTGACCTTCTTTCTTCTGCTTCCACGTATATACTGTTTCTTCTTCTGATTGATGAAAAGGCCATACTGCTTCAACATGGAACTGACCTTGTGTTCTATTTCTTCTGGGGTCAAAGAATTCGCTGAAAACGTCATATCATCACAATACCGTGTATAGGAAACATCTCTTTCCTTGCACCATATGCCAAGTTCTTCATCAAACTCATAAAGCAGAATATTGGATATGGACGGAGATGTCGGAGCTCCCTGAGGAAGTGATTCATCATACATGCATAAAAGAGATAACAGGATCCGATTGCTTTCCGAAAAACGATCTGCCGTAAAAACTCTTTCTTTGATCAACGGATAGGTCACATGATCAAAGAACTTCCGTATATCCAGTTTGAATATTTCCTTCTTATTCACATGAGATGATGCATTCTTCAAAGGTGAATCACCATAGCTGTAAGCTCTGGCATAAGAAGAAACATCCATACGCGAAAGTATGACTTCATTGATCTTTCTTTGAACACTTTTCAAAAGCGGATCAGGAACGCTCAGTTTCCTTGTTCCTCCATCCGATTTGGGGATCTCCACAGAACGGTAATGTCTGTTGATCTGATTGCTCAAGGTATACAGAACCTTAGCCGATACTCCGAGATCCTTTTCCAGTGTTTTGAGTTCAAAATAGGTATGTTTCATAATATCTTATGTGATCTTCGTAAGTAAGCAGAACAAGACTTGAGAATAGAAGTTTCGAGGATGCAGCAGGGGCTACATGGAGTGAGTTCGTGAACGAACGCAGTGTAGTTACCTGCTTCCGAGACAACTTCTTTGCGAAGCAATGATGATTGATGCTCATATCCCGGCAACGACTCGCTGACGGTATCGACAAGGATTGAAATAATTCTTCTCATCGAATATGACTGATGTTCTGCTTGCTTATATTATATTCATGTTTTCCGGACAAAAAAATATGACATCACTTACCTGAGGCCATTATTCTACGGTGTTTTTACAGACATCTTTCAGGAAGATGGCTTTATATCCTTTACCGTATACTCTCTTTGGCATAAGCCCGTGTTTTCTGAATACCTCCTCTATCCTCCTGTTGTAGTCTTCGATCTCTTCCTTGCTTCTTCTTTGCGGCTTCATATCTATCTCCTAGTATCCAAACAAGATCGCAATTGCAGCCGTTGCCGGACTCCATTCAAAACTCTTGTAAATCATTTCAAGATCTTCATCGTATAGTTTCATCAACCGATCCGCCTCCGTTTCGATGAACATCTCCGCAATACAGCAACGCACAGCGTGTTTGTATTCATACAGGTTTAAACTCTTTACGTTGTTGCTCGATTCATTTTTTTCTATCATTTTTCCTCCTCTTCCTTAAAACCATAAAGAGAAGGAAAAGAAAAACTCCCATCACATGACGGGGGTCAGACAAACAGAATACTCACATCTCCCATCATTCAAGCTTTAGCACCTTCTTACTCTTGTAAGGGTTGCTGTACGATCAGCGAGCTTGTCTCTCCCGTACTCTTTATGGTTGATTCAACTATATCATATTCTATTGCAAAAATGTGCCAGATACAGAATATGAAACATAAGATAGATCTTATTATTTATAGACAGCCTTTTCTTTGTTTGCATCCCAGACATCATTGAATGCCTGAAGCAGGTCTTTCATCCCGCTATCGCCGAATTCGATCCGGTATGATCCGGATGGACTGTCCGGCCAGAATATCCTAGCAGATTCGGAATAATCGTCCATCACATTTTTCGGCGGATCATAAGGAGCGTATTTAAGCCCCGTCAGTGTCTGCACGATCTTTATATACTCATCGTAAGTGATCTGCATCTCACCCTCGGAATACGCATTGGCCTTTTCATCCCACATGCGTCTGTACAGTTTATAAGTGCCTTTGCTGGCAGAATGACTGGCAGACCAGTTCCAGGAAGAATCATTACTCATTCCTCCGCCGCCGGCTGAGACAGAACTGATCTCTTCGATCTTGGGATCTTTGCCGATCGTGAAAGTCTTTTTATGAAACACAAGAAACAAAATAAGCACCAGGAGCAGCAGCCCCGCTGCTATGATGAACCAGCTTTTCTTCATACAAAACCTCCCGACATCATATCCATGTTCTCCCATCTACATCATAGAGGGAAAGCAGCTTTTAACACAATGCATTTATGCAGCTGCTACATTGTGACAGATCACTATAATTAAAAAATCTCCGATTTAGGGAGATTGGTTTCATTATTCACTCTTATATAACAGGTAAACGCAGTGCTGATTCATGCAGATCCCTTCATTCTTGGTCCTTTGCGCAATCTGCTTATAAGATACATTATGCGAAATTATTTATTAGCAAAATACTCTTTAGCGATTTTATCTGCTACCGATACTTAGAAAGTGTTACAACTCATACTTTTCAAAAGGTTTAGGATACCTGATTTTTTTGTGTTTCCAGTCCAGCCATTCGCCTGACTGTTCTGTATCGCATACATAGTCC
>JAFRQF010000032.1 GCA_017428765.1 Erysipelotrichaceae bacterium
GGTGTCCATTTGCGGTTCTTTCCTCCTAAAGGTCTGCCCGTTCCCATATGTGATACATCACTTCCTTTCTGACTTCATTGTATGAAAAAAGTAGACAATGTGCCTTTTCGGGTTTTGTCTACTTTTACGTTAGCAGTTCATGTTATCTGATGATGCATCTCCGCTTTTTTTGTTGTGTCAGTGTTCGATCTCGAAGAAACGGATGTGCAAGCCATCTTCTTCCATGGAACCGATGCCGATGAACTGGTTCCTGTGAAGATAGGGTGCTAAAACCTTGGAGTCGGTGAGAAAGGTCGGGACTGTCCTGAAGGGACCCGGTGCCTTACTGTCATCCAGCCACCCATTGTTTTCGATGTAGATGTGACAATCCTGTCCTGCTTCATCCTTTCCGCTGAGCATGTACCTTGCCGACATATGGCGGACACCGATCTGGTTCTTGATCTGGGTATCTACGCCCCAGGGTTCGACGATGCCGTTGAAGATCTGCCCTTTTACCGTTCCGTAAAAAGGGATCATGTTGACTTCGCCGATCTCCGTTTCAAACTTTCTGCCCGGCTGATCGAAGAGCACATGGACGTCCAGTATGGCCTTGTTTTCCATCTCAGTTTTTCGGTGTGAACTTTGCCGGTCCGAATAAGGAGACGACATAGTTGTTGTTTTGCAGTTTTTCGTAGTAGTAGCGATATTTTTCCTGATCTTCTTTTTCGATCATCTTGGAATGGTTGTTGAGATTGATGATGTCGAAGTTTTCGGAATATTTCTTCCACTCAGGTCTTTGATCGCCGTTTGGATCGCCTGTTGCAGCGAAGCTGTACCAGTAACCCTGGATGAGTTCCATGAAGTCGTAATCGGCACCGACCCAGTGGTATGGGAAGAATGGGTTGCGTTCACCGGTATCGACTCTTCCGAAGACGTAAGGCATTTCGGCGCAATGCGGAGAACCGTCATCATGACCGCGTTTCGTTTCATTTTCTTTGGACATCAGCCAGACGTAGGCGTTCTTTCCTCTTTGATGGCAGATCTCGCCGATCTTCGCACTTCCCATCAGCATGATGTCGGAAGCAATCGTGGAACATTGCTTGGCCGCCTGAATGGCGTCGTCTGCCGGATACCACTTCTTCATGTTTTCAGCGTTGTCCGGGAAAGCTTCTTCGAGATATGCGTGGAATTTTTCAACGGAATACTCATCGGGACGGACTGCCGGGAATTCCTGGGCACAGGAGCCGATCATGACATCGAAGTCGTTGAATTCGCCGCTGTCCATGATCTGCGAATACGGTTTCGGGATGAACTCGCCGTCCACGCAGAAGCTGAAGCCAAAGCCCATCGGTCCGACGCCTTTGGAGCGCTGGAAAGCTTCATAGGAATCAAAGAGTTCCCAGGCATCTTTCTTTCGTAATTCTTCGATGGACTTGCAGCCGATGAATTCCATGTATTCTATACCGAGCTTTTCCAGATTCTCACGCGGACCCGGCTGCATGAAGCCCCAGTAGATCGGGCCGGATTCGATGGAGACTCTCTGGATGATGCCTTTCATCAATGGTGAGGCATGGAGTGCTCCGGTACCTGCAGCACCGCCGGACTGGCCGGCTACCGTGATGCAATCAGGATCGCCGCCGAATCGTTCGATGTTTTCTTTGACCCAGAGGCAGGCTTTGCGCATATCGTAGAGCGCATAGTTGCCGCTCGTGCCGCCGGTTTCTTTCGTGAGATCGGGATGAGCGAAGAATCCGAAGAAGCCGAGACGATAGTTGATGGTGACGACGACGATATCTTTTCTCTTCGCAAAGCCGATGCCATCGCATACGACCTCACAGCCGCTTCCGGCGACCATGCCGCCGCCGTGGATCCAGATGAAGACCGGCAATCTGTCTTCGGCTGTTTTTGCCGGTGTCCAGACATTGAGATAGAGGCAATCTTCCTCATATTGGGAAGGCGCCATGAACTGCGGTACGCCATGCACATTGGCAGGCAGATCGGCCTGTTCCATGACATGCTGGATAGCGGCAGCGGAGTATTGCGTTGCCTTGCGCACGCCTCTCCAACGTTCCGGATCTTCCGGATGACGGAAACGGCGGTCACCTACCGGCGGAGCTGCGTATGGGATGCCCTTATAGACTTTGACATCGCCTTCGACATAGCCTTGCAGCCAGCCTTGTTTGACTAATACTTTTGCATTTTCAAAATCAGACATGTTTATTCCCCCTTGACGTTAGTTAACAGATATTCGATGCCTTTGTAGGCGTGAGGTGTCCAGAAGTCCCAGTTGTGGATGCCCGGGCCTTCTTCATAGAAGAATTCGGCCTTCTGTTTTTTGAAGAAATCGCGAAGCTTATGGTTAGGTTCCAAAAGGAAGTCTTCGGTCCCGCAGGCCATGTAGATCTTCGGATTAGCTATGCCTTTTCTTTTGTTCCTTTTATATAAGACTTCCGGGTTGTGATCGCTCTTTTCGGCTTTTTTGAGATCGCCGAAGGCGTTGACATAGTATTCGTAGTTGGCCATGACCGGATCTTTCATATTCGGGCTCATGTCTTTGAGGCCATAGACGATGAGCGCGGAAGACAAGGCCATGATGCCGCCGAAAGTTTCCGGGTACATCAAGCCGGTATGAAGGGCACCGAAACCGCCCATCGACAGACCGCCGATCAGAGTGTCTTCTTTATTCCGGCACAGTCCGAAGGTGTCGCGCAGATACCTGACGAGGTCTTCACCGATGAATTCACACCAGTGGTGGCCGGTCGCCTTCTTGTCGAGGTAGAAGTCGATGCCGCCGGAAGGCATGACGATGGCCAGGTTGTATTTCATTGAGAAGTCCAGAGCATTGGAAGAATAGAGCCAGTCGGTACAGTCACCGGAATATCCATGTAACAGGATCACGGTCTTGGGTCTTCTATCGTAATATGGGTTGCCTGCCAGGAAGGGCGGCAGTTCTTTTTCCGGAAGGTGGATATAGAACTCTCCGTTCATTGACAGAGCTTTCGATCGGAATCGTACGAAATGAGTCGACATTATGCTTTCTCCTTGTTTTACTACATGCATTATATAAGGGGTGTCTTTGGGAAAAGTATTAAAAATGTGGCTTTCATTTTTGACTTTGACGATTGAGGACGGCGGATCTTTGAAAATGTATTAATTTCGAAAATGGAAGCGATATTTTTAAAAGTTTATAAATCACGTATCTGATTAAATGAAATTATCGAAAGGTTTTTAAAGGAGAAAAATAATGAAAAAACTTCTGGCTTTATTATTATCGGTCCTGATGCTGTTAAGTGTCACCGGCTGCTCCGGCGGCGGTGAGCAGCAGAGCGGCGATCAGCCATCCGTGATCACGATCGACATGTCGACACTGTTCATCGTTCCGGCTCTGGAAGCGACACAGAAGGTCGAAGATCAGATCAACGATTATCTGCTCAACACGTTAGGCGAGAAGGATTACAAGATCCATCTGCGCATCACGGCGATCGGTGACTATCTGCAGTCCATTCCGATGGAACTGGCTTCCGGCGGTGATGGTTCGGTCGATATCGTCCAGGTATTCGATGTTGCCGGCTGGTCCAACAACGGTTACATCATCCCATTGGATCCGTATCTTGAAAACGAACTCAAACCGACTTATGACATGATCAAGCCGATCATGGGCAACGGCAGAGTCGGCGGTCAGACGTTCATGATGCCTCGTTACTTCGGTACCGTTCTTGACTGGAAGTGGATCTACAATAAGGATCTCGTCGATGCGGCAGGCCTCGATGTCAGCAAGATCCATGATATCGAATCTCTCGGCGATGCACTCGCAGAGCTCAAGACGGCATATCCGGATGAGCATTTCTTAGTCTATTGCGATCAGTTCAACAGACTCTACAACCTCGAGACACACACTTCACCGGTCGGTACCTATGCAGCTACTGTCGGCGAAAATACGACTTTACAGAATTACTATGAGACAGATGCGTTCAAGAATGCCATCTACAAGGCTTATGAATTCCGTCAGAAGGGCTATGCTGATCCGGAAGGTTCCGCAAATACTTTGAGCCATGACGCCGTAGTCATGGGCGGTTCGGCAAAGGGTGTCATCATGGGTCACTCCAATGATGTCGATTCCATTGCGGAAATGTTCACGACGACCAACACCTATGGCGCAAACTTCGGTGCAGTCTCCATCGGTATCGATGACATGATGACAGATACATTAGGTATCGGTATCTCCCATTCCTGCAAGGATCCGGCTTCGGCAGCGAAATTCATCAACCTGCTTTACACCGATCAGTTCGTCTGGGATTCTCTCATATTCGGTGCAGAAGGCCAGGACTATGTCTGGAACGAAGACCATACCAAGATCCGTTATCCGGAAGGTCTCGATTTCAACAGCGTTCCTTACAACTGCATGTACTCCTGCGGTATGATCGGTAACGGCTTCGATTTCTTCCTCGAGTATGAAACAGGCAACGAGACCGGTTCCAATGGCGAATATGGCAAGATCCTGTTTGAAAAGGCATGGATCCCGCCTCTCTACGGTTTCATCCCGGTCACGACCAATGTCTTAAACGAAGTGACAGCTGTATCGAATGTCGTCGAACAGTACAGCAACGTCCTGATGTATGGCGATGTCAATCCGGATGAGAAGTATCCTGAATTCCTGCAGGCCCTCAAGGATGCCGGCATCGACAAGATCGTCGCAGACTTCCAGGCGCAGGCTGACGAATGGGTCAAGGTCAACAAATAATCCGACCTGAAAAAATTAAAGAAGAAGAGCGGGGAAGATATCTCCGCTCTTTTGTATAATAGAGGTAGCTGTTATGGAAAACTCATTGATCCGCAAGATACTGTTGCTGATCGGCGGCATTTTGGTTTCGTCGCTGATGTTTTTTATTGCGGTCACTTCGACCTATGATTCGTTTTACAAGCAGAATTTCATCAAAGACAACAGCGTCATCGCCTCGAGCTGGTCTTCTTCGATCGACAGCCGTCTCAATACGATCTATGAACACGTCTACGATGTGGCGACCGTCCTATACCGCAAGGTCGAGATCCGTCCGGGTTCTCCCGAAATGGACTATGTCGATCGCAACGGCATGCTGGATGTGATCGAATCCAAGGTGATGGCTTCTTCCGATATCAGCGCCCTTTTCATCATCGACAAGGAAAGCGATCTTTTCCTGTATGAAAAGGCCGGCGTTCTCAACATCGTTGAAAACAACAATCTGAAGTATTTCTTAAAAGACTACTGTATCGAAAACAGCTATTCGATACGAAACCGCAGTTTCAAGATCATCGATGTGAATGAAAAAGATTACTTTTATGATGCCCTCAATCTGGGCAAGTATGTCGTCGGTGCCGTCAGCGATCTTGAGATCTATATGAACGGCTACGGCAAGGAAGGCCTTGCGACATTCTTCGAAGCGCAGGGGGTGATCTATCCCAAGGAAAAGGGGCTGGAAATGGTCTCTGCGATCGACACGGACAGGATGGAACCCTATTTCTCGAATGGCTACGCTGTCATACCCAACCGTCTGGTCAGCTCTGAGGCGGTGGCTTACCTGCTTTCCAAGAGCGCCAATACCGGAAAGGCCTGGGGCTTAGCTTCCCTGTTCATGGTCATCGACTCCGCAGTCTGCGTCATTCTGACGCTGGTGCTGATCGTCATGACGAAAAAACGGATCTCGGGTCCGATCGGTGAACTGGCTGATGCCAATCAGAAGCTGGCGCAGGGAGATCTGGACTACCGCCTGGATATCCCGAGTGCCGGAAGCAGCGAATTCGAAAGACTGTATGGAAGTTTCAATGAGATGTCGGAAAAGATCCGCCATCTTACGATCGAACAGTATGATGCCGAGATCAAGAGGCAGCAGAACCAGCTGAAGATGCTCAGAGCGCAGGTCAAGCCGCATACTTTCCTCAATGCGATCAATACGATCAACAATATGACCTATACCGGCAAGCCGGAAGATATACGAAGATACATCGCTGCCTTTGCCTCATTTACCAGATACATGTTATATAAGGCGAAAGACTGGACAACGGTGGAAGAAGAGATCCGGAATATCGATAACTATGTGAAGATGCAGCAGATCCGTTTCCCGGAAAGCATCGAAGTCATCTATGAGGTCGACAAGCGGATCTATGTCGAACAGATCCCTTACCTGGTCTTGTTCTCGCTGGTGCAGAATTCTTTCAAACATGCGATGAGCCTGGAGGAAAAGACCTATCTGACCATCAAAGGCGAATATTATACAGAAGAGGGTTTTGAGGGTTTCCGTCTGATCGAAGAAGATAACGGTCCGGGTTTCAGCAAGGAAGCCTTGCAGGCTTTAGCTACGGCGGAAGAAGATGATCCGTTCACCAAGGAGCACCTCGGTCTGACCAATGTGCGCTACTCGCTGAACCTGATCTACCATAGAGATGACTTGTTACGCATCGCCAACCGGGAAAACGGCGGTGCCCATATCGAACTGCTGATCCCGGAGGCGGAGGTGGAAGATGAAACTGCTGATATGTGATGACGATATCTCGACGATCGATGTGATAGAGTCACAGCTCGACTTAAGGCAGCTAGGCATCCGCAAGCTTTTCCGCGCCTACAACGGCAAGATGGCCGAAGACATCATCGACAAAGAGGATCCCGATCTGATCTTATGTGATATCGACATGCCCATCTTAAGTGGCATCCACGTTCTGGAACACGTTTACGAGAAGAAGAAAGACATCGAATTCTCTTTTCTGACCTGCTATGAAGAATTCGAATATGCCAGGAAGGCCATACAGTACGGTGCGACCAGCTACCTGACCAAGCCTTTTGATCTGGAGGAAGTAAAAGCCTGCATACAGAAGATGGTCGCCAATGTCCGCAAGAAACATCTGTCCATTGACGGACAAAGCAAGAACGATTCTCTGCTGTCCTCGATCTTTAGGCAGGCAAGTGACGGGATCTTCGGTACCGATAAAGACATCGTCGATGCCGCATTGCGGGGCAATGGTGTGAGCTTTGATGCGTCGAGCAGCTGGCGCATCGTTTTCAGCTGTGCAGATATGACCGATGCCATCCGCAAGACCTGGAACAAGGACCTGCTGGTCTTTACGGCTTCCAGGCTTCATGATGAAGCTCTTTTAGACTATGTCGGTTCGGCACACAGCGTCGTCAATTCAGATGACCGCTTCATATGGAACTTCTGCTTCATTGGAGATCCGATGGATGATGAGACTTTGAAGAAGCGCTGTCAGAAACTCATCGACTTTTCTGAGACCTACATGTCGATGCATCCGGTCGTTTTGATCTCGGAGCCTTTCCCGTTTTATGAGACGGCCAATGTCGTCTGCGATCTTTATGAGAAGATGCGCAAGATCCGCTATTATTCCGGGTCGATCTTCTTTCAAAGCGAGGAAGTCGATGCGACTGAACAGGGGTCGGTAAAACTCAATGAGAGTCAGATCCTCTGGTATCTCAAGAAGCGGGATGAAGCCGGCTATCAGGAATACATCGCTTCTTTGCTGGAACAGATGAGCTGCACCAAAGAGGAACTGGATGCTTTCCGAAAGGAACTGATCAACATCTTCGTCACGCATTTTAAGGACAATGGGATGTCTGCCAACTCGATCTTCATGAATGAAAGAGTCATGGAAGCGGATCAGAGATCTGCCGATTCGAAAAACAATATGATCGCCTATGCCGATGTCTTGTTTGCGATACAGCAAAATGAAGTACAGGATGTCCTGGATTCCGAGAGCATCATCGTGCGGGCAAAGAAATACATCGATGAGAACTTCCGCGAGAACATCGACCGCAACGATGTGGCAGCGGTGACGTTCGTCACGCCGAATTATCTTTCCAAGCTGTTCAAAAACTCCATGAACATGAATCTGAGGGAATACATCAACCAGCTCAGGATCGAAGAAGCCAAGCGGCTGCTTCTTTCGACGTCGCTGTCCGTTTCGGAGATCGCTTCCAATGTCGGCTATTACAACATCTCGTATTTTTCGACGGTCTTCCATAAAATCGTCGGCGTTTCCCCTTACGACTGGCGCAACCAGAAAGGAGAGGACGATGAAGCTGACCGATAAGATAAAAAGAGACAAAGAACAGTTCGACAAGCTGAAAGACAGCAGATCGAAGATCCTCTTCCTCTGGGATTATTACAAGGAACTCATCCTCTTGGTCCTGGCTGCCTTTTCGATCTTTGTCATCCTGGCCGTTTCCAATATCGGCAGGAAAGATGCTTCGATGTATGTCGTCCTGCTCAACAACGATACGATCTACCGGGAATGTGATAGGCAGGTCTTTGACAGGATCTTGGAAGGATCGGATCTGGATCTGAAAAACAAGCAGGTCGATGTCAATGAGAACCTGCGTGTGGGTCTGGGTGAGGAAGACATGGCCGATATCGAGACACTGCAGGTGCTGACTGCCTTATTTACGATCTCCGACTTAGACCTTTATGCGGCACCGAAAGAGTGGTTCGATTATTTTGCGAAGGAAGGCGGCTATGCCGATCTGAGCCTGCTGATCGATAAACAAGTCCTTCAAAAACACAAAAAAGACCTCTATTACAGTAAAGACGAAAAGGGCAGAGAAATCCTTTCCGGCATCATCTTACATGAAGGATCGCCCTTGCATGAGGCGGGCTACTATCACGACGATGTGATCATAGGGGTACCTGTCCATGCCGTGAATATGGATGTCGCCGTGAGCTTCCTGAAGCTTCTGCTGGAGGGATAGAAATTGACAAATTCAGTGTACTTTTTTGAATGAATGGCTGTAACGCTTTGTATAACATGAAATTATGGATGCTTATACAGTAAAGGAGTTTAATTATGTCTGAAAATAAGACGAAACGCTCCGAGTTTGATGATGTTCTCAAGGAACAGGCAAAACTCCAGCGAAAAGAAAAGTTCAAAAACGACTTTCCGCTTTACATGATGATGCTTCCGGGAATGATCTATCTTGTCTGCAACAACTATCTGCCGATGTTCGGTATCCTGCTGGCATTCAAGAGGATCAACTACGCGACGGGCATCATCAAAAGTCCGTGGGTCGGTCTTGACAACTTCGAATATCTCTTCAAGACCAAGGACGCTTTCGTCATGATCCGCAACACCTTGCTTTACAATGCGTTCTGGATCATCCTGGATCTGGTACTGGCCGTCTTCATCGCCTTGTGCATGAATGAGATCGCCCAGAGAAAGATCGCCAAGGTCATACAGCCGATCATCTGCTTCCCGTCGATGGTCTCCGCTGTCATCCTGTCCTTTTTAGTCTATGCGTTTTTGTCACAGAGCTACGGCTATCTCAATACCGTATTCTTCAAAGATGCTCCGATCGCCTGGTATACGACGGCAAAATACTGGCCGTTCATATTGACGATCGTGCACATCTGGCAAAGCGCCGGACAGAACTCCGTCATCTATATGGCCAGCATCGGCGGCATCGACAAGAGCCTGTATGAATCTGCCAGGATCGACGGTGCGACCAAGTTCGAGCAGATCCGCTACATCACGCTGCCGCTTCTCAAGCCGATGATCATCATGATGCTGCTGCTGTCGATCGGACGTATCTTCAATTCCGATTTCGGCCTGTTCTATCAGGTACCGTTAGGAAACGGCATGCTGTATGAGACGACACAGACGATCGATACCTTCGTCTATCGTGCTTTGATGGTGTCCAACAATGTCGGACAGTCCTCGGCTGCTTCCGTGTTCCAGGCGGTGATCGGATTCTTCCTTGTCATGTTCTCCAACCTGCTGGTAAGGAAGATCAACCCGGAGAACTCACTGTTCTAGGAGGTCGCTATGGCAAACAACAAAAAGAATAAAAATAAGATCGTCCTGATGGCAGGAGAAAAGGAGTTCCACTACATCGCTCTTGTCATCATGATCCTGATGATGGTCTTCTGCATCATCCCGCTCATCCTGATGGCGACCGTTTCCCTTTCTTCGGAAGAATCACTGGTCCGCGGCTATCGCTTCATTCCTGACAAGTGGTCGCTCGATGCCTATATGTTCATGTGGGCCAAGAGAGCTACGATCTTCCGTGCCTACGGTCTGACGATCCTCGTGACGGTGATCGGTACGATCATCTCATTAGTCATGACTTCCATGTTCGCTTATCCGCTTTCCAGGAAAGACTTCAAACCGAGAAACGTCTTTGCCTTCATCCTGTTCTTCACGATGCTGTTCAACGGCGGCATGACCGCTTCCTATATGGTCTGGACGAGGCTCTTCCACATCAAAGATACGCTCTGGGCGTATCTGGTGCCGGGTGCTTTGATGAACGGCATGAATGTCCTGTTAGTCAGGAACTACTTCAATGCCAACATCCCATACTCCATCATCGAAGCAGCCAGGATGGATGGTGCGAAGGACTGGACGATCTATTCCAAGATCATGGTCCCGCTCTCCAAGCCGATCATGACGACCATCGGTCTGTTCTCTGCTTTGGGTTACTGGAACAACTGGACAGCCGGTATCTACTACATCAACAATCCGAAACTTTATACGATACAGGTCTATCTGAAGAAACTGATGGATTCCATACAGTTCTTAAAGACCACCGACCTTTCCAATGAAGCTGTCCTTCTGGCACAGAGGAACTTACCTACCGAATCGGCACGTATGGCGGTCGCCATCATCGCCCTGATCCCGGTCTTGGTAGTCTATCCGTTCATTCAGAAGGAACTGATCAAGGGCATGGTCGTCGGCGGTGTCAAAGGTTAGAGAAAGAGGATCATTATGAAATACAGAAAGCCATTTGAAACGGTAAGGCCGGAAGAAGTCGGTATTTCCAGCAAGCTGATCCTTGAGTATATCGCTGAGCTGGAAGCTTCCAATACCGAGATGCATGGTCTGATGATCATGCGTCACAACAAGCTGATCGCACAAGGCTGGTGGGCACCTTACGGACCAAACCTCAGGCATGGCTTGCAAAGCCACACCAAGACCTATGCGGCGACCGCTGTCGGTATCGCCTATACGGAAGGTCTTGTAAAACTCGATGAGCGCATCATCGACATCTTCCCGGAAGAATCTCCTGAGGAGCCAAGCGAGAACCTCAAGCTGCTGACGGTAAGAGATGTCTTGTGCATGGGATGCGGCATGGACACGATGCCTTTCCCAAGCAAGGATTGGATCAAAGAGTTCTTACACACGCCGGTCAACCATAAGCCGGGTACGACCTATATGTACAACTCCACCGGTTCGACACTGCTGGGTGCGATCGTAAGGAAAAAGACGGGTCTTGGCTTACACGAGTATCTGACGCCGCGTCTGTTCGATAAGATCGGCATCGATCCCGAAAATCTGCGCTGGGCCTGCATGCCGGATGGCATGGAGATCGGTGGCGGCGGTCTTTACGCTACGACCGAAGACAACTTCCGTCTGATGAAGCTGTATGCTGACGGCGGTGTCTGGGAAGGTGAAAGGATACTGGCGGAAGACTACGTGAAGCTGGCCACTACCAATCAGAACGATTCGGCGACCGAGTCCATCAACAACCCGGAAGCTTTCGATAATTTCTTAGGTTACGGTTTCCAGATCTGGATGTGCAAGCCGCATAATGCGTATCGCGCCGATGGTGCGATGGGTCAGTTTACGATCGTCCTTCCGGACCAGGATATGGAGATCGCGATCACTGAGACGGCGGTCGGTGCGCATTGGGCACAGTCGACGTTGGATATCACCTGGCGATTCGTTGAAAAGATCCAGGGCGATGAAGTGCTTGAAGAAGATGAAGCTTCCTACGATGCGCTTTGCAAGAAACTGGATCGCCTGAATATCGGCAACCCTGTCTGCCAGCCGTTCTCACCGACGATCGAAAAGATCAGCGGAAAGAAGTATAAGGTCAAGTCCGGCGAACTGACGCCGTTTGGCGGCAACTTCATGTCCGGCAGCAAAGGGGATGGCATCGATACCTTCAGTCTTGATTTTGATGTCTATGGTTTCGTCTGGAACCTTACGACCAGGTCAGGACGGGAAGAGAAGATCCGTTTCGCCAGCAACGGTACCAGATTCACCAACTTCTTAGGAAACAAGGAAGATCTCACGCAGATCTATCTGGGTGACTGTTACTGGAAAGACGAGGATACTCTGATCGTTCACGGACGTTGGGTGGAGACCTGCATCGAAGACAGCTACATCTTCCGCTTCGAGAATGAAGATCTGCATGTGGAGCCTGACAGCAATTCCGCATTCAAATTCTTCAAACCGGATCCGATCGTGATCGAAAAACTATAAAACAGCCAGCGGTCCATGAAATTGGGCCGCTGTTTCAAAAGGAGGCACTATGGGCAAACGCTTCAATATCCCGCAGTTTCCGGGACATAAGAATAAAGTCTTCACGCTCAGCTTTGACGACGGCGTCGTGCAGGATCGAAGACTGATAAAACTTTTTGATAAGTACGGGGTGAAAGCTACGTTCAATCTCGGATATGGTGTATTGGGATACAAGGGGGAATCTTTATCTCCCGCGGGAAGGAAGATCGACATCTCGAAGGTGAAAAAAGAAGAGGTGAAGAAGCTTTATCAGGATCACGAAGTCGGCGGACATGGCTTATACCATTCTTCTTTGACCGGTATCGGCTCTGAAGGAGCGATGTATGAGATCATCGAAGACAAGAGGTGCCTGGAAGATCTGATCGAAAAGCCGGTAACGATGTTTGCCTATCCTTTCGGCCACTATGATGATACTGTCGTACAGCTTTTGAAACTGGCAGGCTACAAAGGCGCCAGGACTGTCAATTCCACATACCGCTTCGATCTGCCGAAGGACCCTTTGATCCTGGATCCGACTTGCCACTATGCGGATGAAAAGATCATGGATCTGGCAAGGCAGTTCTGCGAATCGAGATCTTTCGCTGTGCAGATGTTTTATGTCTGGGGACATGCCTATGAACTCGATGGAAACGATGACTGGGATCGTCTGGAAGAACTTCTTTCCTATATCGCTCAGTATAAGGATGAGATCTGGTTTGCCGGCAACGGGCAGATCCTTTCCTATTTGGAAGCCTGCAAGATGTTAGAATATAGTGTGGATGGAAGCTTCGTCTATAATCCGACCTGTACCGATGTCGATGTACTGACGGCCTTTGGGGTTGAAGAGCACATCGCAGCGGGAAAGATCACCAAATTAAAAGAAACGAGTCTATGAATTATAATTCCCCTTTCATAAAGATGCTGGAAACGATCGCAAATATGCTGATAGCGAGTTTTTTGTGGTTCGTTTTTTCTTTGCCGGTCCTGACGATCGTTCCGGCAAGTGCTGCTTTGTATCATACGACGGACAGGATCATCTTCGGTCCGGGCAAAGGGAACGGCGTTTTCAAAGATTTCTTTGATTCCTTCAAGCTCAATCTGATACAGGGCATCAAGCTCGATCTGCTGGTCATCGCTGCCTTTCTATTTCTGGCGGAAGGTCTCTGGACAGGGATACAGATCTACAAATTAAGCATCTGGGGGACATTGTATCTGGTATTGGGCATCCTGATCGCTGTCGTGCTGATCACGACGATCGTCTATATACCGCCTGTCTTATCGCGTTTCGATGCGCCGGTCTCCTCCATCCTTCGCCTGGCGGTTTACTTTGCTTTGCGCAAGCCGCTTCGTTCTCTGTTCTATCTTGTCCTGTTCGTTTTTCTTTGCATTGCGATCCTGTCTTTTCCTTTGGCCTTGGTCATCGTCCCGGGCCTTTATGCAGACCTCGTGCGGACGTATCTGGAAAAAGATCTCAAGGCATTCATCGAAGAAAACGGATTAGAAGAAAAGCAAGATGAGCAGGAAAAAGAGGAAGAGGAAGAAGAGGATCTTTCGATGGCGGATCTGGAGAAGGATCTGAAGAAAGGAAAGAGAAGATGATACGTCTCGATGATGTGACTTTGATCTATCCTTTTGAAAAGGTGAGCGGTCTGTTCGATCGCAAGAAAAAGAAAGAGATCCTCGAGAAGCAGAAGGCGATGCCTTATACATCCAACGAAGGCGTGGTCGCTCTCCAGCATTTTTCCGATCGCTTCGATAAGGGCGATTTCGTGGCGGTGCTTGGTCCCTCGGGTTCGGGCAAGACGACCCTTTTGCGTATCCTGGCAGGCTTGGAAAGGCCAAGCCTTGGCGAAGTGTACTACGATGATGTGCCTTTGCATGAGATCGATCTTGAGGAAAGGGATATCGGCATGGTCTTTCAGAACTATTCCTTATATCCCAAACAGACGGTCTATAAAAACATCGCCTTTCCATTGGAGGTGCAGCATCTGCCAAGGGATGAGGTGAAAGAGAAAGTCGAAGAGGCTGCGAATCTCTTAGGTCTTTCCAATAAACTGCAGAAGCAGCCCGATGAACTTTCCGGCGGTGAGAAGCAGCGCGTGGCGATCGCCCGGGCGATCATCAAAAAGCCGCAGGTCCTTCTTCTGGATGAACCGTTTGCCAACCTCGATGTGCCGATCCGCCGAAGGCTCAGAAGGATGCTCAAGGACATCCACGAAAGATATGGCATGACCATCATCTATGTCACCCACGACCAGTATGATGCACTGGCTCTGTCAAAAAAGATCATCATTTTAAAAGACGGCATCAAAGTCTGCAGCGGAGATCTCTCAGACGTCTATCGAAAGCCGCCGAACCTCTTCTCGGCAAGATTCCTGGGCTTTCCGCAGATGAATGTTTTTGAAAATGTGAAAGTAAACAGTGACGGTTCTTATACGATCCTCACGAAAGACTTTCATCTCGATCACAAGCACAAGCGTGCCTTGAAAAACGGAAGGATGTCAGTGGGACTGAGGCCGGGAGATCTGAAGATCAGCGACAGAGGAGTGAAAGCCGTCGTTGAATATGTCGAGATGGCAGAAGCCGATCTGATCATCCATCTGGCTGTCAATGAGAAAAAGGTCATTGCCCTTCAAAAGATGAACAGCGAACTCATCCCGTATCTGAGAGGACAGGAAGTTTTTCTCAGCTTTGCAGAAGAAGATCTGCATCTGTTTGATGAAGAAGGAAACAGGATATGACGAATCGCGAAGATGGCCTTGAGAAAAAGAAAATGATATCCTGTAACAGAACAAGAGGAGGCCGGAAGTGGAAGAAAAGATCAGACCTGTGATCGGCATCACCTGCAACTATGAAGACAGGATCGTATCCGATATCAATAAAAGAAACTACCACACTTTGAGCAACGCCTATGTCAAAGCGGTGCGGAAGGCCGGCGGCATTCCGGTCATCATCCCCAACGACATGGACAAGGAAGAACTTGAGGAACTGGCATATCGTCTCGATGGCTTTGTGATCTCCGGCGGCGGCGATATCGATCCTGCCTGCTATGGACAGGAAAATGAAAAAAGCGTGGGCATCCATAAGGAAAGAGATCAGACGGAATACGATCTTCTTGACTATGTCTTACACTACACCTTCAAGCCGGTCTTCGGTATCTGCAGAGGCTTGCAGATGCTGAATGTGGCGATGGGCGGAACTTTGATACAGGATCTGCCATCTGCAGGCAAGAATGACCATTCTTTGACGCAATATCCAAGGCAGGATTTTACGCATGAGATCACCGTCAAAGACGATACGATCTTAAAAGACATCTTAAGGAATGAAAGAAGAGTCAATTCTTTCCACCACCAGGCGATCGACAGGTTAGCCCCGGGTCTTGAAGTCTCTGCTTACAGTAAGGATGATGAAGTCATCGAAGCGGTCGAGGCCTTAGGCGAACGCTATATTCTGGCGGTGCAATGGCATCCTGAGGAGCTCATCGAAAACGAAGACCACCTGGCGCTGTTTGAAAAGCTGGTGGAAGAAGCAGCCAAAGACAACGTATAGAAAAGTTGTTTTTTAAGAAAAATAGGCGTAGGATATGGAAAAGAAAGGCTTAGCCTTCTTTTTCTTTGTATGAGGATCAATACCTGGACTTTGCAGCACTTTGCATTCTATAAACAGCTGATCTGGCATCTGCTGTCTTTCAACAGAACAGCTGTGATCAGTGATATAAAGGCTTATTTCAGCAATACTTCCATGATGTCGTTTCTATTGCTCAAACGTATCTTGCATGGCTATGTGCTCCTGAAGCTGCGCAGGGATAAAAAAGAAAAGAATGAAATGTGAAAATGTCCTGTCGGGCATTTTTTCTTGTCTATAATCAATATTGAGGATCTGTTTAAGGCGATATGAAGAAAAACAGAAAGAATTACAAGATCGAATACCTGCGGGCACTTTCGTGCATCGGGGTACTTTTATATCATCTGGATATCTTGAAAGGCGGCTATCTGGCGGTCTGCTGCTTTTTCGTATTGAGCGGTTATCTTTCCGCTGTCTCCATGCGAAAGCATGTGTCCCAGGGACCTCTTCGTTTTTATGTGAACCGTCTGATAAAGACATATCTTCCGATGGCGGTCTGCGTCTTTCTTTCGATCGCTGCCTGTGTCTTGTTTTCCGTTTCCTATCCCAACCTGAAAGCGGAAAGCACATCGGTCTTATTGGGTTACAACAACTTCTGGCAGATCGCTGCCTCGCAAGATTATTTCACCAGGACCAGCGTTTCGCCGTTCCTTCCGATGTGGTATATCGCCATCCTTTTACAATACGATCTGTTACTGGGGATCTTCTTTTTCTTAACGGACAGATTTCTTAAGAAAGAAAACCGTATCGTTTCCTATATCCTGTGTCTCCTTCTGGCAGCAGGCAGTTTCATACTGTTCATGATCCATCTGAAGAACGGGGAGATCATGAAGGCATATTACGGGACATTGGAAAGAAGTTTCCCTTTTTTAATGGGCATACTTCTTGGCTTGTTTCATGAGGACGATCATATCCTGATCACAAAAAACAGAAAGCTGGAAAAAGGACTCTTTTCTTTCGATCTGATCATTCTGACTTTGTTGTTTGTCTTTGCGGGAAGTGATACAAGAATGATGGCCTGGTTCATGCTTATGACAAGCATCCTGAGTATGCGCATCATCGATCACAGCTCTGCCTTGAAAAACACCAGAGATACAGCCGATTATTACGTTGCAGCCTTTTCCAGATATTCCTATGAGATCTATCTTTTACAATACCCGATCTATTACCTTCTTTTAAACAGCAGACTTCCTTCCTTTGTGGTGAAGCTTCTTACGCTCATCCTGACTTTCGTTTTCGCCGTTCTTGTGCATAACGCCTTGGATATGCGGAAGATCTATAAGAAGAGGATCTTCAATCTTGTCTTATGTACGTTGGTGACTTTGATGTCTTTGTTCGGTGCCTATCGTCTCATCATCGAAAAAGATCACAGTAAAGAGATGGAAGAACTCAAAGAAAAACTGAGTGAGAACGAGAAGCTGATCGAAGAGAAGAATAAAGAATATCTGAGTAAGCTCAACTCGGAGGAAGAGGCCTACCAGGCACTGCTGGAGTCTTCCGGAAACAAGGAAGAGGATGTGAAGCAGATGTTATTGAAGACACCGGTCGTGGGGATCGGTGACTCTCTGCTGGTGAATGCAGTAGATACTTTATATGAGATGTTCCCGATCGGCTACTTCGACGGTAAGATCTCAAGAGACCTTTATGCCGGCGAAGAGATCTTAGAGTCGATGAAGGAAGAAGGAACACTCAGCGATACCATAGTTCTGTGTTTGTCGACCAACGGGGATTATATCGAGCCAAGAAATGAAAAGCTGATGGAGATCGTCGAAGGAAGGCAGGTCTTCTGGATCAATGCGGTAGGAGCCGATGATCCGCAGTTCAACGAACGTTTCGAAGAGTTTGCGAAGAACTACGACAATCTGCACATCATCCACTGGGAAGAAGCCTCAAGAGGCCATCCCGACTGGTTCTGGAGCGATGGGATCCACATCATAGAAAACGGGGTAGATGCGTTCTGCGGTCTCATTTATGATTCGATCTATTCCTATTATCTGGATCAGTATGAGGCGATGTTTGAGGAGGCCAAGGCAAGAAGTGAAGCGCAGAAGGATAAGAGGATCGCTTTCTATGGCGATGATGTCCTGATCGACGCCTACGATCATCTTTCCAAAGTCTTCGATCAGGCTTTGTACAATACGAAGAACGACTATGATCCGGACGTCGTATATGAGGATCTCAAAAAGCGAAACGAAGAAGGAAGACTGGAGAAGACGCTCATCTTCTTGTTTGAAGATATGAGAAAAGGGGATTATGAAAAGATCATCAGGATGTGTGAAGGGCATCGCATCATCATCGTCGATCTGAATGGATCTTTACGTATCAATGATCCGGATGCCGAAGTCATCGATTTTGCGAAAGTCTGCAAAGAAAACAAAGACTACCTGGGTCTGGAAAAAGGAAAGCTGTCTGACGCAGGCTACGAAGCTCTTGGCCGGATACTGAAACAAAAGCTCAGCTGAAAAGACACCGGACAGCTAAGATCGAAGACGTAACAGAGAATACAGTAAAAGAGGACGACCGCTTGTGTCGTCCTCTGTGTTTTTGTTTCATATTATCTGATTCTCAGCCTTTTTCGGCGAGCTTTCTGATTTCGTTGCCGTTTGCGTCGGTGCAGATGTTCTTATTGAACGTATCCCAGGTCATAACGATCCCGAATCTACGCGGCAGCCGCATCGATCGAAGAAAGTACTGAAACTCTTTCAGAAACAAGAAAATCATGAAACTGTTCTGAATACGGATTTACATGGGGAAAACCGGATACTTCGATACTATAATGAAGGTACAAGGAATGGGTTCTATGTATATCGAAAACACAATCAATGAATTGAAGCTCAAGTATGAAAATGAGCCTGAGTTTTTACAAGCGGTCGAAGAAGTATTCGAGTCCGCAAGGCCTCTGATCGAAGCACATCCCGAATATGAAAAAGCCGATCTGCTGATGCGGATGGCCGAACCGGAGCGTATGATCCGCTTCAGAGTCGTGTGGACCGATGATGAGGGAAAGGTGCACACCAACGTGGGCTACCGCTGCCAGTTCAACGGAGCGATCGGTCCTTACAAAGGGGGTCTTCGTTTCCAGAAGAACGTCAACGAATCGATCATCAAATTCTTAGGCTTCGAACAGACCTATAAGAATGCCCTGACGGGACTTCCGATCGGCGGCGGCAAGGGCGGAAGCGATTTTGATCCGTCCGGAAAGTCAGACAGCGAGATCTTGCGTTTCTGCCAGAGCTATATGACGGCCTTATACCGCTATATCGGTGCTGATACCGATGTGCCGGCCGGTGACATGGGTGTCGGCAAGCGGGAGATCGGCTACCTGTTCGGCCAGTATCGAAGGCTCAAGGGCAATTTTGAAAACGGCGTGCTGACCGGCAAGGGACTCAGCTATGGCGGATCTCTGATCCGTCCGGAAGCGACGGGTTATGGTGCCATCTATTATCTTTGCGAAGTACTGAAACATCAAAACGATACGATCGGCGGCAAACGCATCGGCGTATCGGGTTATGGCAATGTGGCCTGGGGCATCATGAAGAAGGCCGCGGAACTCGGAGCGAAGGTCACCTACTTCTCAGGACCGGACGGCTATGTCCATGATGAAAACGGCGTCATCACAGAAGAAAAGATCGCTTTCATCGAAGAGATGAGAAAAAATGATCCGATGCATTGTGAACCGTATGCGAAGAAGTTCGGCTGTGAGTTCGTCAAAGGAGAGAAGTTCTGGGGCGTGAAGGATGTCGATATCCTGATGCCGGCCGCTGTGCAGAACGATGTCGATCTCGAGCACGCAAAGAAGATCAAAGAGTCCGGCGTGAAATACTACATTGAAGTCGCCAACATGCCGACGGTCTATGAGGCATTGGAATATTTAAGGAAGCAGGAAGGCATCATCGTCGCACCTTCCAAGGCAGTCAATGCCGGAGGCGTCGGTGTCTCGGCTTTAGAGATGTCGCAGAATGCCATGCGTTTGCATTGGACAAAGGAAGAAGTCGATGAACATCTCAAAAAGATGATGGTCAATATCCACAGGGAATCGATGGAAGCGGCAAAGGAATACGGTCTGGGTTATGACCTGGTGGCCGGAGCCAATATTGCCGGTTTCAAACGGGTCGCTGAGGCGATGATCGAACAGGGAATATTCTGATAGACAAAGGAAGGCCGCAAAGACCTTCTTTTCATAGGGTATATTTTCAAGAACTGTCCGTTATGTATTGTTTGTCAGGTGTTTTTGTGTGAATTCCTTGAAAAGAAGGGGTTGCGTATGGATAATAGTAGTGGCATGGAAACAGGGAAGAATAACAGCGAACAGTTCGTTAAAAAATATGTAAAGCAGGACGAGAGAAGTTACCGTTTCATCCGGGCTTTCTTTTATCCGGTCGTCTGGATCCTGTTTCATCCGAAAGCCTATGATGTAGAGAATATTCCGGAAGACGGACCGGTGGTGATCGCGATCAATCATCGCATGGCACCTGATCCTGTCTTCATCGCATTCGCCTATAAGAAAAGAGCGGTCCGTTATCTGGCTGCCAAGAAGTTTCATGACGGTTTCTTCGGTTTCCTGTTCCGCATGGCGCAGACCATTCCCGTCGATCGCAGCCGCCATACGCCGGAAGTCATGGAAGCTGCTGACCTGGTGCTGGAGAACGGCGGGGTCATCGGTATCTTCCCGGAAGGGACGAGGAATCGCACGAAAAACATCCTGCTGCCGTTCAAGTTCGGGGCAGTGTCGCTCGCCCAAAGGACAGGCGCCTATATCGTCCCCTGTGTCAATGTTGGCAAGTATACACCATTTCTGTCGAGGGTCGAGACGTACTTCGGCAAACCTTATAAGATCGATAAGGATGCCGACCTGAATGTGGAAAATGAAAAGCTTCGAAACATCATCTATGACATGTATGTCGAACACGGCAAGGAAGATGAGAGGCTGGAAGTATTAAGAGAAACGGAGACTATGTGAAAATAGTCTTTTTATATTACGTAAAACAATTAAAAGATCCTGTTTCCAGGATCATAGAGGATTGGTATCGATGTCTTCGTGGGATGTTTTGGATTCCGAATCAACGGCATTGGCATCGTATAGATCTTTTTTCATTTTGGTGGAAGAGATCTCTGGTGTTCTTTCCAGATAGACGACGTCAACGCCTTCTTCTTTCAGGAAATCGAACTTGCCTTTCCAGTCGTCGCCGATGACGAAGGTGTCAATATGATATTCATGCATATCAGACTTCTTCTGTGTCCAGCTTTCTTCCGGAATGACCAGATCGACATAGCGGATGGCTTCAACTAACGCTTTTCTTTGTTCGTATGTGAAATAACACTTTTTGTGTTTCTCGTTCCAGTTGAATTCATCGGATGATATGGCAACGATCAGATAGTCTCCTAAGGCTTTTGCGCGTTTTAAGAGATTGATGTGGCCATAGTGCAATAGATCGAATGTTCCGTAAGTGATGACTCTTTTCATAAACAAATCCTTCCGTCGAATACATTTTACCCTGTTTCTGTTTTAATTGGGCAAAAGATGTTACACTCAAGTTATGATCGATATCCATTGTCACATACTGCCCAAAGTGGATGACGGCTCGCAAAGCATGGAGACGTCTTTGGACATGATCGCGACCGCTTATGACAGCGGCGTGCGTTCGATGATCACAACGCCGCATTGTCTTCCCGGCATGTTTGATAATTTTGCCGGCGACCACATGCAGAGAAGGTGGGATGAACTCTATGAAGCAGTTCATGAAGCAATGATCCCGATGCATCTGTACCAGGGCATGGAGATCATGGCGTTTGATGAGCTGCCGGATTTTCTTCGTGAAGGAAAAGTATGGACGCTGAACGGGACTTTTTATTTTCTGGTCGAGTTTTCTTTCAGAGAAGATCCTTCCTATTGTAAGAAGATCCTTTCGTCCTGTCTTTCAGCAGGTTATGTGCCGATCGTTGCCCATCCGGCAAGGTACTATTTTGTGCAGGATGATCCTTCTCTTGTCTATGAATGGTATATGATGGGCTGCGGGATACAGATCAATAAGGATTCATTATTGAAGAGAAACGGTTATCGGGCATATGAGATCTCCAATTCACTTTTGCGGCATCATCTTGTGAGCTGCATCGCTTCCGATGCGCATGGAAGAGATTTCCGGACGACGGACCTTGATGAAATAAGGGAATTTCTGATCAGAGAGTATGATGAGGAGTATGCGTATATGTTGCTAGAGGAGAATCCTTCACGGATCTTGGAGGGAAAGAGTTTGGTTGGGTATACATCTTTGCCTTATTAGCAGATTATTCCCAAAAACGAAATATTTTGACATATAATATTCTATGGTATCACCATAGATTTTTTATTTTTACTTACGAAGATGTATAAAAACTTTATCAAGAGATGTATCGACTTATTCCTGTCATTGTGCGGTCTGATCGTATTGCTGCCGCTGTTTTTGATCATCTCCGTCTGGGTCAAACTGGACAGTCCGGGTCCCGTGTTTTTTAAACAGAGACGTATCGGCATCAATAAAAAAGAATTCCTGATCCTTAAATTCCGTAGTATGCGGACGGATGCGCCAAAAGATGTGGCAACACATCTATTGAACAGCGCGGACAGCTATATCACAAGGTCCGGTCATTTCTTAAGAAAAACGAGTCTGGATGAACTTCCGCAATTGATCAACATCTTAAAAGGCGATATGAGCATCGTCGGGCCAAGGCCTGCCTTATACAACCAGTATGATCTGATCGAAGAGCGGGACAAGTATGATGCCAATTCGGTGATCCCTGGTTTAACCGGCTGGGCACAGATTAACGGAAGAGATGAACTGCCGATCAAGACGAAAGCCTATCTGGATGGCTACTATGTCAAACATCTGTCTTTCTGGATGGATCTGAAGTGTATTTTTGGTACGATCGGTGTCGTTTTAAGTAAAAAAGGTATCGTGGAAGGTGTTCGAAGCGGAAAGAAAAAGATTCTGATCATTACGAACCATTCGTATATGCTGTATAAGTTCCGTCTGGAACTGATCAGAAAGCTTATGGAAGACAATGAAGTGATCCTCTCCATGCCGTTTGTCGGTCATGAAGAGGACTTTCAGAAGATGGGTCTTCAGTGTATCGAAACAAAACTGGAACGGCATGGTATGAATCCGTTCAAAGACATCTCTCTGATCAAGGAATATAAGCGGCAGCTCAAAGAGATCCATCCGGATCTGGTGATCACCTATTCCATCAAGCCGAATGTCTATGCCGGATGGCTGTGTGGAAAGGCGGGCATTCCTTATGCCGTAAATGTGCAGGGGTTGGGAAATGCGTTCGATAAGCCGATATTGAGCAGGATCGCTGCCCTGTTATATAAGATCTCGTTAAAAAGAGCATTTGCGGTATTTTTTGAAAATGAAACAGATGCCAACTTCTTTTTGGAAAAGAACCTTGTATCTTTTGCCAAGCTGAAAGTATTGTCGGGGGCAGGCATCAATCTGGAAACATACTCTTACAGACCTTATCCCAAAAATAAAGTATTCCGTTTTGCCTATATCGGCAGGATCATGAAGGAAAAAGGCATCAGTGAATTATTTGAAGCCTGCAGGATCTTAAGAGAAAAAGGCTATGAGTTTCTTCTTGATATCGTCGGTTTCTACGAAGATGAATTCCGTGATGACTATAAAAAGGAAGTGGATAGGCAGGTCGTCAGAGGATTGGCGGAAGACCACGGGTTCAAAGAAGACCCAAGACCTTACTACGAACTGGCAGACTGTGTCGTTATGCCAAGTTATCATGAAGGCATGAGCAATGTTCTTTTAGAATCTGCCGCTATGGGAAGACCCGTCATCACAACGGATATCTCGGGCTGCAAGGAAGCGGTGGAAGACGGTATTACCGGCTTGTTGGTAAAACCTAGAGATACGCTTTCTCTCTGTGAAGCAATGGAAAAGATGTTGAATCTGAGCAGGAAAGAAAGAGAAACGATGGGAAAAGCAGGAAGAAAGAAGATGGGAGAACAGTTTGACAAAAACAAAGTTGTCGAAGAGACCATTGAGACACTTCCGTTATAACTGCATAAGAAGGGAGAACCTGTGCTTCGTTCTTCGTATTTTTTAGTTTTGTTGTGGTTTGTTTTTATTGCCTTGTTTTCTCAATTTGTAGAAGTCACAGAAAAAAAAGAGATCTTAGGCAAAGAACGGACCGTTGTCACCTGGTGGTTTGCGATCCTTGTTTTTTTGCCATTGATTTTTATGGCAACCAACAGGCAGGGCAAGGTCGGCGATACCATGCAGTATATCAGAACATATGAGTCTATGCCTTCCGGTTTCAGTGCGATCTCGAAATACTATTCCGGTCTGACAAAAGATAAAGGTTTCTATTTGACTGCCTCCATAATCAAATGTATTTTTGGCAGCGATTATAAGATCTATTTTTTTCTTATAGCGTCTTTTCAGGCGTTTTGTCTGATTCGAACTTATCGGAGATATTCGTCCGAATACTTTACAGCAATCCTTTTATTTGTTTTATCCACGGATTTTGTTTCCTGGATGCAGAACGGTACCAGGCAATTTGTTGCGGTAAGTATCTGCCTTCTGGCAACTCAATGGATGATCGAGAAAAAGTATATTCCGGCCGTTATCACGATTTTCATTGCCTCCCGTTTTCATGGGACAGCACTGCTGATGATTCCGATCTTTCTGGTCTGCGTAGGAAAGCCTTGGAATGCGCGTACCCTTCTTGTTTTAGCAGCAACATTGCTTGCAATAGCCTTCGTTTCGCAATTCACTACCTGGCTGGATATAGCTTTAGATGATACCCAGTATACGAATGTCGTTACAGACTGGCAATCCTGGAATGATGATGGGACCAACCCGACCCGTGTATTAATATACTCTATTCCGGCGATTTTTTCGTTTATTGGTTTGCGATACATTCGTGAAGAAGATGATATTATTATTAATTTCTGTACGAATATGTCGATCGTTACAACGGGATTATATCTTGTCAGTATGGTTACTTCCGGTATTTTTATCGGCAGACTTCCGATATATGCCAGTTTGTATTCCAACGGCATCCTTCTGCCATGGGAGATAGAGCATATATTTAATAAAACGTCAGCACAAACAGTCAGAATCACAATGATTGTGTTTTATGCTGTGTTTTATATATATCAGATCAATCGATGGGGTTATTTTTAGACAAAGAACAGTCAATCAGATCTGAAGAAATTATCTGAGCTGTACCAAAAACAAGGAAGATGAAAAAGAAGACAGACGATACTTTAAAACTGAAAGAATTGTGGAATGAACAGCTGCAAATTCTGGACAGAATCGATGAACTGTGCGGAAAAGAGAATATTCATTACTCTCTGTATGCCGGCAGCCTTTTAGGTGCAGTGAGGCATCACGGATTCATTCCTTGGGATGATGATCTGGATGTCTGCATGTCAAGAGCGGATTATGAGAGATTTATTAAAGTCTGGGATAACGAAGAACACCCAGGATATATCATGCAGAATAAGGACAATACCCCTTCTTTTACTCAATCTTTCTCAAAGATCAGAAAAGATCATACGACATTTATTCAATTTGAATGGGAAAAGAACAGATATCATACCGGTATTTTTGTTGATATCTTTCCGATTGACAGAATTCCTGAAGGATTTTTCATGCAAAAGAGATTCCTGTGGGACTGTATGCGATATCAGCTGTATACAAGAGAATTTGTTCCGCCGAAAGCTTCTGTCATAACAAAACTTGTTTCCAAGCTGTTTTTGAAATTGACAGGTACGGAGTACAGAAAAGAATTCAGGAAGCATTTTGAAGAAAAACTGAATGAGTATGATAAGCATTCAAACTGGAATACTTCAGCGATCGAGAGTATGCAATCGGTTCGCCAGAAATTACCTGTCAATTTGTTGGATGGATTTATCAGGCTGGAATTTGAGGGCAAGCAATATGAGTGCTTTGAAAAATGGCACGAGTATTTGACGGATAAGTATGGCGATTATATGAAGCTTCCTCCGGAAAATGAAAGGACATGGAACCATCATCCTTTGATCCTGGATTTTGAGCATAATTATGAGGAATTGACAGATGAGCGCTGATTCAAAAAAAGTATCTGTTCTGATGGGCACATATAATTGTGTATCAACGATAAAAGAAGCGATCCGGTCCATTCAGAAACAGACATATACCAATTGGGAATTGATCATATGTGATGACGGGTCAACAGATGAGACGTTAAAGATCATAGAGGAGGAATCTTTATCAGATCCTAGGCTGCTTATTTTAAAGAATGACAGAAACCAAGGATTGAATAAAACATTGAATAAATGTATAAAAGTCGCTTCCGGTGAATATGCAGCAAGAATGGACGGAGATGATCTATGCAGACCTGATCGTTTTGAAAAACAGATTACATATCTTGAGAATCATCCCGAAATTCAAATCGTAAGTTCCTGGATGTCTCTGTTTGATGAGAATGGTGTATGGGGTGTACAAAAGATACCTGAATATCCGACAAAAGAGCAGGTCGTTACAGGAACAGCAATCCATCACGCGCCGGTCATGATGAGGATGGATTGTTTACGCGAAGTAGACGGCTATACGGAAGACATTCATAAATTAAGGGTTGAGGATGTCGATCTCTGGATCAAACTGTATGCGAAAGGAATCAGATGTTACAACATACAAGAACCATTGTATGAGATGCGGAACGATCAAAATGCGCTGAATCGAAGAAAGTTTATATATAGGATCAATTCCACAAGAACAAGACTGGAAGGGTGCAGAAAATTAGGTCTTGGAGCAAAGTGTTATCTGCTTTCATTTAGACCGGTAATCAACGGAATGGTTCCGGCAAAGATCAGAAATAAGATAAAAAGACCCAAAAGATCACATTAAGAACAGAATAGGATATTTATAAAAAGGTATATATTAGAATAGATTTAACAATAATGGCGTGTATTTATCACATATACGACTGACTTTTGCGTAAACTAAAGATGTTATCTTTCATTCCCATATAAGAAAACACAAAAAACATGATACCAAAGAGAATTCACTACTGTTGGTTTGGAAGGAATCCGAAACCAAAACTGGCAGAAAAATGCATTGCCAGCTGGAAAAAGTATTGTCCCGATTATGAGATCATCGAATGGAATGAAGATAATTTTGATGTGAAAAAATATCCTTATGCAGAGTATTGTCTCGAAAATCAGAAATATGCGTTTTTAAGTGATTTTGTTCGTCTTGTGGTTGTTTCTGAGTTTGGCGGATTATACTTTGATACAGATGTCGAAGTAATAAAACAACCAGATGATCTTTTGAATCATCAGGCGTTTTACGGGTTTGAGAACGATGAATATGTTGCCAGCGGACTTGGATTCGGAGCAGAAAAAAATCATATAACCGTATGTAAGATGCTGGAAGAGTATGATGAATTGAAAAAAGAAGACGGAACTTATTTAATTAAGACTTGCCCCGCTTTAAATACTGAAGCTTTAGAAAAACTGGGTTTGAAAAAGAACGGAACGGAACAGGAAATAGAAGGAGCGCATATTTTCCCTGTAGACTATTTTAATCCTTACGATGACCCGACCGGAAAGCTGAACATCACAAGGAATACTTATTCGATCCACTGGTATGCGAAGAGCTGGATGAGCAAAAGAAAGATACTTCGAAGCAAACTGACCAGACCTTTGCACAGATTGTTTGGCGTTGATTTTTTCAGAAGGAATAAACAATGAAAACAGTCCTTATTGTTTCCCATACAATGGAGCTCGGAGGAGCTGAAAGAGCTCTACTTGGACTGTTGGAGCATATTGATCATTCCTCTTATCACGTGGATCTTTTTTTATTACGTCATCAAGGGGAATTATTGAAGTATATTCCTGAAGAAGTGAATTGTTTGTCTGAAGATCCGTCGTACAGCTGTCTGGCCGTTCCTATAACTGAAGTTTTAAAAAAAAGAAAATTGAATATCGCTTTCTATAGATATCTTGGGAAGAAAAAAGCGATAAAAAGGGTTAAAGAATTAGGTTTTTCTTCAGATAACGGAGTAGGTTTGGAATACTCTCACAAATATACAGAAAAGTGTATGCCTATGATCAGCAATAAAGAATATGATGTAGCGATCAGCTTTCTGACCCCGCATTATTTTGTTCGAGACAAGGTAAAGGCAAAGAAGAAGATCGCTTGGATCCATACGGATTATTCCGAAGTAGCAATTGACACAGAATCAGAACTGCCTGTATGGGCAGCATTCGATGAGATCGTGGCGGTATCTGACGGTGTAAAAGAACAATTTCTTAAAACTTTTCCTTCACTTTCAGATAAGATCACAGTGATCGAAAATATTCTGCCTATGCAGATGATTCTGAAACAGGCTGAAGAGAAAATTGATCTGCCTTATTCCAAAGAGAAGGTCAATATTCTGTCGGTAGGCAGGTTCAGTTATGCAAAAAACTTTGATAACGTTCCTGAGATACTTCAATATATTCACAAAGAAATTCCAAGTGTAAAATGGTATCTGATCGGGTACGGGGGAGATGAGGAACTGATCAGAAGGAAGATCCATGAATATGGTATGGAAGATGATGTGATCATCATAGGGAAAAAGGAAAATCCATATCCGTATATCAAAGCGTGCGATCTTTATGTACAGCCAAGCCGTTATGAGGGAAAGTCGATAACTGTAAGGGAAGCACAAATACTGGGTAAGCCAGTGATAATTACAAACTATAAAACCGCAGCAAGTCAATTGGAAGATGGTGTGGACGGTGTTATTGTGCCGATGGATACGGCAGATTGTGCGGAAAGAATAACACAATTATTGAGAGACAAAAAAAGAACAAAACAATTAGTTAATCAATGTATAAATAAAGACTTCACTAATAAGAATGAAATCATTAAATTATATAATCTTATTGAAAACATCTAGTTTAACTGAAGGAAAACAGAATGCCGTACTTAACAATACATACAGCCACATACAACAGGGCTTATATCCTGTCAAAAGCATATGATTCTTTATGCAAGCAAACAAACAAAGACTTTGAGTGGATTATTACAGACGACGGATCGACCGACAACACAAAAGAACTAGTTGACAAGTGGATCAGAGAGGCAGATTTTCCAATAATATATAACTCTTTACAGCATGTAGGAATACCAAGAGCATTAAACTCAGGTATTTCAAAGTCTTCAACAAAATGGTTCATGATGCTTGATTCAGACGATTACATACTTCCTGAGACTGTAGAAAAAGCAACCATATGGCTAAAAGAAGTTGAAGATGACAGTCGATTTGCAGGTGTTGGTTTTGCCCGTTGCTTTCCGAATGGTAATTATATGAAGGACCAGGTTCCAATAATGGTCAATGGTGAATATACAGATTGCACCCATTTAGAAAGAAGAAAATACAATTTAAATATGGATATGTGCGAGATACATTGTACCGAATTGTTTAAGCAATTCCCTTTTCAATGTTGGTCAAGTGAAAAATACGCTCCAGAACAGTTAAGCTTTTATGAGATGGCAAGACATGGTTATTTGTTAAGATGGAGAGCTGATAAGCTATATATTTGTCAGTATCTTCCGGACGGACAAACCAAGGATGACAAAATTGTAAAAAACAATCCGATGGGATTTGCTATGATGTACAATCAATTATTACAATTGGAAGAAGGGTTTAAAAACAGGTGTAGAAACGCAGCAAGAATGACCGCCTTGGCGCTTTATGGAAAGCATCCTGAATACTTGCTGAAATCTACAAAACCAGAGTATACGCTTTTTACACTTCCCTTTGGAATTGCTTTGGCGATAAGACGAACGATACAGTTCAATAAATTGAAATAAGTGATATCTTCGATAGAAGGAATATAAACATGCCTAGATTAAGTATTGTAGTACCGGTTTATAACACGGAGTCTTACCTGAAGCGGTGTCTGGACAGTATTGTTGGCCAGTCTTTTACTGATTTCGAACTTATTCTGGTCGATGATGGTTCCAAGGATAACAGTTCCGTGATTTGCGACCGCTACGGTAAAAGCGATGATCGAATAAAGGTTATTCATAAAGAAAACGAAGGAGTATCCATTGCCAGAAACACGGGTATGACAGTAGCTAAGGGTGAATACCTTACTGTAGTAGATAGCGATGACTGGCTTGAAACAGAAATGTACCAGTCAATGTTTAAATACATTGATGAATATGAGCTAGATGTTGTTATGTGCGACTGTATCAAAGAGTATTCGAACAAGTCGGAAGTATATACTCATGAAATAAGACCTGGTTTTTATTCTCTTGAGCAAATAAAAAACGAGTACTATCCACATTTGCTGATGATGGAGAATGTAGAATACCCTGCAACGATTTCAAACTATCTCATAGTTTGGAGAAGATCAATAACAAGTGATAATAATCTGCAGTATTTAGGAGGCGTAAGAAACTCGGAAGACCTGCTGTTTGGAGCTCAGATCATGAGTCTTGCCAGATCATTTTATTATATGAAGGGACAGGCTCTGTATCATTATTGTATTCGTGATAATTCAGCATCAAATTCGTTCTTATGCAATGGATGGAACGATTTCAAACAAGTATACACTGAATCAATAAGATTTTTTTCCAATATTGACGAATATGATTTCGGTGGGCAAACCGACATTCTGCTTTTATTCTTTTTGTTTAATTATTTTGAGGAAGTCAGGCATTCCGACATTTGTCAAATTGAAAAAAGGAACATAATAAACAAACTGCTTGTTGATGAAACGATTCAGAGAATGTTTATGAATGTGAGAATTGATAGATTACCAATTAGTTGGAAACAAAAGATTAAAACTTATATGATAAAGAGCGGAATCGGCATCAATTATCTGTTAAGGAAAAGATAACAAACATGGCAAAACAAAGCAATCCTTCAATCAGCATAATAATCCCGGTCTTTAATAAAGCTAAGTATTTAGATGCTGTTTTGAAGTCGGTCTCTGAACAGTCATTTCAATCGTTTGAATGCATTCTGATTGATGATGGTTCTACGGATGGATCAGCAAGTATTTGCCGGGCATACTGTGAAAAAGACGACAGATTTATATACTATCATACTGAAAACAAAGGCGTTTCCCATGCAAGAAACATCGGATTAAAAAGCATTACAGGTGAATATGTAACTTTCATTGATGCGGATGATAGGGTTAATGGTGTCTATTTAGAAGAACTGTACAAAAATGTCAGACAGTTCGATGCCGACATAGCGTTATCAAATTATATAAAGGTTAATGAACAAGGCACAGAGATGAAATATGTTGAGCTTCCTTTTGAAGAAAAAAGCTATTACATAGATGATCTGCTGCCGATGTTCGGCGATTTACAAACAAAGAACGGCATTCTTGGCTACTGCTGGGGAAAACTGGTAAGAGTAAAGCTCGTAACTGGCCATTATTTTGATGAGAACATCGTTCTGGCTGAGGATTTGGATTTTTATATCAGGATCTATCCATATATCACCAATGTCTCATTTTGCGAACAAGCAATCTATTATTATCGTCAGCAGGCAGAAAATTCTTCTGTTATGGTGCGTGATAAAGACATCGACTATTTGACACAGTTAAAAATCTGTCTCAGAGTAAAACAGTTTCTCATCTCCAAGAACGTGTATTCTGGCAACAATCAAGAATACATAGATCAAAAGATCCAGAACTACATCTACTTTTGGCTGCTTTATTCAAATCCAGATGATTTTGAATCACGCTTTTCAAATGTACGTAATTGCATCATGAAGGATGACATACCTTTTGTATACTGCGAAGGATTCAAGAAAGTAGTATTAAGGAACGTACATTCAGGTAATCAAGAAACAGTAAGAATGTTATTATTGTTATATGGTTTTCTCAGGAGGATTACCAAAATCTTTAGAGCGATCTGATCAAAAAAAGATGATAACCAGAGTTTACCGATTCATAAAAAGATAGGATAAGAAAACAACATGATTTCCGCAATTGTCCCAGTATATAATTCCGAGAAATATATCCAACGCATGATTGACTCATTGTTTTTTCAGACTTACCAGAATTATGAAGTCATTCTTGTTGACGACGGAAGTAGCGATGATTCAGGTGACATTTGCGAAAGAATATCTAAAAAAGATAATCGCTTCATTGTCATCCACCAAAGCAATATTGGCGCTGGTGCAGCGAGAAATGCAGGGTTAATGCATGTTACCGGAGAATGGGTTGCGTTTTTGGATTCTGATGATCTGATACCGGAAAACTATTTTGAAGTATTAATGAATCGGCAAAATGAAACCGGAGCTGATTTAGTCATATGTAATGTCGAATTATGCAACGAAGAAAATGAACCGTTATCTAGCTATATATGCAAAGAAAAAGTCACCGATTCATTTGAAGGACTGAACCTGTTACTTTCAAGAAAAGAATTCAATTCTGGTCCTTGTGGCAAACTGATTAGAAAAGACACGGCCGTTTCTTCACAATTTCCTGATCTGGATGTTTATGAAGATATTCTGTACATGAAAGAAATCCTTTGCAATGCAAAAACAATCGCTTTTACGAATAAAACAAAATACATTTACTATCAGCACGAATCCAGTTTAATGGCGAACAGTAAGCTCAAGCCTTCCGAGGACATTATTGTTGCTACAGAAAGATTAGCTTCTTTCATTAAAGAAAGAAACAGACTTTCCGATGACTGTCTTTATGTAACCCTTTCCCACTTATACCAGTATGTAATTACACAGACAAGTCAAAACAATAGGGAAGCGAAAGTATTTATAAAAGATAGCCGAAAAGTATTCTTTGATAGTTTAGGAAGTATATTGAAAAATAGCGCATTCCCATGGAAAGAAAAAGTATTGTTTCTTTTATTTGCTTTAGGAGTAGATCCGGATATACTTCAAAAAGAGAAAGGATGAAGAAAGAGGGTGAATAGATGGCCAGAATAGTCATGTATGGTCATGGCGGAAGCGGTAATCATGGCTGCGAAGCAATTGTTCGATCCACAATTGATGTCTTAAACAATAAGAACATGTTTTTGATTTCCTCCAATCCTGAAGAAGACCGGAGATATGGAGTGTCCGACTGGTGCCAAGTGGTAAAAGAATATGATGAGAAACCAAGTATGTTAAGCAAACAGTTCTGGCAGGCATACTACGCATTGAAGATAAATAAGAACTTTATACCAATGGATAAATTGCACTATCTGAAAGCGTTTGACAACATTATGCCGGGTGATATTGCACTTTCTATAGGCGGTGATAATTATTGTTATGCAGATGTCAGAAGACACGTAATGCTTCATGAATTGGCGATATCCAGAGGAGCTAAAACGGTTCTTTGGGGATGTTCTGTAGAACCATCAATAATTGAAGAAGAAACGATCAAGCAGGATCTAGAGAAATATGACTTAATTACCGCAAGAGAGTCTATTTCGTTCGAAGCATTAAAAAGAATAAATCCGAATACGATGCTGGTTTCTGATACCGCTTTTAAACTACGTGAATCAGAATGCGTTCTTCCTAAGGGGTTTCAGGATGGGAATACAGTCGGAATAAATCTCAGTCCAATGGTAATCGATGAGGAAAAGTACAGCGAGATCGTATTTAAAAACTATATTCATTTAATAAAAAGCATTCTGTCCTCGACGGACATGAGTGTTGCGCTTATTCCCCACGTAATATGGGAAAACAACGACGACAGAGAACCGTTACAAAAACTGTATGATCTATTTAAAGATAACAGCCGTTTATGTATTGTGAAAGATCATAATTGCATGGAGTTAAAACACATCATCTCAAAATGCAGGTTCTTTGTTGGGGCAAGGACCCATGCCACGATTGCGGCATATTCCTCGTTTATTCCTACTTTGGTGCTGGGCTATTCTGTTAAATCCATCGGAATTGCAAAAGACCTTTTTGGTTCTAGCGACAATTATGTAGTTCATGTTAAGAACACTTGTAAAGAAGATGATTTAAGTTCAAAGTTCAATTACCTGTTAAGTAATGAAAAGGAAATTAAAAAACATTTAATAAATATAATGCCAGAATATTGTGCATTGTCGTCTATACGATTGGAAGAACTGATATGAAAATAGCTTGGTTTGTAAATATTGTCATGCCTGTTCTTGCCAGAGACCTTGGATGGTGGGAAACGAGCCTTGGCGGATGGTTAACCGGCCAAATGGAAGGAATCAAGCAAATAGGTAATGAATTAAGCATCATCTGCGCAGACAGCAATGCTCATTCAATTATCAGCAGAAGAATAGATGGGGTTGACTTTTTCGTTGTCCCTCAATCTAAAACAGAAGATTTATGTGACAGCATTCGTAACGTGCTGTCTATTGTTAACCCTGATGTATTTCATATATTCGGGACAGAAACCGATGCATCTTTAGCGGCAATCAATGCAGCCGATTTAGATAGAACAGTTGTATCAATCCAAGGACTTGTAACCGTTTGTGCAAAGCATGTAGGAGATGGAATTCCTGAGAAGTATTATAAAAAAACCTTATTAAAGGCAATGGGAAAGCGGCTGCTGCATGGATCGATCATAGAAGAAGATGCAATCAGGCTGCAGAAGCAAGGAGAAAAAGAAACGGAGATTATCAGGAAGTCTAAGCACATAATCGGAAGAACAGAATGGGACAAATGTAATGTCGAATTGATAAATGCTGACGCAGATTATCACAAATGCAACGAGATACTGCGAAATTCATTTTATGAAGGCTGCTGGCAAGTAGAGAGATGTGAAAAACACACGATTTTCGTTAGCCAGAGCGCCTCTCCAATTAAAGGATTTCATCAACTGTTAAAAGCTATGCCATCTGTGTTGAATAAGTATCCGGATGCTCATATTTGTGTTTCTGGTGCCCCTCTTTCAGGTTTGAATAAAAGGAACATACTGAAACAATGGGCGGTAGAGTATCTATGCGGATATCAGGGATACATTGAGAAACTGGTTCGAGAAAACAAACTGTACGGAAAGATTCGTTTTTTGAACTACTTAAGTGAATCACAAATGAAAAACCAAATGCTTAAAGCCAATGTATTTGTGTTACCATCCAATATTGAAAACTCTCCGAATTCATTATGCGAAGCCATGCTTCTGGGAGTGCCTTGTGTTGCCGCAGATGTAGGAGGAGTAAAAGATCTGCTCGTTTCACCGGAAGAAGGTTTGATATATGATCATTCTGATGTTGAAAAACTGTCGGAATGCATAAACAGTATATTTGCCTCAAACGAACTGGCTGAAAGAATGTCAAAAGCATGTAGAAAACATGCGCTTGCCACGCACAATCCGCAGAAGAATACAGAGGATCTTCTGCATGTATATAGAAAGATTATGGGGTAAAAAATGTCAATCCTGGTTAGTATCATTACACCTTGCTATAATTCTGAACAGTACCTCTCCAGATACCTGGATAGTATTTTGAAGCAGACCTATAGACATATACAGCAAATAATAATCGATGACGGTTCGACAGACAACACGGCACAAATTGTTGATCGTTTTAAACCACTGTTAAAAGATGCTGGAATAGAATTGACATACTACCGCCAGGAAAACACAGGGATCGGTGGAGCTGTCAATAAAGGACTGAAGCTGGTGAAAGGGCAGTTATTCACCTGGTGTGATTCAGATAATTTCTATTCACCGGATTATATTGAAGAGAATGTCAATTATTTCAAAAAACATCCAGAGGCCGCTATTGTTCGGTGCGACGGCTTTGTAGTTTTAAGCGAAAACATTGAACGACCTATCGAAAAGTTGTCCGATTCGGTAAAAAACAAATATGAAAAGCATCTGTTTTTCAATTGCCTGCAAGCCAAAGATTTTTATTTTGGATGTACCATGTTAAGAACAAAATCTTTTGATGAAGTAAATCCAAAAAGAGAAATCTATTCTTCCAGAGAAGGACAGAACTGGCAGATAATGCTGCCGATGTTTTATCATTTTGATTCCTATTATATAGATAAACCGATGTTTTATTTCGTTGTTAGAAAAGACAGTATCTCTCATAACGCTTCTCAAAAAGGCCTGCTTGCTCAGATAGATCAAAACAATGAATGCGAGAGAATCGAGGAGATAACAGTCAAATCAATGGGTATTCCGGAAGAGAAACAATGTCTGGACATTATCCATAGTCAATACTCTTTGATTCGTTTCTGGCTGGCAGATAAATACCAGAATAAAGACATATTGATGAAAGAATATCGGTTTTTAAAAGCAAACGGATGGGTAGATGAAGAAGTAAAAAAGGCGGTTGGACGTTGGAGCAATCCACTTTGGCGCTTCCTCCAGAAAATGAGGTAAATATGAATCGTTTGGTAAGCGTTATTATTCCGTGTTTCAACGCAGAGACTTCAATTGGTAAAAGCATCGAATCGGTTTACGAACAGGACTGGAACAATATTGAACTGATTGTGGTTGATGATGGTTCTACGGATAACAGTAAAAAAGAAATTGTTAAGTGGCGCGATCTGTCTGACGATCGCTTCACTTTAAAATATGTATTTCAGAAAAACGCAGGCCCGGGTTCAGCAATCAATAGAGGTTTAAAAGAGGTTTCCGGAACATATCTTACGTTGCTAGATGCAGACGACTACTATCTTCCTCAATCCATTTCAAAAAGAGCAAGATACCTGAACGAACATGAAAACTGTCCAATGGTAAGAAGCAACGGATATATTGAATCCGGAGACGATCGCTGGCTGTTTGTGTATGATGAAAAAGAAAAAACGGATCCGGATGTTTTTTCTATGCTTATGAAGGGAAAAACTAACAACTGGGCTGGCAGCTATATGATCAGAACGGACAGATTATTTGATTTTTATCCAGACAGGGAAATTTATCCATCTCGGTTTGGACAGAACCTGCAGCTGATGCTACCAGTTGCCAAAGATTCTAGATGTGGGTTTATAGATGAACCGCTAATGGTCTATGTTCGAAACAGTATTTCATTAAGTCAGGAAAGCGATATTAAAAAGAAGAAAAAAAAGAGTCTTGATAATATCGAAGGCTATTACGACATCCGTTTGAAAATGAATGAATTACTATTTGATGACAATAAAGAAAGGCTATACTGGAATATAATAGCAGATGGAATAAGATATAAATCGATGCTAAATTTAGGAATTGAACTTAATGATTTCAAAATGATTGAGAACACATACAAGAATCTGGTAAGAATAAAACAGTCTGATATTGATGCTCAAATTTCCTATTGGAACTATAAAAACAAGTTTATTGCTGTCTTATTTAGAGTAAAGAGGAAAATATGGAAAGCCTTAAAACTGGAGAAGGAAACAAATGATTCCTAAAACAATACATTATTGTTGGTTTGGTGGAGCAGTTAAATCAAAAATCGTTCAAAACTGTATCAATAGTTGGAAAACTTGCTGTCCGGATTATAAAATAATTGAATGGAACGAAGACAACCTTGATATTTTTGAATGTCCGAAATATGTCATAGATGCTTACAACAATAAGAAATGGGCGTTTGTTTCAGATTATGTCCGATTAAAAGTTGTATACGAAAACGGCGGCATATACTTTGACACGGATGTCGAACTGATAAAGAGGATAGACGATTTTCTGGGTTATAACGCTTTTTTTGGTTTTGAAAGTAAGGAATATGTAAATACCGGAATGGGATTTGGTGCGGTAAAAGGATCAGAAATAGTTAAAGAGATGATGGAAGAGTATGATGCTTTACAATTTGTTTTGCCGGACGGATCGCTGAATCTGGAACCCTGTCCTTTAATCAACACAAAAACCCTGCTAAGACACAGCTTAAAACAAAACAATGAAAAGCAAATGCTTGATGATAATACAATTGTTTTGCCTTCGATTTATTTGTCTCCAATAAACAACGAAACAGGAAAAATGAAAAAATCGGATTTAACGGTCTCGATTCATTGGTTTAATGCTTCTTGGTACACAGAAGAACAGCACGTTTATCACGATTATATGGTCAGAAAAAGTAAACTACAGAATGTGCTTGGCAAAAAGGGAGGAGAATATGCTGTAAAAGCCTTGTACAGGATTTGCTATCGAAAAGAAAGAGAAGTATTGATGAAGCTGTAAAACGACCAGCAAACAAACATCACTTTTGGTTTGCCACAGAAAACAGATTGCAAGTATAATGAAAACTAAGAGCCACAGAACAGCGGCTATAGCTATATGACAAAAGAAATTGATAAGCATCATGTTCATATCACTTCTGAAAGCAAATGGTTTGAACTGAATTTGAAAGAGGCATGGAAATACAAAGACTTAATCGTTTTATTCACAAAACGAAATTTTACTTTAACTTATAAACAAACGATTTTAGGTCCTTTGTGGATCTTCATCAACCCATTTATTACCAGCATCATGTATACCTTGGTATTTGGAAATATTGCCAATATTGGAACGGATGGGATTCCTCATCTTTTGTTCTATTTAACAGGAAATGCAATCTGGACATTTTTTGCCGGCTGTGTAAATCGTAACTCACATACGTTCACTGCCAATGCCAATGTTTTTGGTAAAGTGTATTTCCCAAGACTTACCGTTCCTGTTTCTAATGTGCTTTATGGTGCTATTCAGTTTTTTGTGCAGATGATTATGATCTGTGTTTTTCTTGTTTATTACGTTCTAAAAGGTGTGGTATCTCCTAATTGGATGGAGTGGCTGTTTATTCCAATCATATTGATTCACTTAGGAATATTGGGTATGGGTGTAGGAATCGTTGTTTCCAGTCTTACAACAAAATACAGAGATTTAGGATTCCTTGTTTCTTTTGGTGTCCAACTGTGGATGTATGGAACGCCGATCGTTTATCCTCTTTCTCAGATCGGAGACGGTTTATTAAAACAAGCAATCATGATCAATCCGGTCACAATGCCGATCGAGCTGTTCCGAAAAGCGGTATTAGGTCAAGGGATCATTATTCCTCAATATCTTATGTTGTCCTGGGTCATTACGATCATGTTGGCTGTATTTGGAATCATGTTGTTCAACAGGATCGAAAAGACCTTTATGGATACGGTATAGGAGAGTAAAGGCATGAGCGGAAAAAGAGATATAGCTATTCAGCTCTCCGGAGTAAAAAAGATGTACAAGCTTGGTCAGATCGGCGGAGGGACCCTTCGCGGAGATCTGGAAAGCTGGTGGGCTAGAAAAAGAGGTAAAGAAGATCCAAATACCAAGATAGGACAAAAAGAACGTCTGAAAGGTCAGACATTCATGGCTTTGAATGGCATAGATCTTACGGTTTATCAAGGGGAAGCTTTAGGCATCATCGGAGCTAATGGTGCTGGCAAAAGCACGATGTTAAAACTGTTGTCCAGAGTCACGGCACCTACTGAAGGAACCATTGACATCTATGGTAGGATCGCTTCTATGCTGGAGGTAGGAACGGGTTTTAACAGAGAAATGACCGGTAGAGAAAACATTTATATGAATGGTGCCATTTTGGGTATGACGAAAGCAGAGATCGATGCTAAGATGGAAGACATCATTGATTTTTCAGAAGTAAGAGAATTTATTGATACTCCTGTCAAGAGATATTCATCCGGTATGTATGTCAAACTCGCTTTTTCAGTTGCAGCACATTTAGATAACGAAATCATGATTATGGATGAGGTGCTTGCTGTTGGCGACATGGCTTTTCAGAAGAAGTGCCTCACAAAGATGAGAGAAGCGGCAAATAAAGAAGGAAGAACGGTTCTATATGTCTCTCATAACATGAATACGATCAGACAGCTATGCGACAGGTGTATCGTCTTGGATCAGGGGAAGATCATTTTTGATGGGAACGTGGAAGAAGCAATCGAGATGTACCTAGGCATTAGTAATACATCAGATACAACAGTATTGCTGGAATATCTGCCAAGAGAAAAGTGGGTCAAAAACGATTCTGCGATAATGAAACGATTGAAAATTGATTCTGACAATAGTTATTTTTCTTTTGGCAAGAGCATAAAAGCAGAGATGATCATACATGGATATAAATATAATACGGATGTAATTCTTAAAGTTTTTTTGCTCTATAACGGAGTTGCTGTAACGACTATGGAAACGTCGCCTTCTATAAAATTAGAAAAAGATCAAGATACAGAAATTCACTTTGAATTGCAATTAGGACGTCTCGCTCCAGCAAAGTACACAATGAAATTGGTCCTCTGCAGAAGAAACGGAATGGGAGGAATAGAGTATTTGGATGTTCTTATGGACAGCTATATGTTTGAAATATTAGAACCGGAAAATTTTCATCAGAATCAAAAATGGAGCATGAATAATAATGGCTTTGTTGTCGGAGAAGATATCAAGATTTTTTCTTAGTGAGATGCATAACTAATGATTAAACTAACTTTTCTTGGGGACATTATGTGCGATTACACAATGTCAAATAATCTTAATCGTTATTTAGATTTGAAAACAAATAAATACGATTTTTCTTGTATTTTCACGCATATTAAGAGAATGCTTCAGCAATCGGATTATGTATTTGCAAATCTTGAAACCCCGATATCAGAGAATAATAACGATTTAACCAAAGCTCAGTGGAGTTTTAATTCGCCATATGAATTCGCTCAAGCCATAGCAAACTGCGGAATACGTTTTACATCAACAGCGAACAATCATTGCCTGGATCGAGGTCTTTTAGGCCTTGAATCAACGATTCGATCGTTAGATTCCATAGGATTAAAACACTGTGGAACTCAAATCAAAAAAGGAAACGAATATTGTATTGTGTCTGTTGAAGGCTTACAAATCGGTGTTCTTGCTTATACTTATGGCACTAACGCTTTCTCAAATTATTGTTATTTACCACATAATAGGTACTGGGCTGTAAATCTGTTGCAGGAACAAGAAGAAAGAATTCATAATAAATGGCGAAGCTTTTTTCATAATCGTGCAAACAGAATATATAACTATCTTGATAAGCGCTTGTACCCTGATAACCTCAAAAGACAAATCTATGAAAAGGAAACCTTTCATCTTTTTAGAAAAGCTCTGATTCTCAGAGACATTAAAAGAGTTAAGAAGAAGAAAGTTGATTTAATCGTCGCATATTTACACGTTGGAGGCCAGTATAATATCCTTCCTTCTTCTTACACTATACGTGTAACAGATTGGTTTATAAATAATGGTTGTGATTTTGTCATTGATAACCATGAGCATGTAGTGCATGGAAGCAAGATTAATGATAGTTCCGTTGCAACTTATGCATTAGGCAATCTTGTAAGCAGTGCGGGAGTTGAAAATGAGCCATATGACAGAAGAGCAGATTTTTCAATTGCCTTCCATGCGTACTTTGATAAAGAATCAAAACAAATTAAAAGAGTTACATTCTCAGTTTTGAAAACAATAAAAAATGAAAAGGGATGTTATGAAGTATGGCCGGTTTTTGATTTACTCAAAATAAGTCAAGGGAATACATCGAAATTATTAAAAGACGCTTTGAAAGTAGCAGAAGATTTTTCAGGAATTGCTTTTAACTCTGTAGAAGAAGAATATATTTTAAAGGAATGGCTTTAAATGGAAGAAATAATACTTAGTCGAATAGATAAAACAGAGAATACATTGTTTTATGAATTTCATGTAACTGAAAATCTTGAAAGGTTTTTTTCTGGCAAATCATTCCAAATTCAATATCCAGATAATATTGAGATGATTCCTGATTCAATTGCGTCAATACCGTTTGTTTGCAGCGTGTTACCGATTGTTTGGCTAACCGACTCAGTTTTAACTGTCTCTGAATTGGATGAGTCCTTTTACAATTGTATTCCAGAAGTTAAAAATGGATATGAAAACATGTATTCGGAAACGACATTCCTTGGAAAGATAAAAGTTGAAAAGATAATAAGATGTGATAGAGCACAAGAATCAAACAAATGTGCTATGTTCTATTCCGGGGGTGTAGATTCAGTCCATACTTTGATCAACCACATTGAAGAAAAACCAACACTATTGACTATATGGGGCTCTGATATAACATTTGATAATCAAAAAGGTTGGAATAATTTATACAGAGCATTAAAAGAAGTATCTGATCGATATAAACTAGATTTAAAAACTATTCATAGTTCATTCCGTGTTTTTGATAGTGAAAGAGAACTTGATAAAACGTTTTCTGAATCTTTAAAAGACGGATGGTGGCACGGAGTTAAACACGGAATAGCTCTTCTGGGCCATGCTGCACCATACGCTTACCTACACAATTTAGAAAAAATCTATATTGCTTCATCAAATTGTCCTGAGGACGGAAAAGTAAGATGTGCATCAAATCCTGCCATTGACAATAAAGTCAAATTTGCGAATTGTCAGGTCTTTCACGATGGTTTTGAATGCAATAGACAGAAGAAAATAAAAAATATTGTTCACTATTCTGATAAAACAAACGATTATCCTCCTCTTCATGTCTGTTGGGAGACACAAACGGGCGATAATTGCTGTAAGTGTGAGAAGTGCTATAGAACGATTGTGGGAATTATTGCCGAAGGAGGAGAACCAGAGCTATATGGGTTTAAGCAGTATAAGCATGAAATGAAGGACATGCAACAAGTTGTTCTTCGTGGGTTAAATAAGAATTTGGTTTTACAATGGAAACCTATTCGGAATGCTTTATCCAGAAATAAAGATATGGTAAAAAACAATATGTTTTGGAAAGACATACGATGGATTTTAAAAGCAGACTTTGATCATCCCGAAACAATTAGAATTGTTATTCCGCTTAGTGCTGGCATTAGGCCTTGGCTTTCTCAATTTGCTTTTTACCAGCGTCTGCATAATCTGAAAGAGAAGATAAAATGAGAGACATTCTTTATCCGTTTCGTCGGTTACATGGTTTTATTCATGATAAACAAGAGCGTTACAAAAAAAGAAATGTGTATAAAAAACTGTTCAGAAAGAATCCGAAAACGGTTTTTTTGGTATTGACACCAGAGCATGGCAATCTTGGGGATCATGCAATAGCTTTAGCAGAGAAAGAATTGTTGTTAAAAAATCATATCGATTATATAGAAATTACTGATCGACAGGTCAATGAAATGAGAAGAAAGAACGAATTGAATATATTGGATGGTTTCCCCATTCTGATTAATGGTGGAGGGAATATTGGAACACTGTGGCCTAATGTTGAAATGGCCATGCGTGATATTATTGAACAAAATCCGAAATCATCAATAGCGCTTCTTCCGAATACGGCGTATTTTGAAAAAACAGATCAGGGAACAGAGGAATTTAATAAAACAATAAATATCTATAAATGTCATAAACAGCTCCATTTATATCTGAGGGAAAAGATTTCATATTCACTTTTCAAGAATGTGTGTCAAAATGTGAAGCTGATCCCAGACATGGTTCTTTCGCTTAACAGATGTAATAATAATGTACAAAGGCATGGATGTTTGCTTTGCCTTCGAGGGGACCGAGAGAAAACGCTGACAGAAAAAGACAGCCAATTTATCAAAGAAGAAGTATCATCTTTATTCAATGATGTATATATAACAGATATGGTAGTTTCACATAATATTGTAAAAGATGAACGAGAAGAAGAACTTGAAAAAAAATTTGATCAATTCCGCAGTGCTGAGTTAGTAGTAACGGATCGCTTGCATGGAATGATTTTTGCAACCATAACAGGGACACCTTGCGTTGTTGTTGACAGCAAAAGTCCGAAATTGCGCGGATGCTACGAATGGATAAAGAACCTGGATTATATTCGTTTTGCAGATAATCCTATGTTGATTATAGAGGAATATAAAAAAATACCTTGTGGAGAACATAAATGCGATAATTCCCATTTATTGCCATATTATGAAGAATTGAAAAATGATATTATTCAACTAACTTCTAAAGGAAAAACCTGATGCCTCAGATTAGTGTTATTGTCCCCGTTTATAAAGTTGAACTCTATTTGCGTAGATGCATAGACAGCATCCTGTCTCAGACATTTACGGATTTTGAATTGATTCTTGTTGATGATGGTTCACCAGACAATTGTCCGGCGATTTGTGACGAATATGCATTAAAAGATAACAGGATCCACGTGATTCATCAGAAGAACGGAGGTCTTTCCGCCGCAAGGAATGCTGGCATAGATTATGTCTTAGCTAATTCAGATAGCGAATGGATATCCTTTGTTGACAGTGATGATTGGGTTCATCCTAATTATTTGGAGTATTTGTTCCGTGCCGTGTTAAAAACAAAAACAAATATAAGTGTTTGTGGTGTTCGCAGAGTGGAAAAGGAAGAAAAATCCTCTACTGTTTCGTTTTGCGTTGTTACCAAACCATGGGATCAACTATATCTTGAAAGCTGGATACACGGTGTTGTAGCGTGGAATAAATTATATAATAAAGAATTATTTATTGGTTTAAGATATCCTATTGGCAAAATTCATGAAGACGAATATTTAACTTATAAATTATTAGCACGTGCTGGCATTATCTCTTTTGTTAATGCAGATTTATATTTTTATTTTCAAAATCCTGGGGGCATAATAAAGAGCGGTTATTCTTTGGCAAAATTAAATATTATTCCAGCTTTGAAAGAACAATGTAAGTTCGCTAAGAAGAACGGCTTAACTGATTTATATCTGGATAAAAGGCAAACTCTGTTAGTAAAGATTCTTGAGCAAATCAATTTATGTAAAGAAGCCAAGAATTTGAGTAAAAATGAACAAAATCAGGGAATGCGATACTTACGAAGAGAATTACGTAAATACCTTTTTTTTGAAAGGGAATACATTGCCCAAATAGACAGCAAAAAATGGTACTATGAACTTGCTTATCCAAATATCATGTGGTTTTATTGGACGTGTGTCGGAATAACTGGTAAGATTAAAAAGGCAATCAGAAGAAATGTCTAAAATCAGCGTTATTGTGCCTGTATATAAAACAGAGGCTTACATTCATCGATGCGTAGATAGTATCTTATCGCAAACTTTTACTGATTTTGAACTTGTTCTTGTGGACGATGGTTCGCCAGATAATTGCGGGACTATATGTGATGAATATGCAGAAAAAGACAATAGAGTCCGCGTATTTCATCAAGAAAATCGTGGTCAAGCTGCCGCTCGTAATCTTGCATTAGATTGGATATTTAGAAACAGCGACAGCGATTTTATATCGTTTGTTGATAGTGACGATTGGGTTCACCCGCAGTATCTGGAACTATTATATGAAGCTAATATACAGTTCGGGACGAACATAAGCCAGTGTCTTCATGTTGAAACGGATGGAACAAAAGAAATCCCGCCTGTAGAAGACCATATATATTTAATTAGTTCTGAAGAACAATATACCGAATGGTACAGCGCTTTTTTTTGGTGTAAATTATTTCGTGTTAGTATCTTTGATAGCTTGCGTTTTCCTGAAGGACAGATTTATGAAGATGTTGCCATTTGGTATAAAGTTCTTTTTGCTGAAGAGAGAATTGGCCTAGTAAGAGAGGTGCTATACTATTATTTTATTAATAGTTTTGGAACAGTTCGAAGCGATTGGACACCTGCAAAGCTTGCACAAGTAAAGGCCTGGGAGGATCAAATGACGTTTTTTTCTGCCTTTGGCAATAAGACCCTTCTTGATTGCGCAACAATGCATTTATTTCAAATCCTAATACAACATATAAGAAGGATTTCGGAATCTAAAAATATATCACAGATTGAAAAAAGAAAATATAGCCATTTAATTAAAAAGAAGTTATGGAGAGCTATTTTTAGATATAAAAAAGCCCCATATTTTAAGCAGAACAGTATAAGGATATTAGAAATTGCATTTCCTAGAATAATGTGGCTATATTGGACCTTTTACGGAATAAAAAGGAAACTTTCGATTATTATAAAAAGGAGAGAACCTTAGTATGAAAAAAAAGCATTTTATGGCGTTGCGAAAACTTCACGGAAAAATAAATGATGAGTTGCTGATTAGAAAAATAATAAATAAAGGATTGAAAAGCTCTACAAAAATTAATGAGAACGTTTCGTACGAAGAGAACTATCCTGTAGATTTTGTGGTATTGTGGCTGAATTCTCAAGACCCCGAATGGCAAGCAGAAAAAAACAAATACATGCCTCAAGAATTATCGATTCAAAAAAGCAATTCTGTTGCCCGATTTCGAGATTGGGACATTTTTCGATATTGGTTTCGTTCAGTTGAAAAATATGCTCCGTGGGTTCGAAATGTTTACCTTGTTACTTGTGGCCATATTCCTGAGTGGCTTGATCTAAATTCACCAAAATTGAAATTTATCAGACATGATCAGTTTATTCCAAATGAATATTTACCAACTTTTAGTTGCTTTCCTACAGAGCTGAATATGTGGAGAATTGAAGGAATAAGTGAACACATTATATATTTTAATGATGATATGTTTTTAACTAGACCGGTCAAGAAGTCTGACTTTTTCTGCAATGGGCTGCCTCGATATCCAGCGATCGCAATGCCCCCTTTTCCTTCAATGAATATGACGGCTTGGATGCACAATCTATATAATAACGCCGGAGTTGTTAATGATTTCTTTGATATCTCAAAAAGCATTTGGGATAACAAAGAAAAATGGTTTTCTTCAGATTATAATCCAAAACAAAGGGAATGGAACTTAAGGGCATATCAAGATTATAGGATAATGGGTATGTATTTCTATCATCTTGGCGTTCCATACAGGTGTTCAACAATGAAGGAGGTCTGGGAGGCAATACCGGAACGGTTGGATTCTACTTGCAAAAACCGATTTAGGACAATGGATGACGTTTTTCATCAATTATTCCAGCTGTGGGAGATAATGAAAGGCACTTTTGAACCGGTCTCTTCTGATTATTATGGCAAGGTTCTAAATGTTACACCAGAAAACGTTAGTGACTTCGAGAAGTATTTCTTTGGTGAAGAATGTCGTATGGTCTGTGCAAACGATTCTGAAAGTCTTACAGACGAGGGGTTTAGTTTTCTTAACAATTATTTGAGAGATTTATTTGATAAAAAGTATCCTGAGAAGTCTTCGTTCGAAGTGTAAGAGCAGGAGAAACGATTAACATAAAGATTGTAGCAAACAAACGAAAAACATCTTAGAATATCTTGAATACAATACGAAAACTTCATAGAATAGATCGATTTGAAATCGTTTAGAAATACGAAACACAACTAAAGGAGTTATCGTTATTGGCTAACCAAACACTTTAGGGGAACGCCAAACAACAAAGGGGACAACTGTAGGGGGTTCGTAAGCGCACAATAATCTGTACCTTGGATTGCTTGTGCTCAGCTTTTTGATTTGTACAGTTTATCCGGAAGCTGATCTGACCATGGTAAAAGATGATCCGGACATTCTTGATTGTTTTCGTATTTCGGAAGCTCTTCAAGAAGGTAGCGGATATAATCATAAAGCTTAATCTCAGCAAGAAAGTATCGGAGATGTCTTCACTTATCGAAACGAATATGCCGTTACCGGAATGTATCACAGCGTACGAACTCTGGATACCCGCCTTTTTGTCATGAGTGAACAGTTCACTGTCGCTTACTTCCAGAAATGTCGGAAGATCGCTTGAAGCACTTTGGACAGGATAAGGCTTTTCCTCCATCTCATCTGCCAGGGCCTTATGAAAATACCAGTAGCTCTTTTCGCCGACGCCCTTCATCTCACAGAACCTGCGGACGCTGATATCCTTAAGATTCGCTTTCTCTTCAAATAAAGACATCCAGTATTTCCGCTTCATCGATTGAACATCCATGGTCGTGACCTTCCTTCCCTTGAAAACCTCAAAACCCTTAAACATCATTCTAGGAGTATCGGGAGTATTGAGAGTCTATTCAGGATTATTGTCACAAAGAAAAGATATCAATCACAGGTACAGATTATTAGGCGCTTACGGGGGTTCTCATCTCGTTTCTTGACAATGTTTGAAAGAGAATATAATCTTCCTGAAACAAAAACCAAGCTCTGGGAGAGCATCTTTATGGAGCGTCCGTATGTATTAAAGATGTGGATCAGGAAGTGTTCTCCGGATGCAATCTATGGGTTTGATACTTTGGATGAATTAGAGAATTTAATCATTCATATGTAACGGATACGCGTTCTGCAATCATTAAAGATGTAGCAAAGAATCTTTGGGTGACAGAGCAGAAGATTAGTCATATTGCAGCTTTGCAGGGCGACACGACAGAAGCAGTCGGTTTCACCTTTGATTGTACGGGTAATCATTACGGTTATTGGTATGATATCGGAAATTGGATAAAACAGTTAAGACAAGATATATATTTAGTGATTAAACTATTTGGGGTCCATGTCAATAATTACTATTTCGGGTATGTTATTAATCCTTGGAATTTTCTCGGTACTTCCTAACCCTCTTGTTAGTAACATGATTTTAGTTTGGTCATCTGAGTAATATAACCCTTTTTCTTTTCCACAGAAATAACCCTGATCCGGGGCATAGAGTCCTCCGATGAATGGAATACGGATCTGTCCGCCATGCGCATGACCACATAAGACCAGATCACAATTCCATTCATTTAGTGAATTATTGATGATCCATGTGACCGGCATATGACATAACAAGATCGTATACAGATCTGTATCCTGGAATTCTTTCAAGAAATCAACTTCTTCTTTTCTTGCTTCGCCAGACGCGAGATACTTTTCCGCAAGACAGTATCCGTAGAGCCCTCCTAAACGGATCTTCTGATTATTGATCACGATATCTTCATATTCAAAATTCAGCACTTTTGCCCCTGTGAGTTCGTATCGGTCTTTTAAGTCAATATTAAATTGTTTTTCGTAATTATCCTCATGATTGCCGTAAGATACATAGACAGGGATGCCGGAGTCAGATAATGAAGATAACAGAGTTAAGGCGATAGACAGATCCTGTTCGTTCTGATTGATCAGATCTCCGACGATCAGAATGATGTCCGGTTCCTGTTCAAGAACTTTATTGACTAATCTTTCATTGTTTTTTCCAAATTCACTGTTGTGTAAGTCTGCCAGCAAAACGATGCGGAATGGATGCTCGATCTTATCATTTGTGATCGTATAATAGCTGCATTGCAAAAAGTATTTTGAGGCATAGAGGCTCAAGCAGGATAATGATATAAGTAAGATCAAGATAATAAGAACAATCTTCTTTTTCATAGATATTATTATTTTATCAGACGCTTCTTAAGTGATTTGTAAAATGATAATATAAGGACATGGCCAGATATTCAAGATATAAAAGAAACAGATTCTACAAAAGATGGAATAAGAAAAAGAAAAACGATATTCCTGCAGTATTGATCACAGGGATCGTTTTTGTGCTGATCGGCTTATATCTGACGTATCGGGTATATACATTTTATTTATTACCAAGACTGTGGCGATTGATGATCATGGCGTTCATTGTATTGATGTCTATGCTTTTTCTGATTCTTTCAATATTAAGAAAGAAAAAAGGGAAAGTCTTAAAGATCATAGAGATCATATTATGCGCGCTTATGGCGATTGGGAGCGTGACACTGCCTTTTGTTGAAAAGAAGGCAGAGAATCTTTTCAGCACCCGTATCCGTACCTATGTACAGGATTTTCATGTGTACACTTTAAATGCTCAGTACAGAGCAGAACATTCCGAACTGCCTCTTTCTGAAAATGTAAGCAACAACCTTCTGAATTACATCAATGCCGACTTCCTTTATCCCCAAAGCAATTCTGATGCGCAACGAAGAGCTTTGGAACTTTTGAAAAGAGAACTGGGTGAAGACATTTCATTGCGTCAGGAGTCAATGTTATGGACAACATTACAGGTCTTTTATAACGGGGAAGCAGAATGCATCATTTTAAGCGATCCGGTTATTGATATGATCGAAGAAACGGAAGAGTATGTAAGTTTCAGCGATGATACCTTGATGCTGAAGACGTTGAGTGTTGAAATGAAAATTGAAGAGGATATTTCTTCAAGGATCTCGGATAAGGCGTTCACTGTTTTTGTTGCGGGGAATGATACCAGAAGCGGAATATTATCGATCTATGGACGTACGGATGTCGATATCTTATTGAGTGTCAATCCGGAAACGGCACAGGTATTGATCATATCGATCCCTCGTGATACCTATCTGCCAAATCCTGCTTTGAATCATGGTATGGATAAACTGACGCATTTGGGAAATGACGGCATCATGAATACGATACAGGGATTGAATGATCTGTTTGATCTGGATGTGAAACATTATACGGCAGTTAATTTTGTGACGTTTAAAAAGATCATTGATACTTTAGGCGGCATCGATATTTATAACCCTTATGATTTTCAAGGCATCAACAGGTTTTTCAATCATGGAGATCTGCATCTGAATGGTGAGGATGCTTTGGACTATGTCAGAGAAAGACATACGTTATCCAGCGGCGATTTTGACCGGAATGAACATCAGGCGATCGTTTTAAAGGCGATCTTACAGAAACTGATGTCGAGGGAGATGCTGGAAAAGGCTGGAGATCTGTTGAATAACTTAAGCGGTTCCGTTGCGACCAATATCGAACCTTCTTCCATACTGGAATTAGCTTCGGAAGAACTGGTGAATCGAAGAAACTGGAACATCATTTATTATCATTTAGGCGGTTTTGGCACGAGAGCGGAAACGATCTCGATGCCGGGCATGATCCTGTATGTCGTCAGACCGTATGATTCACAGATCAAGTTCGTCCATGATGAGATCATGAATGTTTTAACGGGAGAAATTCTTGAGCAAAAGCAGCTGCCGGATGCAGATAAGACAGTTTGGGAATATAATTAAGTCGATGAGTGAGAAGTACAAGGAAGAAAAATCACCGTTCCGGTCATTGAGTATTCTTTACAGAAGATATAAAGAAGGCACTTTCGGGGAGATCGTTGATGACTGGAAGTGGATCTTTTCGTATTCCAAAAGATATAAGGGAGCGATCGTTTTCTATACTCTGCTGGGTATTGCAGGCTCTTCACTGGCTTTGGTTTCCAGCGTTGTAAGCAAGTTCATCGTAGATATCATTACCGGCTATCAGACAGAGAAACTGGCTTTATTGGTAACGACGATGTTATTGAGTGCTTTGTTTTCTTTGGTCTTTACGAATGTATTGAACAGAGTCAGCACAAAACTGAAACTTAAGATCCATCATGAGATCCAGGCGGATATCTTTGATAAGATCATGGATTCCGAATGGCTGGCAATCTCAAAATACCGCAGCGGTGATATTCTGAACCGTTTTGCCAACGATACCAGAACGATCTCCGGCAATGCGATCTCCTGGATCCCCAACATTGTCATTGCCGTCTATTCTTTGCTGGCAACTTTTGCCGTTATCTGGAATTACAGTAAAGTCATGGCTGTTTTAGCGGTAGCTTCCGCACCGGTCATGCTGATCATGAGCCGTTTTGTCGTGGCAAAACAAAGAGAATATGCCAGAAAGACAAGAGAGATGTCTTCCAAGGTCATGGTGTTTGAAGTTGAGACATTCTATAACATGGACAGCATCAAATCTTTTGGTGTTTCCGATGTGTATGTAAGAAAACTGAAAGAATGGCAGAACAAGTTCAAAGAGATCGCTCTTGAAAGCAATCTTTTCTCGATCAAAGTCAATGTATTCATGACATTAGTCTCCAATGCCATACAGTTTGCGGCATTCGGTTACTGTTTATGGCTCTTATGGAGAAATGAGATCACCTATGGCACGATGATCCTTTTCCTGACACAGAGAAGCCGTATGTCCAATGCGTTCAATAATGTCGTGTCCATCATCCCTTCGTTTTTAAATACTTCAGTTGGTGCACATCGCATCAGAGAACTGGCACAGCTGCCAAAAGAGAAGCATTTATCTCACGAAGAGATCAAAGGCAGATTAAAAGTCGTACTTGAAGATGTTGATTTCGGCTATGAGGAAGGAAATGCCGTCATTAAGAATGCTGACTTTAGCGCAAATCACGGGGAGATCACCGCACTGATCGGACCATCAGGTCAGGGTAAAACAACAACGATCCGTCTGATATTAGGTCTGGTCGAACCGAATAAAGGCAAAGCCGGTATTGTATTGGAAAACGGTGATTTCATTCAGGGAAATGCCGATATCCGTTCCAATTTTGCCTATGTGCCGCAAGGAAATACGATATTGTCCGGAACGATCGCAGAAAACATGCGGGTCGTCAAGGAAGATGCGACGGATGAAGAGATCATTGAGTGTCTCAAACAGGCATGTGCCTGGGATTTTGTCAAAGACATGAAAGACGGCATCAACTCTTCCGTAGGTGAAAGAGGAAGAGGCTTATCAGAAGGACAGGCACAGCGTATTGCGATCGCAAGAGCGCTGTTGAGAGATGCTCCGATCTTATTGCTGGATGAAGCAACTTCCGCTCTTGACGTAGCTACCGAAAGAGCAGTATTACGCAATATTATGAAAAAAGACATCAATAAAACATGCATCGTAACGACACATAGGCCAAGTGTATTATCGCTTGCTGACAAAGTTTATGGTGTTTTGAATCAGGAAATCAGAGAATTAAACGAAGAAGAATCCTCTCATATGGCGATGGATTTCTAAAATATAAGAATAGTTGAAAATTCAACAATAAAAATATCTAAAAAATCTCTAAAAACGGAATTTTTTATCCCCATATGTCAATAAAATGATATACAATAAAATTGGCTAAATGTAATAGCTTTTTTTGGACGACCAAAAGAAAATGGGGGAATGACTATGAAACGTATCCTAAAAATTTTCCTTACCTTGGTATTGGCTGTATCCATGATGTTGGAAATGGTTCCGGTCAACAGAGTCTATGCCGAAGGCGAGGCTGTTGAAGAAACAACAACTGAACCAGCAGAGCAAGAAACAGATCAAGGGTCTACAGAGGGAACTGACGAGCAAGATACAACTGACGTTCAGACTGAGGGAACAGATGAATTGCCGGCTGTTGTAGAAGAACAGACGGAAGAAGAAGCTGAAGTTCCTGCTGAAGCACCTGTCGAAGAAGATAATGCTGGTGAAGAAGAGACAGTTGAACTCAATGAAACAGTACCTGAAACTGATTCTGAAGAAGATGTCGTTTTGAATGCCGATAGCTTCTACACAGAAGAAGAACTGGATAACGGTTTAAAAGTTACCGTTGCTTTTGAAGCAGGAACAGTTCCGGAAGGAACGGATGTCGTTATCACACCAGCAAAAGAAGAAGCGCTTGAAGCTGCCAAAGCGGCTCGAGGTGAAGATTATGAAGCAATGGGTGCTGATATTTCTTTTGTATTCAATGGCGAAGAGATCGAACCAAAAGATTTTTCTCAGAATAAAGTAAGTGTTACTTTATCTTATGAAGGTGAAGAAGAACTTGGCAGTGATTTTGAAACGAGCCATCTGAAAGAATCAACGGATGAAGAAGGAAATATCGTTTATATTCCGGAAAAAGTCGATGCCGTAATGACAGATATCACAAAAGAAGTCGAGGTCGAATATGAAGAGACTTGGACAGAGACTGTAACGAAGTATAAAGAAGTTGAAGTCTATGGCGATGTTGAAGTCGAGTATGAAGAGGAAGTTCCTGTCTACGAGACAAGAGAGATCACGGAAGAACAAACTGAGTACGTTACAAAGACCAGAGAAGTAGAAAAGACAAGATACGTAAAAGTAAAGGTCGCTTTCAAATGGTATGACCCTACGACATGGCTCGGCTACAAATACGTTGAAGAAAAGTATACAGTTACAGAAGAATATCAGGAACCTGTTACTGTTACAGTTGTTGTAGGTACAGAAGAAGTACAGGTCGGAACAGAAATAGTTAAGAAGACCAAGGTCGAAACAGGTGTTGTCGGCACTGAAAAAGTTGAAGACGGTACTGAAGAGATCGTTCATACAGAAAAAAAGACAAGAACAGAAACAATTGTTGTCGGTCAGACAGTATCTTTTGAATCTGATGATTTCTCGACATTTACGGTAACTTGGGGAACTTCTAATGGCAATAGAGTTACGATCCATCATGGTTATATGGAAAATGGTGCGTTTGTTGAATTCCCGGTTGGTAGTTCTATAAATACGAACTACCCAACTACCTTGAGATGGTCTGATTACAGCAATAATGCTTATGCATATCTGATATATGATTTTCTTGGTTATAGTTACAGCGCCACCTATTATCGAACTTCTACAAGTTCTAATCCTGCTTCAGGAACTCAAATTTGGCCGGTACTTAGAAAAATAAATCAAAATGGAACCACAAATGATAACTGGCGTTATTGCTATGCGTCAAGAACGTCATGGACAGAGAGCGGGGCAGTTACAAACAATTCACATATTTACGTTATTTATACGCCAAAAACAATAACCAAAGGTTATACTCCTTCTTCAGAAGGTGATGATCCTGGAACACCTGTAACGCCTACTTTTAAACCTGATGTTGGTAAGGACGTTACTAATCAGAAAGAAGACGGTACATACGATATCACACTAGGATTCGTTGGAAACAAAGAAGACAAGGAAACCAAAACGACAGCTCGTGTTATTGTCGTATTTGACCTTTCGGCAAGTATGACAGAAAACTGGAGTGGACAAACTAGATTAGCTAGAGCTAAGACAGCCGTTCTTAGTCTTGCTGAAAAACTTTTAGGTAAAAAAGATTCTAGTGGCAATCCATTAGTCGAAATGGGCTTAATCAAATTTGGCGGAAAAGCAGAAATCGTTACATTCGGTTCTACTAATGAGCAGTTTACTTCTTCTTATAATACAGGAGCTAATAATACAAGGTATTATAACGCTGTAAACGGTTTGAGTACATACAGTGGCCAAAGCTATGAAGGGGCAACAAACTGGGAAGCTGCATTAAATTTAGCAAATAGCATGCAAACATCATCAACAGGCAAAACATATATTGTGTTTGTGTCGGATGGAGATCCAACTTTCCGTATCTCAAGAGGCTCTTATACTGATTCTGAATTAAGTGAAGAATATGGTGGCAGAGAGGGAATGGAATTTATAAGAGATAGTGTTTTTGGATATGGTAGCGATTCTTCCACATCAATAAATCGATGCTATGATGCAGCAGAAATATCAGCTAAATCAATAGTTGATAATAACAAGATTCTTTATACGGTTGGTCTTACATCAGAGACTACCCGTATGGAGGATTTAACTGCTTATGCATATGGACAGGATACTGCTCCCGATGGTTATTACTTTCCTGGTAACGAACCACAGAGTTTTATAGATGCGTTGGATCAAATTGCAAGTTCAATTGAGAACGAAATTGGTCTAACGGATATGACAATTACCGATGGTGTCACTTCCATGTCTCAGATCGAAACGCAGTCACTGATTGGTACGGCTGGTAACTTTACTTACCATAAGTCTTATCCGTTGATCACCGGAGATGAAGGCTATACTTACTCTATCGGTGAAAACTCTTATAGCATCACGCAAGCTCAGGTCAATGCCGGTACAGACGGTACACACAAGATCTTCTCAAGGCAAGAAAACGGTGTTACTGTCTACTACATTGAATATCCTTGGGAAGGAGCTAATGTTCCTGAGGCAACGATCAATGAGAACAATGCGGTCGTATGGGATACCAGTGATGCCAACAGCGAACTGGAACACGGCGTTTATTATTCGGTCACATTTACGGTTTGGCCAAAGCAGGAAGCATATGACCTCATAGCTGACTTGGATAACGGAATCCGTAAAGTTACAGACAGTGATCTGGCAGCAGGTACAAAAGCTCAGCTTCGTGTTCTTGTAGGTGTAACGACATATGAATATGACACCGCTTCCGGCACTTGGACCAACGGCCTTACGGACGCTCAGCTGCAGGCGCTCATCGATGCGAACGATGCCTCCTTCAGCATGAAGACCAATACCGGCTTAAGTGCTACTTACAAGTACGGCGGTGTAGATAGCAGCTCGACCTACACGAACTACACAAACGGCAACATGTCTCTTGATGATACTTCTATCAAGATCAAGAAGACGTGGAATAACTATATGGATGCCAGGTATGCTACAGATGTTACCTTGACCATCACCAGAAACGGTGAAGATTACACAACGTTTAGAATGGGTACTCCTGTTGAGGTTACAACCGAGGATGGTAAACAGTGGGTACAGGAACCAGAGGATAACCTCTACATCTCTTTAGGTGTTTTGTCAGTTACAGGTGAAAATATAGTTGTGCGTGAGGCTGGCTACGATTACACAGTTGTAGAACCTCAAGAGTTCGACTATCGCTGGGATCTTACCGCGGATATCTATCACCCAATGGTAATAAACGGTAGAACAACTGTACTGGTTGAAATCCAGGATGAAAACGCTGAAGATGTACCTGAAGCAGCGAAAAATCTTACGGAAAACAAGACGGTAACTGTAGATGGTGTCGCTTACTATAATTTTAACGATCATCTTTATGTGACTAAAACAGGTGAAAACCTTCTGGAAGCAACCAATGACCGTCGTAGTAACTTGATCATTAGTAAGGTAGTTGATGAAAATGATGCTCTGAAAGACGATCTCTTCCCGATTCAGATTACGATTGATGACCCGAACGGACATTATCCGGATGACGATGATTACAGCGATTACTACGACACCATATGGTTTTATATTTCCACAGCATCCAATGATGCGACCACTATTGTAACAGAAGACGTAGTGATAGATGGCGCTACAGCTGAAGAGAGAGATGGAACGCCTACCGGATACTATTGGTTTGACAATGGCGGTACTGCAACCGTTTCTGTTAAAGCTGGATGGTTTATCAATATCATTAACTTGAGAAAAGACACCAATTATACAATCGTAGAACCGACGGCGACGATTCCGGATGGTTACACCTTTGAAAAGGCAAGTTTCGATTATTCAAATTATACAGGAGAAGTACCAACAACTCCTGAAATCAATGACTATACTGTAAATGGATCGATAGATATTTCGAATACCGAATTCAAAGTGAAGTATGATAACAAGTATGAAGGTTTCTACTATGTCTATCATTCTTCTAATCTGGATGTCTACCGCTTCCCGATGGCTGTTGATGGTGTAAAGGTGACATCATTCGATATCTTTGGAATGACTGCTAAGGATACGCTCTATGGCGGCTACTATATGGATTATGCTGGTAAGAGCATAGGTTATGATTCTGCGGATCTGACTTATGATGAAAACAACAAGTCAAAAGACTCGGGAGAAGATGCGAAAGCATATTCATATCAGTACATCAAAGACAGCAATAGAAACGCATGGTCGATCAATAATGCATACGATCAAGATGGTACTGAAGCTGTACCTGTAAAAGATACAACTTACTACCTGAAAGAAGTTCCGAACAGCTACATGCTGCCGTATACGCATTATACATACTATAAGACCGGATACAAGCTCGCCAACATTTGGACGATTACGGCCGTTGATGATTTGAACTACACCGGTGCAGGTTTTATTGTTGAAACAGAAGATCGTGAAGCAACGATAGTTGAATCCTTGAAGATCAAAGCCGCAAACAGCTCAACTACGACGACATTGACACCTGAAAAACTCTATAAGGCAAAAGGAATCCTTGCCGGTTATCTCGGATACAATGATATTACTGAATTCATGAGTGAAGGAACTATCATTATCAAACAGTACTGGACAACCCCGGATGGCATAACCATCAAAGGAACAACCCAGAGAACTCTGACGTTCGGAGATGGGACTATTACCGGCCTGAAGAAGACCGATTCGCCTTGCAAAGATTAGAATAGGAGGAAAATTTCAAATGAAGAAAACTTGGAAAAATCCGGTAATGCTTGAAGGAGGTCTGATACCGGGCGATGACGAAGTTGTCGGTGGAGGTTCTGGTCAGAGTTCGCCTGATATAATCCCTTATTCTTATGAAATGTGGGGTGTCATCTTTATTGATTTCCCAGAATTATATGATTCCGATGGAAATGGAGACGGGGGAACCTGGGCAGACTATGTCAAATGGATGACAGATAACGGTTTTGCAGAATTTATCGATCCGGATGAGAATCCAGAACCATAAGAATCACTAATTATAGAATTGCGTGGGATCAACTCTCACGCAATTCTCTTTATACCAATGAAAAGAATATTTGAATTCATATATGCAGGTATTGCTGTAAGGTATCGGTTTCGAAATAATTCCACTGCCCGCTACTTTGGGAGATGTATTCATTTGTCGGAATCAGAAGATGATGACATATTTATGAATGATGCCTGGTTTGACCGCTTTCGAAAAGTACATCCCGATGATGTTCCAGATGATTATGTTGAATATAAGGGCTTACTTTATCTGACAGCTGCTTATCTTCTATCCTATGGGTGTACGATCTTTCATTCCGTATCTTTTGTATGGAAAGAAAAGGCGTGGCTTCTGGCAGGCAAAAGCGGTGTTGGAAAGACAACACAGTATCTGAATTGGAAGAAACTATTTCCCAAAGAGATCAGGATGATCTCCGGAGACATGCCGATACTCGATTTCAGAAAAGGCAGAATTATGGTGTGTCCTTCTCCCTGGAACGGAAAAGAAAACTTCAAAGGTGCTTCTCCCTGTGAACTTGGAGGAATCGTGTTTCTGAAACAAGGAAAAGAAAATGTATTCCATGAGGCTGATCAATGCGAGAGTATATTGACTCTCTTTCATCAGTTCTGTCCTATTCCAGAAAACAAAGAAGAAATAAGGATCCTTGCATTGATGGTTGAACGCATTGAAAAAGAGGTGCCATTATGGACATTTGTCAATGATGGCACACAAGAATCGCTCAAAGTACTTAGAAGTGCGATTCTTGATTATCTTGAAACGGAGGAACCATGATAAGAGTACGACCAGGTATTATTATGACGCACATCTGTGGCCGATGCATTCTCGTGGCGGCTTATGAAGAACGTTCCCATTGTCCGTATACCACCATATTGAATGATACCGGTGAAATAATCTGGAGATGTCTTTCTGAAGGAAAAGAAAAGAATGAAATTGTTATGAAACTGAAAGAAGAGTTTGATATTCCTTCGGATACAGATGTTGATGCTCTGGTAAGAGAATATATCAAACAGCTTCGTGATAAGGGCTATTTGCTTAATGAGGAGGATGAAACTTTATGAAAAAAGAATTGTTCAAAAAAGTAATGATATCGATGATGACGGTTCTAATGTTGTTGTGCATTCTTTCAGGCTGCAGAAATACAAGCAATCAGCAGAACTCATCCGGAAAAAACGAAGTACAGATCCTAGAAGATGAAGGAGAGATTGAGATTGAAATCCCTGAAGATCAGGAATCTGGAGGATTCTGATAAAAAACCGCTATCGGAAGATCAGGAATTGTTTCTGAATATTCTGAATAGAGTGATACATAACGAACAAGTGTCATTTAATGAAGAAATCGATGCACATGTAAAGGAAATCCTGTACCTTTCGAGCGATCATTTTGTATATCCTCTGATTGTGAATGCTCTTTATTCGTCGTGTTATGAAGGGATAAAGATATTTGAAAAAAGAGCGATCGATCAGACTATAAGACAGGCAGCTAAGACTGCCTCTTTTGTCATGCTTTATAAGAAGATGTCAGAGAAAGGATTAAAACCTCTTATTTTGAAAGGTATGGTCTGCCGCAATCTTTATGCAGAACCAGAATTACGTCCTTCCGTGGATGAGGATCTTCTTATAAAACCTGGCGAAATACGAAAATATCACCAATTCTTTACAGAACATGGGTTTATTCTCATCAATGAAGAAGAAAACCTTGAGAAAGATAGTGAATTATCATACAAAAACAAAGAAAACGGATTGTATCTGGAGATACATCGATATCTGTTTCCCCAAGATGAAATATTTTCTGATTTAAATGAATTATTTGAAAAACAAAACGAATCAATGAAAATCAATGCCTATGGAGTCGAAATGGAAGCGCTGGATCCGACAGATCATCTCTTATATATGTTAGCTCATGCTTATAAACATCTCATATACAGTGGAATAGGGATACGTCAGATCTGTGACATCACACTTTTTTCCGAAAAATATGGGGCGTTGATTGATTGGAAAACGATCGTCGATTCCTGCAGAAAACTACATCTGGAAATATTTCTTAAAGCCGTCTTAAAAATATGTCACGTGCATCTAGGAATGCGAAGAGAAAAGACCTGTATTACAACCGGTCTGATAAATGAAGACGTGGATGAGATGCCTCTGCTGGAAGATATCATTACTGGGGGAATCTACGGCGCAAAAGACGAAAACCGTCTTCACAGTGCCAATATGACACTTGACGCAGTATATTCACAAAAAAAAGGAAAAAGGAGAAGAGGAATCAGAAAATCTCTGTTTCCTTCTTTCTCGTATATGTCAGAAGACTATCCATATCTGAAGACATATCCTATTCTTTTGCCCTGGGCTTGGGCAGAAAGAATAATCGGCTACCTGAAAAAGCCAGGAGGCAGGAATAATTCTGAGAAGATAATAGAGATCGGGAAAAAAAGGATCGATCTGCTGAAGAAGTACGGACTGGTCTAGAGTAAAAACGTTTGTATCAAAACAATAAAAAAGATATATGAGATGGACTGCAAATCTTGACTAATAGATCGTATGCGTCATTGTTTTCATGATATGAGTTGCTTTCTGAGAATATTCCATAGCAATAGTTTCATAAGAACTGAATAGATCAACAGAAAGATCTGGTTCAGATTTCTCTTTTTATCTGAGGATATAAAAGAAACCAATGTCATCAGAAAAAACTCTGAACTCTTTATTCTTGGTATTATTGAAATGATTTTCTTCTTCTGAACAAATAGATAGTTTGGTATGGCAATTATTCATGATGTTTCTGAAAAAGGCAATTAGTGGATATTTTTGAAGGGAAAATGGTTTTTCCAGAATTGCCTTGGAATATTCTTTGAATTGATTTCGGTCAGTATGAATAAATTCTCTAGAAGAATAAATTCTTTTATTACATATATAGAACTTCTATGATTCTTTGATGAAGATGTTAAGAAGATATAAAAAAGGTTTATTCGAAAATCATGCAATCTTCCCTCATTGCAATTAAAAGATGTTCAATTTGGTCATAAAAAAAATGATTTTTAATCAGGGATGTATTGAAAATAAAAAGCGACGAAACGAAAAGTATATTATATAATTAACATGTTAAAAAAGGAGTTTTAATGCGCATTTTACGAATTTGTATACTGTTCATATTCATAGCTACATCAATCGCATTCGGAATTGATCAGTTTTTTTCATATAGAGATAAGGACGTAATTGCGCCGATAATAAACTGCAGTGAAGATGTGTTGCATCTGAGTGTTAAGGCGGATGATAAAGAATTTTTAAAAGGGATGACAGCAGAAGATAATAAGGATGGCGATGTGACATCTACATTGTTGATAGCAGGAAAATCAAATTTTATTGAAGAAGGAGTGATAAGGGTAGATTATGTTGCTTTTGACTCTCATAACAATGTAGGCACATATAATCGAAGAGTCATCTATGATGACTATCATTCACCACGTTTCTCTTCGAAAAGTCCATTAATGACACGCTCGGAAACATCGGTCGATTTTTCTTTTTTTGAAGCAACAGATGTTCTCGAAGGAGATATATCAAACAAGATCAAAGTTACATATGGAGTCGGCGTGAGCGATACTTCAAATGAGTATCCATTTACTATGGAAGTGACGAATGGCTATGGAGATATCGAAAAGCTGGATTTGGCATTGGATATCGTAAGCAACAGGGAATACAGCAGACAATGTCCTGCTTTGTCGGATTACATTATTTATGTTCCTGTAGGTGGAGAAGTGGACCTGAGTTCTTATCTGATTGGCATCAGACAGGGCGATCATGTCATCGATTTTGAAGAATCAGACTATTACAAAGAGAATGTAATTATAGATGATTATACCGATTATGAAAGACCAGGTGTTTATACAGCTGAGTTTTCGTTACGTATCGCATATTCCACATATACAGTGACTAAAATGGTCGTTATCGTTACGGAGGATTTCTGATGGCTCAGAAAAGTGATAATACAAAGATCCAATTATCTAATATCGAGCCATTCAGTATGCTGATGGACGTTGTACAGAATCTTTGGGCAGTGCTCTTGGGGTCTTTGGCTGTGGCGATGATCGTGATCATGGTCATGAATTCAAGAACGATGATCAGCTACAGTTCACAGGCAACATTTGCCGTCATGTCCAAGCGGACGACCGGATATGCATATAACAATCTGAGTGCAGCCCGTACTGTGGCGACAAGTTTTACCAGTATCCTGAACAGCGAGGTCATGAAAAAAAAGGTCTGTGATGATGTAGGACTGGAATCCTTTGATGCAACGGCAACTGCCAGAGTGATCGATGAGACCAACCTTTTGACATTGACGGTAACTTCGAACTCTCCTCAGAAGACATTTAAAATTATCAATTCGATCATGAAGCTTTATCCTGATCTTTTACAATACGCAAGTACCACCATGGTCATGGAAGTACTGGCACAGCCGCAGATCCCGACAAGAAGAGTCAGCGGTTCCTCAGCGACCGGGATGGCAAAAAGGGCATTTGTTTTAAGCTTTGTCGCATTAACGGCAGCCTTTGCCTATCTGTCGTATCGTCACGATACGATCAAGAGTGAGAAAGATCTCAGAGAGAAACTTGACGCAACTTCACTGGGAGCAATCGAATATGAACGTCTTCGCAAGGCGAAAGGAGATCTTCGTAAAAACAGTGTTCTGGTAAGCGATGCGACCGCAAGTTTTTCTTTTGTCGAACGTTATAAGAAGATCGCAGCTGCTCTGTTGCAATCGGCGCAGAGACATAACGCAAAAGTCATTATGGTCTCCAGTGTTGCCGAACACGAGGGAAAGTCAACGGTTGCCGCAAATTTAGCTTTATCCATACAAAGCCAAGGCAAGAAAGTATTATTGGTTGATTGCGATCTCAGAAGACCTTCACAGGCAAAGATCTTTAATATTGATGTTGCAGAAGGAACTTCACTTACCGATTTCCTGGAAAGAAAAGAGAAGAAAAAAGGACAGAATTATATTTATCATGATCCGGTAAGTGATCTGCCGTTATTATTGAACGCAAAAGGAAATAAGGATTCCACAGAATACTTAAAAGGAAATGTATTCAAGCGTCTGATCGACCAGTTGAAAAGCAGCGTCGATATCGTTATTTTAGATACGCCGCCGATGTCTTTGATGGCGGATGCCGAGGCAGTTGCCGATACGGCAGATATTTCTGTACTGGTCGTACAGTATAATCGCATTTTAGCTGCCAACATCAATGATGCGATCGATCAGCTGAAAAAATACAGATGTCATATGTCCGGATGCATACTCAACAGTGTACGATCGATGCCGGGTATCAGCCGGAACATTGTCGGCGGTTACGGATATGGCAAATACAGCCGCTATGGCAAATACGGACATTATGGAAATTATGGCAAATACGGGTCCTATGGACATTATGCAGAAAGAAAAAGTCCTACGGCCAGTGCAATAAAGAATGCAGAAACGGAAAGTTTGAAACAAGATGTCAGAAACGACGAATGAATTAGAAAAACTTGATATCACCACATTGGTGGATGCTTTTCTTCATTCCCTGAAAAGATTATGGGTGATCGTTTTGATATTGTCTATAGGGCTTGGTGCCTTAAGTTATTTCAGGACGCAGAGCACCTATGTCCCGGCATATAAGGCAGAGGCAACGGTAGCTGTTTATACATCCGATGATGGTACGACGATCAATTCCCGTTCTGCCCAGCAGTTGGGTACCGTTTTCCCATATATTCTGACCAGCGGCGTTTTAAAAGATGTCATCATGGAAGAAATGGGCGTTACCGCCTTGCCCGGTTTGATCAAAGTCATCAACGTCGAAGGAACCAACCTTCTAACGATCAGCGTATCTTCCAGTGATCCGAATCTGTCCTATCAGACACTTCTTTCGATCATCAAGAACTATCCGAAAGTTGCGGAATATGTCGTTGGTTACACGGCAATGGAGATCATTGATGACAGCGGCATCCCTTCTGACAGCGGTAAGACGATTGCTGTGAGAGGAAATGCTTTAAAAGGAGCAGCGGTTGGCTTTGCGGTAGGCATGGGATTGGTGTTCATGCATATGTTATTGAACAGAACCGTACGTACAGCCAAAGATGTCAGGGCGTTCAGCACTGTCGAACATTTAGGTACACTGCCGGTCTATAAAAAGAAAAAAAGAAAAGATACAGCTTCCAGCATTTCGATCCTGGAACACAATGTCCAGCAGGATTACCTTGAAGCAATACGCCTGATCCGTACCAGGATCATGCGCAAGCTGGAAAATAACGGACACAAAGTACTGATGGTAACATCCTCTGTTCCGGGTGAAGGCAAATCGACGATCGCCGCCAATCTGGCTATCTCCCTTTCTGGTAAAGACAAAAAAGTGATCATCGTCGACTGTGACTTACGAAATCCTTCCTTGCAAGAAATTTTTAAAGTTGATAAGAAGCATCCGACACTGCTGGATGTGATCTATAAAAAAGTTTCGTTGGAAGATGCGCTGGTATCTGCTGATAATCACGGCATACAGCTTAATGTATTGTTTGGTTCGCCTGATAATCCGACCAATCATTCGGAGATCTTGGGTTCCCAAAGGATGAATGAAGTCATTGAACGATTGAAGAAAATGGCAGATATCGTCATTCTTGATACGCCGCCTTCTGCGATGCTGGTAGATGCGATGCTGGTTGCGAAGTATGTCGATGAAGCTGTCTATGTCATTATGGCGGATTATGCAAGAACAAGTGTAATCGCAGACGGATTGCGAGAGTTAAAAAACGCTGGAATCGAGATCAGTGGTTTTGTTCTTAATGGCAGCAAGGATTCCTTAGGCGGTTATGGTTATCATTCTTATGGGTATGGAAGTCATTATTATGAATACCAGGAAGAAGACAGAAAAACTTCTAAAAAGTCAGAATCTGGAAAGCCTGTAATTTCAGAAGAAGAAGGCAAAAAAGAAACCGATAAAGAAATCGAGGAGATCAAATCATCTGAGAAACCGGGCAAAGAAGAAGTAAAGATTGAAGAAGTCAAACAGGAAGCTCACGCTGAATCGATAAAGGAAGAAACGGACAAAGAGACCAAAACAGAAGAAGGAAAGATAGCTATACCGCAAAAAGAAGCTTTGAAAGCGATCGAAGAAGAATTCGATATGATACAAAAAGACTTCAAGGAAAGTAAAAAGCAGGCTGAGGAACAAGATGATATCGTATTGAAAACACCTGCTGTTTTACAAACGCAAGAGACGGAAGCAGAACCAGAGAAAAAGGAGCTTCATATACCGATGCGAAAGGTCGAAGAGTATAAGACGCGGAATGATGTGGTCGAAGAAAAAAAGGTTTCTACTGAGTTTGTAGAAGAAAAGATCAAGGAAACAGAGACAGAATCAACAAAAAAAGAAGGAAAGGAAACATTGATCTTTGCCGATACGAGCGAAGAAAAAACGAAGGAAAAGGCAGTTCTTGCTGAAGAAAAACCGATCAAGGTATCTTCGCCCGTCAAAAATGCTGAAGGCTACGTCGGCAGGCATAGAAAAAGAAATCAAGAGAAAAGCTGAAACTGATGTTACAGCTTTTTATCATTCATGCAGTTGGATAGGAACATTATCCGGATCGTTGATAAAACAGTATTTCTGTCCGTTCCAGTCAGTACTGATCTCAGTGTTTTCCAGACCGAGTTCCTTCAATGTATTTTTGATGTTATCTGTTTTAAGCGAAATACAGCGTATTCCAAGGGGTTCTGGCGAAGAAGGATGTGAAGGATGCTTCGGGTCTAAATACATCTCTAATTGAATTTCAGGGCCCTTAAAAAGAATAACAGTATCATATGATCTTTCGATTCTTGATATTTCTTTGAAACCTAGAGTTTTATAGAAAGAAACCGATGTTTCCGACGATGAAATGATAGAAAAATGATGGACTCCGGTGATCATAAAACAAGCAACGCCTCCTTACAATGATTCTTATGATACATACATAATTATATAAAAAAGAAACAAAGCATGTGTCGCTCAGTATAAAAAAAAGAAGAAATAGAATTTCCAAATAAAAACACGAGGTATGAAAGAAGTTGATTTCCGGAGCCTAGTGCAACAAAATAATTAAGAATACAGTTAATGATTTCAATAATTAATTTTTTATGAAGGAAAGATCATAAAAAAGGAGAAAGAATGGAAAAGAAGAAAGAAAGACAGATCAAAGAAGAAGAGACCAGATTGCATATTTTGAAGCTTCAGGAAAAACTTCGCAGATCAGAGAAAAAGCGAATGGAAACTGAGGCTATGATCATGGCATCGGTTTGTGAATTCAGAAGTGTTTATTGTGTTGATCTTATAAAAGATAAAGCGATCTGTTATAAATGTGATCCCTGTTCGTGTTCAGAAGGGCATTATAAAAAAGGTGAATCATTTTCATTTTTCTCAGCAATGAATCGATATGGAACGAACTATATATCTGAAGAGTTTCGCAGAGCTTTTTCTGAATTTACCAATCCGAAAAAAATAAAGCAAGGTTTGTCAGACCAAAATGACTTGGAATGTCGATATCTGGTGCACAGAAATGACATCGACCAGTATGAATCGATGCGCATCATTCGTGTGTATGACAAACTGAAGGAGGGAAGTGATATTGTATTTATCGCATTTAAAAATATCGATAAGGAAACGCAGGAAGCAAGCATTCAAAAACAGAACTATTTAAATGTGATCCGCGAAGTTGATAAAACAATTCAAGAAAAAAGATCATTTCAGTCCAATGTATCGCATGAACTGCGTACGCCGATGAATGCGATTCTTGGAATAAGTGAGATCGCACTGAAAGATCCGGAATGTTCGCAAAATATAAAAGATTATCTGAATGTGATACATGATTCTGCAGATCATCTTATGAGTCTTATCAATAAAATGCTCGACGCATCCGACGCTGCAGCAGGTAATGTGGCATTAAATAAAGAAGTTTTTTCTATGCTAGATCTGATCGAAGAAATCGATAAGGTGTTCTCTGCAAAGTGCTTGGAAAAGAAAATCAAATTCACGGATTCTGCCCTGAAAGATGCGAAAGGTTTCTATATCGGAGATAAGAAAAAACTGAATAAGATCTTGTTTGGTATTATGGAGAATGCGGTCAAGTTTACTCCTGTGGAAGGAAGAGTTTTCTTTGGAATAGAAACAAAAGAAGAATCAGAAAACAAAGAGAGCTTGTGTTTTACGATAAGAGATAATGGTATTGGGATAGCGGAAGAGTTTCAAGAAAAGATCTACGATGCGTTTTCAAAAGAAGATACTTCACCGACTAGCGAATTCGAAGGGCTTGGTTTGGGTCTTTTGATTGCTAAAGATTATGTGGAAATGATGAGCGGGGACATAGAAGTTCAATCCAAAAAAAATGAGGGATCTTGTTTCAAAGTTACAGTGAGACTGGAAAAAGCAGAAATGATCGATTCTAAAAGACCGGGTATAGAAAAGAAAACAAGCCTTCATGGAAAAAGAGTTCTTTTGGCAGAAGATATAGCAATCAACGCACAGATCGTAGATATGCTGTTAAGTTCAAAGGATATCAAGACCGACCATTGTGAGAACGGCCGTATCGCTCTGGAACAGTTCATGAAACATCCTGCCGGCTACTACGATGCGATCCTGATGGATATGCGTATGCCGGAGATGGATGGTCTCGAGGCGACAAAGCGGATCCGTGCTTTGAAACGTGAAGACGCAAAGAAGATCCCGATCATCGCTCTGACGGCCAATGCCTTCGACGAAGACGTACAGAAGAGCCTGCAGGCGGGGCTCAATGCCCACCTGTCCAAGCCGGTCGAACCGGCGCGCCTGTTCGAGACACTGGAAAGCCTGATCGATGAAACTGTTTGATACGCTGGATAAAAAGCCGAAGCTCTATCATATCGCCGTACTCAGCGTTGCGGTATTCATCATCGTGTTTCTGCTTCTGGAAAAGGGGATGGAACATATCGTCACCGTCAACCTGATCCTGGGGCTCTACTATCTGAGTGTCATCGCCTTACTGGTACATGCCTTCATCGGCCAGCTTCGCTACAATCCGTATTCCTACAATACGATCCTGTATTTCGGCTATGCGTTATTTGTGGGCTTGTTATTGCTGACGCAGATCAGCGTGATACGCCAATACTATCTGGATCCGGAAATGTTTTATGAGGAGCGGGTCTTCGCGGTCGTCTCGGGATCGTTCGGGAACTTCATCATCCTGTCGTTTCCCTTCCTGCTGGTATTCTGCGTGGCTTTATGCATCTCCAATATCGTCTTACTGAGACACGAGGGAAGAAGCTTCGTGAATGTCTTAGGGATCATCCTGTCGGCAATGATCATTGCCGGCGTGGCGGTGTACATGAAGCGAAGCTACTATATCATGGGCTCGCAAAGAGAAGTGATGTTTCAGGAGATGTTCAACAACATCTTTGCGGCAGTCTACCTGTATTTTGAATGCATGCTGCTGGGAACGATGGCAGCCGGGTATCTCGTGACACGGTATGTTCCCGATTATGACAGGGACTATATGATCATCTTAGGCTGTGCGATGTTCAAAGACGGGACACCGACGCCGTTACTGAGGGCAAGGATCGATGCGGCTTTGGATTTCTATCACAAGCAGCTCAACGCTACCGGTAAGAAGCTGAAGTTCATCACTTCCGGCGGTCAGGGCAGCAACGAGATCTTTTCCGAGAGCTTATGCATGAAGAAGTACCTGATGAAGAAGGGTATTCAGGAAGATGAGATCCTTGAGGAGGACCGCTCGACGACCACCTACGAGAACATGTTATACTCGAAAAAGCTGATCGAAGATGAGCTTCCAAAAGCGAAAGTATCCTTTTCCACCAACAACTTCCACGTCTTTAGGGCGGGATTGTTTGCCAGGAGAGTGAAGATGCGTGCGACCGGTATCGGGTCAAAGACCAAGTGGTATTTCTGGCCCAATGCGGCAGTCCGCGAATTTGTCGGACTCTTAAGCAAGCACCGTCTGAAACAGCTGCTGGTCTTGCTTGGTACGATCGTGGTCGCAGTCGTATTTACGATGTTAGAATATAGATAAAAGGTAAAGACATGGTAAGATTGAATGAACTTACATTCGCATTTCCCGAGGGCTTCCGCCTACTGAACGAAGACGAGATAAAGGAACTGCATATCAACGAGACAGGCGATGAGAATATCGTCATGAAAGATGACGACAGGCACATGCTGGTGTCACTTTCCTATCAGAAAGTCAATCCGTTATTTCTGGCTGTTTTGTCTTTGAAGGAGATCGTTGAAAAAAATGAAACGCAGACGGCGGATCTGATGCGCCGGTTCGCGTATCATAAAGAAGCATATCTGAATACGGGCAAAGCCCAGGGTTTTGATTATACGTATGAGGCCGGCGGAAAGAAGATGTACGGGGCATCCTACATTATCAAAGGAAAGAAAGGCCTCTATCACATCCACTTCTATCTGAGGGATGAGGAAAGAGACCTGTACGAGAGACTGACAGAAGAGATCATGGCTTCCGCGCAAGCCTGAAGGGATGACGATGAAAGAACCGCAGAGTTTTGAAGAACTGATGGAATATGTGACCTCGACGAGGTTTCTGCTGAGCCTGCTTGTTTTGGCGGTAGCTTCGGCGCTTCTTTATGTGATCAAGCAATATCTGATCAAGAAGGTCGCCTATACCAACAAGGACGATCAGCACAAGAATACCTTTATTGGTCTCATGTTCAACGTCATGCAGTATGTCGTCATCATCGTTTCCGGCATGATCATCATGCGCATTCACGGCATCAGCATCACATCGATCCTGGCAGGCTTGGGCATCATCGCCACGATCGTCGGCCTGGCCTTACAGGATACCCTCAAGGACATCATTGCCGGCATCAACATCTACAACAACAACTTCTATAAGGTCGGCGATATGGTGCGCTACAATGGCCAGGAGTGTGATGTCAAATACTTCTCGGCGAGAGTCACGAAGTTTCAGGCTCTGGTGACCAAATCCACCTTCACGGTATGTAATTCCCAGATCACTTCGATCGAGAAGATCAAGGATTCCAAGTCACTGACCTTCCTTTTCCACTTCGATGATGATGAAAAGAAGATCGAAAAGGCAATGACGGCGGCAATCGAAAAAGTGAAGGCGGAAAACAAGAATATGAAATCAGCGTCCTACGGCGGCATCTGGAACATCACGACGGATGGTGTGATGTACGGCATCGCCTATACGGCGCCGGCCCACAAGTATACGGGCGTGCGTTCGCTGCTGTTAAAATACTGCTACGAAGAATTCAAGAAGGCGTCCTTAACGCCGGTGTTCAATAAAATGATGGATTGATAGGAGAAAAGACTATGGAAATAAGTGAAAACCTGAAAGACAAAACATGCACGCTTGCTTTGGAAGGAAGACTCGATACGACGACAGCTCCCGAGCTGGAGAAGAAGATCGACGAAGTCCTTGCCAAAGGCGTCAATGATCTGACACTGAACTTCCGCGGACTGGAATATATCTCTTCAGCGGGACTAAGAGTCCTCTTACACGGCCAGAAAGAGCTCAACAATAAGGGAACGATGGTCATCACCAATGTGAAAGACGAGCTGATGGAAGTCTTTGAGATGACCGGTTTTGTCGACATCCTGACCATCAAGTAGTATGATCGCCCGAACAAAAAAGAAGATCATAAAAAAATACGAGGAAGAAGAAAGCAGACAGACCCAGACCTTATGGGACAATGAGGTCGAGGCCAATCTTTTCGTTGCCAGGATCCTTGCCGTTTCTTCAATCGTCGCGCTGGTGTTCGTTGCACTGGCTCTTTTCGGTTTCTTTCCGACCAATAAGAACCGGCTGATCGGCGTGATGCTGCAGGCGGCGGTCCTTGCCTTGATCGGAGCCGGTGTTTCCTACTATTTCAAAGGGCAGAAGAAATGGCTGAAGTTCTTCCTGCTGCTTATATATATCGGCATCTTCACTAGAGCGGAGACAGTGATCGGTCACGGTGTCTATCTGCTGGTGATCTTTCCGATCGCCTTGTCCGTACGTTACTATTCGCAAACCATCACCATCGGAGTCTCTGTCCTGACGCTTCTGGCTGCATTGATAGCGGATTATCTTTGTATCTGCAAAGGAATGGGCATCATCGATTACAACTACGTGAAGATGATCCCGGGCACGATAGTGGATGTAGCCGACAGTTCCGCTTCGACAGCGGATCTTTCCGCCAGCATCGATATCCATGCGACCTGGCTCAACTTCTTATGGCGCAGCTATGTGCCGCGTTACATCCTGACTTCGATGGCATCGATCATCTGCGGCATCATCGCCCGCAAAGGCAGGGAAGCCATCTTCTCGCAGCAGGCCGAGACCAAGAAGGCGGAAAGGATCTCCACCGAACTGACCCTTGCCTCTTCCATTCAGGCCAACATGCTTCCGAACATCTTCCCGGCATTCCCGGATAGAAAAGATTTCGATATCTATGCCACGATGACCCCGGCCAAGGAAGTCGGCGGCGACTTCTATGATTTCTTCATGGTCGATGAGGACCATCTGGCGATCGTCATCGCCGATGTCTCAGGCAAAGGCATACCGGCCGCCATGTTCATGGTCATCGCCAAGACTTTGATCAAGGACCACGCCCAGCTGGGTCTGAGCCCTTCGAAGATCTTTACGAGAGTCAACGACCTGCTGTGCGAAGGAAATGAAGTCGGTCTGTTCGTCACCGCGTGGATGGGCATCATCGATCTCAAGAGCGGAAAGATGTCCTACGCCAATGCCGGACACAATCCGCCGGTCATCAAGAAGAACGGCATCGTCTCTTACCTGCACTGCAAGCCGGGCTTCGTACTGGCAGGCCTGGAAGGTTATCAATACAAAGAGTATGAACTCGATCTGCAGATGGGCGATAAGATCTTCTTATATACCGACGGCGTCACGGAAGCCACCAATGCGGCTGGTGAACTCTATGGCGAAGACAGGCTGATGAACTGCATCCTGGGCATCGATCCGCATATGCCTTGCGCAAGCGTCTTGCACATGATACGTCAGGACGTCGATACTTTTGTCGGTGATTCCGAGCAGTTCGATGATCTGACGATGCTGGCATTCGACTATTCGCCGAAGGATATCAACGCCACGCTGGAAAGGACCTTCGATGCCGTTGATGATAAGCTTCATGAAGTCCTGGCTTTCGCCGAACAGGCCCTTGAGGAACATGAGGCCGATATGAAAGCGACGATGGCTATCACGGTAGCGCTGGAAGAGATGTTTGTCAATATCTGCCATTATGCCTATCCGGAAAAACCGGGCAAAGTGACGGTCGGCATGTCCTTCCACCATGACAAGATCTACATCTATTTGGTCGATAACGGCATCCCGTTCAATCCGTTGGAGAACGATGATCCGGATATCGGCGCGAAACTCGAAGACAGACAGATCGGCGGACTGGGCATCTATATGGTGAAGAAGTCCATGGACTCCTGCCGCTATGAAAGAAAAGGCACCCAGAACCGCTTCATCATGTCCAGAAGGATCAAAGGATGATCGACGAGGCGATCCGCTTTGCGGCAGAAGCACATAAGGACATGGTCCGAAAGGGCAATGGCCAGCCGTACATCTTTCACCCGCTGGAGGTACTTAGTCTGGTGTCTTTGATGACACTGGATGATGAGGTCCTTTGTGCGGCGATATTGCATGATACCGTTGAAGATACCGATACGACGATACGCGACATACGTGAGCAGTTCGGCGAGCGTGTGGCGGCGATGGTCGCTTACGAGTCGGAAGACAAACGGGGCCAGGTGAACAAGAAAGAGACCTGGTATGAACGCAAGAAAGAGACGATCGATACGATATCGCGTCTGACCGATGAAGGGGCCAAGATGGTCTGTCTGGCGGACAAGGTCTCGAATCTCAGGAGCTTCCACCTCGGTCTGCTCGACCAGGGAGAGAAGTTCTGGGAGAACTTCAACCAGTCCGATCCGAAGATGCATTACTGGTACTATGATTCTTTACGGAAGGCCTTAAGCTCGCTTTCCGATAAAGCTGTTTACAAAGAATATTGTTTCCTGATCGAGACGATCTTTAAGAAATACATGCAGGAGCAGATAGAATGAAAAACACATTTGAAAACGGAATACTTACGATCTTCCCTGAAGACAGTATCGACACCAACAATGCCGAGGCGGTCGGCGCTGAGATCGCCGCGATCCGTGCAGAACATCCGGAAGGCAAGCTCGTCCTGGACATGGATGATCTGAGGTACATCTCCTCTGCCGGGCTCAGACAGATCCTGAAACTGAAAAAGAAAGAGAAGGACTTTGCGATCATCAACTGTTCTTCGGAGGTCTATGAGATCTTTGAAATGACCGGTTTTGCGGAAATGATGGATATCTCCAAAGGTTTCCGCAAGATGTCGGTGGAAGGCTGCGAAGTGATCGGTGAAGGTTCCAACGGTATCGTCTACCGTCTCAATCCGGATACTATCATCAAAGTCTACAAACACGCTGACGCTCTTGAAGACATCAAGAGAGAACGCGACCTGGCAAGAAGAGCTCTGGTCATGGGCATCAATACGGCGATCCCGTTCGACGTAGTCAAGGTCGGCGACAAGTACGGTTCCGTCTTTGAACTGCTTTCTGCCAAATCGCTGACCAAGCTCATCGTCGCCGAACCGGAAAACAGAGAAAAATACGTCAAGGTCTTTGCGGATATGCTGAAAGAGATCCACGAGACGGACGTCAAGGAAGGACTTCTTCCGAGCGCGAAAGCGGAGACGATGCGCCGCATCGAATGGCTCAAGGATCATCTGCCTCAAAAGACCTATGAAAAGTTACACAAGATGGTCGAGGATATCCCGGAGTCCAATAAGATGATACATGGCGACTATCACACCAACAACGTCCATTACGCCAATGGCGAAGCGATACTGATCGACATGGATACCCTGTCGACAGGCAATCCGGTCTTTGAATTCTCTTCGATCTATCTGGCCTTCCGCGGTTTCGGTGAACTTGATCACAAAGGCGTGGAAGACTTCCTGATGATCGACTGGGACAATGCCCAATACATCCTGGAAAAGCTCTTTGACTTCTACTTCGAAGGCAAGGATGCGGCCTATAAGGAAGACGTCTTACATAAGGCGATGGTCTTAGGCTATGCCAGAGTCTTAAGAAGGACGATCAAGAGGAAACCGGACGCAAAAGAAGAGATCGAATACTATAGGAAACAGCTGATCGAATACGTCGATAAAGTTGATTCCCTGGCGATCTGACCTGCATCATGCAGGTCTTTTTGTTTGATTAAAAGACAGGCACGAAAGTGCCTGTCATATCAGATAACGATAAAGCGATCAGCGATCGAGCAGTTCCTTGAGTTCCGCCAGCGGACGGTTGGACATCTTTTCGGTATGCGTCATATTCTTACGCATATTGGAATATCTTGCCAGGAATTCCCTGGAAGAAAGACGGAAGGCATCGGAAGAGAAGACCGACAGCTGTTCAAGGGCATCGGACGTGACGACAATGATGCGATACTTGTCGGAAAGTTCCTTGGATCTTTCTTCGATATACATATCGGCCGTCTGTCCGGTCTTGGTGTAGACGATCGTGATGTTGTCCCTCTCACTGATGCCAACTTTGGAAGAATCCTGCAGATAGGCATCAAAGACCAGAACACAGGAAGCGGAGACATAGCCGGAAAAATCGCAGATCAGATCGATGACTTTCTCTCTTGCCATGACAAGATTATCTAATGGCGCATCATCCAGGGCATGTAAGACATTGTAGCCGTCGATCAGATACAGCAGTTCCTTAGGCGGAGCATAGGAGACTTTCCTTTCTTCGTCTTTTTCTTTTCTCGTTTCGATGAAACGCGGACGCGGTTTGTATAAGGAGTTCCAGACACGCTTGAGTTCTTCCTCGTTGACCGTGCGCGGATTGTGTTTTACCGGCGGAGTATAATCGGCGAAGTAATTGCGTAACTCCATATGCATATTCTCTTCGACCTCTTCCGGTGGGATATAGGTACCGGCACCGTTCCTGGTGAAGATGGAACCGACCGGCTTGGATACATCATTTGTATAGTCATAACCGATGTCGCGAATCACTTTCTCTTCCTCGTGGCAGCGGTCAAAGAAGGTGCCTTCGATGTTGGAAGAGAAGTCATCGCGGAAGCGGTTCTTCAAAGCCAGGATGAGATCGTTGTAGGCGAGCTTGGGGATCTTGGCCATGATCATATCTTCTTCGATATCGAAGAGATACTGCTGGGAAGAAAGCTGTGAGATGATGCCGCTTTGCGTCTTTGCGTCTGAGCTGATGGAGATAAGATAATACGGCTCCAGCAGATAGGACTTTCCCTTATATAAGGCGTGACGGATGGCCCGGTTGAGGGCCTGCACGAGGTCACCGCCTTCGGTGTGCTTGAGATGGGTGCGGATATCGATGATCTCGATCTGCGTCTTATCCAAGCGTGAGTCCGTCAGTAAGCCGCATGGGATGTAATGTTCCAGATAATCCAGTAAGACGGAGAATTCCTTTTTTGCCTTGATGCGATAGGTCTCGGCAGGACTTAACCTCACCAATACTTCCGCATAATGGCGCAGCGGTTCATAGTGACCGACGCCATAGACTTCCTCTTCGATCGCTTCCCTGTATTCGATCAGAGGCCTCGAGAAAGAGACGTCGATCGAAAAGCGGTTTTTGATCAGGTCTTTGATGAAATCCTTCTGCAGTTCACCGATCAGATCGATGGTGACTTCATCTTTCAAAGTCAGATGCAGTTCCGGAAACTCATCGTTGAGTGTACCGATACGGCGGTAAAGCTCATTGGGATCAAGATCGGACAAAAGGGTATAGGAAAGCGTATCGAGCTTTCTTCTTTCCTCGTTCAGCATCGAAGGCAGCCAGGTACCGGCTTTCAGTCCCTGCAGTCCCTTGACGGCACATAAGTCGCTTCCTTTGACTTCATTGACCTGGACCGGCTTACTTCCGTTGAACTGGACGAGTTCCGAGATCTTATAGTCACTTATGACATCGCGGTTTTTCAAGGTCCCGGAAAAGACCTTGAGGTGGGCATAGTCATCGATTTTGAAGATATAGGCTTTGAAATGTGAGGATGTGTTCTGCAGGACGATATAGCGGTAGATGAAATCTAAGAGCGCATCGATCCCTTCTTCATGTAAGGCACTGCCGGCAAAGACCGGGAAAAGAAGTCCGTCCTTCAGATCGGAGATGATGTAACGATCATCGATGAAAGAATCATTGAGATAGTCTTCCAAAGCTTCCTCATGATTGAGGGCGGAAGCTTCAAAGATCTGATCGTGAAGACAGACGTTAGAATCCAGATGTCTGGAAAGATCTTCGAGATTCTCCTGTATCGAACGGTGGGAGATGTCGGTCTTGTTCAAGAAGATCAGGATCGGGATACGGAGACTTTTGAGATAGGAGAAGCGCCGTATCGTATCGGCAGGTACCGGAGCACTTGCGTCGATGATCAGGATCGCCGCATCGAGGATCTCGTAGCTTCGCTCGACCTCTCCGGCAAAGTCCAGATGGCCCGGCGTATCGACATAGACATAGTTTTTATCTTTATAGGAAAAACGGGCCTGTTTCGTATAGACAGTGATGCCTTTTCTTCTTTCGAAGCTGTCGTAATCCAGAAAGGAGTCTTCATGGTCGACCCGGCCGATGTTACGTATCGCACCGCACTTGTGGAGCATCGCTTCCGACAGGGTGGTCTTGCCGGCATCGACATGGGCATAGGCACCGATGATGATCGCACTCATGGCTTGTCTCCTTTCTTTTACACACAACTAATTGTATTATGAAACACCATCGAAAAAGGAAGAAAAAGATCTTTACGGGACCCGTAAAGAAGAAGGAAAGAAAATGATATAATCAGTTAAGAATATGAAAGATACATCAAGAAATGCACAGATCGTAAAATACAATCTCATCGGTATCGTCGCCAATATCGTTTTGTCCGTCAGCAAGTTCATCATCGGTTCCTTAGCCAATTCGGGAGCGGTCGTTCTCGATGCGATCAACTCTTTTGCCGATGTGATCTTTTCGGCACTGATCCTGATCTTTGCGAAGCTCTCACAAAGGGAAGCCGATGAGAAACATCCTTTCGGCTACGGCAGACTGGAATATCTGTGTTCGGTCATCATCACGATGCTGATACTGGCGATCGGTTTCCGTTCCTTATACGATGCGATCGTTTCGATCATCCATCCGGAAGAAGCACCGGAATACAACTTCCTTCTGATCTCCATCATGATCATTTCCTTGGTAAGTAAGTATTTCCTTGGCAACGCATTGAAACAGAAAGGCCGGGAACTCAATTCGGAAGCTCTGGAAGCAGCCGGTGTCGACAACCTTTCCGATGCCTGGGTCGCGATCGCGGTACTTGTCTCCATCGTCATCTTTAAGATCTTCCATTTCTCGATCGAAAGCTATCTTTGCGTAGGCATCTCCGGGCTGATCATCAAATCGGGCATCGAGATGTTATCGGGATCGATGACCAAAGTCGTCGGCGAACCGGCAGATCCGGAATTCCGCAAGAAGATATTACGAGCGATCTTCTTGGAGGAAGGGGTGTATAACGTGTCTTCTCTGATCATCCACAATTACGGGGAAGGCAACTACATCGGTTCGGTCGATATTGAAGTCGATGAGAAGATGACAGCCAGACAGATCGCCGATCTGACCAGAAGACTGAAAAGAAAAGTGGCGGAACTGGGTATGACCTTGACTTCCGTTGGCATCTCAGGGACCACCGCACATGATCCCAAGGCTGATGAGATCTGGGACAAGATCCTGCTGGCGACCTTGAAACACAAGAACATCGTCCATGCCCATTCCTTTACCGTCGACTTCAAAAAGAAGTCCATCCATTTCACGGTCGTACAGGATTATGGCGCTGCCGATAAGGACAAGGATCTGCAGCAGCTCAAGGAAGAGGTCGAAAAGCTCCTCCCGGGCATGAAGATCTCCATCGCGACGGCGATCAACGCATAAGGAGATCACATGTCATTCAAAGAAAAGATCACACACTTCTTTCTGAAATATATGGCGGTGCCTAAGACTCCGGAATATGTCTCAGACAGGATCCATATCGCCTGCATCGGCGATTCGATCACCTTTGGCGCTGGCGTCAACGGCAAAAAAGGAGAGACCTGGGAATATTTCCTCAATGAAAAACTGGGAGACAGATATCAGGTGCTCAATTACGGCATCTCTGCCAGGACCTTACAGGATGAAGGGGATTATCCCTACACTGCCGATAAATTCTATAAGATCTCCAAAGATAACAGGATCGATACCTATCTGATCATGTTGGGGACCAACGATGTCAAACCATATAACTTCAACGAAGATCGCTATAAAAAGGAGCTTCATGCCTTTGTGAAGGAATACAAAGAACTGCCATGGCATCCGCAGGTCATACTGATGAGCGTCCCGCAGGTCTTTGAAGACAGAAACAGCGGGGTCGTCGGCTTTGATATCGACAAAGACAATATCGCTTCTGTTCAGCAGCTGATCAAAGAAGAAGCGAAAAAAGAAAAGATCCCTTGTATCGATCTGTATGCCTATACAAAAGATAAGGAAGACTGGTTCGTGGACGGCGTCCATCCCAACAAAAAAGGAAATGAAGAGATTGCCGCCTATATCTTTCAGCAGTTGGAGATCCTTCATTCCGTTCTCTAATTAAAACAAGCCCTTCACGTTTCCGCAAAGGGTTTTTATTGGAACGGAGGCCAAATAGTTAAATGATCAGGAGCTTAGCTTAATGACGCTGAGCTAGGCCGGTGGATGCTTATTTACGGCAAAACGATCATGGTCTTTCTTCATAATATGTACATCCGATACCCGGCTTACAACGGTTCAGATCAAAAAAGGGATGCCTGTAATGCATAAAAAAAGAAGCAGCTTCTTTTGAAGCTGCCCTCTTGTGATGATTATTTGAGCGTAAATTCTACCCAGGTACCGTCGTTAGCGATCCACTTATCGGTATCGATCCTGTACCAGATATATCCTTCATTCTGTACGATCTCATAGACATCGTAAGTAGCAGGAGCGTTGGTCTGACCCATCAGCTTGGAATTCTTGGAATAAGAATTACGGATGTTCAGGTTGGTGGTAACGACTTTGGCGCGGCCGATCACATATAAGTTGGCACGACCACCGGCAACTGCATCAAGTTCATCATCGTTCAATAATGCTTTTTCTGACATGATTTTCATCTCCTTGCATCTCAAAGCTTAACGCTATGATCGAATTCATTATATCATTGAAATAGAGACACAAATCAAGCCATAGAATAAAGGGGTTGTCTATGAGACTGCATAATGATGATCTGCAGATGATCTGCAAACTGATGTTCCGCTTGCTGCCTGTACAGGTACTTTTGGCGATGGCATCTGCCGTAAACAGCATCGTATCGAGCTATTTTGCGACCAATTACGTGGGAATGGAAGCGATGAGCGCGGTAGGGCTTTACTCGCCGATCTGGATGTTACTGGGGGCGATCGCCAATCTGATCGCCGGGGGCTGTGCGATCCTGTGCGGCAAGAGCCTGGGCGCCAATGATTCGAAGAAACTGCAGCAGGTCTTTTCTCTGGACCTGGCGCTGGCCTTCCTGGCAGCGGCTGTTTTTACCGTTTTGACGCTTTGTATCTCCCTGTTTCATCTTTCGGGCATGTTTACTGCCGACGTCAGCCTCTGGCCGGCATTCGAGCGCTATGTCGCAGGTATGGCCATCGGTATCATCCCGTACTTCCTATACAACCAGTTCCCGGTCTATCTGACCAGTGAAAATAAAGGCAACATGACGATACTGGCTTCGATCGTCTATATCATCGTCAACCTTGTGCTGAACATCCTGTTTGTGAAAGTGCTGCATATGGAAGAATTCGGTCTGGCTCTTTCTTCCGCCATCGGCATGTGGATCTTCATGGCTGTGGAAGCCTATCACTTCTTTACGAAAGACGCGCATCTCAAGATCGCTTTCGATGTCATCCCCTGGAAGCAGGGAACGGAAGTTTTCCGCATCGGTTTTCCGGGTGCCGCTTCCTATATCTACCAGACGCTGCGCGGTCTGATACTCAACCGTCTGCTGGAAAGCTTCTGCGCTGCCGGAAGTCTTTCCGCTTTTGCCCTGGCCAACAATGTGATGTCCATATTCTGGGCACTTCCGGCCGGCATGGCCAATGTTTCCAGACTCATGTTTTCGGTGAGTCACGGGGAAGAAGACAGGCAGGGCCTTGTGGGCACCATGAAGGTGATGTTCCGTTACTTCATCCCGCTGATGTGCATCGTCGATGCGGCGATCATCGTTTCTTCGCCGGTCATCACATCGCTGTTTGTCAAAGACATCGCATCTCCGGCTTTTGCGATGACGGTCTCAGGCCTTCGTATCCTGCCTTTATGCATGCCTCTTTCGATCATCCTCATGCATTTCACGGCCTATGGTCAGGTCTCGGGCAAGAGCGTATTCGTCAATATCGCTTCCATACTGGACGGCGTAGTCTGCGTCGCCGGCTTTTCTATGCTGCTGGTACATCCTTTGCAGATCAACGGCATCTATATCGCCAACGTATTGAACAGCGTCGTGACGACCCTGTTTGTCGTTTTATATGCGATGTTCAAACTGAAAAGGATGCCGAGGAACACGGAAGATCTGATGGTGATACCGGATTCCTTCGGTGTCACAAAAGACGAGAGGATCGACATCAGCGTGAAGTCGATGGAAGAAGTCATCGAAGTCTCAAAACGGGTACAGGACTTCTGTCTTGAAAAAGGCATCGACTCCAAGCGCGCCTACCTGGCAGGCCTGTGCATGGAAGAGATGGCCGGCAATATCGTCGAACACGGTTTTGTCAAAGATAAGAAGAAACACAGTATCGACATCCGTGTCGCACATAAAAATGACAAGATCATCCTTCGCATCAAGGATGACTGCATTCCTTTTGATCCGAAAGAAAGAAACAAACTGGAAAACGGCGATGATCTGACAAAGAACATCGGTATCCGCATGATCTATCAGATCATGAAGGACATCGATTATCAGAACATGTTGGGCATCAACGTTCTGACCATATCCGTATAGATCCGCTTTGTCTGATGGTACCTGAAGGTACTACAATGAAAGAAAGATGAAAGATAAGATCAGTATCCTGTTTCTATGTCTGTTGTTTTTGCTTTCTTCCTGTAAGGACAACGGGAAAGACATGCAGAAAAAAGCGAAAGCATACTATGAAAAGAAATATGATCTCAAAGATGTGACCCTGTCTGATCCTTTCAAGGCGGGCAATTCCGGTCTTTTCGGTTACATCGGCGTAGAGGATCTGGCTTTTGAAGTGAGCGACGGATCTTTCATCTACTACGACAAGGAAGAAGACAGATTCTATGATTCGAAACAGGCTGAGCAGATCGAAGAAGACTTTGAAACGAAGCTTCTGCCTGAGCTTATGAAAGAGATACGAAGCCCCTATGTATTAAAGGACAGCCGCATCGCTGCGACGCGTTATGAGTCTTTTGATGAATGCGTATTTCATGAATACTATGACGGAGATATCAGAGACTATCTTGCCAAAGAACGGCCTTCCATCTCGGACTTTCTTCTGACCGTTCAGGCACAGGATGACAGCAAGGATCAGATCGCTTCCTTATATGAGAAGATGGCTTCCTATTTCAAAGGAGGCGCGGAAGTCCGTGTCGTAAAGGAAGGCTCATCCTATCTTCTGGAAGAAAACAAGGAAGAATATATCGGCAGGGACGATGAGGACCTGATCGCTCAAGCCAGTCTTTATTTCAACGACCGCATGTACTGGCATGAACCCCATTATGTCGAAGCGATGGAAGGGGTCATGATCTCCAGTGATATGGCAGACTTCATCCTGGAGGAAGGCGATATCCGATTGGAAGAAGTCAAAGACGGGCAGAGCTTTCAGGAGATCCTGGATGCATCGTATTACGCGATGCCGGTCGATGCCAAAGAAAACAAGGACGGTTCCTATACCGTCCGTGACCAGAGGCACGAGGAAAGGATCGTTCTTGATGAAGAGCTTCCGTATTACCACCTCGTTCTTTCCGATAGGGTGAAGGAAAAGATGAAAGATGAGCTCTTTCCTGTCTATATCAAAGTAAGCGAAACATGGAAGACTCCTTTGTATTACCGCTATGGGAGAAACAGAGGCTATGCGTTATACAAGGCTGCCGATCCTGACGGAAAGGCGGAATTTACGACCTTGCATAAAGACAATCTTTATTATTTCGGAACTTTTCAGAGAATAAAGTATCAGGATGAATAAGATGAACGGATCGGGGGAAAGAAGACGATGAAAAAACTGATCACAGTATTTCTTGCGTTCCTGCTGCTTATCCCTTTTGTGAAAAGGGTGGAAGCAGACGAGTATAAGGACGAGGTGATAAGCGCCCGTTTTTTCGTGACCGCCACCGGACGCAACACCCGCTACGATGTGAAGTTCAATAAAGGCTGGTTCTCTCAGGATGCCAGAGTCTATTCCCATGATCTGGCGAAGCTTTCGATCGGTCTGGCGACCTGTGCTTTCCGACCCTTCGGTTCGTTAAGAGAAGAGATACAGGCCGACCGCAACCTTTCGGAATTCTTAAGGGATGCCCACTTCCTGGATCTCAGGAGCGATGACTACGACAAGGACCCTTCGATGTATACCGTATCCACCTGCATGGGACACCAGAAGCTGCAGGACGAACAGGGAGAATTCGAACTGATCGCTGTCGGCGTGTGCGGACAGGGTTATGTCGATGAGTGGGAATCCAACTTCTCGATCGGTGACGGAGAGATGCATGAAGGCTTCGACCGTTCTTCTTCTCTGGTCTATGACCGTATTTTCGGTTACATCGCCTCCAGACACCTGGAAGGAAGGCTCAAGATCTGGATCTCCGGTTTTTCAAGAGCTGCCGCCATATCCAATGTCACAGCTGCCCGACTTTCCGATTCTTCGGCTTTTGGTCCGGAGAACGTCTTTGCCTATACCTTTGCCACACCGCGTACGGTCATCGATGAGGATGCCGATCGCTATGAGAACATCTTCAACATCATCGGCAAGGCCGATCCGGTACCGGATGTCCCGTTCAAGGAGTGGGGTTACGGAAGATATGGAAAAGATCTCTATACGCCGATCTTAGAGACCGATTCGGATTTCGAAGAGAAAAAGGCGAGAGCCAACGAGGTCTATAAGAAGATCACCGGCATCGACTACTGGTACAACAAGGAAGCCAATGAGACGATCGCCAACATCCTTTCCTATTGTCTGGAGATCTGTCCGAACAAGGAGCTTTATGCGCATTCTCTGCAGGAGAAGCTCATCCACATCTGGGAAAACAAGAACCGGATCTATGTATTGAAAGACCTGCTGGAACTGGCCAGCGATCCGGTGCTGATCAACGAAAACAATAAAGACGCCGCCAACGAACTGATGGATTATCTGACGCTGTTATTGCGCGACTACTACGACAGCGAGTCGATGTTTGCCGGCTGGAACGAATCCGCCAGGCCGGCGGCCAACCTCTTACAGGCACATACGCCGGATCTTTATGTCTCCTGGATGATGTCGAGCGACAGCGCTGAAGAATTATATTCGCAGAATCTGGAATATCAGGTCATTACGATCACTTCGCCTTTCAAGATCGATCTGTATCGGGAAGGAAAGCTTATCGAGTCGATCGATCCGATCATCGAATACGTCAATGGTGAAGCAAAGATCAAAGTTCCCGCAAAGGATCGCAAGGTCCCGGAAACGAACCGTTATCTCGATTACGCCGAAAACGATATCCGAGTCCTGATCCCTTGCGACAGGGAATATACACTGCGTGTCGAGTCTGAAGAAGAAGGCTATCCGTTTGAATCGATAATCTTACGGCATGAAGCTGGCTGTGCAATAAAACGCAGCATTCAATTCGCTTTCTATACACTTGAACCGCATGATGAGTTTGAACAGGTCTTCTCACCGGGCAAGGATCCTGAGTTTTCTTCTTCCAAGGGTCTCGACAAAGACCGCTTTCAAGAGTCCCGGCATGAGATGGATACGACGATCTCGGTCATCGTGACCCGTTCCAAGTTCATGAATCTGACCTGGCGGCAGCTGACGATCCTGGTGATCGGTGCCGTACTGGCGGGATCTTCTTTGCTGCTGTTTGGCTTGTGCTATGGCGCAGCGAGGTTCCGTTTCTCCAGAAGAAAGAAGAAAGGCTTCATCAGGAAAGATGCGAAATTCGAAGGCTGGCCTTTGTTCTTCGACCTGGCAGTGATCTTATTGTTCCTGTTCAGGGAATTCTATCTGGTGCTCTTCCCGGAAAACAAGGTCCTCTCGCTTGGTTTCAAGCTGCTGATCGGTCTGATCTGCATCCTTGTGGCATATATCGGCTATCGCCGAAGGAAAGACAGACTGTCCTTATACATTCTGATCGCTTCGGCGGTCTTACTGGCAGCGGACCTTCTTACGACATACAAGCTGGGTCTTGGCGGACTCTTGCATATCTGTGCCTATATCATACTGAGCTATGCCTATATCAGCGAAGAAAAGCCGGAAAAAGGACAGATCATCCTATGGGCTGTCTTATCGCTTGCCGGTTTTGCGGTAACGATGTTCATTAAGGGCGAGTACGGCAGCCTGCGTGTACTGGCAGCTTTCTATGTCCTGACCTCTTTAGCTATGGTGATCTCCTCCTTTGCGATGCCGAAACGCACCTTCCGAGGAAGCGTACTTCTGTTTGCCTCGGGCATCTTCTTGATGATCAATCGGGTCTACGGGTCGAACTTCGTCACCCACATCATCTCTCTGGGGACCTATTATGTGGCGCTGCTGTTCCTGGTAAGCACGGGGCTTCGTCAGAAAGCTTATCGGATGGTCGCGGTCTTCGATGATGAAGACGAGATCGAAGCAGAATAGGAAAGATAAGAAATGATAAGAACAGGGCAGACTTCGGTCTGCCTTTTTCACAATGATGCTGACAAATATTCTTCTGCACAGTTGGTATAATGAAAACGAAGGAAATCACATGGAAATGTGATTTCCTGACAGGAGGATGCCGTGCTGAGCGATGATGAATTATACAAAAACTTTTTAAATGGCGATTCATCATCGTACGATCAGCTGATGATCCGCTACGGCGACAGCCTGACCTTTTATATCAACGGCTATACCCATGATATTCAGGATGCCGAAGATCTGATGATCGAAGCCTTTGCCCGGATCATGGTCAAGAAGCCCAGGATCCATGAAGGCGCCTTCAAGGCTTACCTCTACAAGACGGCGAGGAATCTGGCGTCCCGCTTCCACGAGAGAAGAGCGCACATCACGACGTTTGGTTTTGAGGATCTCAGCGATGAAGTCGCAGATACCCTGCTGACCGAAGACTTACTGAAAGACCGGGAAAAGAAGGAGGTCCTTCACCTGTGTCTGGAAAGGATCGATCCGAAGATGAAAGAGGCTTTATGGCTCTTCTATTTCGAGGATCTGTCTTATGCGCAGGCGGCAGACATCATGGGCATACGGCCCAAACAGTTCGACCATCTTCTTTCCAGAGGGAAGGAAGAAATGAGAAAAGAACTGCTGAAGGAAGGAGTAAGCAATGCGAACGAATGAGGAAAGAATCGCTGCAATGCATCAAAGGGCAAAGCAGCTGCAATACGAGAACAGAAAAAGAACGAGCGGATACATACAGGCTGCGGCTGTAGCTCTTTCCTTTGCCGCTGTCCTGCTGCTTGCCTTTCTCATGCCTTCCTTTGCCGGCGTTTCGATGAAGGATGCGATCCCGGCCGGCATGCACGCATCGATCTTCTCCGAAAGCAACGCCCTTGGCTACATCATCGTCTCGATCGTAGCGTTCACGCTGGGTGCAGCCGTCACGATCTTCTGCTTCTACATGAAGAAGTGGCAGGAAAGCTAGGAGAATCATGCCGCTGATCGAAAAGATAGACAACGCCTTTCAGCTCTTGTCCCTGGGGATACTTTCTTTTCTGACGGTCTATAAGGGGATCAGGACCCGCAACCGGATCTGGATCCTGCTTTACATGTTCTACATCGTCATCACATTAGGCAATCTCTACTGGTTTCTGTACATGATGCTGTATGAGGAAACGCCTTTTTATTCCTTTATTCCGGACTTCTGCTGGGCTGCCGCTTATATGTCGCTGCTTTTGCTGCTTTTATATATCAGAGAGGGCGAATGGAAGTATCAGCAGTTTATGGCGCTGTGGCCGGTGGCCGTCTTTACTTTGGCCATGTCCGTATTCTACATGCGCTATGGGAAATATCTGACCAACCTGGCATATGCGGTCCTCATGGCGATGCTGATCATGGTGTCGATCCTCGGCTTTCGCAATATGGAGAAAGGAAGCGGAAAAAGAAAGCTTTATCTGATCTCACTTCTGTTCTGTCTGGTTGAATACAGTCTCTGGACGGCTTCCTGTTTTGACTGGTCGGGATCGGTACTTCTCGACCCGTACTATTTTCTGGATGTGCTGCTGACAATTTGTTATATTCTTTTCTATCCGGCAGCAGGAAAGGCGGTTGAAGATGAACTACATTGAAAACATCTTTATCTGTCTGGCGGCACCGATCGTGATCTCCGTCTTTTGCATCCGCGGCAAGGGCCGTCCGATGATGTTCTTTGTCCTGAGCGGGATGACGGTCTGTCTTTTATCTTCCTATATCAGCACTTTCCTGACGGCGAGTTTTTCTCTGGATTATGTCACGGCCTCGATCACGGTCACGCCGATCGTGGAGGAGGCCATGAAGTTTCTGCCGCTGCTGTTCTATCTGCTGGTGTTTGAACCGGAAAAGGAAGTCATACCCAGCTGCGTCATCATGCTGGTCTCCGGTTTTGCGACCTTCGAGAACGTCTGCTACCTGATTCAGAACGGGACCTCCGATTCTTTTCCGCTTCTGATCCGCGGCTTTGGAACGGGCGCCATGCACATCATCTGCGGCGTCATCATCTACACCGGCATCACCTCCTTCTGGGACCGCCTGTGGCTCAGGACGAGCGGCTGCGTCTGTCTTCTCGCCGTTTCGATCGTCTATCACGGAATCTACAACATGCTGGTGCTGCAGGAGGGCTTTGCGGCGATCATCGGCTATGTGATCCCGCTGCTGTCTGCCCTCGTCAGCATGATCAAGATGCCGGTCGTCAGAGAGTAAACACAGATTCAAAGACCGAAAAGGTCTTTTTTTCATGCCTTTTGAACACTTTTTTATTTTTTCAGGGGAATTCCGGCCTTTTACGTATCTCTGTATATGAAAGGACATTGTTGTTTCCGAAAGAAGGGGTCATTCACATGAGAACAGATGAAGAAAGGATCGCCATCCTTCACAAGAGAGCGGAAAAGCTGGAAGCACAGAAAAAGATGCGCCTCTGGGGAAGCGCCTCAGGTGCGCTGCTGATTCTGCTGCTGGCAGTGATCGCAAAGATCGATGTGCCGCTTCAGTCGATCCTTGACGGAAGCATGGCCGGTTCTTCGCTGCTGGGAGAAAGTGCCGGAGGCTATGTGCTGGTGGCGGTGGTTTCCTTTGCAGCAGCGGTATGTATCACGGTTTACTGTTTGCGGAAACGCAGATAATTCTAAAGGGGGGCAAGATGAGTAAACGACACGATTTATTGAAGAAGATCCTGATGATCATGACGGTTCTGTTCATGGTCGTCGCTTTGATTCCGGCATCGGCAGGACAGACCCTGTTTGCCGAGGAGGAAGAAAATGAAGAAGAGGAAAAGGTTCCCGATCTCTATAAGACAATGACGGGTATGGCGGATAACACGCCATCCGACTGGAGTTCAGACAAGGATCCGTACGGATACGGACTGAACAAAGCCTTTTTCATGAATACGCAGCAGGAGCTGCTGACTTATCAGTACAACGGACATTCAGATAAGACCGTCGAATCCTATGATATCTTGAAGTCCGAAAACGACGAGTATCCTCTTAACGGATACAAGTCCATGGAAAAGTACAACATCGACAAAAGCCACACCCTGAGCTATGCCCGTACGGTCGCCTTTGACCCGAGCGGATCGGGACGCAAGGATCATATCGCCGTCATCGGTGTCTATGCCGATGATTATATGAACGATAATACAAAGGCGCACATCTATGTCTATGTCATAAACAAGGACCACGATTGCAGTGCCATGCTGGACCTGGGCAAGGCATCCTGGATGTCAGACTCGCACGGTTCCCTGAACAACGACTACATGTGGGATTTCAACGCCATGAACTTCATGCAGATCACGGCAGGCGACTATGACGGAGATGGCAGAGATTCTCTGGTCGTCTGGGCCTGCGGCAGTGAGCCGCTTCTGAAGGAGGTCTATGTCAACTCGCACAACGGAAGCATCAGACTGACGCTTGGCGATGACAACGGCTATGAAGCAGTACCGAACGATGACAGCTGGGATAAGTACGATATAAAGAACGGAAAATATGTCTATAAAGAGGACGCAAAAGGTCTTACCCATTATCTGTATTACGATACACCGGACCAGGACGTGGACAACCGCCTGCATGTCGCACTGGGCAGCGGCGATTTTAACGGCGATGGCATCGACGACCTCGCGGTTTTAAGCTATGTTGGCCGCGTCGTGCTGGGTCAGCAGGGAAAATGGGGGCCTTACTATACCCCGATGTATTCGGTCAGCTACGGCATTAAAGACAACAAGGACGACATCACAGCCGGCAAAAATGCCGACAAGAACATCGCGGTCGTAGACACCTCCAGCGGCAGCTCTCATATCGCTCCGATGGCTGCGGGCTTGGCGACCGGCGATATCGACGGTGACGGCAGAGATGAGGTCATCATTTCGGGCATCAAACACGAAGTCGCAGGAAGCTACTGGACCAACGACGGCAAAAGAAAGGCTGTCATAAACAACACAACGACAAGAAACGCCTATGCAGAAGTAGATAAGAAGACCCTGGTCACGGCCATTTATCGGGGCGATGATCTCCTGATGTTTGACAAGAACACCGGCGCCAACAGCTGGACACATGGCGGCGACGGCGCCAGCGGCGGTTATTTCACCGATTGGGGAAACGCCACAACAGCTGACCAGTCCCTGCAGCAGATCGGTGTGGAGACGATCGCGTTCAACGGCAAAGGAAATCCGGAGACGCTGTTCATCAGCGGAGACCTCTTCAGCTACAACAACGGAAAGATCACGCGCATCTATCAGCCGGAATTCTTCCAGGAAGTTGACAGCGGAACAGGAACCGACGAGTCCCTGGGGACCAAAGAAACATATATCCGTTCCATGGCTGTCGGCAACTTCGACGGAAACGACGAAGGACACGAACAGATCGTCTATGTCACAGGAGAGGCCGTAAGTGCAGGAACCGATGCTTCTCAGGTCGTCTATTCGCTGGGCATGATCGGCGGCATTTACGAAGATGAAGACGGAAATCCGCAGCCGCAGGCAATGAACTATTATTCCACCAAACAGGACGCGATGGAAGACGCTGACCATTACTATCCGAAGGCAAGCGGTACCCAATGTACGATCAGCAGCTGTCTGAACTATGACGTCTGCGCCTGGGACAACGACTCCGACGGCCTGCATGCGAAATATGTCGGCAAGGAATACACCTACACCGATCCCGCCGTTATGGCAATCGTCCAGGCGGCTCCGTATTTTGAAGAAGTCAAAGGTGCGATGACGGATATGGGAACGTCGTATTCCATCACGACCAGCTATGAATACTCAAGCAGTCAGGGCAACAGCACCTCCTTCGGTGTCGGTGCCGACTACGAACTGGAAGCGGAAGTCGTCAAATTCAATGTTTCTGCCGGTTATGCGACGGACTGGTCAGAATCCTTTGAGAATTCATGGTGCGATTCAGATACGTATACAGTGAATGCGATAGGCCAGGACCAGGTTCTGCTTTACAGGACACCGGTAACGATATATAAATATCAGATTGAAAAGAAAGGCGAATGGCCGGAAGACAATATCCTGGAACTGTCTTTCCCAGGCAAATCAGTTATCGCCAGGGCCAAGATCGACGACTACAATGAGTTTGCGGAATACTACAACAGGGAAATGAAACGCATTGCGGCCGAAATGAACGAGGAAGCCGGTGAGATTGTCATACCGGAAGACAAGATTCCGCATCTGAGTCTGATCAAAGACAAGTATCTCGGCAACGAGGGCAATCCCTACGCTTACATGTCCTATCCGACAGACGATGTGACAGTCTTGCAGGATTCGCCGTTTGAATCCGGCGTCGGTTCAGCATCGACAGAATACGGCTGGGACAGAGAACATTCCACTTCTTATGAAGAATCTAACTCTCATGGCTTCAGTTTTGAAGCACAGCTGATGTTCCAGTGGCACGCGACACCGCATACCGGCATGGCTTTAGGCGGTCACGTCTCCCTTGACTACATGAGAGACTACAGCACATCCAGGACGGAAACGAAAGGCATCGGCGCCAGCTGCACGATCGGCAACCTGGACCCGGACGCGCTGGAGGATTACGGTCTGACGGAGACTTCCGCCAAACAGTATGGCTACACCTCGCAGCTCGTCACGTGGCCGTCCGACATTGTTCTGGTGGACAGCGTCTTTGAGACCAGCATGGAAAGCGAATTCGAAGACCAGTTTGACGATCCGGAAAATCAGAAGAGAGATCTGAAATATGTTCCGATCTTCGGCTATCTGGTTTCAAACGTCAAATCGCCGACACCGCCGGTCACGGATCTGGAATCGGAGTTCAGACTCGATGAAAACGAAGAGATGAACATTCTTCTGACCTGGTCCGATCCAAGCACGGATTACAGAAGAGTCGGTGCGTACACGATCTATCAGATACAGAAAGACGGAAGCTATACAGAAGTTGCGACAGTTGATGCCGATACGACGGAATACATGTTTGCGGATATTGACGGCAGAAACGAATACAAGTTCACCGTTCGTACCAGGTCCGGTCCGCATGAACTCTACGAAAGCGTCAACTCCAACATCACATATCTGTATCTGGAGGCAAACGCCCTGTATTCCATCGAACTGACTTCTTCCGATGAAACATCGGATACCTATACGGTGACTCACACCGACGGCACGAAGACATTGATCACGGTCAAACACGGCGTCGGCGTTGCAGACATCAGAAAGACGTCCAGCAGTGAAGACGGCCTCCATGACACATACACGATCTACTTCACAGACGGAACGACCGCATCCTTCGTCGTGACCAACGGCAAGGACGGCAGAGACGTTGAACTGCGGACCTACACGCCGGAAGGCAGCAACAAGGAAATCATCCAGTGGCGCTATGTCGGTGAAAAGGAATGGCATGACCTCGTCGAAGTTTCCGATGTCGCCTTCGTTGAAGGCAGAAAAGTCGAACTTCAAATGGCAGACGGCTACGTCCAGTGGCATTACGAGGGCGATAAAGCCTGGTACAACCTGATTTCCATCGAAGCGCTCAAGGGTGAAAAGGGCGACCAGGGCGTCCAGGGTGAAGCGGGCAGAGAAGTCGAACTGCGCGTCAACGAAGACGGCCTGATCCAGTGGCACTATGTCGATGAAGAAAAGTGGCACGACCTGGTGGCATCCTCCGATTCGAAGCTGATCGAGGGTAAACCGGGCAGAGAGGTTGAAATCAGAGTCTATAATGAAACCGACCCGGAGACCGGTGATGAGATCAACGAGATCCAGTGGCGCTATGTCGGCGATGAAGATTGGCAGACGCTGATTGATCTGGGTCTTCTGAAAGGCGAAGAGGGCGATGATGGCAAGCAGATCGAACTGATGTATGATGAAAAGGTCAACGTCATCCTCTGGCGCTATGAAGGCGAAGACTGGCAGGAACTCGTCGTACTGGAAGGTGATGCCCTCAAGGGTGACAGAGGCGACGATGGCAGAGAGATCCTGCTGAATGTCGATGAAGAGGAAGGCTACGTCCAGTGGAAGTACGAGGGTGAGGAAGAGTGGACAAACCTTTATAAGCTCTCCGATCTGAAGGGCCAGGATGCCAAGCAGATCGAACTGATGTACGACAAGAAGACCAACACCGTTATGTGGCGCTATGAGGGCGAGGAAGAGTGGAACGTCCTCTTCAAGATCCCGCAGGCTTCCGACGGCAAGGACGGCAAGGACGGCCGAGGCATCGTCTCGCTCGAAAAGACCGCCAGCATCGGCGTTGTCGACACCTACACGATCACTTATACCGACGGTACGACCTCGACCTTCACGGTGACCAACGGCGTCAGCAGCGAAAGCGAGAACGACCGGTACACGGACAAGAGACAGAATGATTCGTCTGACAACAATACGAACAATTCTTCAAAGGATACGGACAACAGTTCTTCAAACACGATCATCTACAACAATACGAACAATTCTTCAAAGGATACGGACAACAGTTCTTCAAACACGATCATCTACAACAACACGACCGAGAAGGAAGAGGTGCTGACCAGCGTCGGCATCACAAATATCAAAGTCGACTCCAAAGGCAACCTGATCATCACGCTCAGTGACAACTCCAGCGTCGTTGTCGGAAACACGAAGGAGAAGAATTCTCTTGCTTCCGAGAAACAGATTGAGAAGAACGGTCATGTCGAATCCTATTTCTTCAATGTTCCGTATGAAGATTTCGTCTCGCTGAAAATAGATGATAATAACGCGGCAGACAACGTCTACTCAGTGACTTCGCTTGGCGACGGCGTTCTGGTCACGATCCTTGAAAATGCGATCAGCGATTCTTCGAAACTGGAAGCAGTGACCAGGGATGAAGTAATCTCGACCTCTGTAAGCAAGCGCAGTTCATCGATCCCGACCTGGCTGCTTCTGCTGTTCGGCGCCTGGAACGCGCTTCTGACCGGCGGATACGTTGTCATGGCAAAGCGTTTTGCTCATCTGAAAAAAAGGATCGGTTAAGCATTTAATCACAAACATTTCCGAAAAGAGGGTCATCAATCTGGGGAAGTATGAAAAGACCGCTTCCTTACTGTCGGTGATCTCAGCCATACAGGCGATCTCGGCATTCATTCCGGAGATCAACGGCCTTGACCCCAACCGCAACGCCAACAACGATTATACGGATTGCGTCGAGACCAGAGTCTGATAACAGCATAAGAAAATGATCCCGTAAGTCTGTAAAGACGATCGGGGTCATTTTTCTTTGCCAAACAAAATAAAAAGCGGTCCGACTTGCAGTGAAGGATGAAGAAAAGCACGGTATAATGAATGAGGAAAACATTCTTAGTTTAAAAATAAGGAGAACATTATGAGCAATTGGATCAATCTGGACAAACGTGAAGCATTCAAAGACTTATGCGAAGCACCGAAGGTCTGTTTGAAAGAAGTCATGGCCGGCGAAAACGGCGCAAAGCGTGTACGAGAGTACAGTGTGCCGATGGCAGAAGGCATGGCATACAACTTTGCGGCAAAGGCAGTCGATGGAAAGACTCTGGAAGTCTTACAGAAACTGGCGGATGAGGCAGGGCTGATCGAAAAGTATGAAGAATTGTACGACGGCGCTGTCATCAACACCGGTGAAAAGAGACTCGTTTTACATCAGCTGTGCAGAGGCCGGTTAGGCAAGGATGTCTTTGCGGATGGCGTCAATAAGAGAGAATTCTATCTTGAGCAGCAAAGAAAGATCAAAGTCTTTGCCGACAAGGTCCATAACGGTGAGATCGTCAACGAAAAAGGCGAGAAGTTCACCAATGTCGTTCAGGTCGGTATCGGCGGTTCGGACTTAGGCCCGAGAGCCATGTATATCGCTTTGGAGAACTGGGCAAGAAAGACCGGCAATCTGTCTCTGGAAGCCAAGTTCATCTCCAACGTCGACCCGGATGATGCGGCAGCTGTATTAAACAGTGTCGATATCTCCAAGACCTTATTCGTCTTGGTCTCCAAGTCCGGTACGACTCTGGAAACACTGACCAATGAGATGTTCGTCAAATCCTTCATGGAGAAACAGGGCCTCGATCCTGCAAAACACATGGTCGCCGTCACTTCCGAAACTTCGCCTCTGGCAAAGAATGAAGGCTACCTGGCTGCCTTCTTCATGGATGACTACATCGGCGGACGTTACTCTTCGTCTTCCGCAGTCGGCGGCTGCGTACTGTCCCTGGCTTTCACTCCGGAAGTCTTCGAAGATTTCTTAAAGGGTGCGCATGAATCCGATGTCCTGGCAAAGGAAAAAGACGTCATGAAGAATGCCGCGATGCTCGACGCACTGATCGGCTTATATGAGAGGAACGTCTTAGGCTATGAAGCGACAGCCGTACTTCCTTACTCTCAGGCACTTTCCCGCTTCCCTGCCCATCTGCAGCAGCTGGATATGGAATCCAACGGCAAGTCTGTCAACCGCTATGGCGAAGAGATGAACTATGTCACCGGACCGGTCTTATTCGGCGAGCCGGGTACCAATGGCCAGCATTCCTTCTACCAGCTCTTACACCAGGGCAAGAACATCGTTCCGATGCAGTTCGTCGGTTTCAGAAGATCGCAGTTAGGTACGGACCTTGAGATCAAGGGTTCGACTTCCCAGGCAAAACTCAATGCCAACGTATCCGCACAGATCGTCGGCTATGCCTGCGGCAAGGAAGACGAGAATCCGAATAAGAGATTCGACGGCAACCGTCCGTGCTCCATCATCATCGGTGATGAGCTCACTCCTTCCTGCCTGGGTGCTTTGCTGGCACACTTTGAAAACAAGGTCATGTTCCAGGGCTTCTTATGGAACGTCAACAGCTTCGACCAGGAAGGCGTACAGCTGGGCAAGGTCTTAGCCAACCGCGTTCTGGCCCACGAAGTCGACGGCGCTCTGAAAGAGTTCTCCGACCTCTTCGGCATTTAATAAGATAAACAGTATATGCACAGGGCTTCCGTTAAGGAAGCCCTGTCTTGTATCAATAATAAAAACGAAGAATCAGAGAAGCTAACGTATAATGGTAATATCGAAAACGGAGGAAGAGAAATGAAAGTCAATCAGACACCTACTGAAAGGATCGTCAAAGACGGTCAGGAATTCTTGCGCGTGAACATGTCGGGAAAAGACTATGACCTGCCATTCAAGGTATTGTCAGGCAAGAAAGTCGCATTCTTAGATATCTCGGGGCAGGTCTCATTGAATGAGGCGGCAGCCGATGATATCGTCGCATTACTGAATGACGCGGGTGTGGAATTTGACACGATCCTCAATCCGGTCGCCAAATCCAATGCCCTGGCGCATGCCATCGCTTTGCGCTGGAACAGGTTAAAAGGCACGAATATCGAAAAGACGGTCGTCGCTAGAAAATCCGACGGCAATAAGATACAGGCGGTCTATCGTTCCGTCACGACACCGAAGGATCAGATCATGTCGCTGACCGACGATGATGCGGAATACCTGAAAGGAAAAAAGATCCTGGTCGTCGATGATGTCTACGGCGGCGGCGGTACGACCAAAGGCCTGATGGAACTTGCCGATAAGGCAGGTGCCATCGTGGCAGCCCATGCGGTCATTGCCGTAGAAGCGGGCGTGGAACTGCCGAAGGGGATCTTCTACCTCTTCACTTTGCCGCTTGGCGAATAAATACAGAAACAGGGTATAATGAAAACGACCGGATGAAGGACAAGCAGTTGTCAGACATCCGGTCGTTTTTTGTTTTGTCTTAATGGTGGAAGAGACGTATCCCGGTGAAGCACATCACCATGTCGTACTTATCACATGTTTCGATGACGTGATCGTCTCTCACCGAGCCGCCCGGTTCCGCGACGTAGCTGACACCGGACTTATGGGCACGTTCGATGTTGTCGCCAAACGGGAAGAAGGCGTCTGAACCAAGGGAGACACCTTTGATGGAGGAAAGGTAGGCATCCATCTCTTCTTTCGTGAAAGGCTCAGGTTTTCCTGTGAAGTATTTTTGCCAGATGCCGTCTTCACAGACATCTTCCTCGTTCCTGTTGATGTAGGCATCGATGACGTTGTCTCTTTCGGCTCTGCCCAGCTCTTTTCTAAACGGCAGGCTCAGGACTTTGTCGTGCATGCGAAGGAACCAGGTATCGGCCTTGTTTCCGGCAAGTCTCGTACAGTGGATCCTTGACTGCTGGCCGGCTCCCACGCCGATCGCCTGTCCGTCATAGGCGTAAGCGACGGAGTTGGATTGGGTATATTTGAGTGTGATCAAAGCGACGATGAGATCGCGTTTTGCCTCATCGGGCAGATCTTTGTTTTGCGTGACGATATCGTTCAACAACGTTTCATCGATCTTCAGATCATTGTGACCCTGTTCGAAACTGATGCCGAAGACCTGTTTGGTCTCGATCGGGGCGCACTTGTAGTTTTCATCGATCCGGATGATGTTGTAGGCGCCGTTCTTCTTGGACTTGAGCAATTCCAATGCATCCTCATCATAGTCCGGCGCGATGACGCCGTCTGAGACTTCCCGCTTGATCAGCTTTGCGGTCGTCAGATCGCACTTGTCGGACAGGGCGATGAAATCGCCGAATGACGACATGCGGTCCGTTCCTCTCGCTCTTGCGTAGGCGCAGGCCAATGGCGAATCATCAAGGCCTTCGATGTTTTCCACGAAACAGGACTTCTTGAGCTTGTCGGATAATTTCAGACCGAGTGCTGCGGAAGTCGGGGAGACATGTTTGAAGGAGGCGGCACAGGTCATGCCGGTGGCTTCCTTCAGCTCCTTCACCAATTGCCAGGAGTTTAAGGCATCCAGGAAATTGATGTAGCCGGGTCTGCCGTTAAGGACTTCTACCGGTAAGTCGGAGCCGTCAGCCATATAGATCCTCGATGGTTTCTGGTTGGGGTTGCATCCGTATTTTAACTGTATCTCTTTCATCCTAGTCACCTTCGTTCTTGTTGAAGATACGCTCTTCATTGCCCATTCGCACATATAAGGAGATCTTGTTTTCGCTGTTCAATGCGTTCCAAAGCTTGTTGGAGAAATGGAAGAAGTCATCTTCGATGTCCACTTCGATCGGATCCTGAGAGAAGGAAGGAAGCGGATCGCCGTTATGGTCGTAAGTCGAGATGAAATGCGCCTTGCCGTTTTCTTTTTCATAGTGATAGAAGATGCGTTCGCATTCTTCTTCATTCTTCTTCAGTATCGCCATCTCGTAGGAACTTTGTTTTACCAGGGCACAGATGCGCGGCGTATAGTTTGGCGCATCCGGTTCATAGACTCTGGTTTCAAGAGCTTCTTTGAAGCTTTTTCCTTCCTTCAGGAAGTCATGGACCGTGTCGGTCTGATCGCCGTTGGTGACGATCAGAGAACCGTTATATTCACGAATCGCATTGTAGATGATCAAAGAAGGATCGGCGACTTTCGATTCGTCGAAGGCCTTGGTATACAGGACATTATTTTCCTTGCGGAAGACGCGGTTGCGGCTGTTGGTGCTCCTGCCCATGATGAAGTAGGCGATGACTGGTTCGTCTTTGACAAAACCGGTCAGGATGCCGCGTCCCGGGTATTCGTTGTGTCTGAGATATTCGAAGATATCATCAGAGATGCGTTCACAGTTTCCTTCCTCATCTTTGTGAAACAAAGGAAGTTCTTCCAGATAGATGAGATCTTTGCGTTTTGCGGCTTTCCCTTCCGCGAGGAGTGCGGCACTGCAGGATACGATGCCTCCCGCCTTTTCGCAAAGTTCTTTTAAGGCCTTTAAGGATCCGCCGGTCGATACGACATCATCGAGCAGGCAGACTCTTCTGTCTTTGATCTTTTCGGCATCAGCCGAATCCAGATAGAGTTTCTGATCATCGAAGGTGGTGATCGATCTGACATCGACGCTGATCGGATCTTTCATGTAGCTTTTGACGGACTTGCGGGCGACCGCAAAACAGGGATGACCCAGGCATTTCGAGACTTCGTAAGCCAGGGCGATGCCTTTGGCTTCGGCCGTCAGAACGATGTCACAGTCTTTGATCTTTTCCGCCAGCAAGGGTGCGGCAGCTTTTACAAGTTCCGTATCGGAGATGCAGACAAAGCTGGCATAGGCCATGTTTTCAGAGATATCGACGAGCGGCAGCTGTCTTTGCAAACCTGCAAGATGAAGAGTATAAGTTTTCATATCGGACCTCACGTCAACAGTATAACATTGCCTCACATCGGTAAAAATAAAAAAGGGCCGCGCCTTGTCAGTGCGGCCGAAAATAGGGGAAAAGTTTTATTCGCCGGCTACATAGTAAGCCATATTGATGTTTTTGACAGAGGAGATCGAAGCGTTGCCGTTGAGATCTTCATACCACTGTACGAGGTAGAGGTCGCCGACCGGTTTTTCGGTGACGGTCTTGCCATAGCACAATGCCATGTAGTTGGTGCCGTTGACCAGCTGGCTTGCGAGGACCTGCATCGGGATCAGATCGAGCCCGACCCATTTCTTGGCTGCCTTTTCAAAGGATGCCTGCAGTTCTTTCTCGGAGAGCTTTTCGTTTTCTTCCGGCTGGATGATCATCCAGGCACCCAACATGTTTTCGGAGCTTTCTTCCTTGGTCTCGATGTTTGGCACATCGAGCTTGTTGATGGCTTTGACTTCGTTGGTGCCGTCAAGATCATGATAGACGACGATGATGTAGTAGTTGACTTCCGGGACACCGGAGATGGTGATCCCCTGGCATAAGAATGCGTAATTGGTTCCGGAAACGATCTGGGTAGCTAAGACACGAAGCGGTACATAGCCGACACCGACCAGATCCTTAGCGGCATCATCGAAGATCTCTTTCTGATCTTTCTTGATCCTGTCTTCGAAGTATTCGTGGATCTGCCAGCCGCCAAGCGTATCGGCAGCTGCGGCAGGTGTTCCGTTTTCCTGCGCCGGAGCGGTTTCAACAGCGACCGGGACATGGACGATGCGGATGACGTCGCCTTCCTTGACGGTGAGCTTATCAAGAGAGTCTGTGTAGAGAGCGTCGTTGACGTAGACTTCGAATTTCGATCCGTCTTTGGTGTCGATGCCGTTGATCGAAGTGACGGCGCCGTTTTCAAACGTGCAGTTCAGGATGTTGGTTCCGATCGTTCCTTCGATGATCTTTAAGAAGTTTTCTTCACCGGCAGAGGAGATCTCAAGACCTTCCTCACTTCCGCCTGCTTCAACGCTTAATGTGAAATGGATACCTTCATCAGCCGGCTCTTCTGCCGGGACTTCCGGTTCTTGTTTTTTGTTACATGCGCTCAAGGTCAGGATCATCATCACTGCCATGAGCAGAGTCAGTAATTTTTTCATATTCATATACCTCCTTCCGGGTACATCATTATTATAGGTCGCATTTCGCATCAAATATGCAACACGCCAAAGTTGTGGGATAATGGAATGGAAAAGGAGATCTCATGTCAAAACCCGTCATCGGCATCCCGTCCAAGGAAAGAAACAAAGAAGAAAACGACTACTGGCACCGCCAGGAGGTGGTGGATGATCTTCGTTATCTGATCGTAAAAAACGGCGGTATAGGAATCGTGTTGCTGCCAAGTGAGATAAGACTCGATTTCAACAAGTCCGATCTTTGTGACGAAACGATCCTTACGGATGAAGAAAAAGAAGATCTTCATACGCAGGTCGACCTGTGTGACGGCATCATCTTGCAGGGCGGGGATTATTCCAACGAATACGAAGTGGAGATCGCAAGATATGCCTTAAAAAAAGACATTCCGCTTCTTGGCATCTGCGCCGGTTTCAACAATATCCTTCGTGCCCTTGGTTCCAATATCTGTGAAGATGAATCCAAGGCACATTCGAAGTACGACATCGACTACCGTCATGGGATCCGGATCGTAAAGGATACCTTGTTATATGATCTTCTGAAAGAGGATCATTATGCGGTCAACAGTTTCCACACGATGATCGCCGATGAAGACAGAGTGGCACCTTACGCAAGGATCGGTGCGTACTCTTATGACGGCCTCGTGGAGGCCTTCGATCTTCCCGAAAAACGTTTCGTTCTGGCCGTGAAGTGGCATCCGGAACTGATGAAGGAAGAAGGATATACCGATAAGCTGTTCAAACGCTTTATAGAAGCGTGTAAGGAGGAAAAATAAATGTTTTATTATTTTGTCGCACCGTATCTCACATACAATTTCATACTGGTCTTAGCAGCCGTCATTCCGGCAGTCTATCTGCTGATCAAGGTCTACCGGATGGACAGACTGGAAAAGGAAGACAGCCGTTTCTTATGGAACCTGGTCAAGGCCGGTATCTTTTCTTCGCTGATCGCTCTGACTCTGGAAAGGATCTTCGTATCTTTATTGAACTCGTCGATGAATTCCAATTCCTTCGGATATCGCATCTTACTGTATTTTGTGGTCGTCGGTCTTTCCGAAGAAGGTGCCAAGTACTTCATGTTAAAGAAAACGTCCTGGAATTCCAGGGAATTCAACTGTCTGTATGACGGTCTGGTCTATGCGGTCTTCGTATCGCTTGGTTTTGCGTTATGGGAGAACATCTCCTATGTCCTGCATTTCGGATTGGCCAACGCGTTCGTAAGAGCCTTTACGGCGATACCGGGTCATGCGTCCTTCGGTGTCTTCATGGGCGTCTTTTATTCGGCAGCCCGTCTGTATGCCAATGCGGGATATACCGACAAGTCGAAGATGTTTGAGGCATGCGCTGTCGTCATCCCGATGCTGATCCACGGTCTTTACGATTACATTGCCACCACCCAGACCACAGAAGGTTCCTGGACATTCCTGGCTTTCATTGCGATCCTGTTCTTCGCTTCCAACAAGGTGATCAAGTCCGCTTCGCAAAACGACAGATACTTCAGATAAACACGGTCTTGCCGTGTTTTCTTCTGCCTGATCCTATAATAGAAACAGGAGATAGTATGAAACGATTTGATAAAGATACATGGGAGAGAAAAGAGATCTTTGACTTCTTTTCGTCTCTTTCCGATCCTTTCTATATGGTGAGCTTCCGCGTCGATGTCAGCGAACTTTATGACTATGCAAAGGCGCATGACCTGTCCTTTTATATGGCCATGATCTGGGCGTGCGATGAAGCGATCAACGACATACAGGCCTTCCGTCTGTGCATCAAAGAGGATGGATTATATGAATATGAAAGAAGAGATCCTTCCTTCACCTATCTCAAAGAAGGAAGGGAAGCTTTCCAGATCATTACGATGGAGCACATCGATGATATCGATACGTTCTGTAAAAAGGCGATCGAAAAAGCGGAAATGCAGGAAGGCTTCATCGATCTTTCAAGTGAAACGGATGATCTCATCTACTATTCCTGTCTGCCCTGGATCGATCTGACGGCACTGACCAATGAGAAGGATCATTCTTCTTCTTTAAAAGATGATTCGATCCCGCGCATCGCCTGGGGGAAATATAAGGATGAAAACGGAAGGAAGATACTGACCGTTTCCATGGAAGTGAATCATCGCTTTATCGACGGCATCCATATCGCAATGTTTGCGGGGCGTTTGGAAGAGATCATCAAGGGTCTTTCATATGAATGCTGAAGAACTGTGGAAACTTTCAGGACTTGAAGGAGATTATGAAGCCTGGAAATTCGGTGAAGCCTGCGATGAACTTTCTGATCTGGTAAAAAGAGGCATCAAGACAGCGACTTCTTCCTCGTATCTCAATTATCTGGCGAAGGAAGAAAAGGTACCGCAGGCAGGAGATCATTCAGTTATTTTGAATTCAAACGATGAAGCCGTCTGCATCATCGAGACGATCAGGGTCGATATCCTCCCATTCAAGGACGTCGATGCGGCTTTTGCGTATCTGGAAGGAGAAAACGATCGTTCTCTTGAAGACTGGCGAAGAGTCCATCAGGCGTTCTTCACGAAGGAACTGAAACGGATACATAGAGAATTTGATGAAGATATACCGGTGGTCTGTGAGGTCTTTTGTCTGATCGAAACGGCTCCCGATAAGAAATGAGCGTATTGAGGCAGGATGTAAACCGACATGTTACATTTTGCACATGACAGTTTCTTACGTTCGGACAGTTTATCCCATATGATGAAAGTGTAAAGAAGGAGAACACTTATGAACCTCTTAGGAGAAAAGATCGCAAAGAAAAGAAAAGATCTGGGCATGACACAGAATGATTTTGCCGACAAGCTCATGGTCACCAGACAGACGATTAGCCGCTGGGAAGCGGGAACCGTGCTGCCTGACATCGACAAGATCTCGGATATCGCAAATCTGCTGAACGTCAGCTGTGATTATCTTCTGAAGGATGAGATCTCGGAAGAAAACAAGACACAGATCATCGACGGTCCGGGAAAGATCTTGAGCGAAGCGCTTGGCAAGAAGATCCGCCTTCGTTTCTTTGAAGATGAGACGGATATCGATCTCTATGACAAGGACTGCATCATCGAAAACTTTGAAGGCAACTGGGCAAGGATCACGGCGGAAACAAAGAAAGGGAAGCTTGAGAAACTGATCCCGCTTTCTTCCATCCTTTCCGTGGAATATGTAAAGGAGGACAGGTGATGGAATACATCGGATTCGTATTCGGGATCTTCGGTCTGATGGCCTATCTTGAGATCTCCGGCCTCAAGAAACGGATCGGCAAGCTCGAGGAACAGCTTTCCAAGATGAGCGGTACGACCTATGCCAAAGAAAAACAGTCCCTGAAACAGATCGTCACTTCTTCGATCGGCGAGGAAGTGGAATTAAGTTTCAAGGAAGATGAGATCGATATCGATGCCGTCAATTACGGCAATACGAAATATGGAAAGATCATTTTATTGGATGCTGATGAAGACTGGATCAAAGTGAAGATGATCACTCCGAAGGGAGATAAGATCAAGCTTCTTCGTCTTGCCTCAGTCACAAGGATCACCAAGAAAGCATAAAAGGAGCTGTAACTTCCTTAACCTATCATTCATCGTTGATGATCGTTAATAGGTTAATATGTTTCGTTACAGCCCCTTCTTTTTGTGTCTTTATAAGAGTGTTAGTTACCGCTGTAGCAGTCCAGCAAGATCTTCTTCATATCTTCGACCATCGGAACTCTTGGGTTGGCTGGCGAACACTGGTCTTCGTATGCCGCAACGGCGATATCTTCGAGGTGTTCTTCCAGTTCCTTCTTATCGATGCCCATGGACTCGAAGTTCGGATCAAGACCGCATTCCTTGCATAAGTCGATGACCGCCTTGGCAAGGGATTCGACGCCTTCCTCCGGGGTATCGGCCTTGAGACCTAAGAGATTGGCGATCTCCTGGTATTTCTCATCGGCACAGTAGTGGTTGTATTTCGGCCAGACGGAAAGCTTGTCCGGTGTCTTGCCGTTGTAGCGGATGACATGCGGAAGCAAGACCGCACAGGTATAACCGTGGACGGTGTGGAACTGTGCACCCACCTTATGCGCTAAGGAATGGGTCATGCCCAGGAAGGCGTTGGCGAAGGCCATGCCGGCGATGGTCGCCGCATTGTGCATCTTCTCTCTTGCCTCGAGATCGTTTCTTCCGTCTTTGACGGCTCTAGGCAGATATTTGAAGACGAGCTGTATGGCTTTCAGACACAGACCGTCGGTATAGTCATTGGCCATGACGGAGACATAGGCTTCGATGGCATGAGTCAGTACGTCAAGCCCGGTCATTGCCGTGGCTTTGGCCGGCAATCCGGTAGTGAATTCCGGATCGACGATCGCAACGGTCGGCGTCAGGGAATAGTCGGTCAGAGGATATTTCTTGTTGTTGGCCTTGTCGGAGATGACGGCAAACGGTGTGACTTCGCTTCCCGTACCGGAAGTGGTCGGGATGCAGATGAGCTTGGTCTTACGGCCAAGTTCCGGGTACTTGAAGGCACGTTTTCTTATATCCATGAACTTCTGTTTGAGGTCATCGAAGTTGACTTCCGGATGTTCGTAGAATAACCACATGCCTTTTGCCGCATCCATGACGGAACCGCCGCCTAAGGCGATGATGGTATCCGGTCTGAAGACGTCCATCATGTTGGCACCTTTTCTTACCGTAGAGATATCGGGATCGGGTTCGACGTCACAGAATAACTGTATCTGAACCTTGTTTCGTCTGGCGTAGAGCTGTTCGGTGATCCTTGACAGGTAGCCTAATTCGACCATCGAAGTATCGGTGACGATGAAGACTTTGCTGACGTCACGGCAGGACTTGAGATACTGGATGGAATTCCTTTCAAAATAGATCTTCTGCGGGACTTTGAACCATTGCACGGTGTTTCTCCTTTTTCCGACTTTCTTGATATTTAAGAGGTTGATCGCCGAGACGTTGCCGCCGATCGAGTTGTGTCCATAGCTGCCGCAGCCCAGAGTCAGAGAAGGCAGGAAAGAGTTATAGACGTTGCCGATGCCGCCGAAGGTCGACGGAGAGTTCCAGATGATGCGCATCGCCGGGATACGGTCGCCAAAGCGGTCAGCCATCTCCTGGGTCTTGCAATGGATGGCGGCCGAATGGCCAAGGCCGTTGAAGCGGACCATCTGGTCGGCGATTGCGAAGCCTTCGTTTTCATCTTTCGACTTGTAGAAGGCAAGGACCGGAGAAAGCTTTTCCCTGGAGAGCGGTTCTTTTTCGCCTACGGTCTTGCAGTATACACCTAAGATCACGCAGTCTTCCGGGACTTTGATGCCGGCTTTTTCGCCGATCCATTGCGGAGACTTACCGGCGATGTCCGGATTGAGTCTGGCGTTCTCGCAGCCTTTCTCATTTTCGGCATAGCCGAACATGTATTTGGAAAGTTTCTTCTTTTCTTCCGGTTTCAAAAAGTGGACCTTGAACTTCTTGAACAGACCGATCGCCTCATCGTAGATGGCTTCATCGATGATGACGCCCTGTTCGGAAGCACAGATCATGCCGTTATCAAAGGACTTGGAGATGACGATGTCGTTGACCGCCTGTCTCACGTCGCAAGACGCGTTCATATAGGCCGGCACGTTTCCCGCACCGACGCCCATCGCCGGTTTGCCGCAGGAGTAGGCGGCTTTGACCATCGCGTTGCCGCCGGTCGCAAGTATCGTTGCGACGCCCGGGTGGTTCATCAGTGCGCTTGTGGCATCCATAGAAGGATGTTCGATCCACTGGATGCAGTTTTTCGGTGCACCGGCTGCTTCTGCCGTTTCTTTCATGATCAAAGCAGCGGCTTTGGAAGATTCTTGTGCATTGGGGTGGAAGGCGAAGATGATCGGATTCCTGGTCTTGAGACAGATCAGTGATTTGAATAAGACCGTGGACGTCGGGTTGGTGACCGGGGTGATGCCGCAGATCACGCCGACCGGTTCGGCGATCTCGGTGATGCCGGTGACCGGATCATCGGATATGATGCCGACGGTCTTCAAGTGACGCATGTTGTTGACCACATATTCGCAGGCGAACAGGTTCTTGGTCGCCTTGTCTTCAAAGATGCCGCGTTTCGTTTCATCGATCGCCGCTTTGGCCAAGATCCCGTGGTGGTCAAGGCCGGCAACGGAACACTTGGCGACGATGTAGTCGATCTTTTCCTGGTCGAAAGATGCAAATTCATCGAGTGCTTTTAAGGCGTTTTCGACGAGTTCATTGACCTCGTTTACTGCATTCATTTTTTCTTTTTCTGCCATATCGATACCTCTATTCATTAAGTCAATTATATGTTAATAAATTCACAAGTTGGAAAGATACGATCCGAAAACGATACAGTTTTCCAAAAATTGTACCTCTGAAAGCAAAACACCGCTTATGGTTCATAAGCAGTGTTTTGCGAATCTATCGATCGTATCAAAAGGGGATGAGGTTTATTCTTTTTCTTTGTCGACCAGATCTGTCGGGATCGTCGGTGTGCCCTGGCCATAGAACTTGAAGACATCGACCATGGTCTGTATCTGTTCGTCGGTCATCTCGTTGGTCTTGCCATCCGGGCAGCAGGCTCTTGCAGCCAGGTAGCCCTTGGCGGTCTCTTCAAGATAGACAGCGGAGTACAGGGCATCCTTGAGCGTCGGACCGATGGTCATGACACCGTGGTTGGAAAGGATGACTGCCCTTGCGTTGCCGGCGTTGTTGACGACATCGATGCCCATATCAACGGAACCCGCATTGGAGTAAGGCGTGATCGGCACATTGCCGCAGCACGCATTGGCCATGCCGGTGTAGCAGACGCGGAATTCCTTCATGCCGGGGATCAGCGATAAAGCTGTCGCATATGGCTGGTGGGTATGGATGACGCCATTGATATGCGGCATATGTTTGAAGATGTAGAGGATGGCCGGTGTATCGGAAGAAGGTTTCTTGTCGCCTTCGATGATGTTTCCTTCGATGTCGCAGACGATGACATCATCTTCGACCATCTTTTCATACATCATGCCGGAAGGGGTGACCAGGATCTCGCCGGTCGGCATACGGATAGCCAGGTTGCCGCAGGTCAGAGAGACCAGTTCATATCTGTCCATCAGGATGCCGTATTCGATGATCTGCCGTTTTTCTTTTTCGAACATGTTATCTCCTTTAGACCTCCAGGAAGTCGACGAAACGAACTTCTTCCAGGTCTTCTTTCTTGATATTGAGCTCTTTGCCGGTCAGCGCTTCGACCGCATTGACCAGGTTCATCGCGTTGATGCCGTATTTTTCCATCAGGTACATCTTGGATGCACCATGGGCATAGCCCTTGAGGCCGATCTTGATGAGCTTCTTGCCTAAGCCGTGTTCTGCGATCATGTCGGCAACTGCGGAACCCAAGCCGCCGATGTCGAGGTGGTTTTCGATGGTGATGACACCGTATTTTGCGCGTTCGATCGCCTCAACGATGGTCGGATCGGTGAATGGCTTGAGCGTTGTGACGTGCATATGTCCGACGGAGACGCCTCTTTCCTTTAAGACGGCCGTTGCACGCATCGCTTCTTCCGTACAGATCGAGGAAGAAAGGATCAGTACATCATCACCTCTGGAAAGTTCTCTTGCTCTGTTGAATACCGTTGGTTCATTGGCAGGGAAGAGACGTGGTACTTCTTTACGAAGCTGACGGATGTAGACCGGACCGTTGTAGTTGTAGGCCATGTCTAAGACATAGTCGATATCGGTCGCATCGCCGACATCGAATATGGCCATATTCGGAACGGAACGCATGACCGCAACGTCGTTGATCGACTGGTGGGAGACACCGCCCGGTGTCGTGATGCCCGGAACGAAGCCGACGAATACGACAGGCAGGTTCGGATAAGCGACAGACATCTCGACCTGGTCGAGGACTCTTCTGTATTCAAAGACTGCGAAGGTGTGAATGAAAGGACGATAACCTTCCCTGGCAAGACCGGCAGCCCATGAGACCATGTTCTGTTCGGCGATGCCCATCGTGAAGTAGCGATCAGGATACACAGCCCTGAACTTCTTGACTTCGCAGGATGTACCTAAGTCAGCGGATAAGACGACGACTTCAGGATGTTCTTCAGCAAGACGGAGGATATTTTTCTCGTGGGTATTGACTTCGATTTTCATGTTTTCTTCTCCTTCTTACAATGCGTCGTAGACTTTCTGGAACTCTTCTTTTTCGTCGGCACTGATCCTTACGAAGTGTAAGAACGGCCAGCGTTTTTCAAGAGGCGGAATACCGGTCGTGCCGCGGGTCCTGCCGAGGACGATGAGCGGTTTTCCTTCGTGCGGCGTATTGAATGCGCTGCAGAATTCTTCGATATTGTGACCGTTGACTTCAACTGCTTCAGCGCCAAAGGCTCTGAAACGGGCGATCAGCGGTTCCAGTGTCATCTGGTTTTCGATCTGGCCTTCGACCTGCTGGTCATTGGCGTCGATAACGATGATCAGGTTGTCGAGTTTATAGTGGGAAGCTGCCTGGATGCACTCCCAGGTCTGGCCTTCTGCCAGTTCGCCGTCACCCAGCATGACAAAGCACTTGCCTGTGTCGCCTCTTCTCTTTCTGGCATGGGCGGTACCGGCGGCGATCGAAATGGTCTGTCCTAAGGAACCGGCTGTATTTTCAAAGCCAGGGGAATGTTCAGCACCGATCATTTCCATGTTCCAGCCGTCAACATTGAATTTGTCCATGCAGTCCGGAGAGATCCTGCCGGTCGCTGCAAGAGCGCAATAGATGACGGATGCGTAGTGGCAGCAGGAAACAAAGAATCGATCCTTGTCTGGGGCTGGCGCGCCGTTGTACATCATGCCTTTCGGGTAATCCATGTTGTCCGGTCCCGGAACGCCCGGGAACGGGATCGGTTCCCACAGACCTTCTGACGGGCCGAGGTTCATGACGTTGGTGTAAAGTGATGCGACGATCTCTGCCGAAGAGCAGGCTTGTGCCAGATAACAGCCGCCGGACCTTATGGCGATGCCTAAGATCTGCTTGCGGATGGAATTGGCGATGGCCTGGATCTCTTCCTTGGAATAGATTTTTTTATCCATCGAAACCTCCTTTTTGGATATAAATTAATGAAACAAAACTCTTTAATATCATTATTGTGAAAACCTGAACAAATGTCAACACAGCCTTTACAAAAGTAAAAAGAAAAGGCTTACATAAAATTATTGACAGGAAAAAAATAATGTTCATATAATTAGTTAAGAGCGAAATTTCACAATCATGAAATAATGTAAGAGGGTAAGGATATGAAAGCAGTCGTAAAAACTGAAGCCGGATTGGACCATATGGTCTATATGGACATCCCTGAGCCGGAAGCGACCGGTGATCTGGTCAAGATCAAGATCGCCTATTCGGGCATCTGCGGAACGGACTTGCATGCGTTCAAGGGAAACTACGGTTCCACAAAACCACCGGTCGTCCTTGGCCATGAATTCTCCGGTATCGTCGTCGATGTCGGACCGGAAGTCAAAAAGATCAAGATCGGTGATCGCGTCACTTCGGAGACGACCTTCAAGACCTGCGGTGTCTGCCCGATGTGCAAGTCCAAGGACTACAACCTCTGCGGTCATCGTCAGGGCTTAGGCACACAGATCAACGGTTCGATGGCGGAATACCTGGTCTCCAGGGAAGAATCCGTCCATGTGCTTCCGGACAACGTTTCATTATTGAGTGCATCTTTGACTGAACCATTGGCGTGCGGTGTCCATTCAGTCATTGAAAAAGGACAGGTACAGCCGGGGGATGTCTGTGTCGTCTTTGGTGCCGGTGCCATCGGCCAGATGGTCTCACAGGTCGCCAAGTCACAAGGCGCAACCGTCATTGTCGCAGGATTGCCGCAGGATAAGGAACGTTTCAAGCTCGCACTGGCAGCCGGAGCGGATCGTTGCGTCGATCAGATGGAAGAAGATATCAAAGCCGTCGTCATGGAAATGACAAACGATGTCGGTGCAGATAAATGTTTCGAGTGTTCCGGTGCAGTACCGGCATTAAATAAAGCATTGGAGATCGTGCGAAGAAAAGGTACGGTCGTACAGATGGGTGTCTTCAACAACACCCATGAGTCGATCTGGACAGACCTGATCCTTCACAGAGAGATCGTCTATGTCGGATCGCGTTCCCAGAAGCCGTCTTCCTGGGTCACCGCTTTGAAGCTTATGGAAGAAGGAACGGTCGTTCCGGAAAAGATCGCAACCTACCTGACACCGCTGGAAAACTGGCGTGAAGGTTTTGAAAAGATGATGGCCGGTGAAGTCACCAAGGGCATTATCGTGCTGGACGATACGCTCAAATAAAAAAGAAGTGGGATCACTTCTTTGACAGTTCCAGCAGTTTAAGAGCCAGCGGTTCATCGACGATCAGGATATCGGCGTAGCCGCCCCGAAGCACAGCCATCGTGGCTTCCGCCTTCTGGGCCGTCGCGTTGAGAACGATGGATAACGGTACTTTCTTAACAGCCTCAAGAGGCGTTGAGATCAGATAGATGTCATCGACATCGACTCTCGATCCATCCGGTCTGATGAACCAGCCCATGAAGGAAGCGACCGCACCGTTGTCACGGAAACGGTTGAGCTTATAGCTGTCGAAGTAGCCCGACTGGATAAGTGAGTTCTTGTCGTCATCAAAGGAACCAATGCCGTTGACGGCGATATCGACTTTCATCGCTTTCTTCAGTGAATCGGAGATCATCGGTTCATTGATCAGATAGTGGTAAACCTCTTCCCCTTTGACGATCAAAGGCGTGTTGATGGAAGAGTAGGTGCCATGAAGTTCCCTGGCCAGACGCTGGGCGATCGAGAAGGAGTCGATCGCAGGATTGCCCATCGTCATACAGCCGACCATCTGGGCAACTTTGACATCACTGACCGAAAGGTCGTCCATCGCATTGACGAGCGCATTGACGGCCCTGCCCCAGGAAAGACCGACGGTCATGCCCGGTTCGATAAAGGAAGAAAGGACTGCCGCTGCTGCCTTGCCGCAGATGTCGATCGATTTGTCAAAATCAAAGGATGAATTGACGACGATCGCATCGCGTAAATGAAAGGCTTTGCGCAAGCGACCGGAAAGCTTGTTGTTCTTGGAAACGGAAGTTTCGATAACGATCTTCACGACACCCTGTTTCTTGGCCTCATCGATGAGACGGGAAACAGTAGGCCTGGAAGCATTGATGATGGAGCCGATCTCCTGCTGGGAAAGGCCTCGCTCGTAGTAGAGTTCAGCAACATATTCCAGTAAATTATCATTTCTGTTCATACACCTACATTATATCTGAAAAAAGGAGATTGACATGGTATCTCAGGACTTTACGGTTAAAAATCCGACAGGCATTCACGCAAGACCGGCAACGATGCTGGTGCAGCTTTGCAATGGCCTTCCCGATCAGGTGATGATCACAACAGACAAAGGGAAAAGCGTCAACCCGAAAAATATCCTTTCAGTCCTGATGGGCGGGATGTCCAAAGGAACTCAGATCCATATCGAAGTCACAGGTGAAAGCGAAGAAGATTCCCTGAAACTGGTCATGGACCTTCTTGAAAGCTTTACGGAATAGGAGGATTTATGGAACAGGCGATCCACAGAGAACTGATCATGACAGGTGTCGATGCAAAAGACTATGAAGATGCCATAAGGCAGGTCGGCCAGCTCTTCTTAAAGAACGGCTATGTCAAGGATACCTACATCGATGCAGTCGTTGAAAGGGAAAAGGTCTTTGCGACCGGACTTGAACTTGAAGGTATCAGCATTGCGATGCCGCATACCGACATCATTCATGTCAACAAGCCGGGCGTTACCGTCGCAAAACTCGCACATCCGGTGGAATTCGAACACATGGGCGAACCGGGAAGGAAGGTCCAGGCGGAAATGCTGTTCATGATGGCGATCACCAATCCGGAAGATCAGATCGGCACCATCATGAAAGTGCTCGGAGTCTTCCAGAACACGGAAGCCCTGGCAGCATTCAAGGCAGCTGAAAATGAGGATGAACTCTATGAAGCAGCTGCAAAATACATTGGTTAGTACCTTGATCGCAAGGTGTTAATACATATCATAAGGAGGAAATTTTATGAAAACATGCACTGTAGTTACCGTGTGCGGTTCAGGCGTCGTCACTTCTTCAATGATCGCTTTGAAGATCAAGGAACAGCTCAGGGATAAGGGCTGGGACGCAACGATGTATGAAGCGAGCCCAGTCTCGCTCAATTCCGTCATCGCCGGAAAGAACATCGATGTGATCGTCTGCGCATCACCGGTAACGGAAGATGTCGGCATCCCGAAAGTCAAGGGCATGGGCATGGTCACAGGTATGGGTGAAGAAAAAGTCATCAACCAGATCATCGAAGTCCTTGAAGAGAAGTACAAATAATCCAAAACTGTTATTGTTCTTGTCGTTTACCGTAAAAATTCACTAATCTAAGAAAGCATATATTCTGAAATTAATTAAATGAGGGGGAAAATATTTTGGAAGCTTTTTTAAATACGTTATCCAACATTTTTGGTGCTTTCGGTTCCGGTATCATCATCCCGATCATCCTCTTTGTCTTATCAAAGGCGATGGGTGTTGAGACCAAGAAAGCATTTAATTCCGCATTACTCTGTGGTGTAGGTCTGACAGGTTTCAACCTTGTCATCAACTCTTACTCCGGTGTCATTGCACCGATCGTACAGTCCATGGTCGACAATACCGGCGTTCAGTTATCCACTCTGGATACTGGCTGGCAGTCAACTTCGATCATCGCTTACTCTACGACTGTCGGTGTCCTGTTCATCGGTGTCGCGATCGCATTACAGCTTGTCTTATTCTTCGTCGGATACACTGATGTATTCATGGCATCTGACCTCTGGAACAACTATTCCTTCATGGTCTGGGGTTCCATGTTGTATGCATTGACGAAGAACATGCTGCTGGCTATGGCTTTGATGGTCGTTCAGCTGTTCTACATCCTGCTCTTCTCTGAAATGTGCGCAGTTCGCTGGGGCACATACTACGAGTATGACGGATGCTGTATGACTGCACCTCACCACCTCGAAGCTTTCCCGTTTGCAGTATGCATGGACTGGATCTTAACAAAGATCGGTTTCAATAAGATCAAGATCAACGCTGCTTCTTTACAGAAGAAACTGGGTCTGCTTGGTGAACCAATGATGATCGGCTTGTTCGTCGGTCTTCTGATCGGTCTGATCGGCGAGGCTCCGTTCCTCTTCGGTGAGAACGCTCTGAATGCCTGGGGTACTGCTTTAGGTGCAGCGATCAATACTGCTGCTATCATGGCTGTCTTCCCTAAGGTCGCAGCGATCTTCGCATCTGCCTTCACTTCAATGTCAGATGCTTACAAGTCAAAAGCTGCTGCTTCCGCAAAGAACAGAAGATGGTTCTTATCTGTCAACGATGCCTGCGGTTATGGTGAAACGAACACACTGGTTACCGGTGTCCTTCTGATCCCGATCATGCTGGTATTGTCCTTCATCCTTCCGGGTAACACAGTTCTGCCAATGGCTGACCTCTGTGCACTTCCTTACATGGTCGAAGTCTTCGTATGTATCTCCAACGGTAACATCGCGAAGTCCATGGTCATGGGTGCTCTCTGGTTCTCTCTTGGTATGATCATGTTCTCTCAGCTGTCTCCGACATTCACGGAAGTTGCGATCGGTGCCGGCTTCCAGCTGCCACAGGCTGGTGTCTACATCTGCTCTTTCGGTATCGTATGTCACCCACTGATCTGCGGTCTGTTCTACATCTTCTATTCACAGAACATCATCCTGATCCTGATCGCGATCGCTGTCTACGTCGTTGCTTATCTCTGGTTCAGAAAGAACAAACAGAAAGTCTACGACTATCTTGAGAACAACGCTGCTGCCTACCAGGCATAGCAAATCATTCTAAAGGTAAACACAAGAGTGATATAGGGCTATTGCTATGAAAATAGCAGTAGCCCTTTCATTAGAGGAAAAACGATATGCTGAATAAGCTCACACAAGAACCGCAGAAGATCCTGATCATCAACGACATCAATGTCGACATCAATGTCATGGTGGATGCCGTAAAAAAGACCAGGATCAATATTAAAGAGATCGAAACTTTATACTTCGGTCCTAACAATAAAGAAGAATTTCCTTCTTTGCAGCTCGATATCGAACGTCATGGCCCGGAAGGAGTGAAGATCCCGGAAGAGGCCTATGAAAAGATAAAGGATGCCGATGTGCTTTTTGTTCATTTCTGCCCGGTATCTTCAAAGCTGATCGAAAAGGCAGAAAAGCTCAAACTGATCATGACCAACCGGGGCGGCGTTGAGCACATCAATGTCGACGCAGCTACCGCAAGGAATATACCGGTCGTCAACTGTATCCGCAATGCCGACGCCGTTGCGGAATTTACGATCGGCATGATGATCGACCTGACAAGAGACATCACTTTATCGCACAACTATCTGCACAAAAAGATCTGGACAAGGGACTACTACAATTCGGCCTGCCAGAAGACCTTAGGCAATTCTGTGGTCGGACTCATAGGCCTAGGCAACGTGGGTATTTCCCTGGCCAGAAAGCTGATCGGCATGGGCTCGAAAGTCATCGGCTACGATGAATTCATCAGCGAAGAACAGCTTGAGAAAAAAGGACTCGAAAAACTGGAACTGACAAGGGATCAGGACTATATCCTTTCAAACAGCGATATCATTTCCCTGCATCTTCGCTTGGTCCCGGCAACCGAAAACTGGTTCACGATCGATCAGTTTAAAAAGATGAAGAAGGAAGCTTACTTCATCAACTCGGCAAGAGGCGGCATACTCAACTATGAGGATCTTCGCACAGCTTTGAAGCAAGGTCTGATCGCCGGAGCGGCCCTCGATGTCTTTGACAGCGAGCCGATCCGCTGGGATGATCCTCTGCTTGAAATGGAAAACGTTCTGGTCACTTCCCATCTTGCGGGAACGACACTTGATTCCATCGCCTTATCGCCATACATCTTAACAAGAGACATCAACGAGATCCTGGAAAAGGATATCTGCGACCGCATCGTCAATTACCGAAACATCGATATCGGATAAACAAGGGGAAAAACATGTTACTCAGAGAAGAAAGAGAAGAGATCGTAAAATATGGCAAGATCATGGTCGACCGTCATTTAACGGTCGGTACATTCGGAAACATCTCCGTCTACAACAGAGAACTGGATCTGTTTGCCATCACTCCTTCCGGATTTGACTACTACAAGACTTCACCGGAAGACTGCGTCATATTGAGACCGGACGGCACGATCGTGGAAGGCGACCGCAAACCTTCAAGCGAAGTCGACATGCACAGGATCTTCTACCAGAGGAAGAACAACATCAACGCGGTCGTTCACACCCACTCTGTCTACGCCACGACCCTGTCCTGCCTTGGCTGGAAGGTACCGCAGCTTCACTACCTCGTCGCATATTCGGGAAGTGAAGTTCCTTACATCCCGTATGTGCAGTTTGGTACCTATGAGCTTGCGGAAGCCTGCTATGAGGCAATGGGCGACAACCGTGCCTGCATTTTAGGAAACCATGGCCTGCTGTCGACCGGCAAGAGCCTTTCTTATGCGATGGATGTGGCGGAACAGATCGAATTCTGCTGCCAGTTATACTACAATTGCCGTCTGACCGGGCAGGAACCGATCTTACTGACGGATGAACAGATGGAAGTCGTTATGAACGGCTTTGGAGATTACAGGAAGAAATAAGTTATGAAGTGTGTGTATTGCGGAAAAGAATATGAAACAGGCGGATCGAAGATCAACGTGTCCAACGGTGTCTTTGATGTCTGCTCAAATGAATGTAAGAAAAACGTCATCGATTATCTCAACAAGGACAAGGAATATAAGAACCGTACTTATATCATGATCTTCTGCGGAAGCATCGGCTTCATCCTTTCGACATTCGTTTTTTCAGGGACCTATAAGCTGCTGCCGATGTATGTCGGGATGCTGATCGCGGGAACCGCTTTGATCTTATATCCATATATCTTTTCGAGCTTTATCACCTTCACACACTATCCAATCGATAAAGCGACAAGAGCAGTAAAGCTCTTTGGCGTACTGATCGATATCCTGTCACTTATGTTTATCGTTCTGACGTTTGTCATGAGGTGAGACCATGAGTGCGGATATCATCGTATTGATCTTTGTCATTTTAGTTGACATCGGACTGGTCATTGAACTTTTATACTTCATCCTTAAGCGAAATGCCTCCAATAAGCTCATTGCAGCAGCCTTTGAAAATGATGAGGAAGCCTTTGAAAAAGCAGCTTCCTCCTTAAGCACAAAGACGCTCTCGGCGTTTGACAAACAATTGATCCGCTTCAATGTTGCTGAGATCAGGCGGGACTTTCCGAAGATGGAAGTCCTGATCAGAGAGTTTGAAGGCATGGATCTGAAAGATCCTCAGAAGAAAAAGATCTATCCGAAGATCTTCTACTATTACATCGACCGGGGCAGGAAAGAAGATGCGAAAAAGTATTATGAGAAGATCTCGGAATTCTCTGTCTACAAAAACAAGAAGGACATCGACTGGAATTACGATGCCTATGTCAAAGGCGGGCACGCCTATCTTGATGAGGCACTGAAAAGCCTGAACAAAGTTTCAAAACAGGATCTTCCGGCAAGGGAAAAACTGATCGCAAAGATGTATGAAAACAAAGGCATCAATGCGGACGCCAAAAAGTATTACAGGCTCTCGGAACGCCACGAAAGAGAATTGAAAGAAAGACGCAGATGAGATACGGAGCGATCCGTATCTTTTTATATAATGAGTGTAGAGGTATTGCATATGAAAAAGAATCTGAAACGCATCGAAGAGATGGAATCTTATCTTGAAGAAGTGACCAAACTCAATGGCGAACTGGCACTGAAACTGCAGGAAGTCAATGAGGCAAGAGAAAACATGATGAAGCTGTTTGAATACTACGGTTCGGAAGAGTGGTATGAAGACAGGGACCTCGATCTTCCGGAAGGCACCAAAGCCGGTGTCTTGAGCGAGGATCTGGTCTATGATCAGATCACGACATTGCGTGACAACGCGTTTGAGATGCTGGAGACAGCGACGGATATCTTAAAGAACAGGATATGAGGTTAGAGATCGTCAAAGCAGGGATCAATGGCGAAGGGATCGGCTTTTTCAAACGGAAGCCGGTTTTCGTCGAGGGCTGTTTTGAAGGAGAGATCGTCGACTGCGACCTGAAAGATGAAGGAAACCACTACACGGGAAGACTTCGAAACATCGTAAAGAAGAGCGAACATCGCATCAAGGGAAAGTGCAGACATTGTTTCAAATGCGGTGCCTGTGCTCTGATGGAGATCGATTACGAGGAACAGCTGCACGTCAAGAAACAATTGTTGGAAGGTGCCTTGTACAAATACGCAAAGATCGATGAGAAACTGAATGACGTCATCCCCAGCGGGAAGATCTTTCACTACCGCAATAAGTGCAACCTGCCGATCGTCGAACACGAAGGAAGGCTGTACAATGCCGTCTATAAAAAAGGGACCAATCACCCCTGCATCATCGAAGAATGCCTGATCCACGAGGAAGGGGTCGAAGACATACGAAAGAAGATCCTGGAGGTATTGAACCGCCATCGTCTGAAAGCCTATGACCGTCATGAAAAGAAGGGGATGCGTCAGCTCATCGTCCGCGGTTTCAGGAAGTCCTATCAGGCGGTCTTAGTTACCGGCAAGGACATATTGGATGAAGATCTCATCAAAGACTTAAAGAAGATCAAGGGGCTTGATTCTCTTTTCCAGGGTATCAACACGGTAAGAGATCCTGTCCGGCTGATGCCGGACAAGCTGCGCTGTCTGTTCGGAAAACAGAAGATCGAACTTGCCTCGGGAGACTATAAGCTGCTGCTGTCACCGCAGGCATTTTACCAGCTCAATCATGAACAGGCACAAAGGATCTACAAGGATGTTTCTGAACTGATCGAAGGCAAGAAGAAGAGGGTCATCGAAGCCTATTGCGGCATCGGCGCGATCTCTTTGTATCTGCATGACAAAGCAGAAAAGCTCATCGGGATCGAGCTGATCGAAAAGGCGATCAAAGACGCAAAAGACAACGCAAAGCTCAACGGCTATGACAATCTGGAATTCATCGCCGGCGATGCGTCAAAGGAAGTGCGGAAGATTCTGAACAAAGAAAAGGCCGATGTACTCATTGTCGATCCGCCAAGGACGGGACTCGATGATGAACTGATCGTAACGCTGCTGAAGTCAAAGATCGATCAGATCATCTACATCTCATGCAATCCTTCGACATTGGGGAAAGACCTGGATCTGCTGAAACAGAAATACAAGATCTCGCATATCCAGGCTTATGACATGTTTCCTAACACCCCTCATGTGGAGACGGTGGTGTTGCTACAAAAGTTGAACTCGTAGAAATCCTTTATTTTATGCACTTTTACGAGCATTTCACCTTCGGTGAGACCGACTGGTCGAAGCGCGGAAAACGCCTCGAAAAGTATGTCCGGGTGGCTATAGCAATAGAACTCGTCACTGTAGGCACAAAACTTGAGGACTTATAGACAATAGAATATCGCGTTGATTATGGACGTTTATTTTCTTCATTTCGCAGTAAGTAAGCATCCTTTCACATTATTGACTAGAGCCAAATACTCGGCTAAAATATAGCCAAACACTCGGTTGAAATAAGGACAAATACTCGGCCACAACTTATGCACATAATCGTTTCAACCGCAAAAGGAGATATATAGTGAAAGAATACTATCAAAGAGTTTCAGATAAAGTGCTGATGGATCATTTAGAGTCCAAGGGAGCAGTGCTGATTGAAGGGGCTAAATGGTGCGGAAAAACAACCTCTGCAAAACATATTGCAAAAAGTGTCATAGAAATGGATCGCCCTGATATGACGGAACAATACCAGCAAATGGCTAGAATTAAGCCCTCGAATCTTCTTGAGGGAGAGGTTCCCCATTTGATTGATGAATGGCAGATTGCAACGAATATCTGGAATGCAGTTCGTTATGAGGTTGACCGCAGAGGTGAATTCGGTCAGTTTATACTCACCGGTTCTTCTGTCCCTGCTGATTTGGATGATACTATGCACACAGGTACGGGTCGTATCGTTCGAATGCGAATGAGGCCAATGTCACTGTTTGAATCCAGAGATTCAAGCGGACAGGTGTCATTAATGGATTTGTTTGACGGGAAAGAAATATCTGCCATTGATAATCACAGTATTGAAGATATCGCTTTCCTGATTTGCCGGGGAGGCTGGCCGGCTGCTTTGAATCATACTGAGAAAGTCGCATTAAGGCAGGCTTTCGACTATTATGATGCAGTCGTTAATGACGACATTTCAAGGGTGGACGGTTTGAAAAGAGATTCGGAGAGAACAAAGCGCATTATGAGATCCTATGCCAGAAATGTATCAACGCAGGTTTCTCTGGAAACAATCAGAACAGATGTGATAAGTAATGATATAGAAACGTTCGACAAGGAATCGCTTTATGGATATCTGAATGCTCTGAAGAGGATTTTTGTAATCGAGGACTCTCCTGCATGGAATCCTAATCTGCGTTCCAAGACAGCGATACGCACTTCAGATACAAGGTATTTTGTTGATCCTTCGGTGGCGTCGGCTGCACTTGGAATCGGTCCCTTAGATCTGGTCAATGATCTGGAGCTTATGGGTTTGATTTTTGAAAACATGTGCGTCAGGGATCTCAGGATATATGCAGATGCATTGGATGGAAATGTTTATCACTACAGAGATAAAACAGGTCTTGAATGTGATGCTGTAATTCATTTGAGAAACGGCAGATATGGATTGATTGAAGTGAAACTTGGCGGAGACAAACTGATCGAGGAGGGCGTTGCAAGCCTTAAGAAACTGGCAGACAGAATTGATACAGAAAAAATGTCTGAACCGGCATTTATGATGGTTTTATGCGGAGTGGCTCCGTTTGCCTATAAGAGGGAAGATGGAGTCTATGTTGTTCCGGTTACATGTCTGAAAGACTGAAGGAGCTTTTCCTGTGATTCTGCGGGATGATAACAGAAGTATTGAGCAGACATGGAACATGAAGAAAAGGTATTCTTTTTTATACTTCGTATGAGGATTTCGGGGACGCTGTTAATGCTTTGAGTGGCCAGATGGATATCAGCAGCTTAAAACTGCAGCAGGTTGCTGCAGAAATTCAGGGGACGGCATCAGAAGAAAAACTGCAACAAGTTGTTGCAGAAATTCCATTCCCGGCGATATTCGGATTTATCCCTTGGGGATATCATATTGAGATAATCACTAAATGCAAGGACTTGCATGAAGCTCTGTTTTACGTAAAAAGAACAATAGAAGAAGGCTGAAGCCGCAATGCTTAGGATAATTGCATACGTGCCGATATGTACCATGCGGTTGGTACTGCAGCGACAAATTTTTCGGAGAAGCTTCCGACAACACAGGGAGAACTTGCGCAGGAGATATTGAAAAGCAATTACGACCTTGGATTTGTCAGCTTACCGCCAAAATATGATGAGAATGCATTAGAAGATGTATTGGAGCAGAGGATGACCAGGTTCCTGCTTGAGCTCGGTGAAGGTTGGGCTTTTGTAGGAAGACAGAAAGAAATCATCATCTCTGGTAAAACCAGAAAGATAGATTTGCTGTTTTATCATATCTACCTGCGATGTTATGTAGTACTGGAACTGTAGGTAAAGCCTTTCGATCCGGAATACGCAGGGAAGTTGAACTTCTATGTAAATGCTGTAAACGAGTTCATCCGAAAGGATAGCGACAATCAGACGATCGGACTTCTGATCTGCAAAGATATGGATCGTACGGAGGTTCAGCTGGCGTTTCAAGGAATTACAACTCCGATGGGCGTGGCTACATACGATAATGTGAAAATACAGGAGATTCAGGAATACCTGCCCACTGCGGAGCAGATTCAGCAACAGATAGAAATTGCTGAAGAGGAATACAGAATAAGCCTTAGCGAAAAGAAAGACAGATAATACTGAAAGGAAACCATATGGGTCTGATTGAAATTGCCAGTGGAAATTCCGTCTGGAGAGGAATGGATTATTATGAAAACCATAAAGTAGTTTCCTGGAATAAATCCGGGAATTCAACATATGAAGGGGTTGTATCCGGAAGCAACGGGGATA